>NZ_JANLJJ010000078.1:0-4385 GCF_029255545.1 Ferrovibrio sp. | reverse complement strand
GATCCCCTGGCGATGGCGTCCGCCCTGCTGGCGCAGGGCCAGGTCGATGCCGCCCGCAGGCTGCTGGACGACCTGGTGAAGAAAAGCCCACGCCGCGCCGATGCCTGGTTCGGCCTCGGGCAATTGCACACCCAGCTTGGCGAGGCCAAACCCGCCGCGCAGGCCTTCAAGCGCGCCATTCAACTGGCCCCGCAGGTGGTCGACGGTTACGTCCATCTCGGCAACGCCTATCTGCGCCAGGGCCGCGTCGCGCAGGCGATCGAGACCTATCGCGATGGCCTGAAGCAGCAGCAGCATCCCCTGCTGCATTTCAATCTCGGCGTGGCCTTGCGCCAAAGCGGTGACATTCCGGGCGCCATCGCCAGCTACAAGACCGCCATCGAGCAGCATCCCGCCTATGCCCAGGCCTATTTCAGCCTTGGCAATGCCTATCGCGACGCCGACCAGACCAATGAGGCCGAGGCCGCCTATCGCCAGGCGGTGGCCCTGGAGCCGGGTTTTGCCGATGCCCATGCCAATCTGGCCGGCCTGCTGGCCACGCGGCAGGATTTCCACGGCGCCATCGACAGCTGCCTGAAGGCGGTGGCCCTGGCGCCGAACCATCCTCATGCGCTGCGCAACATGTCGCTGTCGCTCTACAAGATCGGCGAATACGAACAGGGCGCGGAAGTCACCTTCCGCGCCATCGCCGTGGCGCCGGACGACACCATGCTGCAATACCATATGGGCGAGATGCTCTATGGCATGATCCGCGCCGGCCAGACCGACAAGGCACAGCGCTACGCCCGGCAATGGCGCGAGACCTGCAAAGCCGATCCGGTGGCGCAGCATATGGCCGCCGCCATCCTGGGCGAGAATGCTCCGGCGCGCGCCGACGACACCTATGTGCGCGAAACCTTCGACCGCTTCGCCGGCGATTTCGAGAAGACGCTGGCCGGGCTGGGCTATCGCGTGCCCGAACTGCTCTGCGGCGCATTGCAGCAACAGCTTGGCGCGCGCCATGGCCTTGCCATCCTCGATGCCGGTTGTGGCACCGGCCTCTGCGCCCCGTTGCTGAAACCGCTGGCCAAACGGCTGGTCGGCGTCGACCTCAGTGGCGGCATGCTGGCCAAGGCGAAAGCGCGTGGCCTCTACGATGCGCTGCACGAGGCTGAACTGGGCGCCTTCCTCGGCAGCGCGGCGGAGCGTTACGACATGACGGTGGCCGCCGATGTGTTCTGCTATTTCGGCCTGCTCGACCCGACCCTGCAGGCCATCGCAGCGAAAACCACGCCCGGCGGCCTGCTCGGTTTCACCGTCGAGGCGATGCAGGGCCCTGCACCGGCGGAAGGCTTCAAGCTTGGCCCGACCGGACGTTACCAGCATGACGAAGGCTACCTGCGTCGCGCGCTGCAGCAAGCGGGCTTTACGGTACTCAGCCTGGAGCAGACCTATGGCCGCGAGGAAATGGGCCAGCCGGTGCCCTGCTTCATGGTGATCGCGCGGCGGGCCTGACGCTGCGTATTGGCGATGAATAAAAAAGGGCGGGAAATCCCGCCCTTTTGCATTGCCGTGGCAATAGCCAGTTACTTCCAGCCAGCCCGGTCCATCAGCTTGAGCGCCGCTTCGTTGTTCTTGCCGAACACCGCGGCATTCAGCGTGTCTTCCTTGAATTCCGACCAGGCGGCAATCACCGGATGCAGTGGCACGCCGCCAATCACCGGGAATTCGTAATTGCCCCTGGCGAAATATTCCTGCGCCTGCTTGGAGGCGAGGTATTCGAGGAACTTGATGGCATTTGCCTTGTTGGGCGAATGCCTGGCCACGCCGGCGCCGCTGATATTCACATGGGTGCCGCGATCGCCCTGGTTGGGGAAGATCACCGCCAGATTGGCAACAATGGCCTGATCCTCAGGCTTCTTCGAGCCCAGCAGGCGCGCGAAGTAATAGGTGTTGGACAACGCCACATCGCCCTCGCCGGCCGCCACCGCCTTGATCTGGTCGGTGTCGCCGCCCTTCGGCGCGCGGGCGAAATTGGCCACCACATGCCGAGCCCAAGTCTCGGTCGCCTCAGGCCCCAGCGTGGCGATCATCGCGCCGACCAGCGACTGGTTATAGACATTGGTCGACGAGCGGATCAGCAGGCGACCCTTCCATTTCGTATCGGCCAGATCTTCATAACGGTTCAGCTCGCCGGCCTTCACCTTGGTCTTGTTGACCACGAAGATGCGGGCGCGCTTGGAGAAACCGAACCAATGACCATCGGGTTCGCGCAGATGGGCCGGAATGGCCTTTTCCAGCGCCGCGGATTTCACCGGCTGCAGCAGACCCGCTTCCTGGGCACGCCACAGGCGGCCGGCATCCACGGTGATCAGCACGTCGGCCGGGCTCTTGTCGCCCTCGGCGCGCATGCGCTGCAGCAGCTGGTCCTCGCTGGCTTCCAGCCGGTTGATCTTGATACCGGTTTCCTTGGTGAAATTGGCGTAGAGCGCCTCGTCGGTATCGTAATGCCGCGAGGAATACAGGTTGATCACCTTGTCCTGCGCCGCGGCGAGGCCGGGCAGGCCAAGGATCGCGGCGCCGGCCAGCAGCCCGAGCATGGCAACACGGCGGGTTATGGAGGGTTGGCTGAGAGTGGCGAGACGCATGCCTCTGCTCCTGTAAGCGGGATGGTTGTTTATGCGATTAACTTTCAGGAGCAGAAACTAGCACCCACCCTGACCAGCAGCAAGTGAGACTGACTTTCAATTTTATGTAGCGAGTCGCGCCTTCAGACCGTCAGCTTACGGATGAAACTGGCAATCGCGCCAAGAGTAACCTCGGGCTGGTCCCGTTGGGGGGAGTGGCCGCAAGCTGGCAGCATCAGGGTCTCCGCCCCCGCCACCCGGCGGGCAATGGACTCGACCTGCGCCGCCGTGCCGTATTCGTCATCCTCGCCCTGGATCACCAGGACCGGCGCCGTGATGCGGTCGACATAGCCCTCGATGTTCCAGCGCAGGAAACCCGGATTGAGCCAGCCATCACACCAGCCATGGAAGGCGCAATCGACATTGTCGCCATGATAGCGCTGCAGCCGCGCGCGCAGGTCGCCGCTGGTATAAGCCTCGTTGGCGGCGCGGATCGAGGCGACCGAAACCGCCTCGCAGAAACTGTGTGGCGCCATGACGGCCAGTCCCAGCAGGCCATCATGCGGGGTGCCAGCGTAAATCAGCGCAATCGAAGCGCCATCGGAATGCCCGACCAGGATATGGCGCCGGATGCCCAGGGCCGCCAGCAGTTCGGGCAGCCCCCGTTCGCCTTCCTCATGCATGTAGGTGAGTGGCCGGGGCAGCGCGCAGGGGCTGGAGCCGCCATAGCCGATGCGGCTGTATACCAGCGCCGGCAGACCGGTGGCCGCCGCCACGCGATCAGGGAAATCCTTCCATAACGCGACGCAGCCCAATCCCTCATGCAGGAAGACCAACACAGGCAGACCGGCATCGCGCGGACCGACCCAGCGATATTCGATCCGTCCGCCGCTCAGCTCGACATGGCTGCAATCTGCCGTCATGCCCAATGCATCATGCCTTGTCGCGCAGTTTGAAACGCTGGATCTTGCCTGTGGCCGTCTTGGGCAGTTCGCCGACGATCTCGACCCAGCGCGGATACTTGTAAGGCGCCAGGCGATCCTTCACGAAGGCCTTCAGTTCATCGGCCAGCGCGTCTTCCGCACCGATGCCAGGCTTGAGCACCACATAGGCCTTGGGCTTGATCAGATCGTCGGTGTCGGCATGGGCCACCACGGCGGCTTCCAGCACCTTGGGATGCGCCAGCAGGGCGGATTCGACCTCGAATGGCGAAACCCAGATGCCGCTGACTTTCAGCATGTCATCGGAACGGCCGGCATAGATGTAATAGCCGTCATTGGTGCGCAGGTATTTGTCGCCGGTGCGCGTCCATGGGCCATGGAAGGTGGCGATGCTCTTGGTGCGGTTGTTCCAGTAGGCCATGGCGCTGGACGGGCCACTGACCAGCAATTCGCCGATGCCGCCCTGCTCCACGTCCTTGCCATGCTCGTCGACGATGCGCAGGTCATAACCCGGCACGGCTATGCCGGTGGTGCCGTAGCGCACGTCACCCGGCCGGTTCGACAGGAAGATATGCAGCATCTCGGTCGAGCCGATGCCGTCCAGAATCTCGACGCCAAACAGTTTTTCCCAGCGCTTGCCGATATCCTCGGGCAAGGCCTCGCCGGCCGAAACGCAGCGGCGCAACTTCGCCGAACCGCTCTCTTTCGTGATCCCTTCGGCGGCAAGAATACCGGCATAAAGCGTCGGCACGCCGTAGAAGAGGCTGGCCTGATGGTCTTTCAGGCGCTTCATCACCGCCGGCGGCGTCGGCCGCTCGGCCATCAGCACGGCCGTGGC
>NZ_JANLJJ010000077.1 GCF_029255545.1 Ferrovibrio sp. | reverse complement strand
CTCGATCAGATCAACACCGCCGTGGGCAGCATGGACGAGATGACCCAGCGCAATGCAGCGCTGGTCGAAGAGACCACGGCGGCTGCCCAGTCGCTCAACCAGCAGGCCCAGCAGCTCGCCGATCTGGTCGGCTTCTTCAAGCTGGGCGGCGAGAGCAGCGCCATGGCCCGCCCGGCCAGTGTTGCGCCGGTGGTCGTCGCCCGGCCGGCGGTCGTCAAACCGGCCGACTCGAAGGCGGCCGCCGCGAGGCCGGTCGCCCCCAGGCCTGCCGCCGCCAAACCCGCGCCCCGTCCGGTGGCCGCCGCCGCTCCGCCACCACCGCCGCCGAAAGCCAGCGATGATGAGGATTGGCAGGAATTCTGAGGGTTTAAACGCCGTATTCCGGCCGGTTTTCCGGTTGACAGGGGGCGGGGCCGCCGGTATGGTCCGCCCACTTTTCCGCCGGGCGGGCCACGTTGCGCCCGGTTTTTGTTTGCACCGTTAGATGGTTTCTGAGGTCAGGTATCATGAAGGTCGTGAATTCACTCAAGTCGGCCAAGACCCGCCATCGGGATTGCCGCGTGGTTCGCCGCAAGGGCCGGGTCTATGTGATCAACAAGACCAACCCGCGCTTCAAGGCGCGCCAGGGCTGATATCGGGACAGGCTTCGGCCTGACCCCGTCAGTCTTCTGACAGTTTAAACGGCCCGGCTGCCCAGCAGCCGGGCCGTTTGCTATTTCCGGCTTGACAGATCGGGTCGCCTGGGCAATTTGTCAGACAAGCTGACAAGTAATGCCGATGCCGAGCACCACTGCCCCCACCAACGACGATTCCGCCCTGCCGCGGGCCACGGGCCTGAGCGGCATGCTGGCCGCCCGGCTGGCCACGGCGATTCGGGCCGGCGCGTTCCGCCCGGGCGACCGCCTGCCGACCGAAAAGCAGCTGGTTGAGCAGTATGGCGTCAGCCGCGCGGTGGTGCGCGAGGCCATCGCCCGCCTGAAGGCTGATGGTTTCGTCGATACCCGCCAGGGGGCCGGCGCCTTCGTGGTGGCGAAGCCGGGCATGGCCAATTTCCGCATTGCCCCATCCGACACCGGCCGGATCGCGCCTGCCGATCTGGCGCATATCTTTGAATTGCGCGGCGTGATCGAGGCCGGCATGGCCGAACTGGCGGCGAAGCGGCGCAACGTCGCCGACCTCGCCGCGCTGGAAACCGCCTTCGCCCGGATGCAGCAGGCGCTGGAGAGCGGCGAAGACGGCGCCTCCGCTGACGACAGCTTCCATGCCGCCATCGCCACGGCGGCGCATAATCCCTATTTGGCGCAGTTCGCCACCTTCCTGGCGCAGCATTTCTCCGCCACCCGCGCGCTCACCTGGGCCGCATCCGCGCGCGATGACGGCAGCGCCGCCGCGGCGCAGGCCGAACATGCCCGGCTGCTGGCCGCCATCGAGGCCGGCGCTGCGGAAGAGGCGGCGCGGGCCGCGCGCGACCATATCTTTGCCGCCGCCGCCCGCCACGGCGTCGCGGCGAAAGAGAATAGCGTGAAGGACTAAGCCATGCTGATGCCGGCCCCCGAACCCGAGATCATCGCCCAGCGGCTGGAGCTGATCGCCGATCTGCGCCGCATCGTGCCGGGCGAGGGCGTGATCGCCGACGAGACGTCCTTGCGCGCCTTCGAATGCGACGGCCTCACGGCCTATCGCCAGCTGCCGCTGGTGGCCGTGCTGCCCAGCGATACGCAGCAGGTATCCGAGGTGCTGAAACTGTGTAACGCGCGCAACGTGAAGGTGGTGCCGCGCGGCGCCGGCACGTCGTTGTCGGGCGGCGCGCTGCCGCTGGCCGACGGCGTGCTGCTTGGTCTTGGCAAGTTCAACAAGGTTCTGGACATCGACTGGGACAACCGCTGCGCCGTGGTGCAGCCCGGCGTCACCAATCTCGGGATCACCCGCGCGGTTGAGCATCGCGGCTTCTACTACGCGCCCGATCCCTCCAGCCAGATCGCCTGCACCATCGGCGGCAACGTGGCGGAGAATTCCGGCGGCGTGCATTGCCTGAAATACGGCCTCACCACCAACAACATCCTCGGCGTCGAGATGGTGCTTATGAACGGCGACGTCGTGCGTTTGGGCGGCAGGCATCTCGATGCGGAGGGCTACGACCTGATGGGCCTGGTCTGCGGCTCGGAAGGCCTGCTCGGCGTGATCACCGAAGTCACCGTGCGCATCCTGCCCAGGCCCGCCACCCAGCGCGCTTTGCTGGCCGGTTTCCCGTCGTCGGAATCCGCCGGCGACTGCGTGGCGAAGGTGATCGCCAGCGGCATCATCCCCGGCGGCATGGAGATGATGGACCGGCCCGCCATCCACGCGGCCGAGGATTTCGTGCAGGCCGGCTATCCGCGCGACGTGGAAGCCCTGCTGATTATCGAACTCGACGGCCCGCCGGCGGAAGTCGACGACCTGCTGGTCCGCGTGAAGGCCATCGCGGAAAGCTGTGGCTCGGTGTATCTGCGCGTCTCGCAGAATGAAGACGAGCGGCTGACTTTCTGGGCCGGGCGCAAGGCGGCGTTTCCGGCCGTCGGCCGCATCTCACCCGATTACCTGTGCATGGACGGCACGATTCCGCGCAAGAAGCTGCCCGAGGTGCTGACGCGCATGGCCGGCCTGTCGGAAAAGCACCGGCTGCGCGTCGCCAACGTGTTCCATGCCGGCGACGGCAACCTGCATCCGCTGATCCTCTATGATGCCAACAACCCGGGCGAGCTGGAACGCGCCGAGGAATTCGGCGCCGACATCCTGCGGCTCTGTGTCGAGGTCGGCGGCGTTCTGACCGGCGAGCATGGGGTGGGCATCGAAAAGCGCGACCTGATGCCGGCGATGTTCTCCGAAGACGACCTCGCCCAGCAGATGCGGGTGAAATGCGCCTTCGACCCCAATCACCGCCTCAACCCGGGCAAGGTATTCCCCGTGCTGCATCGCTGCGCCGAACTGGGCCGCATGCATGTGCACAAGGGTCAGCTCGCTTTCCCCGACCTGCCGCGGTTCTGAAAACCATGCCTGAGACCTTCATCCCCTCCGGTATCACCGACGTGGCCGACGCGATCCGCTGGGCCGCCGCCGAAGGCAAGCCGCTCAGCCTGCATGGCCATCGCAGCAAGGCGGGCCTCGGCCGCCCGGCCCATCTCGATAACAGGCAGACGGAATACGCGCTCGACCTCAGCCGCCTCAGCGGCGTGCTGGAGTATGAGCCGGCCGAGCTGGTGCTGACCCTGCGCCCCGGCACGCTGGTCAGCGACGTGGAAAAGCTGCTGGCGGCAAGCAACCAGATGCTGGCCTTCGAGCCGCCCGATTACGGCCCACTCTGGGGCCATGCTGCCGGTCGTGGCACCATCGGCGGCGCCATCGGGTGCAATCTCGCCGGCCCGCGCCGCTTCAAGGCCGGCGCCATCCGCGATCACCTGCTGGGTTTCGTCGCCGTGTCGGGGCGCGGCGAAATCTTCAAGGCCGGCGCGAAAGTCGTGAAGAACGTCACCGGTTACGACCTGCCGAAACTGGTCTGCGGCGCCTATGGCACGCTGGCCGCACTCGCGGAAGTGACGCTGAAGGTGCTGCCCGCGCCCGAGAAAACCCGCACCGTGCTGGTCTTCGGCCTCGACGACGCGAAAGCCGCACAGGCCATGGCGGCGGCCGCCTGCTCGCCGCATGAAGTGGCCGGCCTGGCGCATCTGCCCGAGGCCATCGCGGCATTGTCCGGCGTCGCCTATGTGGCCAAGGCCGGCATGGCGGTGACGGCGATCCGCGTCGAGGGCACCGATATTTCGGTGAAGGCGCGCTGCGAGGCGTTGCGCGCGCTGCTGCAATCCTTTGGGCCGCTGGAGGAGTTGCATTCGATGAATTCGGCCTGGCTGTGGCGCGAAATCCGCGATGCCAGTGCCTTCATCCTGCCGCAGGAGCGTGTGCTGTGGCGCCTGTCCGTGGCGCCGATGAGCGGCCCGGCCGTGACGGCGGCGATCCGCGCGACACAGCCCGGTGCGGCTTTCTTCTACGACTGGGCCGGTGGCCTCGTCTGGCTCAGCCTGCCGCCGGCGCAGGATGCCCATGCGGCGCTGGTGCGCGGCGCTGTGGCCGCAGCAGGCGGCGGCCATGCCACGCTGATCCGCGCCGACCAGGCCGTGCGCGCTTCCGTCGACGTATTCCAGCCGCAGCCCGAAGCCTTGGCCGCGCTCAGCCGCCGCGTGAAGGAAAGCTTCGATCCGATGAACATCCTCAATCCGGGCCGCATGGCGGCGGGACTCTGATGCAAACCTCTTTTACCCTCGCGCAGCTCGCCGATCCGGGCATCGCCACCGCCAACGAGATCCTGCGCAAATGCGTGCATTGCGGTTTCTGCACGGCCACCTGCCCGACCTATGTGCTGCTGGGCGACGAGCGCGACAGCCCGCGCGGCCGCATCTATCTGATCAAGCAGATGCTGGAAGGCGATCAGGCCGCCACGGAAGAGACTGTGCGCCATGTCGACCGCTGCCTGTCCTGCCTCTCGTGCATGACCACCTGCCCAAGCAGCGTGCATTACATGCATCTGGTCGATCATGCCCGCGCCCATATCGAGGCCACATACAAACGCCCGCTGGCCGACCGGCTCCTGCGTGGCCTGCTGGCCCGGCTGCTGCCCAGCCCGAAGCTGTTCCGCCTCAGCCTGATCGGCGCGCGGCTGGCGCGGCCGTTCCGTGCCCTGCTGCCCGGGCGGCTGAAGGCGATGGTGGCGCTGGCGCCGAAATCCCTGCCGGCGATGGACCCCGCCATCGAACGGCCGCAGGTTTTCCCCGCGCAAGGGCCGCGCCGCCTGCGCGTGGCGCTGATGACCGGCTGCGCCCAGAAGGTGCTGGACCCCGAGATCAACGCCGCCACCATCCGGCTGCTCACCCGCCATGGCTGCGACGTGGTGATCGCCGATGGCGCGGGCTGCTGCGGCGCACTGACCCACCATATGGGGCAGGAGCATGATTCCCATGCCAAAGCCAAGGCCAATATCGCCGCGTGGCACCGCGAATATGAAGGCGAGGGACTGGACGCGGTGGTGATCAACGCCTCGGGCTGCGGCACCACCGTGAAAGACTACGGCTTCATGCTGCGCAACGATCCGGCCTGGGGCGACCGGGCCGCCACCATCGCGGCGCTGGCCAGGGACGTGACCGAAGTTTTGGCGAAACTCGATCTGAAGCCGCAGGGCGAGACGCAGGGTTTAAGCGTGGCCTATCATTCCGCCTGCTCTTTGCAGCACGGCCAGAAGATCACGACGCTGCCCAAGCAGTTGCTGACGAAAGCCGGCTTTGCCGTGCGCGACGTGCCCGAGGCGCATCTGTGTTGCGGCTCGGCCGGCACCTACAACCTGCTGCAGCCCGAACTGGCCATGCAGTTGCGGACGCGCAAGGCGAAGAACATCGCCGGCACCGGGGCGCAGATGGTGGCGGCGGGCAATATCGGCTGCCTGGTGCAGATCGCTGGCGGGCTGGCAGCGGAAGGCGGCAAACCAATGCCGGTGCTGCATACCGTGCAGCTGCTCGACTGGGCCACCGGCGGGCCGAAGCCATCAGGCCTCGGCTGACGGCTCAGCTGTTTTTCTGAACCGTTTCGCTTTCGGCGCGGGCGCGGCATTGCGCTTCCGCCGTCATGCGCTGCTGCGGCGTCATCCTGCGCCCGGCGGTATGGCCGCGCTCCATCTGCTGCATGCAGATTTCAATTTTCTCGCCAATGGTTTTCGGTTTTTTCGCGGCATCGCTGGCCATGCCCGGCGCGGCGAGGCCGGCCAGCAGGATGGCGACGCCGAGGGCAGCATAAGGATTCATAACGTCGATCCTAGCATCTCGGGCATCAGGGACGCGGGACTATAGGCGAGGCGGCATCGCCGCGCAGCAAACGTTTATCAAGAAGGATGGCGCGCTTTCTCTATTCCGGGTAGCAGGTCCGGCGCTGCTCGTCCGCAGGCTGAAGACTGCCCGGCGCGGGTCAGCGCTTGCCCTGGGCCTGGCTCTGTTCGGCGGCCTCGGCGCGGGCGCGGCATTGCTCTTCCGCGGTCATGCGCTGCATCGGCGTCATGGTCGATTTCGGGCCGGTTCGAACGGCGGCCTGAGCTTCCTTCATGCAGGCCGCGATGATTTCGGCCCGGCTCTGTGGCTGTGGCTTGGCGGGCGACTGGGCTGCCGCCTGGGCCACGGCCATGGGCGAAACCAGGGCGAAAAGAACGGCAAGGGCTGATATCGAACGGTGCATGATATTCCGATCCGGACATGGAAGGCTGACCAGATCAGGGATAAGGGCAGCGGGGACAATCGGAAAGTTACTATTTAGAAACGTAACGGCTCAATGCTTTTTCGCCCAAGAGGTGGGTGGGTAATTACTCCGGCTACGGCGGAATTGTCCGGGGCTGACCCCGAAGACGGCGCGGAAGCGGTTGTTGAAGGTCGACAGATCGCCGAACCCGGCCTCATAGGCCAGGGCCGCCACGGGCGAGGCTGTGGTGGCCAGGCCGATGGCGGCGCGCCGCAGGCGCAGGTCCAGCAGATACTGATAGGGCGTGCTGCCCACCACGCGGCGGAAACAGCGCAGGAAATGGTATTTGCTCATGCAGGCAATGCCGGCCAGCGCGGCGAGATCCAGCGGCTGGTCGGCATGGGCCTCGATATGCCGCAGGACGTTGCCGATCTTCCGCCTTTCGCCCGTTGTCGGCGCGGCGCTGCGGCTGCGGCCATCGGCAGTCGCCTTCAGCACGGTTTCCGCCAGTCGCAGGGCGAAATCCTCCGCCGCCATGCGGCTGTCATCGGCGGCCAGCGTCTCGATATCGACCAGCGTGGCGGCCAGGTCCGGCCGCGCCGGCAGCATCGCGGCAGGAAACCTGAAGCGATGCGAGCCCGCTGCGCTGGCGGCGATTTCCTCAAACAGCGCCGGCGAGAAATGAAAGGCGATGCAGTGGTCGCCGCTGCCGTGGTCATGGCCACATTCATAGCAGGCGCCGGCATTGCCGAGCAGGAAGGAGCCCGGATGCAGCAGGGCGTCGCCGGAATCGCAGCGATAACGGAACGAGCCGGCCACCACCGCCGAGATGGCGACATCGCCATGCCGTTCCTCGAAAGCGCGATCCTGCGGACCAAAGCGGCAGATGAAATCCGACACGCTCCAGTCATTGCCGCGCGCGATCACGCGGGAAGACAGCTTTGCGGGCGGCGGGGCGTCGATAACCGGCATGGCGGCAGAATAGCAACTTTCCCCAAGCGCCGGAATGGCGCAGGCGGGCAGGATCGTTTCCGGCCGCCCCGGACAGCAGCAAGCCGGCGGCGGAAAACAGGAGATTCGTCATGCTCAACCATGTTTCGATTGGCGTCCGCGATCTGGCGAAAACCAGGGCCTTTTACGACGCGGCGCTGAAACCGCTCGGCTATGCCTGCCTCAGCGCGGGCGATGCTTCGCTCGGCTATGGCAAGGATGCCGTGGCGTTGTGGATCAGCCCGACCGACAGCCCGGTGCCGGCCGACATGAAATCGGGCCTGCATTTCTGCTTTGATGCCCCCAGCCGCAAAAGCGTCGATGCCTTCCATGCGGCGGCCCTGGCCCAGGGCGGACGCGACAACGGCAAGCCCGGCCTGCGCGCCGATTACGACCCGGATTACTACGCGGCCTTCGTGATCGATCCGGACGGCTACCGCATCGAGGCCTATTGCGGCAAAGGCGGCTGAGGAGGAGACGATGCCGACCATACGCAAGGAATTCGCCGTTTCCTCCGATAGCGGCAGCGTCTGGGCCGCTTTCCGCGCCGTGGGCGAGGTTCACCGCGTGCTGGCGCCGGGCTTTGTCACCGATTGCCGCCTGGAGGAGGGTGGCGCTGCGCGCATCGTGACCTTCAGCAATGGCGTGGTGGCGCGTGAGGTGATCGTCGATGTCGACGATGCATCTCGCCGGCTGGCCTATGCGGCAGTCGGCGGCCGGCTGACGCATCACAATGCCTCGTTTCAGGTTATTGACGATGGACCTGGCCGCTGTCGCGTTATCTGGCAGGCCGATCTGTTGCCGGTCGAACTGAAGCCGGCGATCGAAGGCATGATGGATCAGGGGGTGGCCGCGATGCAGCGCCGGATGGCGCAGAATTAGCCCAGGCGGCGGCGGATTTCGTCCAGCAGGGCGGCGCTGACCGCGTCGCACATGCGCCACACGGTCTCAAAGCCGTCCTCGGCGCCGTAATAGGGATCGGGCACCTCGCGGCCGAATTGCGGCGCGTAATCCAGATACAGCTTCACCCGCTCGCGATATTGCGGCGGGCAGATCTGCAGCAGGATGTCGTGATGGCTGGTATCCATGGCCAGGATCAGGTCGAAGCGGGCGAAATCCTCGGTTCTGACCTGGCGGGCCCGCAGGCTGCTGAGGTCGACGCCGTAGGATCGCGCCTTGGCCGTGCTGCGGCGGTCCGGCGGCCGGCCTACATGGTAGTCATGGGTGCCGGCGGAATCGACCAGCACCAGATTGTCGAGGCCGGCTTCGCGCAGGCGGTGTCGCAGCAGGCCGTCGGCGGTCGGCGAACGGCAGATATTGCCGGTGCAGACCATCAGCACGGAGAAGACTGGGCCAGAGGAAGTATCCGGGGCGGTCGTGGCGGGCATGATGCAGATAAAGCATTCCGCTTCCCCGCAGGCAAGAGGCTACACAGACGGGCCGGCCCGCCCTAGAGTGGGCGCATGCCAAGCCTGCCGCCCGACGACGAAACCGCCCTGCTGGATGCCAATGCCGCCTTCTATCGCGCTTTCGCCAGCCGCGACATCGACGCCATGGCGGCGCTCTGGGCCAAATCGGCGCCGATCTGCTGCATCCATCCCGGCTGGCCGCCGCTGATGGGCCGCGACGCCGTGCTGGAAGGCTGGCGCCGCATCCTCGCCAATCCGTCCCAGCCGGCCCTGCAGATGACCGGACCACGCGTCACGTTATGGGGCGATGTCGCGCTGGTACTGTGTTTCGAGCGCGTCGAGGACCAGTATCTGATCGCCTCCAATATCTTCGTGCGCGAAGGCAAGGGCTGGAAGCTGAGCCATCACCAGGCCGGCCCGGTCGCCACGCCGCCGCAGGGGCTGGCCAGCAACGACGATCTGGAGCCGGATGACGATCTGGAGGATGACGACGAGGATGATGACGATGACGACGATCTGCCGCCATCGGGCACCATCCACTGATCGGCGTTAGCCGGCTTTCACCAGCGTTTCGATGCGCGCGCCGGCGCCCGGCTCGCGGGTCAGGCGGCTTTTCAGGAAATCCAGCATCGGCTGCAGCGTCTGTTCGATCTGCCAGGGCGGATTGACCAGCAGCAGGCCGCTGCCATTCATCTGCTTCGGCTCTTTCGCCGCGCGGATGGTCAGTTCGATGGCCAGCGTCTCGGTTTTCAGCTGTTTCGCCAGGTCGGCCTTCCAGGCATCCACCATCTTCTGCTCCTTGATCGGATACCAGATGGCGAATTGCCCGACCGGCCAGCGCTGCAGCCCGGCCAGCACGGCCTTGCTCAGGACAGCGAATTCATCCTTCGCCTCATAGGCCGGGTCGATCAGCGCCAGGCCACGGCGCGGCGTCGGCGGCAGCAGGGCTTTCAGCGCGGCGAAGCCGTCGCGGTGATGCACCGCCACGCGCGGATCGCGGCCGATGTTTTGTTTAAGCGTCTCGGCATCCTGGGGATGCAGTTCGCACAGCGTCAGCCGGTCGCCATCGCGCAAACTCTGCTTCAGCAGCCAGGGTGAGCCGGGATAACGCCGCAGGCCCGCGCCGCCCGGCGCCAGTTCGGGGTTGAGCGCCTTCAATGCCGCCACATAGCGCGGCAGGACACGGTGCGCCGCCGGATCGGCCAGCACGGCGCCCACGCCCAGCCGGTATTCGCCGCCGCGCTGGGCCTCGTCCGAGGCCAGGTCATACAGGCCGATGCCGGCATGGGTATCCAGCAGATGCACCGGGTTCGGCTTGCGATGCAGGGCGGCCAGCAATTCGAGCAGCACGACATGCTTGAGCACGTCGCCGACATTGCCGGCATGGAAGGCGTGGCGGTAGTTCACGGCAAGAAACTCAGAGCGTCACCACGATCGGGCCGCGCTTGGTCACCACCAGCGTATGCTCGTATTGCGCCGTGAGGATGCCGGGCTCGGTGATCAGCGTCCAGCCGTCGTCATGGTCGTCGGCATGCTCGGCGCCGGTGGAGAGGAAGGGCTCGATGGTGAAGACCATGCCCTCCTGCATCACGCGTTTGTCGCGCGGATCGTAAAAGCTGGGGATGAAGCCCGGCTCCTCGTGCAGGGAATGGCCCACGCCATGGCTGCCCAGGTTGCGGATCACGGTATAGCCATGATGCTGCGCGGTCTGTTCGATGGTGCGGCCGATGGCATTCAGCTTCTGCCCGGTGCGCACCGCCTGCATGGCGCGGTTCAGCGCCTTGCGCGTGGTCTGGCACAGATGCTCCTGCTCGGGCCGCACCGGCGGCACGATGAAGCTGGCACCGGTATCGGCGAAGACGCCCTCGCGCTCGGCCGAGACGTCGATATTCACCATGTCGCCCGGCTGGATGCGGGTCTCGTCGGGGATGCCGTGCGCCACGGCGTGGTTGATGCTGATGCAGGTGGCGCCGGGGAAGTCGTACATCAGCTGCGGCGCCGAGCGGCAGCCTTCCAGTTCCAGCGCGACGCGGCCGATCTCGTCCAGCTCCTGCGTGGTCATGCCCGGTTCCAGCTTGCTGCCCATCAGGCGGCAGACCGCAGCCACCACGCCGCCCACGCGGATCAGGCGTTCCAGCTGTTCCTGGCTGTCAATCGTCATGGTCGACTCCTCATATTTCTATTCAGTGTATCATGGGCCATGTTCGACCCCTACCTCCGGCCGCTGATCGACCCGCCGCTGCGGCGCCTGGCCCACCGCCTGCGCTGGCATGCCGATGCGGTCACGCTGGGCGGCTTCGCCCTCGGCCTGGCTGCGGCATTGGCGCTGGCGCTGGATCAGGGCCTTGTCGCATTGCTGCTGTTCCTGCTCAACCGTCTGGCCGACGGGCTGGATGGCGCGCTGGCGCGCATCAACGGCCCGACCGACCGCGGCGGGCTGCTGGATATCGTGCTGGATTTTGCCGTCTACGCCCTGCTGGCTTTCGCCTTCGCCTGGCGCGACCCGCCTGCCGCCGCGCTGCCGGCGGCCTTCCTGCTGGCCGCCTTCATGGCCACGGCCTCCAGCTTCCTTGCCTATGCCATCATCGCCGCCAAGCGCGGGCAGGACACCGAGGCGCGCGGTCGCAAGAGCTTCTACCATCTCGGCGGCCTCACCGAAGGCACCGAGACGATCCTGTTCTTCGCGCTGTGCCTGGCGCTGCCCGGCTGGTTTCCGCTGCTGGCCTGGATGTTCGGCGCGTTATGCTTGCTCACCGCGCTTGGCCGTGTGGCCAGCGGCTGGCGCGATTTCGCCTAAGCCTTTGCCTGTTTCAGCGCCGTCTCGATGGCGGCGATCACTTCCGGCGCGGTCGGCTTTACCCGGGTGGCGAAGACGCCGGCCACGTTGCCGTCCGGCCCGATCAGCACCTTGTGGAAATTCCACTTCGGCAGCGCGTCCTCGCCCTTCTGTGCCGCGATCCAGCGATACAGCGGATGGGCCTCCGCGCCAGTCACCTTTGCCTTGTCGGTGAGCGGGAAATCGACCTCGAAATTCACCTCGCAGAACGCCTTGATGTCTTTCGCCGAGCCGGTTTCCTGGTTGAAATCGTTTGACGGCACGCCCAGCACCACCAGCCCGCGCTCGCGATAGCCGGCCCACAGCTTCTGCAGGTCGGCATATTGCGGGGTATAGCCGCATTGCGAGGCGGTGTTGACCACCAGCATGGCCTTGCCCCTGTACTGGCTCAGCGGCAGCGGCTGGCCATCGATCGAGGTGAAGCTGAAATCATGCGCGGTCATGGTTTTTCCTGTCTGGCCGAGGGCGAAACGGGGCAGGGTGGTCAGCAGGCTGCCTCCCAGAATCGTGCCGCCCAGCAGGCCCAGCAGCCGGCGGCGGCCGATAGAGGTTTGATTCGGCAGGAGTCTTGTGCGGGCGGCCATGGATTCACCCTCCGTTAAGGCTGCTGCCGTTTAACTATAGCGTTGCCATGCTTCCCGACCAGTGCGCCCGCGGCTTATCTGCGGCCTGACGGGAAGCGGACGGAGGCCACCATGCCAACCCTGCCCGGATTGCTCACCTTTGCCGCCCTGTCGCTGGTCGCGCTGGTCGCCGGCGTCAGCCTGACCCGGCTGGTACCCGCCCTGGCCAGCCAGCATCCCGGCCTGATCGCGCTCGGCCTGCTGCTGCTGTTCTGGACCATCCGCGAACGCTGGATGCGGAGCCGCCTGCAGGCCCGGCTGATCGCCGAGATCGACGGCCTGACCGAGGAGTTGATGCATATGCGCGGCGAGATTCCGCCGCCCGCCATGAGCATGCCGCCCGCCATCGCCCTGCAGACCGGGGCCCTGCAGGCCGGGACCCTGCCGCCGGCCAATGCCGCCGTGGCCAGGGAAGCCGCCAATGAATCAGCCCGCGAGCCGCGCCTGGTGATGCGCGATATCGCCGCCGCGCCCGAGCCGGCCGACGATGGCAGCCTGCTGGAGGCCGTGCGCGACGCGCTGAACAACAACCGCGTCGAGCTGCATATCCAGCCGATCGTCAGCCTGCCGCAGCGCCGCATCCGCTTCTTCGAGCTGCTGGCCCGCCCGCGCGACGCCGAGGGCCAGACCTACCGCGCCGCCGAATGCCTCGACGCGCTGGAGGCTGCCGGCCTGCGCGACGAATTCGATGCCCTGATGCTGCTGCGCAGCGTGCAGCTGGTGCGCAAGCTGGAGCAGCGCGCCAAGGATGTCGGCTTTTTCCTCAACCTGTCGCCCGCCATGCTGGCGCAGATCGAGACCTTCAATCCGCTCTACGATTTCCTGCAGCGCGAACGCGAGCATGCCGCCAATATTGTGCTGGAATTCGGCCATGCCGGCATCGCGAAGCTGGATCGCGCCGGGCTGTATCGTCTCAGCCGGCTGGCGGCTTTGGGTTTTGCCATCTCGGTCGATGGCATCGACCGCTTCGACGTTGATTTCGCCCTGCTGGCCAAGAACGGCGTACGCTTCGTGAAATTCGATGCCGCCGCGTTCGGCGATGCCGGCGCGATCGCCAGGTCGCCGATCGACCTCGCCGACCTACCCGAGATCTGCCAGCGGCATAATCTGGTGCCGGTGCTGGGCAAGGTGGAAAACGAGCAGGAGCTGTTGAAGCTCAGCGATCTCGATTTCCCGTTCGGCCAGGGCATGCTGTTCGGCATCCCGAAACTCGCCAGGGCGGCGTGAGTCTGCCGTGACCCGCTGGATTGCGCTTTTCACCGACGGGCCCGAGATGATGGGGGTGCGCCGCGAGCGTGAGCCCGCGCATCTGGCCTATCTGCGGCAGCATGGCGAGCATATCCGCATCGGCGGCGGCCTGCGCGAGCAGCCCGGCGGTCCCTTCGTCGGCGGTTTGTGGGTGATCGAGGCGGATACGCGGGAGCAGGCCGTCGCGCTGATCGAAAACGATCCGTATTACGTGCCGGCCTGGCGCAGCTATCGCCTGCTGGTCTGGGGCAAGGCGCTGCCCGGCGACGTCATCCTATAGCTTTAGCCGCGATGAGCGCGTCGGCCAGTTCGACGAACCCGCTGCCGCCTTCGCCCGCCGTGACAAAGGCGGGTGGCGCCGCGATGCGGTCGAGGAACGGCCGCACATTCGCCACGCCGACGCTGTAAGGAAAATAGCCGAACATCGGGGCGTCGTTCGGGCTGTCGCCGGCAAACACGATCTGGTCACGCACCGCATCGAGCTGCAGGCCATAGCATTCCTCGAACAGCACCTTGGTCATGGAAAGCTTGTCCCAGTGGCCGAACCAGCCGTTGACATGAATCGAACTGACCTTCGCGGTGGCGCCTGCCGCCTCGAACAGCGCGACGATTTTGTCGATGGCATCCTGCGGCAGCGGCTTCACGTCCTCGCAGAAATCCACGGCCAGGTCGCATTCGCGGTATTGCTGGTCGGAGGCCAGCGCGCAGCCCGGCACGTCGCGCAGGATGGTCTCGGCCAGCATCGCCAGCTTCGCCCGCGCGGCGCGGCGTTCGGCATCGTCCTGGAAAAAGCGCCGGCGCATCACCTTGGCGTCGCGGTCATAGCGCATGTAGAGCGCGCCGTTTTCGCCCACGATGCCGTCCACCGGCCAGAAGCGCGCGATCAGGTCGCACCAGCCGGCCGGCCGGCCGGTGATCGGGATCACCCGGAAGCCCGCCGCCTGCAGGCGCTCCAGCGCGGCATAGGCCTCCGCCGTCAGCCGGCCATGGCTGGTCAGGGTGTCGTCGATATCGGTCAGCACGTAGCGGATGGCGCGGCGTTGACCTTCGGTAAAGGCGGAAAGCGGTGGAATGGCGGGCATAAGGTCCGGACGGAAGTCGAAAGGGCGGGGTGTTGCCCGTTCAGGGCAGGGCCGCGTATAGTCGCCGCGCCCGCAAAAACCGTCAACCGCTCGCCAAATTCAAGGACCCGACCAGCATGACCTATCAGGCTTTGCACGGCTATTACCTGGAAGACCTGTCGGTCGGCATGTCGGAAAGTTTCACCAAGACGGTGAGCGAATCCGATATCGTCGCCTTCGCCGACCTGTCGGGCGACACCAATCCGGTGCACCTGAACGAGGAATTTGCCGCCGCCACGCCATTCAAGGGCCGCATCGCCCATGGCATGCTTGGCGCGGCCCTGCTCAGCACCGTGTTCGGCACCAAGCTGCCCGGCCCGGGCTGCATCTACATCTCGCAGGATCTGCGCTTCAAGGCGCCGGTGCGCATCGGCGACACCGTGGTGGCCAAGGTGACCATCACCGAGATCGTGCCGGAAAAGCGCCGGGTGAAATTCGCCTGCGAATGCCGCGTCGGCGATACCGTGGTGATCGAGGGCGAAGCCGCCCTGATGGTCAGTCGCCGCCCCAAGTAATCCGGATCGCCCAGCCATGCGCCTGCTGCGCTCCAGCGCCAGTTTCCCGCCGGCCCTGCGCGGCGCCGTGGCCGCCATCGGCAATTTCGACGGCGTGCATCTGGGGCATCGCGCCCTGATCGCGGCGGCGCGCGCGCAGGCGGAGAACAGCGGCGGCAAACCCGTGGCGGTGATGACCTTCGAGCCGCATCCGCGCCGCTTCTTCGTGCCCGCTTCGCCGCCCTTCCGGCTCGACGCGCTGGAGACCAAGGCGCGCATCCTGGACGGCCTGGGCGTCAACGCCACGCTGGCCCTGCCGTTCGATGGTGCTTTGGCCGGCCAGTCGCCGCAGGAATTCGTCGATCACATCCTGGCCCGGGACTTAGGTGTAAGCCATGTGGTGGTGGGCTATGATTTCACCTTCGGCAAGGCGCGCGCGGGCAATACCGACCTGCTGCGCGAGCTGGGCGCGAAGCATGGCATCGGCGTGACGGTTGTCTCTGCGCAGGGCGATGGGGACGCCTATTCCTCCTCGCGCGTGCGCATGCTGCTGGAAGCCGGCGACGTGGCCGGCGCCAACCGCCTGCTGGCGCGGCCCTGGGAAATCATCGGCATCGTCGAGCACGGCGACAAGCGCGGCCGCGAGCTGGGTTATCCCACCGCCAATGTGGCGTTGACCGATTTCCAGATTCCGAAATTCGGCATTTATGCCGTGCGCTGCGAGGTCGATGGTCAGCGCTATGACGGCGTCGCCAGCCTCGGCATCCGGCCGACTTTTGATCAGACCGACGTGAAGCTGGAAGTCTACCTGTTCGATTTCGCCGGCGATCTTTACGGCCGGGCCATGCGGGTGGAGTTCCACGCCTTCCTGCGGCCGGAGCTGAAATACGAAGGCCCCGAGGCGCTCAAGCGCCAGATCGCCCTTGATGTGATTGAGGCGAAGCGCGCTTTGGCGCAGACCTGAACGGCACCCATGCTCGACCACGTCTCCATCACCGTGCCCGACATCGCCGCCGTGCGCGGCTTCTACGATGCCGTGATGCAGGCCTTGGGTTATCCCTGCGTCTATGTCAAAGACGATGCCCTGGGCTATGGCCTGCGTGCGCGGCCCGATGCGCCCGGGCGCAGCTATATCTCGGTCCTGCAGTCGCCTTCCATGCTGCCCGACCCGCGTCGCCACTGGTGCTTCAAGGCTGCCAGTCACGAGCAGGTTGATGCCTTTCATGCCGCTGCCCTGCAGGCGGGCGGGCGCGACGATGGGCCGCCCGGTCTGCGCCCGCATTACCACGAGCGCTATTACGCCGCTTTCGTGATCGACCCGGCCGGCAACCGCATCGAGGCGGCCTGCCACATCTGAAGGCGGTGCCCATCTCGACAGCTCCGCCTCGGCGGCCCCATTCTCGACAGAGCCGGGCTCAAATGCTAAATCATCGCCATGCTTGGGCAATTCGCCATATTCCGGGGCTTTCCCTTGGCCCGAATTAGCGGCCCGGTCCTTTTCTAAGGCCCGGGATTTCCTCGACTTTTCCTGACATGCCGCGTCGCCCGCCCTGCCAGAGCAGGCCTGGCCGCATTCCCCGAGTAGACCAATGACCAAAGACTATCGCCCGACCGTTTTCCTGCCCACCACCGATTTCCCGATGAAGGCCGGCCTGCCGGCCAAGGAGCCGGAAATCCTGGCCCGCTGGGAAAAGATCGGCCTGTACGAAAAGTTGCGCGCCGATTCCAAGGGCCGCGAGAAATTCGTGCTGCACGATGGCCCGCCCTATGCCAACGGCAACCTGCATCTGGGCCATGCGCTGAACAAGATCCTGAAGGACACCATCAACCGCTCACGGCAGATGATGGGCTATGACGCCAATTACGTGCCGGGCTGGGACTGCCACGGCCTGCCGATCGAGTGGAAGATCGAGGAAAAGTACCGCGCCGCCGGCAAGAACAAGGACGACGTGCCGATCGACGAGTTCCGCAAGGAATGCCGCGACTTCGCCGATCACTGGATCGGCGTGCAGCGCGAGGAGTTCAAGCGGCTCGGCGTGATCGGCGACTGGAAGAATCCCTACACCACGATGAGCTTCGGCGCCGAAGCCCAGATCGTGCGCGAGATCCACAAGTTCCTGATGAATGGTGGCCTGTTCAAGGGCTCCAAGCCGGTGATGTGGTCCATCGTCGAGCGCACCGCCCTGGCTGAGGCCGAGGTCGAATACCACGAGCACACCTCGCATACCGTCTTCGTGAAATTCCCCGTGGTGAAGGCCAGCAACACGGCGCTGGATGGCGCCAGCATCGTGATCTGGACCACCACGCCCTGGACCCTGCCGGGCAACCGCGCCATCGCGCTCTCCAAAGACGCCGAGTATGTCCGGCTGCGTATCGAGGCGGTGGGCGAGAAATCGCTGGCGAAAGCCGGCGACGAGATCGTGGTGGCGAAGGAACTGGCCGAGACGGTGGCCAAGGCCTGCGCCCTTGAAGCGGTTGCCACCGTGGCGACGTTGAAAGGCGCCGATATCGTCGGCACCATCTGCGCCCATCCGCTGCGCGCGCAGGGTTTCGCCTTCGACGTGCCGGTGCTGCATGGCGATTTCGTCACCATGGATGCCGGCACCGGCTTTGTGCATATCGCGCCGGGCCATGGCGCCGACGACTACAATCTGGGCATGGCCAATGGCATTGAGGTGCCGCATACGGTGGATGCCGATGGCCGCTATTTCCGCCATGTGCCGGTCTTCGGCGGCGACAACCCGGCCCGCGTGCTGGACGATGCCGGCAAGGAAGGCGATGCCAATGCCCGCGTGATCGCGGTGATGACCGAGGCCGGCGCGCTGCTTGGCCGTGGCCGCCTGCGCCACCAGTATCCGCATTCCTGGCGCTCGAAGGCGCCGCTGATTTTCCGCAACACGCCGCAATGGTTCATCTCGATGACCACCAACGACCTGCGCAGCAAGGCGCTGGCGGCCATCGACGCCACCGCCTTCTATCCGCCGCAGGGCCGCAACCGGCTGTATGCCATGATCGAGCAGCGGCCCGACTGGGTGATCAGTCGCCAGCGCGCCTGGGGCGTGCCGATCGCCGTGTTCGAGAACAGGGAAACCGGCGAGCTGCTGCGCGACCCGGAGGTCAACGAGCGTGTCGTGCAGGCCTGCCTGAAAGCCGGTGCCGATGCCTGGTTCACGGCCGGGCCCGAGGATTTCCTTGGCGGCAGGTACAAGGCCGATGAGTGGAAGATGGTGACCGACATCCTCGATGTCTGGTTCGATTCCGGCTCGACGCACGCCTTCGTGCTGGAACAGCGGCCCGATCTGAAATGGCCGGCCTCGCTGTATCTGGAAGGCTCCGACCAGCATCGCGGCTGGTTCCATTCCTCGCTGCTGGAAAGCTGCGGCACGCGCGGCCGCGCGCCCTACGATGCCGTGCTGACCCACGGCTTCCTGCTCGACGAGAAGGGCCGGAAGATGTCCAAGTCGCTCGGCAACTCGGTCGAGCCGCAGGACGTGATCAAGCAATCGGGCGCCGATATCCTGCGCCTGTGGGTCGCCTCGGCCAATTACAATGACGACCTCAGCGTCGGGCCGAAGATCATCCAGGCCCAGGTGGATGCCTATCGCCGCCTGCGCAACACCCTGCGTTACCTGCTGGGTAACCTGGCCGGTTTCGCCGAAGCCGAGCGTCTGCCGCATGCCGAGATGCCCGAGCTGGAGCGCTGGGTGCTGCATCGCCTGGCCGAGCTGGGCCAGGTGGTGCGCGAAAGCTGCGAGGACTACGATTTCCATCGCATGTATGTGGCGCTCTATAATTTCTGCGCCGTCGACCTGTCGGGCTTTTATTTCGACATCCGCAAGGATGCGCTGTATTGCGACGCGCCCGACAGCATCCGCCGCCGCGCCGCCCGCACCGTACTGGATCACCTGTTCAACTGCCTGGTGAAATGGCTGGCGCCGATCATCTGCTACACGGTGGAGGAAGCCTGGCTGACGCGGTATCCGTCCGAGGATGGCAGCGTGCACCGCGAAGTCTGGCACGCCCTGCCCGAGGCCTGGCTCGATCCGACGCTCGGCGCCAAGTGGGAGCGCGTGCGTCGCGTGCGCCGCGCCGTCACCGGCGCGCTGGAGATCGAACGCGCCGAGAAGCGCATCGGCGCCAGCCTGCAGGCCCATCCGGTGGTCTATGTGAATGGCGATGATCTGCAGGCGGTGATCGACCTCGATTTCGCCGAAATCTGCATCACCTCCGGGATCACGCTGCGCGAGGGCGAGGGGCCGGCGGATGCCTATCGCAGCGACGATGCCAAGGGCGTTGCCGTGGTATCCGAGCAGGCTTCGGGCCTGAAATGCGAACGCTGCTGGCAGGTGCTGCCGGAAGTGGGCCATGTGCCGGGCCATGACGATCTGTGCCAGCGCTGCGCCACCGCCGTTGGTACGGCAGCATGACCTTTCGTCTCGGACTGATCGTCGCGGCGCTGATCCTGGTTGCCGACCAGGTCAGCAAGTATCTTCTGCTCGACCTGATGCAGCAGAACCCGAACGGCATCGTGCTGACGCCGTTCTTCAACCTAGTGCTGGTCTGGAATACCGGAGTCAGCTTCGGCCTCTTCCAGGAAGACACGCCTTTGCGCAGTTGGACGCTGATCGGCGTCGCCGCCGCCGTGCTGGTCTGGCTGCTGGTCTGGCTGTGGCGGGCCCAGGGCTGGCTGATCGGTGCGGCGCTTGGCCTGATCATCGGCGGCGCCATCGGCAACATCATCGACCGCTACCGCTTTGGCGCCGTCTTCGATTTTCTTGATTTCCATGCCTTCGGCTGGCACTGGCCGGCCTTCAACGTGGCCGACAGCGCCATTGTGGTCGGCGTCGGCCTGCTGCTGCTCGACAGTATCCGCATGCGTCCTGCTGCGGACTGATTGCGGCGTGGCGCAAACCGCCACCTAGAGTCGAGTGGAATTCGCTCTTTCGTTGCGCTGCCGCGGGAATGATGGCAGCATCCTTCAGGAACGGGGCGGGCGAGAGGCAGGATGCTTCGATCGTGCAAGGGCCCTGGCCGGCTTGGCCGGCGGGGAGACAACCAAACGGGAATGGTGCGGAACGGTCAGGCCGCGGCCGATGCTTTGCAAGCCCGCGGTGCTTTGCAGGCCCGGTCATGATGCAGACACCCGTCCGCCGCAGGTTTTCCCGCCACCAGCTTTCGGCCCGACAGGTCAAGGTGACGGTGATCGTTGCCCTCGTCATCGGTTTCATCTCCAGCCTGTTCCAGCTCGCCTTCGACATCCGCAACGAACTTGCCCAGCGCCAGACCACTGTGGTCCAGGTCATGGACATGCTCAACGACGCGGCTTCCCAGGCCGCCTATGCCCTGGACGAGCAGCTTGCCGCCCGCGTGGTCAGCGGCCTGCTGCTCTACCAGCCGATCTGGCGCGCCGAGATTTACGACAATTACGGCCGCCGCATGGCCATGCAGGACCGCGAGCGCGAGGAAAGCAAGCCCGAAGGCCTGCTGCGCCTGCTGCCGGCCGGCGACGAGATGCTGACCCGGCCGCTTTATGGCCCGCGCGACCACGACCTGGTCGGCGAGATGCGGGTGGCGGTCGATGGCACGCTGCTGGCGCAAAGCATCCTCAATCGCACCTGGGTGGTGATCGGCACCGGCTTCGTGCGCAACTTCGTGCTCGCGCTGATCCTCGCCGTGCTGTTCTACTACACGCTCACGCGGCCGCTGCTGGCCCTGGTGACGCAGATCGAGCAGGCCGATCCGCGCCGGCCCGAGGATTCCCGCATCAACGTGCCGGCCCGCCATCGCGCCGACGAGTTCGGCCTGCTGGCCGAGCGGGTCAATGCCATCCTCGGCGCCAGCGGCGAGCATCTGGCCGAGGTGGAGCGCAGCCGCGAGATGCTGCGCAACGTGCTGGACGCGATCCCCGCCCTGATCAGCCTGAAGGATGTCGCGGGCCGTTACCTGCTGGTCAACAGCCGGGTGGTCGAGGTGTTCGGCCAGCCGCCCGGCGAAATCGTCGGCCGCCGCCTCGACGAGCTGGCCCTGCCCGGCCTGGCGCCGGAGCATCGCGAGGATTTCATCCGTTTCAACGAGGAGAACGAGGCGGCGATGACGGCGCGCGGCCAGCCGGTGCTGAACCTGGAGCGCACCTATTACCTGGCCGATTCACCGCAGTTCACCATGCTGGAGAACAAGGTGCCGCTGCTGGACGCGGCCGGCCGCGTCAACGGCATCATCTCGATCGCGCTCGACATCAGCGAACGCAAGCTGGCCGAGCGCGCGCTGGACGAGGCCAATGCCCGGCTGCGCGGCCAGGCCGAGGACCTGGAGCGGCTGGCATCCTCCTACGCCCGCGAACGCGAGCATGCCATCGCCGCCAACCGCGCCAAGTCGGAATTCCTCGCCAATATGAGCCACGAGTTGCGCACGCCGCTCAATGCCATCATCGGCTTCGCCGAGGTGATCACCCTGCGCATGTGGGGCGCCAACTCGGAGCGGTATTTCGATTATGCCGAGGATATCGTGATGAGCGCGCGGCACCTGCTGCATGTCATCAACGACATCCTCGACATGTCGAAGATCGAGGCCGGCCGCTACGAGCTGAGCCTGGAGGAGGAGGCGCTGCCGATGGTGATCGGCGACTGCCTGACCATCGTGCGGGGCCGCGCCCAGGAGGCGGATATCGACTTGGTCGATGCCTTCCCGACTCAGCTGCCGCCGATGCGCGTCGATGCCCGCGCCATCAAGCAGGTGCTGCTCAACCTGCTGTCCAATGCCATCAAGTTCACCCCGGCCGGCGGCAGCGTGGAGATCGGCGGCGGCCGCGAGCCCAATGGCGACATCGTCATCACGGTGAGCGATACCGGCAGCGGCATCCGGCCGGAGAACCTGGAGCGCATTTTCGAGCCGTTCTGGCAGGGCGACCCCAATATCCGCCGCCGCAGCGAGGGCACCGGCCTGGGGTTGGCCATCAGCCGCAAGTTCGTTGAGCTGCATGGCGGCAGCCTGGGCATCGCCAATGGCGCGCATGGCGGCGCCGTTGCCACGATTCGCCTGCCGGCCCGGTTGATCGTCGCCAACTGAATCCGCGGTTCTCCGCCAGAATGCAGTCTTCTGCCGCCCTTGTGCCGGAGGGGCGCCCGGGGCTAAAATCCTCCGCCTTTGGCAACAGGGGCCTTTTAGCAACAGGGGAAAGTCTCGCCATGAGTCGACCGAATATTGCCGGCCGACGCCTGTGGGTGGCCTGCGCCACCTTAAGTCTGCCCGTCATGCTCGCCGGCTGTGATTCCACCCGCGATGCGCTGGGGCTGACCAAGAAGGCGCCCGACGAATTCGCCGTTGTCACCAAGGCGCCGCTGGTGCTGCCGCCGGAATTCGGCCTGCGTCCGCCCGAGCCGGGCGCGCCGCGTCCGCAGGAAGTGCCGGCGCGCGACCGTGCCGCCGCCGCGCTGGGTGGCCGCACCGATACGGCCGCCGGCCAGCTCACCCCCTTGAGCCGCGATCCCAATGCCAGCGCGGCGCAGCGCTCCGCCGGCGAAAGCGCCCTGCTGCAGCAGGCCAGGGCGACCAATGCCGATCCGGACATCCGCCGCAAGGTGAATGACGAATTCACCCAGCTGGCCGAGCGCGACCGCCGCCTGGTCGACCGCCTGATCTTCTGGCAGAAGGCCGAGGAACCCGGCCTGGCCGTCGATCCGGCCAAGGAAGCCCAGCGCCTGCGCGAGAATGCCGCCACCGGCAAGGCGCCGACGGCGGGCCAGGTGCCGACCATCAAGCGCCGCGAACGCGGCCCGCTGGAAGGTATTTTCTGACCAGGTCTGTTCTGACGGAGGCCACGCCGTGCAGCGTCTGATCGTCGCCGTCCTGCTCGCCATCGCAGCATGTCTGGCAGGACCGGCCGGCGACAGCCGCGCCCAGGTTTTCCGCCCGACCCAGTTCATGCTGGAAAACGGCATGCAGGTGGTGCTCATCGAGGATCACCGCGCGCCGGCCGTGCATCACATGGTCTGGTACAAGGTCGGCGCCGCCGACGAGCAGCCCGGCGTCACCGGGGTTGCGCATTACCTCGAGCACCTGATGTTCAAGGGCACGCCCGGCGTGCCGCCCGGTGAATTCTCGCGCCTGGTGGCGCGCGAGGGCGGCCGCGACAATGCCTTCACCTCCTCGGACTATACCGGCTATTTCCAGACCATCGCGCGCGACCGTCTGGAGCTGGTGATGCGCCTGGAAGCCGAGCGCATGACCCAGCTGCAGCCGCGCCCCGAGGATGCCGTGCCGGAATTGCAGGTGGTGCTGCAGGAACGCCTCAGCCGCGTGGAGAACAGCCCCGCCGCCCTGTTCGGCGAGCAGTTCGATGCCGCGCAGTATCTGTCGCATCCCTATGGCCGGCCGGTGATCGGCTGGCCGCAGGAAGTCGCCAAACTTACCCTCGACGATGCGATGAGCTTCTATCGCAGCCACTACGCGCCCAACAACGCCATCCTGGTGGTCGCCGGCGACGTGACGCCCGCCGAGCTCAAGCGCCTGACGGAAAAACATTACGGCATGATCCCGATGCGCCCGGTGCCGCCGCGGGTGCGGCCGCAGGAGCCGCCGCAACTGGCCGCGCGCCGCCTTGCCATGAGCGATCCGCGCGTCACCCAGCCCAGCCTGCGCCGCAGCTATCTCGCCCCCAGCCGCTCGGCCGGCGAGAAGCAGCATGCCGTGCCGCTGTCGGTGCTGGCCGAAATCCTCAACGCGCCCACCGGGCGGCTCTATGCCGCTCTGGTGGTCGGCGACGGGCCGGCGGCCTCGGCCGGCGCCTGGTATTCCTCCACCTCGCTTGATCTCACCACCTTCGGCTTTGGCCTCGCGCCCAGGCAGGGCCGCAAGCTCGACGAGCTGGAAGCCGGGCTCGACCGCGTGATCGCCGCCATTCTCAGCGATGGCGTCACGGCGGACGAGCTGCGCCAGGCCAAGACGGTGATGCAGGCCGAAACCATCTATGCCCGCGACAGCCTGTCGAATGCCGCCCGCATCTTCGGCTCGGCGCTCACCACCGGGCAGACGGTGGAGGATGTCGAGGCCTGGCCGCGCCTGGTCGATGCCGTCACGGCCGAGCAGGTGAAAGCCGCGGCGCAATATGTCTTCGACCTGCGCCGTTCGGTCACGGGCCATCTGTTGCCCAAGGAACAGAGCTGAGGGGAGCAGAGTTGATGCGCCGCCGCGACGTTCTTCTGGGAATCTTGGTGCTGCTGTGCGGCATCGGGCTGCATCTTCCCGCCCAGGCCGGGCCGAAGATCGAGCGGATCACCACGCCGCTCGGCATCGAGGTCTGGCTGGTGCGCGAACCCTCCATTCCCATGCTCGCGTTGCAGGCCTCCTGGCGCGGCGGCAGCTCCAGCGATCCGGCCGGGCTGGAAGGCCGCGCTGGCCTCGCCATGGGCCTGCTGACCGAGGGCGCCGGCGATCTGGAGGCCGAAGCCTTCCAGAATGCCCTGCGCGAAAAAGCCATCGCGCTCGATTTCTCGGCCGACCGCGATTACAGCTCGGTCGGCCTGCGCACGCTGACCCAGCACCGCGCCCGCGCGTTTGAGCTGCTGAAGCTGGCGATGACCGCGCCGCGCTTCGACGACGAGCCGGTGGCGCGCACCAAGGCGCAGGCCCGCGTGGCTTACGAGCGCAGCCGCGCCAGCCCCAGCGCGCTGGCCGGCGAGCGCTTCGCCGAACTGGCCTATGGCGATCACCCTTATGGCCGCCGGTCCTCGCCCAGCGCCGCGAGCCTGGAGCGCATCGACCGCGCCGCGCTGGCGGAATTCCCCCGCGCGGTGCTGGCGCGCCGCAACCTGTCGCTCGGCGTGGTTGGCGACATCGCGCCCGAGGACCTGGCCCGCCTGGTGGATGACAGTTTCGGCGCCCTGCCGGCCGAGCCGCAGGTGGCCCTGCCGCCGCCGGTGCAGGTGCAGACGGCGAAACTGCCCGTGGTGATCCCGTTTCCCAATCCGCAAAGCGTCGTGCTGCTCGGCGCGCCGGGCATCGCCCGCGAAGACCCCGACTGGTACGCCGCCACCGTGCTGAACCAGATCATTGGCGGCGGCAGCCTGTCGTCGCGGTTGTTCGAGGAAGTGCGCGAGAAGCGCGGCCTGGTCTATTCGGTCGGCACCCAGCTCACCCCCTACAAGGCCTCCGCGCTGTTTGCCGGTTCGCTTGCCACCTCGAACAGCCAGGTGGTCGAGGCGCTGCGGCTGGTGCGCGCCGAGCTCACCCGCGTCGCCCGCGACGGCGTCGACGACGACGAGCTGGCGGCGGCGAAATCCTACATGACCGGCTCGTTCCCGCTGCGGCTCACGTCCAACGCGGCCATCGCCGGCATGCTGGTGGCGATGCGCAATACCGGCTTAAGCCCCGATTACATCGAGGCCTATCCCGGCCTGATCAATGCCGTGGGGCAGGCCGAGATCCGCCGCGTGGCGCAGCGCCTGTTCGCCGGCGATGATTATCTGGTGATCGTGGTCGGCCAGCCGACCGGCCTCGGCGGCTGATATCCGCATGACCATCCCCATGTCGAATATCCGCCGCCTGCCGGAAACCCTGGTCAACCGCATCGCCGCTGGCGAGGTGGTGGAACGCCCGGCTTCGGCCGTGAAGGAGCTGGTCGAGAATGCCATCGATGCCGGCGCGCGCCGCATCGACGTGGCGATTGCCAATGGCGGCCGCAGCCTGATCAGCGTCAGCGACGACGGCAAGGGCATGGCGCGCGACGAGCTGCCAGTTGCCGTGGAACGCCACGCCACGTCCAAGCTGCCTTCCGACGACCTGCTCGATATCCGCTGGCTCGGCTTTCGCGGCGAGGCGCTGCCCTCCATCGGCGCGGTCAGCCGCATGAGCATTGTCAGCCGGCAGGAGAATGACGGCTCCGCCTGGGCCATCGAGGTCGAGGGCGGCCGCGTCGGCGGCGTGAAGCCGGCCGCCGCCGGCAAGGGCACGCGCATTGAAGTGCGCGACCTGTTCTACGCCGTGCCGGCGCGGCTGAAATTCCTCAAATCCGACCGCGCCGAGGATCTGGCGGTGCAGGAAATCATGCGCCGGCTGGCCATGGCGCATCCCGGCATCGCCTTCACTTTGCAGCAGGATGGCCGCGTCAGTTTCCGCGCCGATGCCGTGCCGGCCAGCCTGATGGAGGATGGCCACGACCTGCAGCAGCTTGGCCGGCTGGAGCAGATACTGGGACGCGACTTCGCCGACAATGCCGTGCCGATCCGGGCCGAACGCGAGGGCATCAAACTCGCCGGCCATGCCGGCCTGCCGACCTACAATCGCGGCAATGCCCAGCACCAGTATCTGTTCGTCAATGGCCGCCCGGTGCGCGACAAGCTGTTTGTCGGCGCGCTGCGCGGCGCCTATGCCGATTTCCTCGGCCACGACCGCCATCCGGTGGTGGCTTTGTTCCTCGACCTGCCGGCCGAGCAGGTCGACGTCAACGTGCATCCGGCCAAGGCCGAGGTGCGCTTCCGCGATCCCGGGCTGGTGCGCGGCCTGATCGTCGGCGCTTTGCGCCATGCGCTGGCCGAGGCCGGCCATCGCGCCTCCACCACCGTGGCGCAATCGGCGCTCGGCGCCCTGAAGCCACAGAGCGCGCCCACCATGCCCTTGCCCTTCCAGTCCACCTTTGGCGGACAGTCGCGCTGGCGTGGTTACGACAACCTGCGGCCCAGTTCGCTGCCCGGCCTGGCCGAGGCGGCGTCTTTGTACAATGCGCCGCAGGGTGATTTCTCGCGCGATGCCTTCGGCGATGCCACGGGTGAGGTTCCGGCGGGAGAAGGCCTTGCGCCCGCGGCACGCAACGAGGATGCAGGGGCCGCGCCAATCCCGCTGCAGAACTATCCGCTCGGCGCCGCGCGTGGCCAGCTGCATGAAACCTATATCGTGGCCCAGACGGCCGACGGCATCGTGATCGTCGACCAGCATGCCGCCCATGAGCGGCTGGTCTACGAGCGCATGAAGGTCAACCTGGATGCCGGCAAGGTGCCGCGCCAGGTGCTGCTGCTGCCCGAAGTGGTCGAGCTCAGCGAGGCCGAAGCCACGCGGCTCAGCGCGCGCGCCGACGAGCTGGCCGAGCTTGGCCTGGTGCTGGAAGGCTTTGGCAATGGCGCCGTGGTGGTGCGCGAGGTGCCGGCGTTGCTGGGCGACGTGGCGGTGCAGGCTTTGGTGCGCGATCTGGCCGATGCCATCGCCGAATATGATTCCGTGCTGCCGCTGAAGGAAAAGCTGGAAGAGGTCTGCGGCACCATGGCCTGCCATGGCAGCGTGCGCGCCGGCCGCCGCCTGACGCTGGACGAGATGAACGCGCTGCTGCGCCAGATGGAAGCCACGCCCCATTCCGGCCAGTGCAACCACGGCCG
>NZ_JANLJJ010000076.1 GCF_029255545.1 Ferrovibrio sp. | reverse complement strand
TGCCCGAGGTGGCGCGCCTGCCGGCCGAGGACAGCATGGCGCTGGATAATGTGGCTGCCAGCGATGGCGGCATCGTCATCGCCGTGCCGCGCCTGGCCCATATCGCCAATTTCGACGACTTTGATCCGCTGCGGCAGCAGGCGGGCGTGGCGCTGGTTTTTGTCCCTGCCGGCCAGCCGCTGCCAGCGGACGCAGCGCTGGTGATCCTGCCCGGATCAAAGGCCACGATCGCCGACCTGAAATTCCTGCGCGAACAGGGCTGGGATGTGGATATGGCTGGCCATCTGCGGCGCGGCGGTCGCGTGCTGGGTATCTGCGGCGGTTACCAGATGCTGGGGCGCAGTATCAGCGATCCGCAGGGCATCGAAGGCTTGCCGGAAACCGTGGAAGGGCTCGGCCTGCTCGATGTCGAAACCGAACTGACCGGCGACAAGGCCCTGCACGAGGCGCAGGGCTTCGAGCGTTTCACCGGGGAAGCCGTGCGCGGCTACGAAATGCATGTGGGCCGCACCACCGGCCCCGATGTGGAACGGCCCCTGCTGCGGCTGGGTGATCGGCATGATGGCGCCGTCTCGGCCGATGGCAATATTGCTGGCTGTTACCTGCATGGCCTGTTTGCCTCCGATGCCTTCCGTGCCGCCTGGCTGACGCTGCTGGGGGGGCGCGACGTGGCGCAGGGCAATTACGAGGCTGGGGTGGAAAGTGCGCTGGATGCCCTGGCCGCCGCCATCGAGCGGCATCTGGATGTCGATGCGCTGATCAGCGCAGCGCGATAGCCGCCAGCACGGCCGCAGCGAACAGCAGCAGGCAGGCGACGACAAACAGCCGCAGGGCGCGGCGGATATCGGCCGCCGTGGCATTTTCGCTGCCATGCCCCATCCAGTGATCCTCGACCCAGCGGTCGCCGTAACGGCGCGGCCCGGCCAGCTTCAGGCCCAGCGCGCCGGCCATGGCCGCTTCCGGCCAGCCGGCATTGGGCGATTTATGTTGCCCGGCATCGCGCTCAACGGCGGCGAAGGCGTCGGCGGGCGAAGCCTTGGGCGTCAGCAGCGCGGCAAGGACCAGCAGCAGGGCCGAAAGCCGCGAGGCGGGCAGGTTCAGCAGGTCGTCGAAACGTGCCGCGGCCCAGCCGAAGGCGCGATACTTGTCCGACTTGTGGCCGATCATGCTGTCGGCGGTGTTGGCCGCCTTGTAGAGCACGATGCCGGGCAGGCCGAGCAGGGCGAGCCAGACGGCCGGCGCCACCACGCCGTCGGAGAAATTCTCGGCCAGGCTTTCGATGGCGGCGCGGCTGACGCCGGCTTCATCCAGGCTTTCGGGATCGCGGCCGACGATCATGGCCACGGCCCTGCGGCCGCCGGCCAGGCCATCCTGCTCCAGTCCACGCGCCACGGCGGCAACGTGATCATACAGGCTGCGCTGGGCGATCAGGCTGGCGGCCAGCAGGCCCTCGAGCAGCCAGCCCCAGGGCAGGCTGCGCAGGAAGGAACTGATAATCGCCGCCGCGCCGACGCAGACGATGAGCAGGATCAGCAATGTAAGGATGCCGGCCATCTGCCGCTGCCAGTTGCGCCAGGCCGGGCGGTTGAGGCTACGATCCAGTTGGCCGATCAGCGCGCCGATCCACACCACCGGATGCCGGATGACGCGATAGAGCGCGTCCGGCCAGCCGAAAGCGGCATCGAGCCCAAGCGCGATGATAAGAAGCCAGAGGTTGATCGCAGCCGGGTACACCGTAAGATCGCCGCCGATGAAAGACGACACCACCATGGGCGAGGCTTCGCCATCCCGTCAACCTGCCCCCGGGGATATGCCGCCGGTCCATGGCGGCGATTTGGGTGCGCTGAAAGCCGCGCCGGGTGCCTTTGCCGGCGATTGGCTGGACCTCAGCACCGGCATCAACCCGTTTGCCTATCCGCTGCCGCCGCTGCCGCCCGACGACTGGACGCGGTTGCCGGCCGCTTCTGCGCTGGACGATCTGCTGGCGGCGGCGCGCAACGCCTATGGCTGCCCGGCCGGGGCCGGCATCGTCGCGCTGCCCGGCACGCAGGCGGCGATCCAGTTATTGCCGCGCCTGTTTGCGCCGGCACGGGTGACGGTGCTGGGGCCAACCTATGCCGAGCATGCCTATGCCTGGAAACTGCTGGGCCATCGCGTCACCGAACTGGATGGATTGCCCGGCACGCTGGCCGACACCGATATCCTGGTCACGGTGAATCCCAACAACCCAGATGGCCGCACGCTGGGGCCAGATCTGCTACGGCGTTGGCGGCAGGAGCTGACGGCGGGGGGGGGCTGGCTGGTTGTCGACGAGGCCTTTGCCGATATGGTGCCGGAGGCCAGCCTGGCCGGCGATGCCGGCGCGGCCGGCCTGATCATCCTGCGCTCCTTCGGCAAGTTCTTTGGCCTGGCCGGCCTGCGGCT
>NZ_JANLJJ010000075.1:4153-29075 GCF_029255545.1 Ferrovibrio sp. | reverse complement strand
CCAGGCCGGCGTGAAGGTGTGGATCCACATGTTCGCCGACGGCCGCGATACCGCGCCGAAAAGCGCGTTGGGTTTCCTGGCCCAGTTCCGCAAGCAGATTGCCGGCGTGGATGGTGTCGCCTTCGCCACCGTGTCGGGACGTTTCTTCGCCATGGATCGCGACAAGCGCTGGGAGCGCGTCGCCCAGGCCCATGCCGCGCTGGTGGACGCCAGGGGCAGGACGGCCGCCAGCGCCGAAGCGGCGATCGAACAGGCTTATGCTGCCGCCGAGACCGACGAATTCATCAGCCCGACCGCCGTCACCGGCTTTGCCGGCATGCAGGATGGCGACGGCCTGCTGATGGCGAATTTCCGCGCCGACCGCGCACGCGAAATCCTGACCACCCTGCTCGATCCGCATTTCGACGGCTTCAGCCGCGGTCGCATGGTCAAATTCGCCGGCGCCGTTGGCCTGACCGAATATTCCGCCGCGCTGAACGCGTTCCTGGCCACTGCCTATCCGCCGGTGCGCTATCCCAATGTCCTGGGGCAAGTCCTGGCGAATGCCGGCAAGACGCAGCTGCGCATCGCCGAGACCGAGAAATACGCCCATGTCACCTTCTTCATGAATGGCGGCGAGGAGCAGCCTTTCGCCGGCGAGGACCGCATCCTGGTGCCGTCGCCGAAGGTGAAGACCTACGACCTGCAGCCGGAAATGTCGGCGCCGGAAATGACCGACAAACTGGTGGCGGCGATCACGGCGGGACAATACGACCTGATCATCGTGAACTACGCCAATCCCGACATGGTGGGCCATACCGGTTCCATGCCCGCGGCGATCAGGGCGGCTGAAACGGTCGATGCCTGCGTCGGCCGCGTCGAAGCCGCCGTCAAACAGGCGGACGGCGTGCTGCTGATCACGGCCGATCACGGCAACCTGGAAGAGATGCTGGATCGCAGCAGCGGCCAGGCGCATACCCAGCATACCACCAATCCGGTGCCGCTGCTGCTGACCGGCGGCGCGCGCACGGATGCCTATGCCCTGAGCGACGGCCGGCTCTGCGACATCGCGCCGACGCTGCTGCATTTCCTTGGCCTGGCGCAGCCGGCCGAGATGACCGGGCATTGCCTGGCCAGGCCGGGTGCGGCCGCCAACCAGAATACCGCCCGCCGCCTTGCGTAAATTCATTCCGTCGCTGGCGCTGCTGACGCTGCTGGCGGCGGGCAGCAGCCTTGCTCAAAACCCCCAGGCACCGCAGCAGCAGCTGCAGGACGTGCAGAAACGCCTGCAGGAGAGCCGCCAGCGCGAGCGCGAACTGGGCCAGGAAGCCGCCAAGCTGGCGCAGAAGCAGCGCGATCTGCAGAAAAAACTGGTGACGGCTGCCCGCAAGCTGCAGACCCAGGAAGACCTGGTGTCGCAGAGCGAGGAGAAACTGGCCCGCCTGATCACCGACGAGCAGGCCGCCGGCAAGGCCCTGGAGGCCCGCCGCGGCGAACTGGCCGAGACGCTGGCCAGCCTGGCGCATCTGAGCCGCCAGCCGCCGGAGGCCATGGTGCTGGCGCCCGGCTCGGCGCTGGACATGGTGCGGGCCAGCCAGCTGATGGCCGCCCTGGTGCCGGAAATCGAGCAGCGGGCCGCGCGGCTGAAAGACGAGCTGACCCGGCTGGGCCGGCTGCGCCAGGGTGTGGCGGCTGAACAGGAGCGGCTGGGCAAGGCCATCGATCAGCTCGACCGTGAGCGGCGCGACCTGGAATTCCTGCAGGCGGAAACTGCGGCAGCGGCCCAGGAAACCGCGGAACAGCGCGATTCCGAACGTGAGAAATCAACCCAGCTGGCCGCCCAGGCCAAAGACCTGCGTGCCCTGGTCGACCGCCTGCTGGAGCAGGAGCGGCGTGAGGCCGAACGCCGCGCCGCCGAGGCGCGCAGCCGCGGCACCCCCAAAAAGGGCGGCGATCGGGAACCGCCGGAGGCCTATGCCGCCCTGGAAGGCTCTGCGGCCCTGCCCGCCCGCGGCCGGGTGGTGGGCCGGTTCGGCCAGTCGGATGAAAACGGTGTGCCACTGCGCGGAATTCGCATCGAGGCACGGGCCGGTGGCCAGGTGATCGCGCCCGCTGACGGCAAAGTGATGTTCGCCGGACCTTTCCGCGGCTACGGGCAACTCTTGATTATCGCCCATGGCGGTGGATACCATAGCCTATTGGCGGGATTTGGACGGATCGACCGCAGTGTCGGTCAATGGGTTCTCGCCGGCGAGCCGGTTGGCCTGATGGGCAATTCCCCGGGCGAAAAACCCGTCCTATATCTCGAACTGAGGCGCAAGGGCGAAACGGTCAATCCATTGCCCTGGCTGGCCTCGGGCGACAGAAAGGTAAGCGGCTGATGCGCAATTTTCTCCTCGGCGGTGTCTGTGCCTTCGCATTGATGGGGTCGGTCGCGCTGTTTGCCGCCCCCAGCAAGGTCGGCAACCTGCAGGCCAATGAAACCTATCGCCAGCTCAACCTGTTCGGAGAAATCTTCGAGCGGGTGCGCAACGACTATTACAAGGAGACCAAGGATGACGAGCTGATGGAGGCTGCCATCAACGGCATGCTCGCCTCGCTCGATCCCTATTCGGTCTATCTGCCGCCGCGCAATTTCCAGGAAGCCCGCGTGCAGACGCGCGGCGAATTCGGCGGACTGGGCATCGAGGTGACCCAGGAGAACGGCCTGATCAAGGTTGTGTCGCCAATCGACGACACGCCGGCGCAAAAGGCCGGCGTGCTGCCCGGCGACATGATCACCCATCTGGACGGCGATCCGGTGATGGGCAAGTCGCTGCAGGAATCGATCGAGAAGATGCGCGGCGCGCCAAACACCAATATCGTGCTGACCATCCGCCGCGGCGCCGACAATGCCGCCAAGACCTTCGACCTCAAGATCACCCGCGCGGTGATCAAGACCCGCGTGGTGCGGTCGCGCCGCGAAGGCGAGTTCGCTTACCTGCGCATCTCGTCCTTCAACGAACACACCACGCAGGATCTGGTGGCCGCCATCGACAAGCTGAAGGCCGAGATGGGGCCGGAGCTGAAGGGCTATATCATCGACCTGCGCGACAATCCCGGCGGCCTGCTGGATCAGGCCATCGCGGTGTCGGATGCCTTCCTGAACCAGGGTGAGATCGTCTCGACCCGCGCGCTGCGCGCCAGCGCCGACGAAGGCCAGCGCTATAACGCCAAGCGCGGCGATGCGGCCGACAGCAAGCCGATGGCGGTGCTGATCAACGGCGGCTCGGCTTCCGCCTCCGAGATCGTCGCCGGCGCGCTGCAGGACCATCACCGCGCCGTGCTGGTCGGCAACACCACCTTCGGCAAGGGCCTGGTGCAGACCATGATCCCGCTCGGCGAGTTCGGCGGCATGAAGCTGACCACGGCGGGCTATTTCACGCCATCGGGCCGCTCGATCGACAAGGTCGGCATCACGCCGGATGTCGAGGCCTGGAACGAACGTGACCGCCAGATCGCCGCCGCCCTGAAAGCGCGCCGCGAAATCACCGATACCCGGCATACCGAGGAAGAAGCCAAGCAGCAGCAGCCCGATACCAAGGTGACGCCGCCGGCCCAGGTGCAGACGCCTGGCCAGGATGGTCCGGACCATGTGCTGCAGGCCGCCATGGATGTGCTGCGCGCGCCGCCCAAGCCGTCTGCCCGCAAGTGACCGGCGGGCGCCACAGATCAGCAGAAGGCTGACCCGATGGCTGAGCAATCCGACCTGCATGTCGATCCCGATGATCGCGCCGTGCCAGGCCGTGCGCCGAAGCAGGGCCTGCTGAAGCGTCTGCTCGGCCGCTTCGGCCGCAGGAAGAAGCCGGCCGCCGTCGGGATGGATGGTCCCGGCGAGATGCCCGGCGAGATGTATGAGGCGATGCAGGATTCGGCCGAGCCGGATGCCGACCTGATCCAGACCATCACGGGCATGGATGACGACGCGCCGACACCGCCGCGCCGCAAGGGTTTCAAACACAAGATCGCCGGGCTGTTCCGCATCATCGGGTTGATCCTGTGGCCGCCTTTCCTGCGCGGCGATTTCAGCACCGTCAACCGTCGCCTGCTGCTGGCTGCCTGGACGGCTGTATTGCTGATCCTCGCCAGCGTCGGCGGCTGGCTGGTCACCACCGGCGAGAACCTGACATCTTTGCCCGGCTCGGAAGTGGTGATCGGCGTCGCGCGCCTGGCCCTGCCGCCGGAAGCAAAACTGGCAACCGACCAGAAACTCGACAAGGCCGCGCCGCCGCCCGTGGTCGGCCGGCTGCCGAGTGGCCTGCTGGTCGCGCCCGATCCGACGTTAAGCGAAGCGACGCCGCGCGGCCTGGTGCCCAAGATCGGCGCCGATGGCCGGCAGCCCTGGAATGCCTATGCCCGCCCCTTCGACGAGCCGCCGACGCGACCGCGGCTCGCCATCGTGCTGCAGGATATGGGGCTGAACGCGCAGCTGACCGCGCTGGCCGCCGAACGGCTGCCGCCGGCGATCACCTTCGCCTTCAATCCCTATGCCCCCGACCTGGCGGTGCAGATCGAGCGCGCGCGCAGCGCCGGCCACGAAGTGCTGCTCGGCATGCCGATGGAGCCGTTCGATTACCCGACCAGCGATCCCGGCCCCTATACGCTGCTCACCTCTTTGAGCGACCAGGAGAATGTGCGCCGGCTTGACTGGCTGCTGGCGCGCGCCAGCGGCTATATCGGCTTCACCAACCTGATGGGCGGCAAATACACCTCCTCGCCCGAACATATGCGCGGCATCGCGCTGAAGCTGAAGGAGCGCGGCCTGATGTTCGTCGATACCCGCGTGGCGCCGCGCAGCGTGGCGGCGAAGATCATGCGCGATGCCGGGGGCGTCTATGCCTTCGTCAACCGGCAGATCGACGCGCAGCCCGGCGCGCAGACCATCGATGCGCGGCTGGACGAGCTGGAGCGCACCGCGCGTGCCGGCGGCATCGCCATCGGCAGCGCCATGCCCTATCCGGTCACGCTCGACCGCCTGCTGGCCTGGGCCGACAGGCTGGAAGCCAAGGGCATCGCCCTGGCACCGGTCTCGGCTATCGCCAACCGCCAAACCCCGGAGTGACTTCTGCCATGAGTGCTGCAGCCGATGCGCGCCCCTATCGCGAAGGCGTCGGGATCGCCCTGCTCAATCGCGACGACCTGGTGTTCGTCGGCCAGCGCATCGACCAGACGGCGGAAGCGTGGCAGATGCCGCAGGGCGGGATCGATCCAGGCGAAGATCCGCTGCAGGCGGCGCTGCGCGAGATGGAAGAGGAGATCGGCGTGCCGCGGAAGCTGGCCGAGGTGATCGCCGAAAGTCGCAGCTGGCTGTCCTACGATCTGCCGGCCGATCTGGCCGACAAGGTCTGGAAGGGCAAATATCGCGGCCAGCGCCAGAAATGGTATCTCGCCCGGTTCAAGGGCCGTGATTCCGATATCAACATCGAAACCCCGCATCCCGAATTCAAGGAATGGCGCTGGCTGCCGTTCCGGCAGCTGCCGGATATGATCGTGCCGTTCAAGCGGCCGATCTACGAGCTGATCGTCGCCGAATTCGCCGACCGCGTCCGCAGCTGAGCCAGGAAGAGACCCGGCAATGAGCAAGGGCGACATCCTGCTGCTGCATGGCGCTTTCGTCGGCGGCTGGGTGTTCGAGAAACTGCGCGGCGAGCTGAACCGTCGCGGCTGGAAGACCCACGCCCCCGACCTGCCCTTTCACGGCGCCGACTTCGCCGGCCAGCTGCCGCATCCCGACCTGCATCGCCAGGGCGTGGAGGATTACCGGCGCTTCCTGGAAAGCGAGATCGCACGCCTCATGCAGGGCGGCAGCCAGCCGCCGGTCCTGCTCGGCCATTCGCTGGGCGGCCTGCTGGCGCAGCAGCTCGCCGCCCGCAACCTGGCCCGCGCCGCCGTGCTGCTGGCCCCGGTGGCGCCCTGGGGTACGCTGCCGCATACCATGGCCGAGGTTGAAGGCGCGCTTGGCCTGCTGTGGAAAACCGGCAACCTGCGCGGCAAGGCCCTGCCGCCGGATTTTGAACTGGCCGCGCAATATTCGATGGACCGCATTCCGCCGGCGCTGCGGCGCGATATCTTCACCCGCCTGGTGCCGGAATCAGGCCGCGTGCTGTTTGAGACGCTGACCTGGTGGCTGGACTGGCATGCTGCCACCCAGGTCAGCGCGCATCGCGTGCAGATTCCGCTGCTGGTGATTGCGGGCAGCGACGACAAGGTGACGCCGGCGCCGACCTGCCGCGCGGTCGCAGGGCAATACCCTGGTCGCGCCGTGTTTCGTGAGGTGCCAGATCTCAGTCACTTCATCTTCGGCGAGCCGAAGGAAGACGAGGTCAATGCCATGATCGCCGACTGGATCGACGGGCACGCCGCATCGGCTTAACCGGCGCGGCGTGAGACAGGGTCAGATCACGCCAACGCGCACGCCGCAGCCCAGTACGATATCGACCTGCCCGCCATCGCTCGACAGCGGCAGCAGCACGGCCTGGAAGCGGTGCCGCTGCCGGTCGACCAGGTAGTCGTAAGACAGGGTGCGCATCACGCCCGCGACGGCGACGGCGCGATAGAGCGCCAGCAGCTCGTCGCGGAATTCGCGATTGGCGATCTCGTCCAGCCAGTGCCCGGTCAGGTCAGCGCCGTGATAGAAGACGAATTCCGTCCCGAACAGCCGATAGCGGAAGCGCGGCGGCGCATCATCGCCCTGCCGCACCACATCCACCATCAGGATATGGCCGAGCAGGGATTTAAGTTCCAGCGGGTCGATATCAGATCGCGCGGGAAAGCGCCGACCGCCGCGCTTTTCCGCCCAGTAGCCCAGCAGCCATTGCAGCTGCGGATCAAGATCCGCCTCGGCAACCGGCGTGATATGACGAGGTGCCCCCGGTGTCTCCTGCCCCATGCAAGCAACGGTAGTCTGCCCGGTGGAATGCGCAAGACCGGAAGCGGCACGCGCGGCAAATAGTCAGTGGTCGTGGTCTGCTGGGATTATGCCGCGGCGATTGCCGCCAGGCGGCGCTGGCGCCATTGCAGCAGGCGCCAGACCAGGGCGCCGAACCCGCGGCTGAACCAGCCCTGGGGATTCAGGTCGCAGGCCTTGAACGCCATGGCGAGGCCGCGCTGGATATGGCCGAAGCGATAGACCTGACTGGCGCGCAGCTCGTAGGCCGCGCTCTGCTTCTCGCGGTCGTAGTCACCCTGGCAGCCATTGCCGCACCAGTAGGCCATGGCCAGTTCGTCGTCGCTGGCTTCCTGCATGCGGCCCAAAGCGACGCGCAAGCGGCTGAGTTTACCAAGCGGCTGGTTGCGCTGATACCGCTGCAGATGATCGTAGAACAGCTTGAAATGCCGGAATTCGTCGGCGGCGATCTTGGCCGCGATGATTTTCAGCAACGGCTCCTCGGTGACGTCGCGGATCGCGCTGTAGAAGCTGGAGGTGCCGCATTCCACCACGCAGCGCGCCACCAGCTCGCCGTTGCGGCTGCCGCGCACGGATGCGGTGGCCTCCAGCGGCAGGCGGTAATTCTCGGTGAACCGCCTCAGCGCCAGCGCCGGGTCGAAATCCGGATCGGCGATCTGGGCCCAGCGGGCCAGCGCCTGACCATGCTGCACCTCCTCGACGCCCCATTGCCGCACCACGGCGCAGAATGCGGCATCGTCGGCGAAGACGTTGCACAGATAGGTGACGTAATCGTCGGCGTTATGCTCGACCAGGGCCGCCGCCTTCACGGCGCGCAGCAGTTCCGGATCGACCCTGGTGGGGTCGAACCGGTCCCAGGGCAGGTCGTTCAGGGTCCAATGGGCGGCCATGGCTTCCTATTTATACCCCGGTCATCAAATTGCAACTCTTCTCGGATGCGACTAAGTATCCATCTTCATGGAACTTATTGGCAGCAACACGCCCTGCCTGACCTGAATGACGGAGCCCGCCATGACCGAACCCACGCTGTATCATAACCCGCGCTGTTCCAAGTCGCGCCAGGCGCTGGCCATCCTGCAGGCCAGCGGCATCGAACCGCGGATCGTGGAATACCTGAAGACGCCACCGGACGCCGCGACCCTAAAAACCCTGCTCGGACAGCTCGGCCTGCCGGCCAACGCCGTGCTGCGCAAAAAGGAAACCGCCGAGGCCGGTATCGACCCGGCTGCCGACGAAACAACGCTGATCAAGGGCATCGCTGCGCATCCGGAAGCGCTGGAACGGCCGATCTTCGTCCATAAGGGCCGCGCCGTGCTGGGCCGGCCGCCGGAAAAGGTACTGGATATCCTCTAGCCCGCGATCATTGCATCGCCGCCGGCCAGCCGAGCCCCTCGCCTTTTTTCAGCTTGCCGGCCAATCCGGTTTCCACCAGCTGGCGGTTTTTTTCGGCCCAGTCGATGACCGACTGGACGAATGCCTTTTTCTTTTCATCGCCCGCGACATTCAGCACATTCCAGTCGCTGGTCGACCAGGCCGTGTTCTGCGGCGCAGGAAATCCGGCAATAGCGGGATTAAAGAAATACGTTGCCGACACATAGTTGGCGCGATCGGAAACGACAATACCACCCGCAATCGCCACCATTGGCATGACTATCCCGCGCTTGCGCGCAAACTCGATACTATCTTTCCACCATTGCGCCGAGTTGGCGCCGACGCTGTAGACGATGTGATTCACATACTGGCAGCGACGATCCAGTTGCATGTCGCGCACGATCTTGGCGTGATGAATCTCCTGACGGCTGCAATTCTTCGCATCGGGAACGGTCCAGCCCGAGCTCATCGACCGATCGTTATAGGAAAACGCGATATAGGCGCGAACCATGTCACCGGCGAATTGCGCCAAAGCGACATTGGTGGAACTGCCCGGAATGCTGCCGTCGGATCGCGATTGGTTGACCGAAGACTGGAAGCCCGTGACGGTCCATGGTCCCGGTGGCAACGGCACCTGCACCCCGCCGATATCGATGTTGCCTTCGTAAACCTGATTCACAGCCCATTTCGGCTGGGCAAAGACCCCATTCACCCAACAGCCGATAACCAGAACAAGCATCCAGACAGCCAGACCGCGCATGCCTACCCCCATAGGTTTATTATCCGTTTATTGTTACCCATATAGGCGGCATCCAGGCAACGGATTGCCTATCCCTGTGGCTGCGCTAAATTGTCAGCACACGAACGGAAGCGCCCTCCCGAATGACAGACTCATCCATGGCGGCCCCGGCGGCGACCGCCCCGCCGCATCACGGCATTTCCGCCTATGCGCTGATCCTGCTCGCGCTGCTGACGCTGTTCTGGGGCGTCAACTGGCCGATCATGAAGCTGGCGCTGAACGAGATCCCGGTTTTCACTTTCCGCGCCTTCTGCTTAGGGGGCGGTGCGCTGGGCCTGTTTGCCATCGCCATCGCCAAGCGCATGCCACTCGGCATCCCGCGCGGCTATCTGTGGAAGCTCACCACCATCAGCCTGTTCAACATCGCGGGCTGGAATGTCTTTGTGCTTTACGGCCTCTCCATGCTGCCGGCCGGACGCACCACCATCCTAGCTTTCACCATGCCGCTCTGGCTGGTGCCGATGAGCGTGGTGTGGCTGCATGAGCGCCTGACCGGCTGGAAACTCGCCGGCCTCGTCATCGGCCTGACCGGTCTGATCGTGCTGGTGGGCGGCGAGTGGCAGGCCATGGCGGCGGCGCCGCTGGGCGTGGCCCTGGTGCTGGCGGCGGCGGTGTGCTGGGCGATTGGTACGCTGCTGACCAAGCTGTGGCTGGTGCCGATGGCGGCCGTGCCCTTTGTGGGCTGGCAGATGGTGCTGGGTGGTCTGCCGATCTTCCTGTTGGCGCCGGTGCTGGAAGCGGATCGCTGGGCGTCCTATTCCGCCATTGCCTGGGGCGCGGTGATCTACAACGCCACGATCTGCTTTGTGTTCTGCTACTGGGCCTGGAACACGCTGGTGCGCATCCTGCCCGCCGGCATCAGCGGACTTTCCACGCTGATGATCCCGGTGGTTGGCGTGTTTTCCTCCATGTGGATGCTGGGCGAGCAACCGCAATGGCCGGAATTTGCAGCCCTGGCGCTGGTGGCGACGGCTTTGGGCCTGATCCTCAAGCCGGCGCGCTGACGTTTTCCACTGCCGGCTCGACTCTGGCCGCGCAGAATTTGAATTCGGGAATCTTGCCAAACGGATCAAGCTGCGGGTTGGTCAGCAGGTTGGCCGCGGCCTCGGCGAAGGCAAAGGGAATGAAGACCAGGCCCTCGGCCACGTCGCGGTCGGCCCGTGCCTTCAACGTGATCGCGCCGCGCCGGGTCGACACACGGATGCGACCACCCGGCGGCACGCCCAGTTTTGCCAGATCACGCGGATGCAGCGACGCCGTGGCTTCGGGCTCCAGCGCATCGAGCTGGGCTGCGCGGCGCGTCATCGCGCCGGTATGCCAATGCTCCAGCAGGCGACCGGTGGTGAGTACCATGGGATATTCGGCATCGGGCAGTTCGGCCGGCGGCGAAACTTTGGTCGGCACGATGCGGGCACGGCCGGAGCCGGTGGGGAAGCCGTCGCCGAAAATGATCTCCTGCCCGTGGGGATAGGTGACGGCCCCTTCAGCCTCCAGCCTCTCCCAGGTGATGCCCGCCAATGAGGGCATCAGGGAGGCCATCTCGGCATAAACCTCTTTCGGATGCACGTACTGCCAGTCCAGCCCCATGCGTTGGGCGATGGCCTGCACAAGCTGCCAATCCTGCCGGGCTTCGCCGGGCAGCGCCAGGGCAGCACGGCCGAGCTGCACACGGCGGTCGGTGTTGGTGAAGCTGCCGGTCTTTTCCGCGAAGGCCGAGGCCGGCAGCACCACATCGGCATGGAAAGCGGTCTCGGTGAGGAAGATGTCCTGCACCACCAGGTGATCGAGCCTGGCCAGCGCTTCGCGCGCATGGGCGACATCGGGATCCGACATGGCCGGATTCTCGCCCATGATATACATCCCGCGGATTTCGCCTTTCAGCACCGCATTCATGATCTCGACTACGGTGAGGCCACGTTTGGGATCAATGGTAGTGCCCCACATGGCTTCGAAGGCTTGGCGGCGGGTAGCATCCTCCACCGACTGGTAATCGGGCAGCACCATGGGGATCAGGCCGGCATCAGAAGCCCCCTGAACATTATTCTGCCCACGCAGGGGATGCAGCCCGGTGCCGGGCCGACCGACCTGGCCGGTGATGAGGCTGAGCGCGATCAGGCAGCGCGCGTTATCCGTGCCGTGCACATGCTGCGAGATCCCCATGCCCCAGAAAATCAGCGAGGCTTTTGAGGTGGCATAGAGCCGCGCGACCGCACGGATGATGTCCGGCGCGATGCCGCAAAGCGGCGTCATCGCCTCGGGCGTGGCATCTTTCACGGCCTGTTCCAGATCGGGGAAACCGTCGACGAAACGCTGGATATAGGCCGGGTTGGTCAGGCCCTCGGCGATGATCACGTTGAGCATCGCGTTGAGCAAGGCCACATCCGAGCCGGGCTTGAATTTCAGGTTATAGACGGCATGGCGCGACAGCGCCTGGCCGCGTGGATCGATCACCACCAGCTTCGCGCCATTCTGCCGCACGGCATTCTTGATGAAACTGGCCGCGACGGGATGGTTCACCGTCGGATTGGCGCCGATCACGATGATGACCTCGGCGTCCATCGCGGCGGCAAAGGGCGCGGTGACGGCAGCCGAGCCGACGCCTTCCATCAGGGCCGCCACCGACGAGGCATGGCAGAGCCGCGTGCAGTGATCGACATTGTTGGTGCCGAAACCCGTGCGCACCAGTTTCTGGAACAGATAGGCCTCTTCGTTGGAGCCCTTGGCCGAGCCGAAACCGGCCAGCGCCTGCGGGCCGATGCCGTCGCGGATTTTCACCAGCCCGGCGGCGGCATATTCCAATGCCTCGTCCCAGTCCGCCTCGCGGAAATGCGTCCAGGGATTGGCCGGATCGACCGAGCTTTCGCCATGCTTGGGCGCATCGTCGCGGCGGATCAGCGGCCTGGTCAGGCGATGCGGGTGGCGCACGTAATCCATGCCGAAACGACCCTTGACGCAGAGCCGGCCATGATTGGCCGGGCCATCGCGGCCGGTGACATACTGGATGGCGTTATCCTTCACATGCATGGTGAGCTGGCAGCCGACGCCGCAGAAGGGACAGAGACTGTCAACCTGCTGCGTCGCCTTCGCCACGCCACGGTTATGCTCATCCACCAGCGTCCCCGGCAGCAGCGCGCCAGTCGGGCAGGCCTGCACGCATTCGCCGCAGGCCACGCAGGTGGACTGGCCCATCGGATCGCCGAAATCGAACACGATCCCGGCATGGTGGCCGCGGAAGGCCATGCCGATCACATCGTTGCCCTGCACCTCGCGGCAGGCGCGCACACAGAGATTGCACTGGATGCAGGCATCCAGATTCACCGCCATCGAGACATGGCTGCGGTCTGGTACCGGCGCATGGTCGCGGGCCGGGAAACGGCTGGTGGTGACATCGATTTTTTCCGCCCAGTGCCAGAATTTGGAATCAGCATCATGCGCTGCCCCGCGCGGCGGCTGGTCGGCCAGCAGCAATTCGAAAACCAGTTCGCGGGCCCGCTTCGCCCGTTCGCTCTGGCTGGTCACCTGCATGCCTGCACTGGGCATGCGCTTGCAGCTCGGCGCCAGCACGCGCTCGCCCGCGATCTCGACCATGCAGGCGCGGCAATTGCCGTCGGCGCGATAGCCGGGCTGCGGCGTGTGGCACAGATGCGGGATCTCGGTGCCCAGCCGTTTCGCCACCTGCCAGATGCTTTCACCCGGCAGCGCCTCGACCTCGCGGCCATCCAGCGTGAAGCGGATCATCTGAACCGCTCCAGTACCGAAAGAAGCGGATTGGGCGCGGCTTGTCCCAGGCCGCAGATCGAGGCATCGCGCATCACCTGCGCCAGGTCGCGCAGCAGGGGCTCATCCCAGACCGGCCGCGCCATCAATTCGGCCGCCTTTTCGGTGCCGACGCGGCAGGGCGTGCACTGGCCGCAGGATTCGTGGCGGAAGAATTTCATCAGGTTCAGCGCCGCCGCCTTCACGTCATCCTGGTCGGACAGCACGATCACGGCGGCCGATCCGATAAAGCAGCCATATTTTTCCAACCTGCCGAAATCGAGCGGGATATCGGCCATGGCAGCGGGCAGGATGCCGCCCGAGGCGCCGCCGGGCAGATAGGCGGCAAAGCTGTGGCCCGGCGCCATCCCGCCGCAATATTCCTCGATCAGCTCCAGCGCGGTGAGCCCGGCCGGCGCCAGCTTCACGCCCGGCTGGCGTACACGGCCTGAGACGGAATAGCTGCGCAGGCCCTTTGAGCCGTTGCGGCCATGGCTGAGCCACCAGTCGGCACCCTTGTCGGCGATCGCCGCCACCCAGTAGAGCGTCTCGACATTGTTGATCAACGTCGGCTTGCCGAACAGGCCGGACTGCACCGGATAAGGCGGCTTCTGGCGCGGCAGGCCGCGCTTACCCTCAATGCTTTCCAGCATCGCCGATTCCTCGCCGCAGATATAGGCACCGGCGCCGCGCCGCAATTCCACCTGCAGGCCACCCAGCAAACCGGCCTCTTCCAGCGCCCGCAGCTCGGCGTGGACGACCTGATGCAGGGCGGGATATTCGTCGCGCAGATAGATATAGGCTGCATCGGCCTCGATGGCCCAGGCGGCGACCAGCATGCCTTCGAGGAAACCATGCGGTTCGGTTTCGAGGAAAAAGCGGTCCTTCAGCGTACCCGGCTCGCCTTCATCGCCGTTCACCGCCAGGATGCGCGGCCTGGGCTGCTGCAGCATGGCCTGCCATTTGCGCGCGGTGGGAAATCCCGCGCCGCCCATGCCGCGCAGCCCGGCCTTCTCCAGCTCGGCGATCAGCGCCTCGCGCGTGAGCGCGCCGCTGCGGCATTTCGCCAGCACGCCATAGCCACCTTCGGCACGATAGGCCGCCAGCGTCTTGTAGCGCGGCAGCAGCGGATGCACCGCGCGCCGGTCATGCGCCGCCGAGAGCTCCTCGACGCTGGCCGGGGCGAAGACATTCTTGCCATAGGTGGCGCAGGGCGCGCGGTCGCATTGCCCCATGCAGGGCGCGCGCTGCACGCGCATATCGGAGCCGAGCATCGCAAGCTGTTCCGCCAGCGCGTCGGCGCCGGCCATGACGCAGCTTAAACTGTCGCAGACCCGGACGGTGACGGAAGGCGGCGGCGTTTCGCCGGCATCCACCACGTCGAAATGGGCATAAAAGGTGGCGGTCTCGTAGACCTCGGCCAGCGGCAGGCGCATCATTTCGGCCAGCGCGGCCAGCAGCCCGGTCGGCAGATGCCCTTTGGCATCCTGGATCCGGTGCAGGTATTCGATCAGCAGATCGCGGCGCAACCCGCCCTCGGACAGCACCGCGCGCAGGGCCGCATGATCGGCATCGCTGGCCTGGCGGCCACGCGGCAGGGCACGACCCTGCCGGTGCTGGCGCGGCGGGAAAGGGGCGGAAACATTCATACGCAATCCATTGGTCAAACCAGCCTGCTGCTTCAGGCCGGCGGCCGCATCTTCCGCCCCGGCTGGCCGGCAATCAATACAGGATTTCCGTAAGGCGATAGACGGTCTCTATCAGCCGCCCAGGATCAGTCATCCAGGCCATAGATCGCGGAGAGATGCTTGGCCTCCGCCACCAGGGCCGCCGTCAGCGGCGGCATCGGCTCGCGCTGCGGCACCACCAGCCCGATGGTGTGCACCGCCTCGGGGGCGGTGATTGGAATGGCGCGCAGCCGCTCGGTCAGGCCGAGCGTCTCGGCCAGCTTTTCCGGCATCACGCTGGCCCACTGGCCGGTGCGCACATGCGAGAACAATACGATCATCGAATTGGATTCCAGTGTCGGCGCCGGATCGCTGCCGCCGGCTTCGCGCAAGAGCCGGTCTATGATCCGGCGGTTCTGCATGTCAGGGGTCAGCAGGCAGAGCGGAATGCGGCTGACCTCGGCCCAGGTGACGCTGGCGCGGTCGCCCAGCGGGCTGCCTTCCGAGGTCAGCAGGCGATACTGCTCGGTGTAAAGCGGCAGCGACCGGGCCCGGCCCAGCGGCTCGTTGTCGATATAAGTGACGCCGGCATCGATCTCGAGATTTTCCAGCATGGCCAGAACCTCGATCGAGGTGCGCGACAGGATGGTGAATTTCACCTCGGGATGCTTGGCGCGATACGGCGTGGTCAAGGCCGAGACCATGCCCAGCGCGGTGGGAATCGCGGCGATCTTCAGGTGTCCGGTCAGGCCGCTCTTCAGGGCCTGCAACTCCTGGCGCATGGCGCGCGTGTCGCCGACGATGCGCCGGGCCCAGTCCAGAACCCGTTCGCCTTCAGCGGTGAAGCCGAGGAACCGCGAGCTGCGCTGCACCAGCAGCACGCCCAGCGTATCCTCAAGTTGCTTGATGCCGGCCGACAGGGTCGGCTGCGTCACGCCACAGATCTCGGCGGCCTTGCCGAAATTCTTTTCCCGCGCCAGCGCAAGCAGGAATTCCAGCTTGTCGATCATGCGGCCGCGCCGCGTTCAGGCCACGGGCTCAAGCGTCCCACCCAGGCCCTGCATCAGGGCGATGAAACCCGGGAAGCTGGTATCCATCACGCGGGCATCGTCGATGGCGATGCCATTCTGCGCCGCCATGCCCAGCACGAGGAAAGACATGGCGATGCGGTGATCGAGTTCGGTGCTGATGCTGGCGCCGCCGGCCGGCGGCCGGCCCTTGCCGCGGATCACCAGGCCATCCTCGAATTCGTCGAGATCGACTCCGCAGGCTTTCAGGCCGCGCGCCATCAGCGCCAGCCGGTCGCTTTCCTTCACGCGCAGTTCCTTGGCGCCGCGCACCACCGTATCGCCCTCGGCGCAGGCGGCGGCGGCGAACAGGATCGGATATTCGTCGATCATGCTGGGGGCGCGTTCGGGCGGCACCGTCACGCCCTTCAGTGGCGTATGCCGCACCAGGATGTCGGCCACCGGCTCGCCACCCTCGTCGCGACGGTTGGTGATGGTGAAATCGGCGCCCATCTCCTGCAGCGTGTCGAACAGGCCAATGCGCAGCGGATTGAGGCCAACATTCTGCAGCGTGACGGCCGAACCCGGCACGATGCAGGCCGCCACCATCGGAAAGGCGGCCGAGCTTGGGTCGCCCGGCACACTGATGCTGGAAGGCCTGAATTCCGGCTGGCCGGTCAGGCGCACGATGCGGCCGCCAGACTTCGTCTTTTCGATCTCGACGGTGGCGCCGAAATGACGCAGCAGGTTTTCGGTATGGTCGCGGGTCGGCTCGGGCTCGATCACCGTGGTGATGCCCGGCGCGTTCAGCCCAGCCAGCAGCACGGCGGATTTCACCTGGGCCGAGGCGACCGGCAGCTCGTATTCGATCGGCAGCGGATGCGCCGTGCCGATCACCGCCAGCGGCAGGCGGCCGCCGCGACGACCATCGAAGCGGGCGCCGATGCGGCTTAAGGGCTCGATCACCCGGCCCATCGGCCGGCGGCGCAGCGAGGCATCGCCGGTAAGGATGGCGGTGAAGTCATGGCTGGCGACCAGGCCCATCACCAGGCGCGCCCCGGTGCCGGCATTGCCCATGTCGAGCACGTCTTCCGGCTCGCTCAGCCCCCCCACGCCCACGCCCCAGACCCGCCAGTCGCCGTCCTTCAGGCGCTCGACCTCGGCGCCCATGGCTCGCATGGCGGCGGCGGTGCGCAGCACGTCCTCGCCCTCCAGTAGGCCGGTCACCCGGGTCTCGCCCACCGCCAGGGCGCCGAAAATCAGGGCCCGGTGCGAAATCGACTTGTCGCCCGGCACCCGGACGGCGCCGGCCAGCCCCCGGGCGGTTCCCTGGACGCCCCCCTGGGCGGCAGGAATGGCGCGAAACGGGCGGGCTTTCTGGTCGGGCGCAGCGGTCATGGAGCGGATCGTCCGGAAGATCGGCAACCGGCTGTGAAAAAAGCCGGATTTACGGGTTGACAGGGCGCGCTTCTTTAACACAATCGCGCCGCCCCGGCCAGCCGGCGGGGGGTGGCGCCGCAGCCCGGTTCCGGACCAGGGCCATGGCCGGTTTGGCGGTGCCGTTTACATGGAGATTTGCTCGATGGCCAAAGCCGAATGGGGCACCAAGCGTCGTTGTCTGAGTTGCGGCGCCGCGTTCTACGATCTCAACAAATCGCCAATCCTGTGCCCGAAATGCGGCACCGAGTTCAATCCGGAAGCGCTGGTGAAAAGCTCGCGCCGTCCGGCCAAGACCGAGGAACCCAAGGCCAAGGCGGCGGTTAAGGCCGTTGTTCCGGACGTCGATGCCGAGGTCGATGATACCGATCTGGGCGACGAGATCCTCGAGGATGCCGACGAGTTCGAGGAAGAGGACGTCGCCGAGGAAATCGACGTCGACGCCGCGCCGGACGCCGAGGAAGAGCGCTGAAATTCCACCCGGAAACGGGCTGACGAAACACTTGCAAAGCGGCGGAGGGCGGCTTATGGTCCGCCCCCGCCGACGGACCCCAGCCTTCGCAGGAAGGCGCCAAGTCCGTGATTTAATGGGGCCATAGCTCAGCTGGGAGAGCGCCTGCATGGCATGCAGGAGGTCAGCGGTTCGATCCCGCTTGGCTCCACCAAATCACCCAAAGCAAATACTCTCGGCATCGTTGTCCGAAAAGCCCGCCGCAAGGCGGGCTTTTTCGTTGCCGGGCCTTATTCGGAAACGGGCATCATCCGAAAAAGCACAGAATCCCGTAGCAGCTGCCCAGCCAGTCGCGGAACACGAAATACAGCGCGACATCGAGGGCGAGCAGCAGCAGCAGCACCGGCGCGACGATGAATTTCAGGAAATAGACCAGCGCCCAGCGCGTGAAACGCGGCGCGGGAATCACATAGCCATGAATGCGGGCGGCGGAGCGGAACAGGGCCATGGCCCAAGGATTAACCGAAGGCGGCGGCGCTGCCCAGCATTGCGCGGACCCGAGGCAGGCTTGTCAGTATCTGGTGGAATTGCCATAGTAAATTCCACATAAGGATGCGGGTTTTGTTTCGACTGCATATCACCTGCATCTGCCTCCCGTTTGCCCTGCCCAGGACCATCCGTGCTTGCGACCGCCAATAGCCGCCTGATCTGGGACCCCGGTCCGGACGATTTCCGTTTTCCGCTGGTGGCGGAGATTCATCGCTACTGGCAGGAGCAGCGCCGCGGCCGCCGCCTGCCGGCCCGCGCCGATATTGATCCGATGGCCATGCGGGTGGCGCTGGGCAACATCGCCCTGATCGAGGTGCATCACGATCCGCTGCGTTTCCGCATCCGTCTGGCCGGCACCTATCAGGCCACCCGCTTGGGGATGGACCCGACCGGCATGTGGCTGGATGACCTGCCGGCGCCGGAATATCGCGACCTGCTGATCAGCCGCCTGCGCGAGATTGCGGCCCGGCCGGAGCCCCTGCTGGCGTATAACCGGCAGATGATGGACGACCACTGGTATGATTATGAGGCCCTGTGGCTGCCGCTGGCCAATGACGGCGAAACCGTCGACATGGTGATGGCCTGCCAGATTTTCGCCGATGCGCCCCACGGCGGTTGACTGGGGCGGTTGACCAGGGTGGCTGACTGGGGCGGCTGATCGGCAGCGGCTGACGCAAGAATCCTTGCATCCCGCGCCATCGGCCGGCATACCCGATCCGATGCAGGCCACCATCTTTCCCGAGCAATGTGATTCCGCCGCCGTCTGGATTGCGGCGCATGATGCGATGCGCCAGAGCGTTCTGGAGCAGAGCTGGTGCTATGGCGAAGCCGTGGCAAGCGCCTCGGCCGGCCGGGTATGCCCGGAACGCTGGCTGTTCCGCCGGCAGGATCGCGTCATTGCCCTGGCCCAGGTTTTCGCGCGCCGCATCGGCCCGCTTGGTTGTTTCATCCGCCTGGTGCGTGGACCGCTTTTTGCGCCCGGCCTCGATCGCGCCAGCCGCGACGCCGTGCTGACGCTGATCCGCATGCAGTATCCGTGGCGACAGCGCCGCCTGTTATGGTGGCTGCCGGAACTGAATGGCGGCTCGGACTCGGAAACAACGATGGCGCGCCTTGGTCTGCGGCCGATGGTGAGCGGCTATTCCTCGATCCGCATGGACCTGACGCCACCGCTGGAGCGCCTGCGCGCGCAACTCGATGGCAAGTGGCGCAACACGCTCAAGACCGCCGAGAAATCCGCCCTGCTGCTGGAGGTGGCGAGCCGCGCCGAGGGCACATGGCATGACGAGGCGTTCACGGCGCTGATGGGCGAGCATGACGAGCATCGCCTGGAAAACCGGTTCCTCGGCCCCGATGCGGTTTTCTATTCGGCCTTCGCTGATGCCGTCGGGCGCAGCAACGATGCCAATGAGGATGCGTTGCTGCTGTGGGCGCATGCCGGCTTGCATCTGGGCAAGGCGCGGCCGATCGCCGGCATCCTGGTGCTGCGTCATGGCCGCGGCGCCACCTATGCGATGGGCTGGAGCAACGAGGCCGGCCGCCTGGTGAAAGCGCATTACCGCCTGATCTGGCGCGCGATGGCGGAACTGAAATCGCGCGGCGTGACACAGTTCGATCTTGGTGGCGTTGACACCGAGCGCGGCGCCGGCGTGGCGCGCTTCAAGCTGGGGCTTGGCGGCGAGGTTTTCACGCTGGCAGGAAGTTTCGTCTGAGGCCGCATTTCCGTCATAAAAGTCGCCGGATCACCGCGGTTTTCGCGGATAAAATGTGATCGCCGCACCCCCGGGGAAAAAATCACCCCGCAGGGGCAGTTTTTTCTTGCATCCCGGGGGCTTTGGCCCCATACCCCCCTTTCAGAGACTGTTTGGAAAGTGGCGCATGGCCGCCGGCAATTCTCAGCTTTGCCGGCCGGAACCACGGGGCTTTCCCAACAGTCTCTCTGCCAATCGGATAACCCTTTATAGAGTCGCCCAGATTCAAGTCAGGCGACTCCCCCTTGGTGGAGAGTGACATGACCAAGAAGGCAACCAAGCCCGCCCTGTACGAAGTTCCGGCCCTGCCGGAGACGAATGCGGCGGACGAGCATTTCATCTGCAAGGACGGCGTGCGCTACGCCGGCATGCATCTCATCATCGATCTGTGGGGCGGCAAGCACCTCGACAATCTTGCGCTGGTCAAGCAGACGCTGACCGATGCGGTGTCCGAGATCGGCGCGACTCTGCTCAATATCGATCTGCATCATTTCGAGCCGAATGGCGGCATTTCCGGCGTGGCCGTGCTGGCCGAAAGCCACATGTCGATCCATACCTGGCCCGAGAAGGGCTATGCCGCGCTCGACGTCTTCGTCTGCGGCGACTGCCAGCCGCAGAAGGCGATTCCAGTGCTGCGGCGCGCCTTCCTGCCCGACAACATCCAGTGCACCGAGATGAAGCGGGGACTGATTCTGTGACCACGTGGTTCAACGAAACGCTCTACAAGGGCTTCCGGCAGAGTCACGAGATCAAGAAGGTCCTGTTCGAGGGCAAATCGAAATACCAGAAGGTGAAGGTCTTCGAGAGCGGCCGCTTCGGCCGCGTGCTCGCGCTGGATGGCGTGGTGCAATGCACCGAGGGCGATGAATTCGTTTATCACGAGATGCTGACCCACCTGCCGATCCTGGCTCATGGCAACGTGCAGTCGGTGCTGATTGTCGGTGGCGGCGATGGCGGCATTCTCGAGGAAGTGCTGAAGCACAAATCCATCAAGCGCGTCACCATGGTCGAGATCGACGGCGCGGTCATCGAGGTGGCGAAGAAATACCTGCCGAAGATCTGCGGCAAGGCGTTCAGCGACAAGCGCACCAGCCTGGTCGTCGGCGACGGCGCCGCCTGGGTGCGCGACACCGCCGAGCGCTATGACCTGGTGATCGTCGACCGACCCGATCCGGTTGGCCCCGCGACCGTGCTCTTTTCCAAAGCCTTCTATGATAACTGCCGCCGGGTGATGAAGCCCGGCGCCATTCTTGTCGCGCAGAATGGCGTGCCGCACATGCAGGGCCCGGAACTGACCGACGCCATCAAGCTGTTCCAGAAGATCTGGGCCCATTCCGGCACCTATCTGGCCGTGGTGCCGACTTATGTCTGCGGCTTCATGTCGATGACCTGGGCCTGCGACCGCGACATCACCGATGTCGATCCGCGCAAGGTGTTCGACCGCTTCGACAAGGCGATGCTGCCCAAGCTGAACTACTACAATCCAGAGATTCACTTCGGCGCCTTCGCGCTGCCGAATTTCGTCGCCCGCCTGCTGCCGGCGCCAAAGGCGCAGAAAAAGGCCGCCGCGAAAAAGACGCGCTGAATTCCGGTTAAAAAAGCAGAAACCAATCTGACCTTAATCCGCCCGCCGGTTCATCCGGCGGGCGTTTTGCTTTTCGCCGCGGCGAGCCAGAAGCCGGCCGCCGAGATCAGCGCGCCGACCAGGATCACCCAGAGCACCGGGCCATAATTGCCGAAGGCGGCCCAGACGAAGGCGGCGATCGACGGCGCCAGCGCCTTGGCGATATTGGCCGGCAGGGTGAGCGCGCCGCTGATCGCGCCATAACCCTCGCGCCATAGCAGGTCGGGCACCGCCGTGCCGCGCACGATGGTCATGATGCCGTTGGCGCAGCCATAGATCGCGGCGAAAGCGAACAGGGCCGTCACCGAGCCGGGGAACAGGATCAGCAGGATGACCGACAGCGGAAACATCAGCACGATGATGCGGCCGGTGGTGGCGGCCGAAAGCCGGCGGCCGAACAGCAGCAGGATGATGCGGCCGGCCACCTGGGCCGGCCCGATTACGGCGATCACGCCGACCGCCAGCGCGAGCGTGAAGCCGCGCTCGTCGAACATCGGGATGAAATGGAAGGTCAGCGCCGAGAAGGTGGCGTAATAAAAGGTGAAGCAGACCACCAGGCCCCAGAAAACCGGATGGCGCAAGGCGCGGCGCATCGGGCTGTCGCCGGTTTCGGCAACGGCCGTGTCCGTCGATGCACCGCCGGCCTTGTCGCGCAGCATCAGCAGATGCACCGGCAGGCAGTAGAGCAGGTTGCAGGCCGCCAGCACGAACAGCGCATCGCGCCAGCCCAAGGCCTCGATCCACCAGGCGGTGAGCGGAATGAAGGCGGTGGAGGCGAAGCCGCCTACCAGGGTGAGCATGGTGATGCGAAAACGATAATTCTCGGGGAACAGGCGGGTCAGCACGACAAAAACCGGCTCGTAGAGCGTCAGCGCCATGCAGATGCCAAGGCCGAACCAGATCGCGTAGAACACCGCGACATGCTGCACATAGGCCCAGGCCACGAACAGCAGGGCCGCCAGCAGCGAACCGGCGCTCATCAGCAGCCGGCCGCCGCGCGCATCGATCAGCTTGCCAACCGGATAGGCGACCAGGCCGGCCGTCAGCAACCCGAGCGACAGGGCGCCGTTCAGCGCCGTGCGGCTCCAGCCCAGATCGGCCTCCATCGGCACGACGAAAAGCGAGAAGGCGTAATAAATCGAGCCCCAGGAGACGAGTTGGGCAAACGACAGCGCGCCAACCAGCGGCCAGCCATGACCGGCCTTGTTCAGTGAATCAGTCTGTGGGGCGGCAGCAACCATCGCTTCGGCTTATAGACCGGACCAAACGATCCGTCACCTGACCTTTCGGGCAAGGGTGCAGATGCGATGGCCGCTCCGGGAGGTTCTTCCCGGACCAGCCATCGCAAAACTGTCATTCTGCCGCGTTCTGCAATCCGCCCGCAGCCGGCATGCCGCCGTGGATCTCGCCCTCGCCATGCTGCTGGAACAGCTCCAGCAGCCGCTTGCGCATGATCAGGCCACCGCGGTCAGACGGCATATGCGCCTCGATGCGGCGGCTGATGTCGATGCAGGCATCGGGATCAGTGGCTTCGAGAATCTCCTTGTCCTCCGCCGTGATCACGGCATCCCAGTCGATCAGTTCCTGGGTCGAACAATCGGCCTCGGTGTCGTTGCGGTAGAGCCACTGGATCAGCTGGATCCTGCCGTCTTCCATCGGCGTGGCGCAGTTGAAGATGATGTGGCGCAGGCCGGAGGGATATTCCATGTCGAGCCGGCGGCAGAACGGCATGAACCAGTGATTGCGCATATGCCGCTTCGTCGTCGGCTCGGTCGTGCCGGTGACGCGATGGGCAATCGGCGGATTGAGGATCGGCACGATGGATTCGGCGTAGAAGCCGTAATCGGTCTCCCTGATCTCGTATTTCTCCGGCCTGGGCTGGTCGATCTGGCCGAAGGTGGCCTTATGCACGAAGGAGAAATGCGCGTTGTCGAAGGAATTCTCCAGCATGCGCAACGGCGCGCAGTCCCACACCTCGTAGAACTGCGCGATGCGGCGATAACCGGGATCGCTGTCTTCGGGGATGTCGAAGATGTCGACCAGCGGCTCGTCCAGCGCCACCCAGGCATAGCCGTAGCGCGGCACGCAGCGATAGCTGGGCGTTTTCAGGCTGCCGGAAACGGCAGAGCCATCGGGATATTGCGGAATTTTTATGCACTGGCCGCCGCGGTCATAGGTCCAGCCATGATAGCCGCAGACGATATTGCCGTTTTCGCACCAGCCCTTGGAGAGCTTGGCCGTGCGGTGGCAGCAGCGGTCGGCCAAAGCGGCCGGCTGGCCCTCGGCATCGAGGAACAGCACGATATCCTCGCCCATCAGGCGGAAGGGTTTTGGGCCGCTTTTCAAATCCTCAAGCAGAACAGTGGCGTACCAGAATTTACGCAGGGTCTTCTGTTTGGTCGTCAGCATGGATGGGGCATCCTGTGCTTGGCCTGTCCGGTCGCCGTGGACCGGGAATGGGGCCGCCAGCCGGCCTACCGGGAGCGATCGCCTCCGCTGGCAAGGTCGCAGGGACCTTGCCAATCACTATGCAAATTCCAAACCAGCGATAGCCCCACCCCCGGCTTGAAACCATGTCGGGATGGCGTATATTGTAACAATCACCGCCGCGATGAGGCCCGCTATGCTGCGCCGCCAGTTCCTGTCCCGCTTTTCGGTTTCCGCCGCTGCCGCTGGTCTGGCGGGGACCGGTTTTGTCTGCGCCGCCGGCGATGCGGCGGCGATCTCGATCGAACCCGCTCAGGATGTTCCGGCGCATCTGCGCCTGGGCGCGCCCCAAGTCGACGGCGCGCTCGACTGGGACCTGCTGGCCCGGGCCGGCGAGACCCGTTTCCAGGATGGCACGCTCAGCCGCTTTCCCGCCGCGCTGCAGGCGCTGGATGGCCAGGATGTGGCCATCAGCGGCTACATGATGCCGTTCCGCGACGGCAAGACCCATCGCGAATTCCTGATCGGCGCCCAGCAGTTCCATTGCCCGACCTGCATGATCGGCGATCTCAGCCGCCTGGTGGCGGTGAAGGCCGCCGAAGCCGTGACCTATGCCGAGCAGCCGATCCTGGTGCGCGGCACCCTGCGGCTGCTGGAAAGTGAGCAGTCGCCGCTGTTCTATCGCCTGGATGCCGCGCGCGCGGCCTGATCTGCCAGCTTGATCTGCCAGCTTGATCTGACTGGCGGTTTTCCCTAACAATCGGCCTCCCGGTCGCGGCCTGATATCGATTCACCCCTTCGCGCGATGCGCCACGCATCGTTGCGTCCCGCCTGTTCTTCCGGATTCCAGATCATCATGACCACCACTCCCGCCGCCGCGCGCCTGCGCGCCACCCTGATCGGCACCATTGCCATCTGGCTCTGGGCCTCATTGGCCCTGTTCACCACGCTGACCCCCAGCGTGCCGGCCCTGCAGCTCACCGCCATGACCTTCACGCTGTCGGCTGTTGCCGCCGTTGCGCTGTGGCTTTTGCGCGGCGACGGCATCAAAGGCGTGGCACGGCATTTCAGGTTGAGCCCGGCCGCCTGGGCGCTCGGCGTGTTTGGCCTGTTCGGCTATCACGCGCTGTATTTCCTGGCGCTGAAGCTGGCGCCGCC
>NZ_JANLJJ010000075.1:0-4053 GCF_029255545.1 Ferrovibrio sp. | reverse complement strand
TTGGCCTGTTCGGCTATCACGCGCTGTATTTCCTGGCGCTGAAGCTGGCGCCGCCGCTGGAGGCCAGCCTGATCAACTATCTCTGGCCGCTGCTGATCGTGTTGTTCTCGGCCTTGCTGCCGGGCGAGAAACTGCGCTGGTTCCACCTCGCCGGCGCGGCCCTGGGCCTGGGCGGCACCGTGATCCTGATCGCCGGCAAGGGCGAACTGGGGTTCGACTGGCGCTATGCGGCCGGTTACGCGGCGGCCTTCGCCTGCGCTTTCACCTGGTCGGGCTATTCGGTGCTGAGCCGCCGTTTCGCCGCCGTGCCGACCGATGCGGTGGGCGCCTTCTGCGCTGCCACGGCGCTGCTGTCATGGCTGGGGCATTTCACTTTCGAGAGCACCGGCCTGCCGGCCTCGACGGGCGAATGGGCGGCGATCGTTGCCCTGGGCCTTGGCCCGGTGGGGCTTGCCTTCTTCTGCTGGGATCACGGCATGAAACGCGGCGACGTGCGCGCGCTGGGCACCATGGCCTATGCGGCCCCGCTGCTCTCCACGCTGCTGTTGATCGTGTTCGGCCAGGGCGACCTCACCCTGCCGGTGCTGCTGGCCTGCGCGCTGATCATTGGCGGCGCCGTGCTGGGCACGGGCGACCTGCGCGGGGGAAAGAAGGCTTAAGGCGCCCAGCCGGGCGGGGCGAGTTCGAAGCCGGCGAAATCGAAGCCGGGCGCGACGGTGCAGCCGACCAGGGTCCACGCGCCCAGCGTTTCCGCCGCCTGCCAGTGATGCGGCGGCACGATGCCCTGCGGCCGGTGGCCGTCGATCACACCATGGCCCAGCGTGACCTGCTGCACCGGCTTTCCGGCCGCCTCGGCGACGCTCAGACGCAGCGGCGCGCCGGCATGGAAATGCCAGATCTCGACGGCATCCACGCGATGCCAGTGCGACCGCTCGCCGGCGCGGAGCAGAAAATAGATCGCGGTTGAGCGGCTGCGCCCGTCGGGGCCGGGCGCGTCGCGGAAGGTCTCGACGTAATGCCCGCCTTCTGGATGCGGCTGCAGGCCAAGGGCTGCGATGATCTCGTCGGCAGTCAAGCGAAAATCTTCTCCAGCACCACGAGGCCGACATCAAGCAGGAACCAGACCCAGCCGGTGGCGACCACGCTGGCGGCCAGGCTGGCGATCACCAGCGTGCCGTCGCGCTCGATCTGGCCGAAGGCGGCGAGGATGATGGCCCAGGCCGGCAGCAGGTTGCCGAACGGGATCGGCAGCGAGAGCAGCAGCGCGTTCCACAGCACCACGGCGCCCAGCAGCGGCCGCGCCCGCCGGCTGGTCAGATGGGCATAACGCGGCTTCACGTAGCGTTCGATCCGCTCCAGCACCGGCAGCGCCGGCCGCAGCAATTTGGCGACCTCGGCGCGGCGGAAACTGCGTGCGCCCCAGCTTTCGGGAAACCACGGGTGATCCAGGCCGAACAGCATCTGCGCCGCCAGCAGCACCAGCGGCGCGCCCAGCACGGCGGAAAGACCCGGCGCGATCGGCGCCGGAATGCCGTTGGGCAAAGCGAAAACCAGTATGGCCAGACCGAAGGCGCGCAACCCGAAGGCATGGATCAGATCATGCAGCGTGATGCGGTCTTCCGGATCACCGGCGCAGAGCGCGGCGACGATCTCGCTCACCTTGCGCGGCGCCTCGCCATTGCCGTTGCCGTTCTCGCCATTGAGCGGGGCGCCCGTCGCGGCCTGGGTCATCACTTTCCGGTCCCGTCATTCAGGCCGGGCAATTGCGGCGTCACGTCTTCGGCATCGGCCTCGATCACATCGGCGCGCTGCACGCTGACCTGGAAACTGGGCAAAGCTGCCGGCGCCTTGGGGGACCGGATGCCAAGCTGGGTCAGCTTGCGGATGCGTGGCAGCAGCCGGGCATTGACCGAGCGGCTGAACGCCTCGAACTGCTCGGTGGCCTGCTGCAGGCCGCGGCCGACCCTGTCGGCCAGCGTAAGCGCGGTGGCGGTCGACTCGATCAGCTGCCCGACCACTTCCATGATCTTTTCGGAATTCTCGATCTGCCTGCCGCCATCGATCTGCAGGCGCGACACGGCGATGATCGCCGCCAGAGCCGAAGGCCCGGTCACCACGATATCGACTTCCGCGGCGCGGCGTTCGAAATCCGGATCGGCGCGGCGCAGCTTCTCCACAGCGGCGTCGTTGGGCAGCATCATGGCAATCATGCTGCGCTTCAGGCTGCCGCCGCGCTTCAGCTCACGATAGGTGGCCAGCACGGCATTGCCGTAATCCTTGGCGCTGAGCGCACGCAGATGCAGCGCCATGCGCTGGGCCAGCTGGGCCAGCGCGGCGGCCTCAGCCACCTCGTCCTCGGCCTCGGCATGGTCGAGCAGCAGCTTGGAGGCCTTGGAATCGATCACCAGCACGGCATCGCCGGGCAGGAACACCACCGCGTCGGGGCGCAGGTTGCCGCGCTCGCCGTCGCCGGCGGCATGATACTGGATGATGAAATCCAGGCCCGGCTGCAGGCCAAAGGCCTTCAGCACATTCTCCAGCCCGATCTCGGCCAATCGGCCGGCGCCGCCGGGATGCGACAGGGCGCGGTAAACGGTGTCGATGCTCTTGCGGCTGTCGCCGACCTGCTGGTGCAGGCGGGTGACCGTCTCGGTCACGGTCAGGAATTGCTGGGCCAGCCCCTCGGTCACCTGCTTGACCCGCTTTTCGCCCTCTTCCTTCTGGGCCTCGGCCTCGCGCTTGTGGTCGGCCAGCAGCTTGTTGGACAGCTGGGCGGCGGATTCCACGGCAGCGGCCCGGGCGGCCTGGGTGGCGGTTTCGGCCAGCTTCTCGAAGGCCTGGGTCTTCACGGCGAGTTCGCTGCGCAGGCCGGCGGCCTGCCGTTCGGCCTCCAGCCGGGCGGCCTGGGCGCTTGCGGCCTCGTCGCGGGCCTGGTCGACCTGGTCGCGCAATTCGGCCACCAGGGCGGCCTGATCGCCCGCCCCGGCACCCCGGCGCAGCAGAACAACCAGCAAAATCAGGATGATCGCCAGGCCGGCAATGCTGGCGATTCCGAGAATCGACATTATATCCATCGGCATGACTGTTACATAACAGCGGGCTTGACGGAGAGCCAGCCCGCGCCCTATGACGCCCCGATTATTACGGAACCGATTTATGGCCCTTCTGCCGATCATCACCGCCCCGGACCCCCGGCTGGAAGCCGTCTCGACCCCCGTCGAGGCGGTGACCGACGAGGTGCGCCAGCAGCTCGACGACATGCTGGAGACCATGTATGCCGCGCCGGGCATCGGCCTGGCCGCCATCCAGGTCGGGATCCAGAAGCGCATGCTGGTGATCGACGTGTCGCGCGAGGGCGAGGACAAGCAGCCGCTTTACATCATCAACCCGGAATTCACCTGGCTGTCGGATGACGACAAGGTCTACGAGGAGGGCTGCCTGTCGCTGCCCGAGCAGTATGCCGAAGTGGCGCGCCCGGCCGAGGTGAAGATCGAATACCTGGATTACCACGGCGAGAAAAAGGAAATGCAGGCCGATGGCCTGCTGGCCGTCTGCCTGCAGCACGAGATGGATCACCTGGACGGCATCCTGTTCGTCGATCACCTCTCGGCGCTGAAGCGCAACATGATCCTGCGCAAGCTGCTGAAGCAGAAGCGCCTCGCCGAAGCCGGCTGAGCCGGTTCAGCGCATGACCCTGCGTCTGGTTTTCATGGGCACGCCGGATTTTGCCGTGCCGGTGCTGGAAGCCTTCATCGCCAACGGCGACGAGATCGTTGCCGTCTACAGCCAGCCGCCGCGCCCGGCCGGACGCGGCCAGAAGCTGACGCCTGCGCCGGTGCAGGCCTGCGCCGAACGGCACGGCCTGATCGTGCGCCATCCGGTGAGCCTGAAGACGCCTGAGGCGCAGGCCGAATTCGCCGCATGGCAGGCCGATGCCGCCGTGGTGGTGGCCTATGGCCTGCTGCTGCCCAGGCCGGTGCTGGATGCGCCGAAACTGGGCTGCTTCAACCTGCATGCCTCGCTGCTGCCGCGCTGGCGCGGCGCCGCGCCGAT
>NZ_JANLJJ010000074.1 GCF_029255545.1 Ferrovibrio sp. | reverse complement strand
TATACTACCCCCGGTCGTTAAGAACCGGACGCCGACCCAACATCCGGTATGTTTCAGTACAGGATACCGCAAAAGGCGGGGGATGTCAGCCGTGGTGGCCATCTTCGACCGGCTTTTCGTGCGTCTAAGCCCGCCCGCAGCATTGCTTGAACTTCCTGCCCGAGCCGCAGAGGCAGGGATCGTTGCGGCTGGGCTTTTTCGCTGGCCGCAACGCGGTCTCGCCGTCAACGTAGACCCAGTTCTGGTCGGCCTCGCGGCGGAAGCGCGAGCGTTCCTGCAGCACCTGCAGCCTGCCCTGCGCCCTGAAGCATGCGGCGAATTCCACGATGCCGGTGCTGTCTGCCGCGCCGCCATCTTTGGTGTCGAGAATCTCCAGCCCCAGCCATTGCGTCTCGCGCATCCCGGCGCTGACATCGGCCGCATCGAAGCCGGCGCGATGCTCGGGCGCCAGTGTGCGCGCCAGATATGCCACATCGCCGCGTGCGTAAGCCGTGTAGCGCGAGCGCATCAGGGCCAGCGCGGTGGGCGCCGGCCTGCCGGCCAGGATCGGGCCGCAGCAATCCTCAAAAGACAGGCCGGACTGGCAGGGGCAGGCAGGCACGTTATGCCGGCTTTTCGTGATGCTCGGCCGGGCGGGCGAATTGCGGGAAGTTGGGGTGCATCATCAGGGGGATGACGTCCGCCTTGGTGAAGCAGGGATAAAGCGGCATGCCGCGCAGGGTGGTGGCCACCGCGTCTGCATCCGGCAGGTTCCATAAAACATACGTGCCCAGTGCGTTGGCACGGCGCCAGATGCCCACCAGCTGGCGCTTGGCCAGCATGGCTTCCGAGGCGCGCCATTCGGCCTGCACCAGCTCCTGGAATTTGTCGCCCGCGCGCAGGTATTCGATCCGCACGTCGCAGAGGAACAGGTTGCTGTCGGGTTTGGGTTTGCTGTCAGGCTTCTCGTGAAAGTCAGGGCTGCGGGCGAATTGCGGGAAATTCGGATGCCCGATCAGCGGCGTCACCTTCACGTCGGTGAAGAAGGGATAGAGCGGCATGGCGCGCACCTGGTTGCCCACCGCCTCGTTGTTCGGCATGTCGAGGATGAACATGGTGCCCATGCCGTTGGCCTTGCGCCAGATGCCGACGAACTGGCCTTTCGCCAGCAGCTCTTCCTCCACCTTCCATTCGGCCTTCACCAGCTCCTGCGCCTTGTCGCCCAGGCTGGAGAAATTGAAGGTGACGTCCACGAGTGCGAGCATTGTTGTATTCCTCAAATGTTGATCGTCATTCCGGCCAAGCGAAGCGCGAGCCGGGATCCCATTTCGTCGATTACAAATGGGATCCCGGGTCTCGCGCCTAAAAGGCGCTCGCCCGGGATGACGAATTCAGGGCCTTAATCCACGATCCGCTTTTTCACGTAGCTGCCCGGCGCGTCCTCGATGGTTTTCAGCTTGCCGTCGCCCGGCATGCGGGCCGGTACTTTCGGGCCCGATTTGGCAGACAGCCATTTGTCCCAGTCGTCCCACCACGAGCCGGGGATTTCCTTCGCGCCCTTGATCCAGTCGTCCACATTGGCCGGGTTGGTCTTGGTCTCGTTCAGCCAGTGCTGGTACTTCTTCGCTGCCGGATGGTTGATCACGCCGGCGATATGGCCCGAGCCCGCCATCACGAAACGCACCGGCCCGCCATAGAGCTGGGTCGCCTTGTAGACGGATTTGTAGGGCGCGATGTGGTCGTCCTTGCTGGCCTGCAGATAGACCGGAATCCTGATCTTGCGCAGGTCAAGCCGCTCGCCGGCCAGTTCCAACGCGCCGGGCTGCGACAGCAGGTTCTTCTGATACATGTTGCGCAGGTAGAAACCGTGCATTTTGGCCGGCATGCGCGTGCAGTCGGAATTCCAGTACAGCAGGTCGAAGGGGAATGGTTCCTTGCCCAGCAGGTAGTTGTTGACCACGAAGGACCAGATCAGGTCATTGGCGCGCAGCATGTTGAACGATGTCGCCATCTCGCTGCCGTCGAGATAGCCTTTTTCCGACATCAGGCTTTCCAGGTATTTCAGCGTGTCCTCGTCGGTGAAGACGCTGAGCTCGCCGGCTTCCGAGAAATCGACCTGGGCGGCGAAGAAGGTCACCGCCTTGATGCGGTCGTCGCCCCTGGCCGCCATCCAGGCCAGCGTCGATGCCATCAGCGTGCCGCCGATGCAGTAGCCGATCGCGGTGACCTCATCCTCGCCGGTTGCCTTCTTCACGGCATCGAGGCCATCGAGGATCCCTTCGCGCATGTAGCTTTCGAAGGTTTTATCGATCAGTGTTTCATCCGGCTGGTTCCACGACACGACGAACACGGTGTACCCTTTCTCGGTCATCCATCTGATGAACGAGTTCTCCGGCTTGAGATCGAGGATGTAGAACTTGTTGATCCACGGCGGTACGATATAAAGCGGCCGCTTGTAGACCTCCTTGGTTGCGGGCGCGTACTGGATCAATTGGATCAGGTCGTTCTGGTAGACCACCTTGCCCGGCGAGACGGCGATATTCTCGCCCACGGTGAAGGCTTTGGAATCCACCATCTTGACGTTCAGCTTGCCCTTGCCGCGCTCTAGATCGCCCAGCAGGTTCTCCAGCCCTTTGACGAGGTTCTCGCCGTTGCTGTCGATGGTGGCGCGCAGGACCTCGGGGTTGGTGTGGGCGAAATTCGATGGCGACAGCGCATCGACGAATTGCCGCGTATAGAAATCGACCTTCCGGGCCACCTTGGGGTCGATCCCGTCCACCTCGGTGACGGTTTTCTGCATCCAGCGCGCCGTCAGCAGGTAGGACTGCTTGAGGTAGTCGAAAATGGCGCTCTGTTCCCATTGCGGGTCGCGGAAGCGCTTGTCGCCCTTGTCGGGCTGCACCAGCGGCTCACTGGGCTTGCCGAGGAAGCGGTCGGCGGTGTTGGCCCACAGCTTGGCGTAATCCTGCCACAGCCGGACCTGGGCCTCGGCCAGCCTGGCCGGGTCGGCCATCAGTTTGGCCGCGATCTGCATATAGGCGCCGGTCAGGTTCAGCGGGTCGGGATTGACCGGGGCGCCCGGCATGGAACCGGGCAGCGGGGAGGCGGCCTTGCCGTTTCCGGGGCCTGCCGGAGCCTGTTCGGCCTGCTGCCTGGCGGCAAAGTCGCTGATCAGTTTTTGGCTCTGTTCGGCGATCCTGGCCCATGTCTGGGCCCAGGCAGCCGGGTCGGGCAGCTTTAGATCGCTCTCCGGTTTCCTGTCACTGTCCGGTTGCTTCGCCATCCGACAGTCCTTATTCTCGGGGCCCGTTTCCTCGCCCTGCGACTCCGGCTTACTCGCCGGATTTCCACGGCACGGGTTGAGGTTACGGGATAGGGAATCACCCTGCAAGGCCGACGGAAACGCGGCTTGATCAACAGGGGAAAACCAGTGGTTTTTGACGTTTCCAGCGGGTTTTGGTGTTTAGGGGGAATTGAGATGGCAGGGATCGGCAGGGCTTCCGCCGGTAAGGCGATGCGAAGCAGCCTTGGGCTGCGCGGCGCAACAGCGACCGCGATGCTGGCTGCCATGCTGGCCCTCGGCGGCTGCGGCACCTGGGCCGACCCGACCGAATGGTCCGATCCGACCGGCCTGTTCAGCGATAACCCCAAGGACACCCCCGGTGCCGCCGGCTCCATGGCCACCGATGCCGGCGCCAATGAGCGTTTCCCCAATCTGGGCCGGGTGCCACCCCGTCCGGTCGAGGTTTCATCCTCGGGTGAGCGGCGCCAGGCGATCGACAGCCTGAATGCGGACCGGGCGAATGCCCGTTACACCGATCAGGAATTGCGCGCCCGTCCGGCCGACAGCAACGCCCCGCCGCCGGCTCCGAAGGCTGCGGTCAGCCAGCTTCCTTCTGGCGCTCCGACGGCGCAGCCGCGCGGCGCCATTGACCCGGTCCGTCCGCAGGCCATGCCTGGCCAGGCCCAGGGACAGGCGCCTGCCCCCGGACAGGCCTATGCGCCGGCCCCGGCGGCTCCTTCGGCCGGCATGGCCGATAGCTTTGCCGCCAGCCTGGCGCAGTCTTCCGCCAATACCCTGCCGTCCAACCTGGCGCAGCCGGGCGGGGCGCCGGCCAGCTTCGGGGCTCCGTCCTATGTGGCCCTGCCGGGCAGCCAGCAGCTGTTGGCCATCGTGCGTTTCGTCAACAACGAGACCGCGCTGGGCAACGATGACAAGGCGCTGGTCCGCAAGGTGGCCGAATATTACAAGGGCGTCGGCGGCAAGGGTTCGGTGCGTGTAATCGGCTATGGCCTGGCAACCGGCGCGGGCTTGCCGCAGCGGCGCATCGATGCCGTGACTGCTGAATTGCGGCGGCGTGGCGTGGCCCAGGTGGTGACCGCCGTTTCGCCGCCGGTGGCCGGATACGCTGCCGGCGCCGAGGACTACAGCCGCCGGGTTGAAATCTATCTCGTAAACTGAAACAGATTTCGACTAAATAAGGCGGGGGCGCGGGGCGAAAAGCTGCCGCGCTTTCGCGTAACTGAAGCCCTGTTTATCCGGATTTATAAAGCCATGGATACCGAGTTCTACCGCATCAAGCGACTCCCGCCCTACGTGTTCGAGGAAGTGAACCGTATGAAGGCGCAGGCCCGCGCCCGCGGCGAAGACATCATCGATTTCGGCATGGGCAATCCCGATAATGCCACGCCACCGCATATCGTCGCCAAGCTGGTGGAGGCGGCGCAGAATCCGCGTGCGCACCGCTATTCCTCCAGCCGCGGCGTACCCGGCCTGCGCAAGGCGCTGGCCAATTACTATGGCCGCCGTTTCGGCGTTGAGCTCGACCCCGAGAAGGAAGCCATCGTCACGCTGGGCTCGAAGGAGGGCCTGGCCAATCTCGCCATGGCGATCTCGGCGCCGGGCGACACCGTGCTGGTGCCGAACCCCAGCTATCCGATGCATGCTTTTGGCTTCATCATCGCCGGCGCCAATGTGCGTAGCGTGCAGATTGGTCCCGGCATTGATTTCATTGCCGGCTTGGAGCGCGCCTACCAGCACAGCATCCCCAAGCCGATTGCCCTGATCGTTAGCTTCCCGGCCAATCCCACCGCGATGACGGTGGATCTGAGCTTCTATGAATCCATTGTCGACTTCGCTAGGAAGCGTGGCATGTGGATCATCTCCGACCTGGCCTATTCGGAGATCTATTTCGATGGTAATCCGCCGCCTTCGATCCTGCAGGTGAAAGGCGCCAAGGATATCGCCATCGAATTCACCTCGCTGTCCAAGACCTACAACATGCCGGGCTGGCGCATCGGCTTCGGCGCCGGCAACCCGTCGCTGATCGGCGCGCTGGCGCGGATGAAATCCTATCTCGATTACGGCGCCTTCACGCCGATCCAGGTTGCCGCCACCGCGGCGCTGAACGGCCCGCAGGATTGCGTCGAGGAAATCCGCCAGACCTACAAGTCGCGCCGCGATGTGCTGGTGAAGGGGCTGAATGCCGCCGGCTGGCCGATCCCGATGCCGAATGCCTCGATGTTCTGCTGGGCGCCGATCCCCGAGCGTTACGCCCATCTCGGCTCGGTCGAGTTCTCCAAGCTGCTGCTGCGCGAGGCGGAAGTCGCCGTCGCGCCGGGCATCGGCTTCGGCGAGCACGGCGACAATTTCGTGCGGCTTGCCTTCGTCGAGAACGAGCACCGCACCCGTCAGGCCGTGAAGAACATCAAGCGCCTGCTGGGTTCGCCCTCCAATCTTCCCGATCCGGCGGAGAAGGCTGTCGCCAATGGTTAAGGTTTATGTGAAGTCGGCGCCGCCGCTGAAAGTCGGTATTGCGGGGCTGGGCGTCGTTGGCGCCGGCGTGGTGCGCCTGCTGGACCAGCATGGCGGCATGATCGCAGCCCGTGCCGGCCGGCCGATCAAGGTGGTGGCGGTTTCGGCGCGCGACAAGCGCAAGAAGCGCGACATGCCGAAAGGCGACTGGCGCTGGTATGCCGATGCCGTCGAACTGGCGAAGGACCCGGACGTCGAAGTGGTGGTTGAACTGATCGGCGGCGCCGATGGCAAGGCCCGCGCGCTGGTCGAAACGGCGCTGAAGCTCGGCAAGGGCGTGGTCACCGCCAACAAGGCCATGCTGGCCATGCATGGCGCCAGGATCGCGGCGCTGGCCGAAACCAAGAGCGCGCCGCTGGCCTTCGAGGCGGCGGTGGCCGGCGGCATCCCGATCCTGAAGGCTTTGCGCGAAGGTTTGATCGGCAACCGCGTCGAGCGCATTACCGGCATCCTGAACGGCACCTGCAACTACATCTTGACCGAAATGCGCGAGACCGGTCGTGATTTTGCCGAGGTGCTGAAAGAGGCGCAGAAGCTGGGCTACGCCGAGGCCGATCCCAGCTTTGATGTCGATGGCGTCGATGCGGCTCACAAGCTGGCGGTGTTGACGTCGCTGGCCTTCAATACGCAAGTGAATTTCGGCGCGGTGCATGTCGAGGGCATCCGTCATGTCTCGGCCGTCGACATCGCCTTCGCCAGGGAATTCGGCTACCGCATCAAGCTGCTGGCGATTGCCCGCCGCACGCCCAAGGGCATCGAGCAGCGCGTGCATCCATGCATGGTGCCGGCCGATACGCCGATTGCCCATGTCGACGGCGTGTTCAACGCCGTGGCGGCAGAAGGCGATTATGTCGGCCGCGTGATGTTTGAAGGCCGTGGTGCCGGCAGCAATCCGACCGCTTCGGCCGTGGTGGCCGATCTGGCCGATCTGGCGGCCGGCCGTCATGCCCCGGCCTTCGGCGTGCCGGCGGCGAAGCTGCAGCCGCTGAAAGCCGCCGCGATGGCCGATCATGTCGGTCGCTACTACATCCGCCTGATCGTACGCGACCAGCCCGGCGTGCTGGCCGATGTTTCCGCCGTGCTGCGCGACGAGAAGATTTCCATCGAAAGCCTGGTGCAGCGTGGCCGCTCGGAAGCCGAGAACCAGCCGGTGGCCGTCATGCTGATCAGCCACGACGCGCGCGAGGCCGATATGGCGCGGGCCATGAAGAAAATCGGCAAGCTGCGTTCGGTGCTGCAGGCGCCGGCGCTGATCCGCATCGAGCAGCAGTGATACACCAACCGCTCTGGAGCTGATGATGGCGACGGGCAAGGCAACCAAACCGAAGGCGAAACCGGCCGCGAGGCCGGACGCGAAACCGGGCGCTGACGTTTCCTCCGACAGCATTTCGGTTGAGCGCAACCTGACGCTCGAAGCGGTGCGCGTTACCGAGGCCGCGGCCATCGCCGCCGCCCGGCTGGTCGGCCATGGCGACGAGATGGCGGCCGACCAGGCCGCGGTGGATGCCATGCGCACGGCGCTCAACACGCTGACCATCGACGGCACCATCGTGATCGGCGAGGGCGAACGCGACGAGGCCCCGATGCTTTATATCGGCGAGAAGGTCGGCACCGGCAAAGGCCCGCGTATCGACATTGCGCTCGATCCGCTGGAAGGCACCTCGATCACGGCCAAGGGCGGCAGCAACGCGATGACGGTGATCGCCTTTGCCAATGCCGGCTGCTTTCTCAATGCGCCGGATGTCTACATGGACAAGATCGCCGTCGGCGGCGGTCTGCCTGATGGCATCGTCGATCTTGACCTTTCGCCGGCCGAGAACCTGAAGCGCCTGGCCGAGGCGAAGAACGTCGCGGTGGCCGATCTCACCGTGTGCATCCTCGACCGGCCGCGCCACATGGACCTGATCCAGCAGGTGCGCGCCACCGGCGCCCGCATCGCTCTGATCTCGGATGGCGACGTCGCCGGCATCATCGCCACCACCGATCCCGATACCGGCATCGACATCTACATGGGCTCGGGTGGCGCGCCGGAAGGCGTGCTGGCCGCCGCCGCCCTGCGCTGTATCGGGGGCCAGATGCAGGCGCGCCTGATCTTTCGCAACGAGGATGAACGCAGCCGCGCCCGCCGCCTTGGCATCGAGAAATTCGATCGCAAATACAACCTGACCGATCTGGCCACGGGCGATGTGATCTTCGCGGCCACCGGCGTGACGGATGGCCCGCTGCTGCACGGCATCAAGCGCGTGCCCGGCGGGTACAAGGCGAATTCCATCGTCATGCGTTCGCAGACCGGTACGATCCGCCGCATCGAGGCGGTGATCCGCACGCCGCAGCCGGCCTGAGCATGAATGGCCTGCTGACCGCGCCGGCCGTTTCCGAAACACCGTTCCTGGGCGTCACCCGGTCGGTGCAGGGCCGCCGCTGGCGCCTGCGCAATACCGATGAACGCCTGGCGCTGGCGCTGGCGCAGCAGGCCGGCCTGCCGGAAATCCTCGGGCGCGTGCTGGCCGGTCGCGGCGTCGGTTTCGAGGCGCTGGAAGATCATCTCAATCCATCCCTGCGCCGCCTGCTGCCCGATCCCTCGCGTTTCCACGACATGGATGCCGCCGCCGTCCGGCTGGCACAGGCCATCGAAAAAGACGAGAAGGTTGCCGTGTTCGGCGACTACGATGTCGATGGCGCTACCTCCACGGCTCTGCTGAACCGATTCTTCCGCGCCATCGGCCGGCCCTTGCGTGTCTATATCCCCGACCGCCTGAAGGAAGGCTATGGCCCGAATGCGCCGGCCCTGCGCAAGCTGGCTGCCGAGGGCGTGAAGCTGGTGGTGACGGTGGATTGCGGCACGCTGGCTTTCGCACCGCTGGAGGATGCCGCCGCCGCCGGGCTGGACGTGATCGTGGTCGATCACCACCTGGCCGAGCCCGACCTGCCGCGCGCGGTGGCCGTCATCAATCCCAATCGCTTGGATGAACAGCCGGGCTATGGCCAGCTTGCCGCCGTCGGTGTTGCTTTCCTGCTGATCATTGCCGTCAATCGCCGCCTGCGCGAACGCGGCTATTACACGGCCGATTGCCCGGAGCCCAATCTGATGGGCTGGCTTGATCTGGTGGCGCTTGGCACCGTCTGCGACGTGGTGCCGCTCACCGGGCTGAACCGCGCGCTGGTTGCTCAGGGGCTGAAAATCCTGCGTGGCCGCAGCAATGCGGGTCTGGCGGCCCTGGCCGATGTGGCCGGCGTGAACGAGCCGCCCGGCGCCTATCATCTGGGTTTCCTGCTCGGGCCACGCGTGAATGCCGGCGGCCGTGTCGGCCAGGCCGATCTTGGCACCCGGCTGCTCTCCTGCGACGATCCGCGCGAGGCTTCCGCGATTGCCGGCGAACTCGACCGTTACAACCGCGAACGGCAGGAGATCGAGGCCACCGTGCTGCTGGAGGCCATGCAGGAACTGGAGCATGTGCCCGAAACGGCGTCGCTGGCTTTGGTGGCGCGGCAGGGCTGGCATCCCGGCGTGATCGGCATCGTGGCGGCGCGCATCCGCGAGGCTGCCGGCCGACCCAGCTTTGTCATCGCGCTTGATGAGACTGGCATTGGCAAGGGTTCGGGCCGCTCCATCCCCGGCGTCGATCTGGGCGCCGCCGTGGTGGCGGCCGGCCAGGCCGGCCTGCTGGTCAATGGCGGCGGCCATGCCATGGCGGCGGGCCTGACGGTGGAGACGGCAAAGCTGAACGAGCTGAAGGCCTTCCTCAACGAGCGGCTGCGCGACGCGGTGATCCGCGCCGGTGCGTCCGCCTCGCTTGGGTTCGATGGCGCGCTGGGCGTCAGCGGCGCCAATGTGGAGCTGTATGAAAAGCTGGAGCAGCTCGGCCCCTATGGTTCGGGCAATCCCGAACCGCGGTTTGCGCTGGCTGGCGCCCGCGTGGTGACCGCCGATGTGGTCGGCGAGAAACATGTGCGCTGCCTGCTTTCGGCCGGCGACGGGCAGGGGCCGCGGCTGAAAGCGATCGCCTTCCGCAGCATCGAGGGAGAGCTTGGCCCGGCCTTGCTGCAGGCCCGGCAGACCGGCTCAGCCCTGCATCTGGGCGGCCATCTGCGGGCCGATTACTGGCGCGGCGAACGCCGCGTGCAGTTCGTGCTGGAGGATGCGGCGCAGCCTGCGGGCTGATTCCGCCGTCATATTTTCGGCGGCGTCAGCCGGCCACGCACACGTTCACGATGGAACACATACAAGCCGCTGGCCACGATCAGCACGATCCCGGCGGCGGCCAGTTCGTCCGGCACGTCGCCCCAGATCAGATAACCGAGCAGCAGGGCCCAGAGCAGGCCGGTATAGCGTAGCGGCACAATCACCGGCACCTCGGCATGGCGGAAGGCTTCCACCGCCAGCTGGTAGCCGGCAACGATGAAGAGGGCGGAAAGCGCCAGGAAGCCGGTCTCACGCCAGCCCATGGCAATCCAGCCCTCGATCAGCGCCAGCCCCAGCGCCACCACCGCCATCATGCCCACATTGGTGAGGATGACGATCAGCGAGGGGATCGCTGAGTCGATGCGACGCGTGACCAGGTCGCGCACCACGATGCAGATCACCGCCCCCACCGCCAGAATCGAGTAGGCGTTGAAATTCTCGGCGCGCGGCTGCACCACCAGCAGAACTCCGAGGAAACCCGCAACGATGGCGCCCCAGCGCCGCCAGCCGACCGGCTCGCGCAGCACGACCGCCACCACGGCCGTCATCATCAGGGGCGAGGCCATGTTGATCGCCATCATGTTGCCGATCGGCATATGGAACAGGGCGATCATGTAGAGATAGCTGCCGGCTAGGTCGACAATGCTGCGCATCACCACCCGGCGGTCGAACATGGCGCCGATCTGGCGCGTGGCGCCGAGGGCATGGGCAATGCCCAGGATCACCGCCGTGGCGATCAGGCCGCGCACCGCCATGATCTGGTTGGCCGGCACGGTGTCATAGACCAGCTTGCACAAGGCCTCGTTCACCACGAAGAGCATGATGGCGAGCAGAAAAAAGATGATGCCCCGGCGGTTGCCGGTGCCCAGAATCCGGTCGAAGGACATGAAATGTCAGAGAGCGGGAGCTACTTTGCCTGGCTTGGCGCGGCGTGGATCGGATCGACCCAGGCCACGTTCTCGGGCTTCTCGGCGGGTTCGATATCCAGGTTCACCACCACCGGGTCCTGGCCCGAGCGCACCAGCACGCATTCCAGCGTCTCGTCGCTGCTGGCATTGATCTCCTGGTGCGGCACATAGGGCGGCACGAAGATGAAGTCGCCCGGGCCGGCCTCGGCCACGAATTCCAGGTTGTTGCCCCAGCGCATGCGCGCTTTGCCCTTCACCACGTAGATCACGCTTTCCAGGTCGCCATGGTGATGCGCGCCGGTCTTGGCATTGGCATGGATATGCACGGTGCCGGCCCAGATCTTCTGGGCGCCGGCGCGGGCAAAATTGATCGCGGTGGCGCGGTTCATGCCGGCCGTTTGTCCGGCCGTCGTCGGGTCCAGCTTGTCGCTCGGGATCACCCGCACGCCGTCATGCTTCCAGTCGGTGTGGTGATGATCGTGATCCATGGGACTCCTCCTGCGCTGTATACGGAGGATGGTAGGGAGGCGAAACCGTTACGGCAAGGCTTATGACTTGTGGCGCGGATCGAGCGCGTCGCGCAGGCCATCGCCCAGCAGGTTGAAGCACAGCACGACGACAAAGATCGACAGGCCTGGATAAATCGCCATCCAGGGCGCCTGGGTGAGAAAGTCCTTCGCCGAATTCAGCATGCTGCCCCAGCTTGGCGCCGGCGGTTGCTGGCCCAGGCCGAGGAAGGACAGGCTGGCCTCGGCGATGATGGCCGAGGCAATGGTCAGCGTGGCCTGCACCATCAGGGCGGGCCAGATATTGGGCAGGATATGGCGGAAGGCGATGCGCAACGGCGGGTTGCCCACGGCCTGCGCCGCCTCGATGTAATCCTCCACCTTCACGGTCTGCACCTGCGCCCGCGTCAGGCGGATGAAGATCGGCGCCGCCGATATGCCGATGGCGATCATCGCATTGGTCAGGCTGGGGCCGAGGAAGGCGGCCAGCGCGATCGCCAGGATCAGGAAGGGCACGGCCAGCATGGCATCGGTGAAGCGCATGATGATGCCGTCCACCAGCCCGCCGGCATAGCCTGAGAGCAGCCCGACGGGGATACCGATCAGCAACGCAAGGAATACCGAGATCACGCCGGCAAACAGCGAGGCCCGCGCGCCGTGGATCACGCGCGACAGCACGTCGCGGCCCAGTTCGTCGCCGCCGAAGGGGTGTTCCAGCGTGGGTGCCCCGCGCAGGGCGCTCCAGTCAGCCTCGATGGGGTCAAAGGGCGCGACCATATCGGCCAGCACGGCCAAGGCAAGGAACAGCACCACGACCACCAGCCCGACCACGGCGCCCTTGCGTTTCAGCAGGCGGCGGAAGGCGCGCCGCGCCGGGCTTTGTTCCTGTGCCGGCTGCTGGGCGGAGGTATCGACAGTCACGGCAGTCATGCGCGCAGCCTCGGATTCACCAGGAAGTAAGCGATATCGGCCAGCAGGTTCAGCACGATATAGGCTGTCGCTGTGCAGAGAACCACACCCTGAACAACTGCGTAGTCGCGATTGAACACGGCATCGACGATCAGTTTGCCGAAGCCGGGAATGGAAAATATCTGCTCGGTCAGCACCGCGCCCGACAGCAACTGGCCGAATTCCAGCGCGCCAAGCGTGATCACCGGCACGGCGGCATTGCGCAGGGCATGCTTGCCGATCACGACTTTCTCGCGCAGGCCCTTGGCCCGCGCCGTGCGAATATAGTCGCTGGACAGCACCTGCAGCATGGCGCTGCGAGTATGGCGCATCATCACGGCCGCAATGCCGGTGCCCAGCACAAAGGCCGGCATGATCATGGCTTCGATATTGCCCAGCGGGTCTTCCAGCGGACTGACATAGCCCGAGGCCGGTAGCCAGCCGAGCTCGACCGAGAACAACAGGATCATCATGATGCCGAGCCAGAAATTCGGCGTCGAAAGACCCCAGAGACCCACGACATTGGCGACATAGTCGGGCCAGCGGCCGTTATAGAGCGCCGAGATCATGCCGGCCGGCAGGCCGATGCCCAGCGCCACCAGCATGGAGAGGATGGCCAGTTCGATGGTGACCGGCAGCTTCTCGACCAGTAGCTGCGACACCGGCAGCTGGATGCGGATCGATTCGCCGAAATCACCCTGCAGCACGCCGCCGATCCACAGCAGGTAACGCTCATGGATCGGCTTGTTGAGGTTATATTTCTCGCGGATCTGCGCGATGGTTTCCGGGTCGCGTTCCTCGCCGGCCATGGCAATCGCCGGATCGCCGGGCAGCAATTGCTGCAGCCCGAAGATGATGATCGACACGAACAGCAGTGTCGGCAGCAGGATGGCCAGGCGGCGGAACAGGAAACGGGTCATGGGACTCTGGTCAAAGAGGAAAGGGGATCGCGGCTGAACCGCGATCCCCGGGGGTATCAGCCCAGCTTCATGCCGGTGAAGCGGATCAGGCCGTCGGGATATTCCTTGAAGCCCGACAGCTTGTTGCCATAGGCCCACAGCCACTTGCGATGCAGCAGGTAGATGATCGGGCGTTCGGCCAGCACGATGGCAGCGGCCTTGTTCCAGGCGGCCTGGCGCTGGGCCATGTCGGTGGTCAGGCGGCTATCGTTCAGAACCTCGTCCAGCGCCGGATTGCACAGGCCGGAATAGTTCAGCGGTTGCTTGCAGCCATGGAAGCTGTAGAGGTTGCCGTCCGGATCGGGGCGGCCGCTCCATGCCAGGATATAGGCCTCGAAATCGCCCTTGTCGGCCATGTTCAGCGAGGTGGCGAATTCAGTGGCCTGGATGCGCACGTCGAAGCCGGCTTCCTTGGCCATGGCCTGCACCACCTGGGCGATGTTGCGGGCATCCGTCGTGGTCGGCGTGACAAGGTTCACCACCGGGTTCGGATTGCCGGCTTCCTTCAGCAGGGCCTTGGCCTTGGCCACGTCGCGCTTCGGGATCGGCGACGACTTGGCGTAATACGGGCTGTTCGGTGCGACCCACTGGTTGCCCGGCGTGGCCAGGCCGTCGAACACCACCTTGTTGATGCCGTTGCGGTCGAGCGACAGCTCGAAGGCCTCGCGGATCTTCTGGCTCGAGCCCAGCGCTGAGGTCTTGGCCTTGTCGCTCTTGCCGATATTGATGGTGATGCCGTAATAGCCGATCTCGGTGATCGAACCGAGTTTCAGCTTGGCATCCTTCTGCACGCCAGGCGCATCGGTGGCGGCCAGGCGCTCGAGGATATCAAGCTGGCCCGAACGCAGGTTAGCCAGGCGCACGGTGGCGTCGGTGAAGGGGCGGAACTCGATGCGCTGGAAGTGGATATTGGCCTTGTTCCAGTAGCCGTCGAACTTCTCCAGCACGATGCGATCCTGCGCCACGCGCTCGACAAACTTGAATGGACCGGCGCAGACCGGCGCGGTGGCAAACTTGTCAGCCAGCGCCTTGCCGGCCTTGGGCGAGATCATCATGCCGGCGCGGTCGGTCAGGGTGGCGAGCAGTGGCGCGAACGGCGCGGCCGTGTTCAGCTTGACGGTCAGCGGATCGACCACGTCAACCGAGGTGACGGCCGAAAGCTCGCCGCGACGCTGCGAACCCTGCATAGTCTTGTGCCGCTCGATGTTGTACTTCACCGCTTCGGCGTCGAATTTCTCGCCGTCATGGAAGGTCACGCCCGGGCGCAGCTTGAAGGTCAGGCTCTTGTTGTCGGCAGACCAGCTCCATTCGGTGGCCAGCTGCGGCACGACCTTGAGGTCGGGCGAGATATCCACCAGCTTGTCGCACAGGGCCGAGAATACGACGCGGCCGACGAAGGTGCGGGCCAGCGTCGGGTCCAGCGCGTCGGGGTCTTCGGCCAGGCCGAATTTCAGCGTCTGGGCCGAAGCCGATGAAATGGCGCCGGGAGTCGCCGCCATGATGAGCGCCGCAAAGGCGGCATAGGTAGCGTGTCTGAACATGTCTGCCTCTCTCCTGTTGATTATTCGGTTTGGGAAACGGGTTCGCTGAATTTCGCCTGCAGCCGCGCCAGGCGCGCGGCGCCGGGCTGGTCGCTTTCGACGGGCAGGGGTGCTGCGGCTGGCAGCTCGCGCCAGCGATGGCAGGCGACGCTGTGGCCGGCAGAGCTATCCTCCATCGCTGGTTTCTGCTGCCGGCACAGATCGACGGCGAAGGGGCAGCGCGTGTGGAAACGGCAGCCCGCAGGCGGATCGATCGGGCTGGGCACGTCGCCGCTCAGGATGATGCGCTGGCGCGCGGCTTTGGGCTGCGGCACCGGAATGGCCGAGAGCAACGCGCGGGTATAGGGATGGCGCGGCGTGGCGAACAGCTCGGCCGTCGGCGCGATCTCGACGATATGGCCCAGGTACATCACGGCGATGCGCTGCGAGATGTGGCGCACCACGGCCAGATCATGGGCGATGAAGACCAGCGCGATGCCAAAGCGCGCCTGCAGGTCCTTCAGCAGGTTGAGCACCTGGGCCTGTACCGAGACATCCAGCGCAGAGACCGCTTCGTCGGCCACGATCAGGTTGGGCTGTACCGCCAGCGCGCGGGCGATGCCGATGCGCTGGCGCTGGCCGCCGGAGAATTCATGGGGATATCGCCGCGCATGCGACGGCCGCAGGCCGACCAGGCCCAGCAGCTCTTCGACGCGGGCCTTGCGTTTTTCCGGCGGCACCAGACCATGCAGCATCAAGGGCTCGGCCAGGATATCGCCCACGGTCATGCGCGGATTGAGCGAAGCATAAGGGTCCTGGAAGACGAGCTGCATCTCGCGACGCAGGTCGCGCAAAGCCGTTCCTTCCAGCCGGGTGATGTCGCGGCCGTCGTAGCGGATCGCGCCGGCGGTGGGTTCCAGCAGGCGCAGCACCAGCCGCCCGGTGGTGGATTTGCCGCAGCCGCTTTCGCCCACAAGGCTGAGCGTCTCGCCGGCCTGCAGGCTGAAGCTGACATCGTCAACGGCCGAGACATGGCTGATGGGCCGGCCCAGCCAGTTGGTCCTGGCGGTGAAATGCTTGGTCAGGCCGCTGACCTCGAGAAGGGCGCTCATGCGAGAGGTGCCTTCCAGCAGGCAACGGCGTGGCCTGCCGCCACGTCGCGCAATTCGGGTGCAGCCTGTCGGCATTCGACATCGGCGAATGGACAGCGCGGATTGAAGCGGCAGCCGGGCGGCGGATTCATCGGATCGGGCACGCTGCCCTGGATGGCGGGCAGGTGGTCGCGGGTGACATCCAGTCGTGGGATCGAGCCAAGCAGGCCGATGGTATAGGGATGCTGCGGCTCGGCGAACAGCCGCTCGACGGGGGCTTTCTCCACCACGCGGCCGGCATACATCACCGCCACTTCGTCGGCCATCTCGGCGATCACGCCCAGATCATGGCTGATCAGCAGGATGGCGGTGCCCAGGTCGCGCTGCAATTCGCGCAACAGGTCGAGGATCTGCGCCTGCACCGTCACGTCCAGCGCCGTGGTCGGCTCGTCGGCGATCAGAAGTTCCGGCCCACAGGCCAGAGCCATGGCGATCATCACGCGCTGGCGCATGCCACCGGAAAGCTGGTGCGGATAATCGTCGATGCGCCTTTCCGGCGCCGGAATCTTCACCTTGCGCAGCATGGCAATCGCCTGTTCACGCGCCTGCGCCGCGCTCACGCCCTTGTGGCGGATCAAACCTTCCATGATCTGGTCGCCGATGGTGAAGGCCGGATTCAGCGACGTCATCGGTTCCTGGAAGATCATCGCCAGACGGTTGCCGCGCAGGTCGCTCATCGCATCCGTATCGAGGCGGCTCAGGTCCTGCCCGGCGAAACGAATGCTTCCACCCGCGATACGCGCGCCGGTTTTCGGCAGCAGGCCCATCACGGTCAGCGAGGTGACCGACTTGCCGCAGCCGCTTTCGCCCACGATGCCCAGCGTTCTGCCGCCATCGACCGCGAAGCTGACGCCGTCTACAGCCCGGAACTCGCCGCCAGTGTCGGTGGCGAAATAGGTGCGCAGGTCATCGACCTCCAGCAGGGCCATCAGCCAGCCTCCTGCTGCAGCTTTTCCAGCCTTTGCGCCTCGGCCTCGATTACGCTGCGGTCCCACACGCCGCTTGGGTTCTCGCGCGTGGCCATGAATTTCGAGAAGGCGGCAAAGCGGCCCTGCGAGAGATCGTACAGCCGGCGCAGCTCGGCCAGCGGCTCGGCATGGTCGTCCACCCGCAGGCTCAGCGCCGGGTAATCCTCGGTGGTGAAGACGATCAGCGCGGCCGACTGCTTGCCGCGTTTATCGCCGCCCTGCGCCTGACCGGCATCCAGCGCGTCGATGAAACGCTCGGCAAAGTTTTTCGTGCTGGCGGCGAAACTGGCATGGGTGGCCTCGATCACCGCCTCGCCGGCCAGCATGTTGCCGGCCACCGAAAAGCCGTCACCGGCCTTGTGGCCGCACCAGCCGATGCAATCGGCGCCGGTATGCGCCGCGATGCGGCCGGCGCGGTCCACCACATGCAGCTGCCGGGTTTCGCGGCCGCCGTCGGAGGCCACAAGTTGCCTGACCACGCCTTCGGCGCTGACACCGTCTTTCAGCAGCGCGATGCCGCGTGGGCCCCAGGTGGGATTGACCAGTGCCTGGGTCGCCAGCGCGCCGGCTCCGGCGGCGGCATGCGGGCAGAGCGCGCCAACGGCAAAGAATTTTGTCGTCACCGCCACGCCGAAGGCGCCGGTCCGTGCATCGCGGGCAACGATGGACCAGGTCATCGTTCGATCACCGTCCCACCGCGTAGCCCTGCATGCCGCGCGGATTGGCGCCGGCGCGCAGCAGGGTTCCTTCGGGCGTTTCATCGGTGGCGCAGGCGGTGAGGCGGCCTTCCGACCAGTCGCCGCCAACCTCCACCTTGTGGCCGCGTTCTTTCAGCGCTTCCACGGTGGCCTTGGGGAAGCGGCCTTCCAGCGCCAGGTGGCCTGGCTTGGCGGCGCGCGGATAGAAGGAAGAGGGGAAGTGCTCGGTATGCCAGGCGGGACCGTCGATGGCTTCCTGCAGGTTCATGCCGTGATGCACGAGTTTCAGGAAAAGCTGCGGCTGCCATTGATCCTGCTGGTCGCCGCCCGGCGTGCCGAAGGCCATGGCCGGCTTGCCGTCCTTCAGCGCCATGGAGGGCGACAGCGTGGTGCGCGGCCGCTTGCCGGGCAGCAGCGAATTCGGCAGGCCTTCCTCCAGCCAGAACATCTGCGCGCGCGTGCCGAGGCAGAAGCCGAGTTCGGGAATGGTGGGCGAGCTCTGCAGCCAGCCGCCCGAGGGCGTGGCCGAGACCATGTTGCCCCAGCGGTCGATCACGTCGACATGGCAGGTGTCGCCGCTAACGCTGCCGCGTTTGCCCACCGCACCGTCGCTGCCGGCCAGGCGGCCCACGGTGGGTTCGCCGACGCCGACGCCGCCGGTCGCGCCGGCCTTGATCGAGGTGAGCTTCGCCGCCTTGCCCATCGGATTGCCTGGCCGCATGTCGAGCGACGCGTAAGGCCCGATCAGCTCGGCGCGCTGGGCGTTATAGGCATCCGACAGCAGGTCGGCCATGGGCACATCGACGAAATCGGGATCGCCATACCAGGCCTCGCGGTCGGCGAAGGCCAGCTTGGCGGCTTCCACCACGGTATGCACGAAATCAGGCCCCGCCGGCTCCATGGCATCGAGATCGAAATGCCGCAGGATCGCCAGTTGCTGCAGGAAGGCTGGGCCCTGGCTCCAGGGACCGCATTTCGCCACCGTCCAGCCGCGATAATCGTAGGTCAGCGGCGCCTCGACATGCGCCTGCCATTTCGCCATGTCGTCGCCGCTCAGCACGCCGCGATGGCGCCGGCCCGAGGCATCCATCGCCTCGGTATTGGCGCAGAACCTGTCGATCGCTTCGGCCACGAAACCCTCGCGCCAGGCCCGTCGCGCCGCGTCGATGCGCTGTTCGCGGCTGCCGCCACGATCCGCGCCGCTCTTCACCAGCTTGCGATAGGTCTCGGCCAGGCCTTCCTGTTTGAACAGCGCAAAAGGCTTCGGCAGCCCACCGCTCCTGTCGAGCCAGATCGCCGCCGAGGTTTTCCACTCATCCTTGAAGAGCTGCTGCACCGTGCCGATCGTTTCGATCACGCGCGGCACCAGAGGGCAGCCCTGGCTGGCGTAATGGATCGCCGGCGCCAGCGCGTCGGCGATGTCGATGGTGCCGTAATCGCGCAGCATCAGCAGCCAGCCGTCCACCGCGCCGGGCACGCAGGGCGCCAGCAGGCCGGAGCCGGGGATCAGGTCGAGGCCCTGCGCCTTGAAATGCGCGATGCTGGCCTTGGCCGGTGCCGGGCCCTGGCCGCACAGCACGTCGATGCGCTGGGTCTTTGCGTTCCACAGCAGGGCCGGCAGGTCGCCGCCAGCGCCGTTCAGGTGTGGTTCGCACAGATGCAGCACGAAGCCGGCCGTCACCGCCGCATCGAAGGCATTGCCGCCACGCTCCAGCACGCCCATGGCGGCGGCGGAAGCGATCCAGTGCGTGGTGGCGACCACGCCGAAGGTGCCTTTGATTTCCGGGCGGGTGGTGAAAGCGAACGGGGCTTTGAACATGACGGACCTGGTTTCGGACTGGGTTATGCGGGGTCGGTATTGAGTGCCTTGAGCAGGGCTTCCTGATGTAGGGCGACATGCTGGCGCATGATCTGGCCAGCCCTGGCTGAATCGCGCGCGGCGATGGCTTCGGCGATTTCCAGATGCTGCTGCGCCGAGCGTTGCTTGCCTTCGGGCGTGCGGGCGCGGGCGCGCATGCTCTGCCAGGCGGCGTCGTAGCGGATCTTGTCGATCACCTCGAACAGGTCGAGGAACAGGCGGTTGCCGGCGGCCTCGGCGATGCAGCGGTGGAAGGCGCTGTCCCAGCGTTCCAGCGTGGCCGGATCGGCTTCCACCTCGCGCGCCGCCAGCCGCTCGGCCAGTTTGCCGATCATGGCGATCTGCTCGGCGCTGGCGCGGTGGGCAGCCAGTTGCGCCAGGCTGGGCTCCAGATACAGGCGCACTTCCATGATCTCGTAGAAATTGGTGCGGCTGGCCAGCCGCGAGAGCGTCGGCGCCGACAGCGTAGGGGCGGGGCCGATGAAGGTGCCCTTGCCCTGACGTCGCCAGATCTTGCCCTCGGCCTCCAGCTCGGCCAGGGCCTGGCGGATCACCCGGCGGCTCACCCCCAGCCGGGCTGCCAGGTCGCGTTCGGTCGGCAGCGGCTCGCCGGGACGCGCGGCATGTTCCTGCAGCAGTTTGCGCAGCAATCCGGCGGCTTCCGCCGCGGCATTGCGGCTGGATGCGGGCCTGGGTTCTATTCTGGGCAGCATCTCGTTCATGGTCATCGAACCTAAAAGAAATGGTTCGTGTATACAATCGGAAAAATCAACTAAATACGCCGAATTGTTGAGCAAAGTGCTGCCTCTTCAGGCAAATGCTGAAGCCTTTTATCGTACCATTGCAAAATTGGTACGCAGTCGCCGCTCCAAGGCAGGGTTAAGCGACGGGCAGGGTTCGATTTCCCGGACAGCCCCTATTGATTTGTGCAGGGGTAAACGGTACACACCGCCTCGCGCCGGGCGACTGGCGCTGCGGTCCGGATTGTCTGATTCGGCCGCCACAGGCCGACCCCATCGTCTAGAGGCCTAGGACGTCACCCTTTCACGGTGAAGACACGGGTTCGACTCCCGTTGGGGTCGCCAATGCTTGCAAGCCCCGACAATTGATCTGAGCATTGGCGCCGGCAGGACGCTTCTGTCCCGCCGCTCTAGTCAGGGGCATTCATGGATTCATTCATGCAGGCGGCCATCGACGAGGCCCGCGCCGGCCTGGCCGAGGGCGGTATTCCGATTGGCTCGGTGATCGTGCACCGGGGCAAAATCATCGGCCGCGGCCATAACCGCCGGGTGCAGCAGGGCAGCGCCATCCTGCATGGCGAGATGGATGCCTTCGAGAATGCCGGGCGTCAGCCGGCCAGCGTCTATCGCGACTGCACGCTCTACACGACATTGTCGCCCTGTTCGATGTGCAGCGGCGCGATCCTGCTTTACGGCATCCCGAAGGTGATCATCGGCGAGAACCAGACCTTCATGGGCGAGGAAGAGCTGCTGCGGTCGCGCGGCGTGGCCGTCGAGGTGCTGCAGGACACCACCTGCATCGGGCTGATGCGCGATTTCATCGCGGCCAAGCCGCAGCTCTGGAACGAGGATATCGGCGTCTGATCCTGCCGGCCCGGCTCCGGCCGGCGAATCGATCGCTCCGATACGGAATGCTTGTGCCGGATCGGGGGCATCGCTAGCTTTCAGGCTGCAAGCGTGAATCGGCGGGGGGCTGAAATGCTGGAATCTGGGCGCGTTCTCGTCACCGGTGGCGCCGGTTTCCTCGGGTCGCATCTGTGCGAGCGCCTGATCAAGGACGGCAACGACGTGCTCTGCGTCGACAATTACTTCACCGGCCGCCGCACCAATGTCGAAAGCCTGCTGAGGCATCCGCGCTTCGAGATCATGCGGCACGACGTGACGTTTCCGCTCTATGTCGAAGTCGACCAGATCTACAACCTGGCCTGTCCGGCCTCGCCGATCCATTACCAGCACGATCCGGTGCAGACCACCAAGACCAGCGTGCATGGCGCCATCAACATGCTGGGCCTGGCCAAGCGCGTACGCGCCACGATCTTCCAGGCCTCGACCTCGGAGGTCTACGGCGATCCGCAGATTCACCCGCAGACCGAGGAATACTGGGGCCACGTCAATCCGATCGGCCTGCGCTCATGCTACGACGAGGGCAAACGCTGCGCCGAAACGCTGTTCTTCGACTATCACCGGCAGCACAGGCTGAAGATCAAGGTCGGCCGCATCTTCAACACCTATGGCCCGCGCATGCATCCCAATGACGGGCGCGTGGTTTCGAATTTCATCGTGCAGGCGCTGGGCAATCGCGACATCACGATCTATGGCGATGGTTCGCAGACGCGCTCCTTCTGCTATGTCTCGGATCTGATCGAGGCCTTCGTCCGGCTGATGGCCACCGGGCCCGAGGTGACCGGGCCGATCAATCTTGGCAACCCGGTCGAATTCACCATGGTCCAGCTCGCCGAGGCGGTGATCCGTCTCACCGGCTCGTCGTCCAGGCTGGTCTTCCAGCCGCTGCCGTCCGACGATCCCAGGCAGCGCCAGCCGGATATCAGCCGGGCCAGGCAGCTGCTCGGCTGGGAACCGCGAGTCGCGCTGGAAGACGGCCTAAAGGAAACCATCGCCTATTTCCGCTCGATTTTGTGAGGGCAGGGGGCCGCAAAGGCCTCTGAACCGCAGGACATAAGTCCTAAATCGGCAGTGAGCACCCATTTTTCGGCCGGAAACCGGGCAAAGCCGCCCGATCGACCTACAACCATGAGTATAGGCCAAAGATTCCCGAGCCTGTCGCGTCGGACGGGGGCGGAAAAATCACTGGTAAACCGGGAATTTCGCGTTAACCATATGGCCGAGATCGTTTTTTATTAATCAGCATTCAGATTATATCGGACGCCAAGTGGCCAGGCGCCAGGGCAATTGGCGGCGGGGCGGTGCCAGCTTAAGCTTCAAGCCGGGTTGTTTCACCGACCAACGCGTGTATGTCGCGGGCCGGTAATCAGTTGCGCGTAGATTCTGGCTTGCGCAGCGCGCGAATATCAACTAGCAATATTATCGCGTACAGAAAGTTATTGCGAACCGCTACAGAAAGTGAGCGCTAGCCATGAGTACCGCTTGCGGGGCAGTCATAGACTGCCCGTCCGCATATTCTTGGCCGAATACCGCCCTGCGTCAGCCCGGAATCGGGCTCGCCCGAGGGCTTTCCGCATCACTCCCCGTAGCTGGTTTTTTTCGCGATGTGTCGCGCTGCACAGGCATGAGGCTGCCCTGCGTGGTTCATCGCGAGTCCTGCTAATCGGCTTGCTCGGCGCCTAGGCGCTGGCAAAGGGGGGTATCATGGTTTCTCCGATTTCCTATCTTTCAGCGGCCCAGATCGCTGCGTTGTCGAGCACCGCGGTGCAGGCTCTGACGACGACCGACATCCAATCGCTCAAGTCGACGCAGATCGCGGCGCTGACGACCACCAACATCGGCGTCCTCGATACCACCCAGATCGATGCCCTGCTGACCACGCAGGTCAAGGCGCTGACCACCAGCCAGGTTGCCGCCCTCGATTACACGCAATTCGTGTTCGACGCCGATCAGCTGGCGGTGTTCAGCCAGGCTCAGATCAAGGCGATCTCCACCACCAGCCTTTCCGCGCTCGATACCACGCAGTCGGAAGCGCTGACCGCCACCCAGATCGCCGCGCTGACCACCACGCAGATCGGCGCGTTGACCACCACCGATATCGGCGACCTGACCACCACGCAGGTCAAGGGCCTGACCAGCACGCAGGTCGGTGCGCTGTCCACCACGAATCTGGCCGCGCTCGACACGACGCAGCTGCAGGCGCTGTCCTCGACGCAGATCCGGGGCCTGACCACCACCCAGATCGATACCCTGACCACAACGGATATCGCCAAGCTGACCTCCAGCCAGGTCGCTGGCCTGACCACCACGCAGATCAAGGCATTCAGCACCACGAATCTGTCCGCCCTCGACACCACCCAGGCCTCGGGCCTGACGGCGGCGCAGGTCGGCGCGCTGACCACCACGCAGATCAACGGCCTGACCTCGACCGATATCGGCGACCTGACCACCACGCAGGTGAAGGGCCTGACCTCGGCGCAGATCGGCCTGCTGACCACGACGCAGCTGAGCGCGGCGACCTCGACGCAGCTCGCGGCCCTGAGCGCCACCCAGGTGCAGGGGCTGACCTCGACCAACCTGTCGGCGCTGGATACCACCCAGGCCTCGGGCCTGACGGCGGCGCAGGTCAGCGCGCTGACCACCACGCAGCTCAGCGGCCTGACCACCACGGATATCGGCGATCTGACCACCACTCAGGTGAAGGGGCTGACCTCGACCCAGCTGAAGTCGCTGAGCACGACGAATATCTCGGCGCTCGATTCCACGCAGGTGCAGGCGCTGGCCAGCAACCGCATCGCCGCGCTGACCACCACCCAGCTTGCCGCGCTGACCACCACCGATATCGGCGAATTCGGCACCACCCAGATCAAGGGTTTGACGTCGTCGCAGCTCGCCGCGCTGAGCACGACGAATATCTCGGCGCTCGACACCACGCAGACCCAGGCGCTGACCTCGACGCAGCTCAAGGGCCTGACCACCACGCAGATCGGCGCGCTGACCACCACCGATATTGGTGAGCTGGCCTCGTCGCAGGTCGCGTCGCTGACCGCCGCGCAGGTCAAGGCGCTCACCACCACGAACCTGAACGCGCTCAACACCACGCAGTCCCAGGCGCTGACCTCCACGCAGGTCGCTTCGCTGACCACCACGCAGATCGATGGCCTCACCACCACCGATATCGGCGATCTGACCACGTCGCAGGTCAAGGCGCTGACCAGTGCCCAGGTCGGCGCGCTGACCACCACCAACGTCGCCGCCTTCAGCACCACCCAGCTGCAGGCGCTGAGCGCCGCGCAGGTGAAGGGCTTCACCACCACGCAGATCGACGCGCTGACCACCACCGATGTGACCAAGCTGTCCTCGACCCAGGTTGGGGCGCTGACCGCCACGCAGCTTCAGTCGCTCAGCAGCACGAATCTGTCCGCGCTCGACACCACCCAGGCCCAGGGCCTGACGGCGGCGCAGGTCGGCGCGCTGAACACCACGCAGATCGGCGGCCTGACCACCACCGATATCGGCGACCTGACCACCACCCAGGTGAAGGGCCTGACCAGCACGCAGCTCGGCCTGCTGACCACCACGCAGCTGGGCGGACTGACCTCCACCCAGATCGGCGTGCTGAGCACGACTCAGGTTCAGGGTCTGACCTCGACCAACCTGTCGGCGCTTGATACCACCCAGGCGCAGGCGCTGAGCGCCGCGAATATCGCGGCGCTGACCACCACGCAGCTGAGCAGCCTGACCACCACCGATATCGGCGACCTGACCACCACGCAGATCAAGGGCTTCACCAGCACCCAGCTCAAGGCGCTCAGCACCACGAATCTGTCCGCGCTCACCACCACCCAGGCCCAGGCGCTGACCTCGGCCCAGGTTGGCGCGCTGACCACCACGCAGCTCAACGCGCTCACCACCACCGATATCGGCGAGCTGGGCACCACCCAGATCAAAGGTCTGACGGCGACGCAGCTCGGCGGGCTGAGCACCACGAATCTGTCGGCGCTGAACACCACCCAGGTCCAGGCGCTGACCACCACGCAGCTCAAGGGCCTGACCACCACGCAGCTGGGCGCGCTGACCACCACCGATATCGGCGAGCTGGCCTCGTCGCAGGTCGCGGCGCTGAGCGCCGCCCAGGTCAAGGGCCTGACCTCGACCAACGTCTCGGCGCTGAACACCACCCAGGCGCAGGCGCTGACCGCCACGCAGATCGCGGCGCTGACCACCGACCAGATCGATGGCCTGACCACCACCGATATTGGCGACCTGACCACCACGCAGATCAAGGCCCTGACCTCGACGCAGGTTGGCCAGCTGAGCACTACCAATGTCTCGGCCTTCACCTCGACGCAGATTCAGGCGCTGAGCGCGGCGCAGGTGAAAGGCTTCACCACCACGCAGGTCGACGCGCTCACCACCACCGATGTGGCCAAGCTGGGCACGACCCAGGTCGCCGGGCTGACCACCACGCAGTTGCAGGCGCTGAGCACCACCGACCTGTCGGCCTTCGACACGACCCAGGCCCAGGCACTGAGCGCGGCGCAGGTCGGCGGCCTGACCACCACGCAGCTGGGCGCGCTGACCACCACCGATATCGGTGAGCTGGGCACGACCCAGATCAAGGGCCTGACCACCACGCAGGTCGGCAACCTGACCACCACCCAGACGAATGCGCTGGCCGATACGCAGATCCAGGCGCTGAGCACGACGCAGGTGCAGGCGCTGAGCTCCACCAACCTGGCGGCACTGAGCACCACCCAGCTGCAGGCGCTGACCACCACGCAGGTCAAGGCGCTGACCACCACGCAGCTGAATGGCATTGATACGACCGATCTCAACAGCCTCACCACCACGCAGATCAAGGCCCTGACCTCGACCCAGATTCAGGGCGTCGACTCGAATAACTTCCAAGATTTGAACAGCACGCAGGTGCAGGCGCTGACCTCGTCGCAGATCGCGGCGCTGACGACGACATTACTTGGTGCGCTTGATGCTACCAGTATCGGTGAGCTGACGACGACGCAGTTCCAGGCGCTGACGACGACGCAGATCAAGAGCCTGGACTGGCTATTCTTCGAGGATGTTTCGACCGCGCAGTTCCAGGCCCTGAGCAGCACGCAGATCGGCGCGATCGACCCTAATACAGTTGGTTCTGTCAGCTTCTTTAACGAGACGTTGTTCTCCCAGCTGACCACGACGCAGATTCCGGGCCTGACCGCGGCCCAGGTCGCGGAATTGGATGATGCTACCTTTGTCTTGTTGAACAGCACGCAGGTCCAGGCATTCAGCACCACGCAGATCAAGGCGCTGGATACGAATATCGCCTTTTACTTGAGCACGACCGACATATCCGAGTTCGCCGCGACCCAGGTCGCCGCGTTCACCACCAGTTTTATCAATGAGCTGTACGACACCCACCTGTCGGCGCTCGACACCACGCAGTTCCAGGCGCTGAGCGCGACCCAGATCGCGGCAATAGATGAGTATTACCTCGCAAGTCTTGCCACCACTGACTTTGCCGATTTTGGCACCACGCAGATCAAGGGCCTGACCACCACGCAGCTTGGCCTGCTGGATTCGACCCAGCTGTCGGCGCTGGACACAACGCAGGTGCAGGCGCTGAGCGCGGCCCAGATCGCGGGAATAGACGAGCTTGAATTCACAGACCTGACCACCACGGATATTGGTGAGCTGGGCACCACCCAGATCAAGGGCCTGACCACCGCGCAGTTGCAGTCGCTGACCACCACGCAGGTCGGCGCGCTGGCCGATACGCAGATCCAGGCGCTGAGCACCACCCAGGTCCAGGCGCTGGGCTCGACCAACCTGTCGGCGCTGACCACCACGCAATCCGAGGCGCTGAGCGCGGCGCAGGTCGCGGCGCTGACCACCACGCAGCTCAATGGTCTGACCACCACCGACATTGGCGATCTGACCACCACCCAGATCAAGGCGCTGACCACCACGCAGCTGAAGGCGCTGAGCACGACCAACCTGTCGGCGCTGGACACTACCCAGGCCCAGGCGCTGAGCGCCACCCAGGTCAAGGCGTTGACCACGACGCAGCTGGATGCGCTGACCACCACCGATATCGGTGAGCTGGGCACGACGCAGGTTGGCGCGCTGGCCGCGACGCAGCTGAAGGCGCTGAGCACCACCAACGTGTCGGCGCTGAACACCACTCAGGTACAGTCGCTGGCCTCGACCCAGGTCGCGGCGCTGACCACTGACCAGGTCGCGGCGCTGACCACCACCGATATCGGCGAGTTGGAGACGACCCAGATCACGGGTCTGACCACGGCGCAGATCGGCGCGCTGAGCACCACCAATGTCTCGGCGCTGGCCACCACGCAGGTGCAGGCGCTGAGCGCGGCGCAGGTGAAGGGCTTCACCACCACGCAGATCGATGCGCTCACCACCACCGACGTGGGCAAGCTGTCCTCGACGCAGGTCGGCGCGCTGACCACCAGCCAGGTAGGGGCGCTGACCTCGACCAACCTGTCGGCGCTGGACACCACCCAGGCGCAGGCGCTGACGGCGGCGCAGGTCGGCGTGCTGAGCACGACCCAGATCGGTGGTCTGACCACCACCGACATCGGCGACCTGACCACCACCCAGGTGAAGGGCCTGACCTCGACACAGATCGGCAGCCTGACCACCACGCAGATCGGCGCGCTGGCTGACACGCAGATCAATGTGCTGACCACCACGCAGATCAGCGGTCTGTCTTCGACCACCCTGTCGGCGCTGACCACCACGCAATCCGAGGCTCTGAGCTCGGCGCTGATCGGCGCGCTGACCTCGACGCAGCTGAGTGGCCTGACCACCACCGATATCGGTGACCTGACCACCACCCAGATCAAGGGCCTGACCTCGGCGCAGCTTGGTTCGCTGAGCACCACCAACCTGTCGGCGCTGGACACCACACAGGTGCAAGCGCTGAACGCCACCCAGATCAAGGGCCTGACCACGACGCAGCTGGATGCGCTGACCACCACCGATATCGGTGAGCTGGGCACGACCCAGGTCGCCGGTCTGACCTCGACGCAGCTGAAGGCGCTGAACACCACCAACGTGTCGGCGCTCAACACCACCCAGGTGCAGTCGCTGGCCTCGACCCAGGTCGCAGCGCTGACCACGACGCAGATCGACGCGTTGACCACGACCGATATCGGCGAGTTGGAGACGACCCAGATCAAGGGTCTGACCGCGGCGCAGATCGGCGCGCTGAGCACCACCAATGTCTCGGCGCTGGCCGCTACCCAGGTGCAGGCGCTGAACGCGACGCAGATCAAGGGCCTGACCACGACGCAGATCGATGCGCTGACCACCACCGACGTGGGCAAGCTGTCCTCGACCCAGGTCGGCGCGTTGACCACCAGTCAGGTGGGGGCGCTGACCTCGACCAACCTGTCGGCCCTGGACACCACCCAGGCGCAGGCGCTGACGGCGGCGCAGATCGCGGTGCTGAGCACGACGCAGATCAGCGGCCTGACCACCACCGACATCGGCGACCTGACCACGACGCAGGTGAAGGGCCTGACCACCACGCAGCTTGGCGAGTTCACCACCACGCAGGTTGGCGCGCTGGCCGATACGCAGATCCAGGCCTTGAGCACCGCGCAGGTGAAGGGGCTGACCTCGACCAACCTGTCGGCGCTGACCACCACGCAGTCCGAGGCGCTGAGCTCGGCGCAGGTTGCCGCGCTGACCACCGATCAGTTGTCTGGCCTGACCACCACCGATATCGGCGATCTGACCACGACCCAGATCAAGGGCCTGACCAGCACGCAGCTGAAGGCGCTGAGCACGACCAACCTGTCGGCGCTCGACACCACGCAGACGCAGGCGCTGAGCTCGGCGCAGGTCAGCGCGCTGACCAGCACGCAGCTCAACGCGCTGACCACCACCGACATCGGCGAACTGGGCACCACCCAGGTCAAGGGTCTGACCGCCGCCCAGATCGGCGCGCTGAGCACGACCAACCTGCTGGCCCTGGATACCACCCAGGCCCAGGCGCTGACGGGCACGCAGGTCGCCGGGCTGACCACGACGCAGGTCGATGCGCTGACCACCACCGATATCGGTGAGCTGGGCACGACGCAGGTCACGGCGCTGACGGCCACGCAGCTGAAGGCGCTGAGCACCACCAATGTGTCGGCGCTGGATACCACCCAGGCCCAGGCGCTGAGTTCGGCCCAGGTCGCGGCGCTGACCACGACGCAGATCGACGCGCTGACCACCACCGATATCGGTGACCTGACCACGACGCAGATCAAGGGCCTGACCACGGCGCAGATCGGCGCGTTGACCACGACGAATGTCTCGGCTCTGGATACCACTCAAATCCAGGCACTGAGCGCGGCGCAGGTGAAGGGTTTCACCACGACGCAGATCGACGCCCTGACCA
>NZ_JANLJJ010000073.1:23084-29934 GCF_029255545.1 Ferrovibrio sp. | reverse complement strand
CTGGCCGTGATGGTGATCGGCGGGCGGCAGCTTGGCCTGGCCATCCTGATGCACGATGCCGCCCATGGCCTGCTGTTCCGCACACGGCGCCTGAACGAACTGGCCGGGCAATGGCTCTGCGCGTATCCGGTGATCACCGATTTGCATCTCTACCGGCCCTATCACCTGAAGCATCATCGCTTCACCCAGCAGGCAGACGACCCCGACCTGGTGCTCTCCGCGCCATTCCCGATTACGCGCCAGAGCCTGCGCCGCAAGATTCAACGCGACCTCAGCGGCCGCACGGCGCTCACCCGCCGGCGCGAGCAGGTGATGCTCACCTGGGGCGAGGCGGGATTAAGCTGGCGGCAGCGCTGGGAGCGGCTGACCAAGGGCGGTCTCGTCGGCGCGGCGCTCACCAACCTCGCGCTGCTTGGCATTCTCACGGCGCTGGGCTACTGGTGGCTCTATCCGCTGTTATGGCTGCTGCCGCTCGCCACCTGGTATCAGCTCGTCAGTCGCATCCGCAACATCGCCGAACATGCCATGGTGCCCGACAACGACGATAGCTTGCGCAACACGCGCACGACCTATGCCGGGCCGATCACGCGCCTGCTGCTCGCGCCATTCTGGGTGAACTACCACCTCGAACATCACCTGCTGCTGTTTGTGCCCTGCTGGCGACTGCCACAGGCGCACCGCATGATGCTGGCGAAGGGATGGGGCGAAAGAATGGAACTGCGCGGCAGTTACGCCGAGGTGCTGCGGCTGGCGGCGAGTGCGGTGAGCGACAGCGGCGGCGGCTCAGGTGGCGCGAAGCCGGCGCATATTTAAGTGGGGGGTAAAATGGCGAACGGTCGGTGGCTTCTCTTTAGCCTACTATTTTCTGCTACTTCATTTGCGGCCTATGGCCAATCGGCTGATCGTTGCAACAATGCAGGAGTTGCGAAAAGCGATGGGGAGTGCTGGGTAACATTATCCACACTCCAGAAGCAGTCTGTCGTAAGAGGAATTTGGATTGGCCTAGCTGCTGAGAAACTATCCTTGGAATTGACGGATAGCTCTCCATTTTGGGTTAAAGATTTTACTGCATCTCCGAATAGCACAACTATTGGCGATATACTGACTTATTACGACAAATTGTATGAAACTCCTGCTAACAGATCTATTCACTGGTCATGGGCGTATAAGATGCCAAGCTATATTTGGCTGCGAGATATCTCCCTGTACTCGAATACGAACGTATGTGCGCGAGACGCATCTTGGTGCGTGCGCTTATCCTGTCTTGAAAATGCAAAGGCAATGGTAGAATTGCATTAGCATCCGAGTCGTTCGGATGCACCTGCAAATGGGGAGAGATATGGCTGCGAAGAAAAAGGCCGCCAAGAAAAAGGCGGCGAAAAAGAAGGTAGCGAAGAAGAAAGTCGCCAAGAAGGCCGCCAAGAAAGCCGTGAAGGCAAAAAAGGCGCCGAAGGCGAAGAAGAAAGCCGCCAAGAAGAAGGCCATGAAGATGGCCATGTCCAGGGCGTCTCGAAATTAAGCGTGCCGTCGCAGCGGCTGCGAAGGGTCGGCGTGCCGGCCCTTCGTCTTTTGTGCCTTCACTCTCGGTACGGCACTGGACCGATTTAGTTGACGAGGGGCTGCATCCGGGCCTGATGGTCGGCCAGGCTCGCAGTGGTACGCATCTGGTGATCGGTCCACAAGATGCCATTACAGTCCGCCATCCAAACAGACTGAAGGCGTCACTTAAACAGTCGGGTGCTGTACGTGGTGCCCGCCATGCAACGGCGCTGCGTGAATTGTATGAAACGCCGGAACTCAGCCGAACCGTTTCGTATTTAGAGTCGATCACGCGACGGCCAGAAGATACGTTAAAAGCAGTGGGTATCCTGCGCAGTCTTTCGGTGTGTCTGGTGGGAGCCGGTGGGCTTGGTTCGAACACGGCACTGATGCTGGCCGGGATGGGCGTTCGGCGCTTCACCTTGATCGACCATGACAAGATCGAGACAAGCAATCTCAATCGTCAATTTGCTTACAGTCGCGCTGATCGGGGGCGCTACAAGGTTGATGTTCTGGCGCGTCAGTTGCGTGCGCGCTTCGATAGCCTGCAAATCCGGCGTGTGCGTGGCAAACTGAAAGATGGCGGCGCAATGCGGCCATTTCTGAAGACCGACCTGATCATATGCACTGCCGACGACCCTCCCGACCTCATGAACCGCATTCCGCAATTAATGCCAAAGCGGTCGGTCTGCATCTCGGCCGGCTATCTGTTTTCCTACGGAGTAGTGAAACAACAGCTCGCATTAGCCCGGTCGGCCCGCGACGAACTGCTATGGCATAGCAGCCGGGGATCGATTGCGCCAAGCTCGGGCCCATCGAATCTGTTCCTGTCCTCAATCATTGGATTTTGGGTATTCGATCTGGTCAAGCGGAAAGCGGAAGGCCGGTCTCTTCGGCCACGACAGTCGACATATGATTTCTCGGCACTCTAGCCTAGTTTGTCCCCCTCATGCTGCCGCTCCCGCAAATGTCATCCGGCACCAGCCTGACCGATCTGGCGCCCCAGGCGCGGGGTGCTAGGCTGTTGCGGTGACCGACTCCAGCCCGCTGTCTCCCGCTAAATACGCCATCGCCCTGATCGTGGTGGCCGAGTTTCTCGGCACCACGCTCTGGTTTTCCTCCAATGCCGCCGCCTTCGAATTGCAGGCTCTGCTGTCGCTGTCGGCGCGCGATATCGGCTGGCTCACCAATGCCGTGCAGGCCGGCTTCATCGCCGGCACGCTGGCCATGGCGCTGAGCGGCCTGGCCGACCGCTTCGCCGCCAGCCGCATCGTGTTTGCCTGCTGTGTGCTGGGCGCGCTGGCCAATGCCGCCTTCCTGCTGGTGTGGCAGAGTTATGCCGCCGCCCTGGCCCTGCGCTTCATCGTCGGTCTGGCTCTGGCCGGCATCTATCCGCTGGGCATGAAGCTGGTGATCGGCTGGACCAAAGGCGCGGCCGGCGGCACGCTGGCGTTGCTGGTGGGCATGCTCACGCTCGGCACGGCATTGCCGCATGGCATTCGCGGGCTGGGGGCAGGGGTGCCGTGGCAGGCGGCGATGCTGGCGGCGAGTCTTCTGGCGCTGCTGGGCGGCCTTATCGTGCTGCGGCTGGGCGACGGGCCGCATCTGGCGCGGCCTTCCAGCATTCGGCGCTTGAGTCCCGGCGCGGTGCTGAACGCCTTCCGCATCCCCGATTTCCGCTCGGCCGCTTTGGGCTATTTCGGCCATATGTGGGAGCTCTATGCCTTCTGGACTCTCACGCCCTTCCTGATCCTGCTGGCCGCGCCGGGGCTGGCGCCGGCGGATGTCTCACGGCTCAGCTTTGCCGTGATCGGCGCCGGCACGCTGGGCTGCATCCTCGGCGGTGTGGTCAGCGCGCGCTGGGGCAGCGCGCGGGTGGCGGCTTTGGCGCTGGCGACGTCTGGCGCGCTGTGCGTGGTCTATCCGGTTTTATCCGAGGCCGCCGCGCCGAGGCTTTTGCTGGTATTGCTGGTGGTCTGGGGCGTGGCGGTGGTGGCGGATTCGCCGCAATTCTCAGCCCTTTCGGGCCGCGCCTGTCCGCCCGAGGCCGTGGGCAGCGCGCTGGCGATCCAGAATGCCATCGGCTTTGCCATCACGCTGGCCGCCATCGCACTCGCCACGCATCAACTGCCCGCCATGGGCGCGTCGGTGGTGTGGCTGCTGGCGCCGGGGCCGGTGCTGGGGCTGATCGGCCTGTGGCGGCTGGTGAAGAAAGGCGCCTGACGCCGGATGCAGGCCGGGGGCCAGGCCTGGATCTGGCATTCACCATAGAGGGTAATATTCCCCATATTGACAACCTGAGGGGCGTCGATATCCACTGATATCCGGGATCAGTCGGGAGAGGGGGGTATCATGCATCGGATCTTGTCCAGGGTACTGCTGGTTCTCGGGGTTCTGATCGCCGGCATCGCGGCATGGCTGGGGCTGGGTTCCGGGCCGGCGCAGGCGCAGGAGGCCACCGCCACCTTCGCCGGCCGGCAGTGGAACGAAACCGCGGTGGTCGAGCTGATGGCGGTCTATGCCGAGAATGACCGCAATTACCGCAACTCCATCGTCAAGCCGGGCTGGGCGGTGATCGATTGCAATGCCACGCCCTACAAGGCGGTCACGGGCGAAACCCGCTACTGCTTCGACGGGCCGATCTACCAGGTGAACCAGGGCTGCCAGGTGAAGCAGTTCATGCTGGCGATCATCTCGGCGACGGAAGAGATCCTGGTCATGGGCAATTACCCGACCGAAAGCCGCTGCGGCATGTTCGCCGCCAGCGCCAAGCGGGACGCGTCCTACATCCTGTTCCCGGTCAAGATCATCCGGCCCGTCGACGAGACCGGCGATCCCGGCCTGGTCGGCGACGCGCATGCGCTGTCCTTCTCCAGCGACGGCCGGCCCTGTTTCGGCTATCGCGATTACGGCACGCCGAGTTTCGGCTCGAATGTCTATGCCTACACCTCGACGGGGCATGTCTGCCGCAAGGCGCCGGGCGCGACCTACGGGCGGGACGACATGAAACGCATGATCGAGGCCTTCCGGCCCGTCCTGAGCTGGTGAGGCCTGATCTGGCGAGGCCGGGCCCGCCTCAAGCATCGCGCTTACATGGAAGGTAATTGCCGGGCTTACCGCGCGGGTCTAGCGTGGTCGCATGAACGATATGTCCAGCCAGAGCAGCGGGTCGCGACCCGGCTTCCCCGGCCTGCTGAAACACTGGCGCGGGCTGCGGCATCTGAGCCAGCTCGGCCTGGCCACCGAGGCCGGCATCTCGGCGCGGCATCTGTGTTTCCTCGAAACCGGCCGTTCGCAGCCCAGCCGCGAGATGGTGGTTTTGCTGGCGCGCGTGCTGGCCATCCCGCTGGCCGAGCAGAATGCCCTGCTGGTGGCGGCCGGCTTCGCGCCGCTGTATGCCGCGCGCGACCTCGCCGCGCCCGAGCTGGCGCCGGCGCGCCAGGCGCTGGAGATCATGCTGGCGCATCAGGAGCCGTTCCCGGCGCTGGTGCTGGACGAAAGCTGGGAGGTGCGGCTGCGCAACCAGGCCGCTTCCCGGCTGTTCGGCGCGCTGCGCCCGCATTACGACATGCCGCCGCATCTGGCGGTGAACGCGCTGCATTCGCTATGCCATCCCGGCGGCATGCGCCGCTTCATGGTCGGCGGCGAGGATTTCATCGCCGCCTTCCTGCAGATGCTGCAGCGCGAGGCCAGCCAGGGCCTCAACGCGGCCGCCGCCAGACTGCGCGCCGAGCTGCTGGCCTATCCGGGCATCCCTGAGCTGATCGGCGCGCAGGACGATGCGGCCGATGCGAGCCCGATGGCTCTGCTGCGTTACCGGCTGGGACGCAGCGAGATCGCCTTCTTCGTCACGCTCACCCAGTTCGCCATGCCGCGCGACGTGACGCTGCAGCAGGTCAAGTTCGAGGGCTTCTTTCCCGCCGACGAGGCCACGGCTTCATGGGCGAAGCGGCTGGCTGCCGATCCGGCGCTCTCCGTGTTCGACTGAGGGCGCGCGCTTACATCGCGCGTAATTGCCGGCGCGATCGGCAAGGGGGCAGGGTGGCCGCGCCACCATGAAGGAGAAAGCCCCATGCGTCACAATCCGGTGCCGGCCCTGCGCGCGCTGAACGCCAAGTTCATCCACAATTTCGTCACCAATGACGTGAAGGCGCACAGCGCCATCATCCACGAGCGCTTCGTCTGTATCATGCCCGATGGCCGCATGATGGGGCGCAAGGCCTATCTCGATTACTGGGCCACGGGGTTTGATGCCAACGTCATTCCCTACTGGGATTACCGCGACGAGCAGATCAGCCTGTTCGGCGACACCGCGCTGGTGCGCTCGGTGACCAAATACGTGCGTATCCGCGACGGCCAGGAGGTGACCGGCATGACCGCCTATACCGACACATATTTTCTCGATGGCGGATTGTGGATCTGCGTGCAGGCGCAGATGACGCCGCTGCAACCGGCCTATTATCCGCCCGACGGCACGATCGTGCGGCGGTATCTGCGCGGCGAGGTGGTCACCGAAGGCGAACGCGGCGCGGCCTGACGGCCCGCGGGGGACGGGGCCGGGAAGGATGCAGCCGGGATGCCCCTTCCCCCCGGCTGCAGTGGTGGCTACCCTGTTGCCAGACCTGCCTGGCCCCGTTTCTCTGTGGAAACCGCACATGATCATCGTCCATCACCTGAACAATTCCCGTTCGCAGCGCGTGCTCTGGCTGCTCGAGGAGCTGGGCCTGCCCTATACGGTGAAACGCTACGAGCGCGACCCGGCCACCATGCGTGCCCCGGCCGAATTGCAGAAGGTGCATCCACTCGGCAAGTCGACGGTGATCGAGGATAACGGCCATGTCTATGCCGAGACCGGCGCGATCATCGAATACCTGCTCGATACCTATGACGCGGGCCATCGCCTGTCGCCGCCGCGCACGAATGCGTCTCGCGGCGCCTATACCTACTGGCTGCATTACGCCGAGGGCTCGGCCATGCCGCTTTTGCTGCTGAAACTCGTGTTCCTGCGCATGCCGAAAGGCGTGCCGGCTTTGCTGCGGCCGCTGGTGGCCAAGATCGCCGCCAAGGCGCAGCAGACCGTAACCGACCCGCAGCTGAAGGTGCATCTGGAATACTGCGCCGATGCATTGAGGAAGAATGGCGGCTGGTTTGCCGGCGGCGATTTCTCGGCCGCCGACATCATGATGAGCTTTCCGCTGGAAGCGGTGGCGGCCCGCGTTGGCCTCGACCAGCCCAAATACGCGCCGATCCGCGACTTCCTCGCCCGCATCCATGCCCGCCCGGCCTATCACCGCGCGCTGGAGCAGGGCGG
>NZ_JANLJJ010000073.1:6186-22984 GCF_029255545.1 Ferrovibrio sp. | reverse complement strand
TCCTCGCCCGCATCCATGCCCGCCCGGCCTATCACCGCGCGCTGGAGCAGGGCGGCCCGTATGAGCTTCTGAAATAGCCAGTCGTGATTGACTGGACCGCAGTTGACTGGGCCGCCGCGCACCCTAGCTGATCCACAGCAGGAGGCGCGCCATGACCCTGTCCGTGAAGCAGCCCGGCAAGCTACCCCATAAGCTACCGGGCCCGGACCATCCGATCACCATCACGCCGCATGCCGGCCGCGTGCGCGTGACCTTCAACGGCCAGGTGGTGGCCGAGACCACGCGCGCCCTGCGCCTGCAGGAAGCCAGCTATCCGCCGGTCTTCTACATCCCGCGCGAGGATGCGATCATGGCGCTGTATCGGCGCAGCAATCACGCCAGCCATTGCCCCTATAAGGGCGAAGCCAGCTATTACACGCTGGATGCCGGCGGCCAGCAGGCGGCGAATGCGGTGTGGAGCTACGAGCAGCCCTATCCGGCGATGGCGCAGATCGCCGGTCATCTCGCCTTCTACCCCGACCGGGTCGACGCCATTGCGGCACTGGACGACTGAACCGTCAGGCCTTGCGGCGGCGCGGTGCCTTGGCCGCCTGGGTGATTGATTTGGCGCCGGCCGGCTTGGTTGGCCTAGTTGGTGGTGCCAGCAGGATTTCGGCCAGCCGCTCGATCTTCGGCTGCGGCGCGCCCTTGCGCCAGACCAGCAGCGTGCGCGCGGCATCGAACGGCTTGTCCAGCGCATGCACGCGCAGGCGGTCCTGCGCGGCATAGGAGTCTAGCACGCTGCGCGGCATCAGCGCCACGCCCATGCCGGCGACGATGCAGCCCAGCATGGTGTGATAGGAGGCCAGCTCGACCACGCGCTCGATCGCCACGCCATCGCGGGCGAACCAGCGTTCCAGGCGCTCGCGATGCGGACAGCCGGGATGGAAGGCGAGCATGCTGCGGTGCTTCAGGTCGCGCGCGCTGCGGATCGGCGCCTGTGCGCGATCCGACACCAGCACCAGCGCCTCGTTGAACACCGCCACGCTTTCAAGTCGGACATCGCTCACCGGCTCGGCCACCAGCGCGGCATCCAGCTGGCCGGCCAGCACGGCGGCGATCAGATCACGTGGCGATCCGGTGCCGAGCTCGATGGCGACCTCGGGGAAACGCCGGTGATAGTCGCTGAGCGGGCCGGGCAGGCGCACGCCGGCGGTGCTTTCCATCGTGCCGATGCGCAGCACGCCGCGCGGCTCCGTGACATGCAGCGCCTGTTTCGCCTCCTCGGCCAAGCCAAGCAGGCGCTCGGCGTAATCCAGCAGGATGCGGCCGGCCGGCGTCAGCCGCAGGCGGCGATGTTCGCGGATGAACAGCGCCGCCTGCAGGTCTGCTTCCAGCTTGTGAATGCGGGCCGTGACGTTGGACTGCACGCGATGCAGGCGCTTCGCCGCATGGGTGACCCCGCCGGCCTCGACCACGGTACGGAAGACATGTAGGTCGGATAATTCCATATTCTCAATTCCAGATTATATCGTTCTTTATAATTCATTTTACGTGATGTAATCCGCGACGCAATATCCGCCGCGAAGAAACCCTTTCCACGGAGACGACAATGATCCTGGTGGCTTTCAGAAGCCGGCTGCGGCCGGAGCACGAGACGGAATACAGGGCGATGGCGCAGGAGCTGGCGCCACAGGCCATGGCGATACCAGGCTACATCGCGCACAAGACCTTCGTCGCCGAGGACGGCGAACGGCTGACGCTGGTGGAATATGAAAGCCAGGAGGCGATGCAGGCCTGGGGGCGGCACGGCGCCCATGCCGTCGCCAAACGCGAAGGCCGGCAGCGGTTCTTCTCGGAATTCCGCGTCCAGATCTGCAATATCCTGCGCGATCACGGCAGCAGGCCGCGCCCCGGCGCCACGCCATATTACTGAACGCGCATCTCTGCTATCCAGAGTGGGCGACGGCGAATCGGTGCCGCGCCTTTCATTCCGTGGGCATGGCAGAGATTTCACGCGCAGAGACTTCAATGGCCGCGGCCGAAGCCGCGCTGCATAAAGTCTTCGGTTTCGAGCGGTTCCGCGCCGGCCAGGCCGAGATCGTGCAGACGCTGCTGAACGACGAGGATGTGCTGGCGGTGATGCCGACCGGCAGCGGCAAGTCGCTATGCTACCAGCTGCCGGCCATCCTGCGCGGCGGGCTGACCGTGGTGGTCTCGCCGCTGATCGCACTGATGCGCGACCAGGTGAGGCAGCTGCAGGGCTTCGGCGTGAATGCCGGCAGCCTGAATTCCGCCATGGACGAGGCCGAGCGCCAGCGCGTGATGGGTGGCCTGCGCGACGGCAGCCTGCGGTTGCTTTACGTGGCACCCGAGCGCCTGGTGCGCGACGATACCGTGGCTTTGCTGCGCAATGCCGGGGCTTCGCTGCTGGCCATTGACGAGGCCCATTGCGTGTCGCAATGGGGCCATGACTTCCGCCCGGAATACCTGGCTTTGGGTGGCATCCGCGCCGAGCTGGGCAACATCCAGACCATCGCGCTGACCGCCACCGCCGATGCGCCCACGCGCGCCGACATCGTGGCCAAGCTGTTCGGCGATGAGCGTCGCCCGCGCGAATTCATCCGCAGCTTCGACCGCCCCAACCTGCATCTGATGATGCAGCCGAAATCCTCAGCCAAAAAGCAGATCGGCGATTTCATCGCCGCGCGACGGGGCCTGAGCGGCATCGTCTACTGCGCTTCGCGCAAACGCACGGAGGACCTGGCCGCCGGATTGCAGGCCATGGGGCACGACGCCATCGCCTATCATGCAGGCATGGAGCCGCGCGCCCGCGACGCGGCACAGGACCGCTTTCTGGCCGAGGATGGCGTGGTGATGGTGGCGACCGTGGCTTTTGGCATGGGCATCGACAAGCCCGACGTGCGTTACGTGTGTCATGCCGACCTGCCGCGCAACGTGGAAGCCTATTACCAGGAAATCGGCCGCGCCGGGCGCGACGGCCTGCCGGCCGAGACGCTGACGCTGTATGGCCTGGACGACATGCGCCTGCGCCGTCTGCAGATCGAAGAGGGCGACACGCCGCCGGAGCGCAAGCGTATCGAGCGCCAGCGTTTCAACGCGCTGATCGCGCTCTGCGAAAGTCCGCGCTGTCGCCGGCAGACGTTACTTGCTTACTTCGGGGAGGAGAGCCAGCCCTGCGGCAACTGCGACCTGTGCCAGGAGGGCGTGGCGCGCTTCGACGGCAGTGTGGAGGCGCAGAAGGTGATGTCGGCCATCGCCCGCACGGGGCAGCGTTTCGGCACCGAGCATATCGTGCAGGTCCTGCTGGGCAACAGCACGGAGGCCATCCTGCGCCACGAGCATGACCGGCTGCCCACTTTCGGCGTGGGCAAGGACCGTGATGCCAATGCCTGGCGCTCGATCCTGCGGCAGATCTACGGCGCCGGCCTGATCGACCTGGATATCGCCGGTTTCGGCGGCTGGTTCATCACCGATGCCGGCCGCGCCGTGCTGAAAGGCCAGCAGCGCGTGGAGCTGCGCTCGGAAAGCCTGCAAGCCGGTAAACGCAATACGGCGAAATCAAAATCCTCGGCGGCCGAGATTGCGCTGTCGGGGCCAGACCAGGTGCTGCTGGCGGCGCTGAAAGATCTGCGCCGGCGTTATGCCAGCGAATTGCAGCAGCCGGCCTATGTGATTTTTTCCGACCGCACGCTGATCGAGCTGGCGGTGAAACGGCCGCGCACCTTGTGGCGCATGAGCGACATCCACGGCATCGGCCAGGCCAAGCTGGACCGTTTTGGCCAGGCTTTCCTCGATGTGGTGCTGGCCCATGACGAGCCGGCGGAGAGCGCCGCCGACTGAGCGTCAGCCTGCCACGATGACGGCGATCTCGGCGGCTGTCGCCTGCGCCTGGCGGATCGGCAAGAGCGGCCAGACATGGATCATGCCGGGCTGTTCCACATAGTGCAGCGGCACGCCCTCGCGTCTGGCGCGGTCGCGCAGGTCGCGGCAATCGGGCAGCAGGATGTCGCGCGTGCCGATATAGAGGCTGATGCGGCCCAGTCCCTGCAATGGTCCGTTGATCGGGCTGATGCGCGGATCATTCGGATCGTCGCCGGCGGCCCAGAGGCGGGCGGCCTCCAGCGCGCCGGGCACTGCCAGCCAGGGATCAAACGGCTGCACGGCGGGGATGCCGGGATTGCGCGCCGTGACCTCCAGCCAGGGCGAGATCAGCACGATGTCGCGCGGCTGCGGCAGGTTCTGCGCAGCCAGGGTCTGCGCCAGCGCGAGCGCCAGCCCGCCGCCGGCACTATCGCCCGAGAGCACCAGATTTTCCGGCGCGGTTTCAGTTGCCAGTTTGCGGTAAACTTCGGTGACGAAGGGAAATGCCGCGCGCCAGTTGCCTTCGGGCGCCAGCGGATAGATCGGGATGGTGATGCTGCAGCCGGTGCTGGCAGCGATGCCGGCCAGGAATTTCCAGTGATGCGCGGTGAGGCCCGAGACATAGGCGCCGCCATGCAGGTGCAGCAGCCGCACCGCCGAGTGACGGCCCTTGGGCGATAGCGTGTAAACACGGCGGCCAAGAATATCCTCGCGCTGGATGATGAAGTCGCGCGCGATGGCGGCCGGCGGCTCGTGACTGAAATTGCGGCGCTCCTTCGCGATTTCGCGGTGCAGGTTCTCGACCGAACGGAATTTGCGCGTGCGCCCGGTGAAGCGCAGATAGGCGATGACCAGCGGCAGGGGCAGGGTGGCCATGTCAGGCCGCGATCTCGCAGATCACCGGCGTATGGTCGGAGGCCTTCTCCCGGCCGCGCGGTTCGCGGTCGATCTCGCAGCTTACCAGCCGGTCGGCCAGTTGCGGCGAGAGCAAAAAGTGGTCGATGCGCAGGCCGTTATTCTTCGGCCAGCAGCCCGCCTGGTAGTCCCAGAAGCTGTAATCCACCTTGCGCGGATGCAGCGCGCGCCAGGCCTCGGTGAGGCCCAGATTGAGCAGCCGGCGCCAGGCCCTGCGGCTGCCGGGCGCGCAAAGCGCATCCTCGGCGAAGCCGACCGGGTCGAACACATCCACATCGGTGGGGCAGATGTTGAAATCGCCGGCCATCAGAAAGGGCGTCTCGGCGGCCAGCAGATTTGCCGCGCGCTGATGCAGGCGCTCCATCCAGCGCAGCTTGTACTCGTATTTCTCGCCCGGGCGCGGATTGCCATTGGGCAGGTAGAGGCCGCAGATCGTAATGCCGGCGATGTCGGCCTCGATGTAACGGGCCTGCTCGTCGGTATCCTCGCCATCCAGCCGGATGCGCACGGCATCGGGTTTGGTCAGGCTCAACAGCGCGACGCCGTTATAACTTTTCTGACCGTGGGTATGGACGACATAGCCCATGCTCTCGAATTCCAGGCGCGGGAAATCGGCGTCCTGGCATTTGATTTCCTGCAGCAGCAGCACGTCGGGCTTGGCCGCCCGCGTCCAGTCGGTGACGTTGGCCAGGCGGGCCTTGATTGAATTGACATTCCAGGTGGCGATTCTCATGGCCGCAGCTTAGCCGATTGTCAGGCTTTTGCGACCGCGTCCAGCAGGCCGGATGCCTTGACCACGGTACAATATTCGCCATTGAGGTTGGCCAGCGACATGGCATGCACCTCTTCGGCGCTGCGCAGTACGCCGCGCCAGTCCCGCCGGGCGAAGGCAAAGCAGGCGTCTTCGACCAAGAACGCGCGGAACCCGAGGTTGCCAGCCATCCTGACCGTGGCTTCGACCGAATTGTTGGTGACGACGCCGGCGATCACCAGCGTGTCGATCCCGGCCTCGCGGAGGCGGTTTTCCAGTCCGGTGCCGATGAAGGCGCTGTTGGTGCGCTTCGGGATCACGATCTCGCCGGCCAGCGGCGCCACGGCGGGTTTGAAGTCGTTGCCGGGCTGGCCCGGCCGGTAGGCGGAGTCAGGCAGGGAGGAATCATGCCGGATGTGGAAGACGGGCCGGCGGGCATGGCGCCAGGCCGACAGCAATGCGGCGACGGTGGTTTCAGCATCCGGATTGTTCCGCGGGCCCTCGGCGGCGTGATAGGGCGCGTCGATGGCCTGCTGCAGGTCGATCACCAGCAGCGCCGCGTTCGGCGGCAGGGTTATGCCGGGCCGGGAAATGTCAGACCGAGAAGGAATTGCCGCAGCCGCAGCTCTGCTGGGCCAGCGGGTTGGCAATGCGGAAACCGGCGCCCGAGAGGTCTTCCACGAAATCGACCTCCGAGCCGCGCAGATAGTCCAGCGACACGCTATCCACCAGCAGGCGGGCGCCGTCACGCTCGATCACCACGTCATCGGCCGTGGGAGCCTCGTCCAGGGTGAAGCTGTACTGGAAACCCGAGCAGCCGCCGCCCGAGACGCTGATGCGCAAAGCCAGCGCCGGATTGCCCTCCGATTCGGCCACCTTGCGGATGCGCCGGGCGGCCGAGGCGCTCAGGATCACCGCCGAATCCGGCTGTTGTGCCGGGGCGGGAGCGGCCATCTGGCCGGCAGTCTGGGCTGGAGCGTCGCTCATCGGGGGTTTACACTCGGTTTACCAATAATTTGCCACATTGCATGAGCAATTTAGGGACCCGTGCGCGGAAGTCAATTTCGCCCGGTGATATCGTGCGGGTGCGTTGCGGCTGGGATAGGCAGCCGGTAGTGTCCGCCCCGATTCAAGGACTTACAGAAAAGCCTTCCAGCATGAACGTTTTCACCGATTTCCGCCGCGCCATCATGGCCGCCGTGCACGCCCTGTCGGAACAGGGCGTGCTGGCCGGGGAATTGCCGCTTTCAGCCATCGCGGTCGAGCCGCCGCGCGATCCCGCCCATGGCGACCTGGCGACCAACGTGGCCATGGTGCTGGGCAAGCCGGCCGGCATGGCGCCGCGCGCGCTGGCCGAGAAGCTGAAACCCCTGCTGGAAGCCCATCCGGCCGTCACCGCCGTGGAGATTGCCGGCCCGGGTTTCATCAACCTGCGGCTCAAGCCCGAGCATTGGCAGCAGCAGGTGGCCGTGATCCTGCGCGCCGGCCAGGCCTATGGCGATAGCGATATCGGCCAGGGCGAGCCGGTGAACGTGGAATACGTCTCGGCCAATCCGACCGGCCCGATGCATGTGGGCCATTGCCGTGGCGCCGTGTTTGGCGACGCGCTGGCCGCCCTGCTGGACAAGGCCGGCTTCCAGGTGGCGCGCGAATACTACATCAACGATGCCGGGGCCCAGGTGGACGTGCTGGCACGCTCGGCCCATCTGCGCTACCGCGAGGCGTTGGGCGAGAGCATCACCATCCCCGAGGGCCTGTATCCGGGCGACTACCTCAAAGCTGTTGGCAAGCGCTTAGCTGAAGTCCACGGGGCTCATTTTATTGGTAAGCCTGAAAGCGAATGGCTCTCCACATTCAAAGCAGATGCAGTGTCTGCCATGATGGAGATTATCAGAGGCGATCTAGCTGCTTTGGGTATAAACCATGCGATCTTTACCTCTGAGCTGGCTTTGCATACGAGCGGTAAAATAAATGACGCTTTCAACCGTCTGGTGGAAAAAGGTCTGATCTATACCGGCGTGCTGGAACCACCCAAGGGCAAGACGCCTGACGATTACGAGGCGCGGCCGCAGGTGTTGTTCAAAGCCAGTGAATTCGGCGACGAGACTGACCGGCCGCTGAAGAAGTCGGATGGGTCGTGGACCTATTTCGGTGCCGACATCGCCTATCATGACGACAAGTACCGGCGCGGCTTCAGGCAGATGATCGACGTCTGGGGCGCCGACCATGGCGGCTATGTCAAGCGTATGAAGGCGGCCGTGAAGGCCATGTCGAACGGTGAAGCCGAGCTGGATGTCAAGCTGGTGCAGATGGTGAACCTGCTGGATGGCGGCCAGCCGGTGAAAATGTCCAAACGGGCCGGCACGTTCGTGACGCTGCGCGATGTTGTAGATGAAGTGGGCAAGGATGTCGTGCGCTTCATCATGCTGACGCGCAAGAATGACGCGCAGCTCGATTTCGATTTCAAGAAGGTGACCGAACAGTCGAAGGACAATCCGGTTTTTTATGTGCAGTATGCCCATGCGCGCATCTGCTCGGTTTTGCGCAATGCCGTTTCGGAAGCGCCGGATATCGACACCGAGGATGGCGCCCTGGCGCAGGCCGACATGGGCAGGCTGTCGCATCCGGCCGAACTGGCGCTGGTCAAGCTGCTGGCCGGCTGGCCGCGCCTGGTGGAGTCTGCGGCGGAAGCGCATGAACCGCATCGCGTGGCGTTTTACCTGCAGGATGTGGCCGCGGCTTTCCATGGCCTGTGGAATGTCGGCCGCGACGATACCAGCGCGCGGTTCCTGATCGCCGAGGATCTGCCCCTGACGCGGGCGCGGCTGGCCATGCTGCGCGCCGTGGCTCTGGTGATCGCATCGGGATTGTCGGTGATGGGCGTGACGCCCGTCGAAGAGATGAGGTGAGAGTATGAGCGACCTGCGCAGCGACCGGGGCTCGCGCCCGGTGCCGGGCGAACCGGAACGGGTTCCCGCCAGCCCGAAGAAGATCATCACCGCCGCGATCGCGCTGGGCGCCGTGGCGGCCTTCGGCATCGGCATCTGGTTTGCCTATGACCAGGGCGTGAAGCGCGGCGCCTCGGGTGCGCCGCCGCTGATCCGCGCCGACCAGGGGCCGACCAAGGTGGCGCCGGAAAATCCCGGCGGCATGCAGGTGCCCAACCAGGACAAGCAGATTTACGAGCGCCTTGGCGGCAACGGACAGCAGCAGGCGGCCGGCACCGAGAAGCTGCTGCCGCCGCCTGAGCGGCCCAGCGCGGCGCCGACGCAGCCGAATGCCGTCACCGTGCCGAACCGGCCGGCGCCGGCGACCGTGCCCGGCCAGTCTCCAGTCCAGTCTCCGGTCCAGTCTTCCGGCCTGCCGAACCGCACCGACGCGCCGAGCCCCTCGGCCGTGACCACGCCGGCTCCCTCGCAGCCGGTTGCGCCGAAGGCCGAAGAAAAGCCGGCGGCAACGCCAGCGCCCGCGACGCGCGCGCCTGCCCAGGCCGCCACCACGCCCGCGCCGGCTGCGACGCCGAAAGTGACCGCGACGCCGGGCGGCAGCGCGAAGATCCAGCTCGCCTCGCTGAAGGACCAGGCGGCGGCACAGGCGACCTGGTCGCAGCTGCAGAAGAAATTCCCCGACATCCTCGGCGGGCTGACGCCGTCCTATGAGAAAGTGGAGATTGCCGGCAAGGGCACCTTCATCCGCCTGCAGGCCGGCCCGCTGAAGGATCGCGTCACGGCGCAGAATGCCTGCCAGCAGCTGGCCGCCAAGAACCAGGGCTGCATTGTTGTCGGGCGATAACATGTCGAGTGCCGGGATCGACTGGGGCAGTTTCGCCCCGGTCGTGGTCGGCTGCGCCGGCCAACAGCTGACGGCGGAGGAGCGCGTGTTGTTCGGCGTGCGCAAGCCGCTGGGTCTGATCCTGTTCGCGCGCAACATCGACAACCCGGCGCAGATGAGGGCGCTGATCGCCGATTTCCGTGGCGTGGTCGGCAATCCGCTGGCGCCGGTGCTGATCGACCAGGAAGGCGGCCGCGTCGCCCGGCTGAAGCCGCCGCACTGGCCGAAATTTCCGCCCGGCGCCGTGTTCGGCAGTCTGTATCGCCGCGATCGCAAGGCCGGCGAAGAGGCGGCCTATCTGAATTACCGCGCCATCGGCGCCGAGCTGGCAGCCCTTGGCATCGATGTGGATTGCGCCCCGGTGGCCGATCTTCCCATCGAAGGCGCCCATGACGTGATCGGCGACCGCGCCTATGGCCGCGACGCCGAAACCGTGATCGCGATTTCCCGCGCCGTGATGCGGGGCCTGGCCGAGGCCGGCGTACTGCCGGTGATCAAGCATATTCCCGGCCATGGCCGTTCGCATACCGACAGCCATCTCGACCTGCCGGTGGTGGATACCGACCGCGGCACGCTGGAACGCAGCGATTTTGCGCCCTTCGTGGCCCTGCGCGATGCACCTTGGGCCATGACGGCCCATATCGTTTACACAGCGCTGGATGCGACACTGCCGGCCACGCTGTCGCCAACCGTGATCGGCCAGACGATCCGCGGCCAGATCGGCTTCGATGGCGTGCTGATCTCCGACGACCTGACCATGAAGGCCCTGAAGGGCTCGCCGGCGGAAACCGGCGTCGCCTCGCTGCGCGCCGGTTGCGACCTGGTGCTGCATTGCTCGGGCAGCCTGCCGGAAATGCAGGCGCTGTTCGCGGCCCTGCCGGCGATGACCGAACGGGCGGCGCAGCGCGTGGCGGCGGCGCGTGCCAGCCTGCCGGCCCGGCCGGCTGGCTTCAGCGAGGCGGACAAGGCGCAGCTGGCCGAACTGCTGGCCAGCGTCGCCGCGGCATGATGGGCGATATCGGCGGCTTCCTGTTCGCGGCTTCCGGCTGGGTGCTGCCGGCCCTGCTGGCAATCACCCTGCACGAGGCGGCCCATGGCTGGGTGGCCTGGCAACTGGGCGACGACACCGCCAAGCGGCTGGGCCGGGTGAGCTTTAACCCGCTGCGCCATGTCGACCCGATGGGCACGATTATCGTCCCGGGCATGCTGCTGCTGTTCAAGGCGCCGTTCCTGTTCGGCTGGGCCAAGCCGGTGCCGGTGAACTACTGGAAGCTGCCGTCGCCGCGCCGCGACATGGCCATCGTCGCCATCGCCGGGCCGGGCATCAACCTGGTACAGGCCTATGCGGCCATGCTGCTGTTCCACCTGTTGCCCCTGTTTGGTGGCGCGGCGGATGCGTGGATTGCCGATAATCTTGAAAATGCTATAGCTATCAATCTGATATTATGTGTTTTTAACATGATACCTCTGCCGCCGCTGGATGGCGGCCGGGTGGCGGTCGGCTGGTTGCCGCTGCCGCTGGCACAGCCCTTGGCCCGGCTGGAGCCCTATGGCATGGTCATCCTGCTGATTCTGCTGCTGGTCGTCCCGCTGGCGGCCCGTGAATTCGGCTCCGACTGGAACCCGCTGTTCGAGCTGATCACCCCGATCGTCGTCGGCCTGCGGGATATCCTGCTTGAGTTGTCCGGGCATAGCGGTTAACACCGCGAGCCAATTTGATATTTGGGCCAACCTGGATTGAGGCCGTGACCGAAGCCACTGACACCCCCGTTGCCCCCGCCGCCGATTCATTCGAACCGGCGCATCGCGACGGCTTGGCCGAAGGGGGCGAGGGCGTTCGCGTTGGCGAGCAATTCGTTCTCAGCCTCGACGTCTTCGAAGGCCCGCTCGACGTGTTGCTGGCGCTGGCCCGCGACCAGAAGGTGGACCTGCGCAAGATCTCGATCCTGGCGCTGGCCGAGCAGTACCTGATTTTCATCGCCGAACTGCGCAAGGTGCGCATCGAGATCGCCGCCGATTACCTGGTGATGGCCGCCTGGCTGGCCTACCTGAAGTCGCGCCTGCTGGTGCCCGAGCCGGAGAAGGAGGGTGAGCCCTCCGGCGCCGACATGGCGGCGCGCCTGGCGCTGCAGCTGCAGAAGCTGGAATCCATGCGCCGCGTGGCGGACCAGTTGATGAACCGCAATCAGGTCGGCCTGGCGATGTTCCTGCGTGGCAAGCCGGAAGGCGTGCGGGTGATCCGCAAGTCGGTCTACAACGCCACGCTTTACGAGCTGCTCAAGGCCTATGCGGAATTCCGCGCCTCGAAGGGTTCGACGGAAGTGCTGACCATGAAGATGGCGCGCCGTCGCATCGTCTCGGTGGAGGAAGCCCTGGCGCGCCTGCGCAACATGATCGGCCAGATCCCCGACTGGGCGACCCTGCAGGCCTTCCTGCCGATCGACCTGGACGACCCGTTCACCGTGAAGTCGGCCCTGGCCTCGACCTTCAATGCCAGCCTGGAAATGGCCAAGCAGGGTCTGATCGAGCTTCGCCAGGTGCAGACCTTCGGCCCCATCTATATCCGCCGCGGCCAGGGCAATATGCCGGCCGAGGCCGTTACCAATCCTGAAGAGTAAGGCGTCATGCAGTCCAACGATGCGCAGCCGGCCGACGAGCGGCTGGACGAAGAGATCGAAACCGTAGCCGCCGAGTCCGAAACTCCGGACGAGGATTCCGAGGCTATGGAATACGCCTCCGCCGCCGTGCCGAAGCGCGACGCGGATGACGATGATGATTCGGATGACGACGACGATTTCGACGACGACGATGACGATGACTCGGATGACGATGATTCGGATGATGACGACGGCGACGATGATGATTCCGACGAGGATGAGTCAGACGAAGACGAAGAAGAGGCTGACGACGAGGCGGATGAGGCCGTAACGGCCGAGGCCCCGCCGGCGAAGCCAGCCCGGGCGCGCAAGGCTGCCGCCGCGTCTTCCGATGATGAATCCGGGGAAGAAGAGGCCGGCCCGGCGCTGACCGACGAGGAGCGCGAGGCCGCCTTTGCCGCCGCGATCCGCATGGCCGAAGCTTTGCTGTTCGCTGCCGCCGAGCCGCTGGACGAAGCCACCCTGCGCAAGCGTATGCCCCGGGGCACCCGGGTGCCGGCCGTGCTGGCCGCCCTGGAAGACCAATACCGCCCGCGCGGCGTGAACCTGAAGAAGGTCGCCGGCCGCTGGGCCTTCATGACCGCGCCGGACCTGCAGCATATGCTGGAGGAGCATCGCCAGGTGCAGCGCAAGCTATCCCGCGCCGCCATCGAGACGCTGGCTATCATCGCCTATCACCAGCCCTGCACCCGTGCCGAGATCGAGGATATCCGTGGCGTGTCGTTGAGCCGGGGCACGCTGGACGTGCTGATGGAAGCCAACTGGGTGAAGGTGCGCGGCCGCCGCCGCGTGCCGGGCCGCCCGGTCACTTATGGCATCACCGACGAATTCCTGGTGCATTTCGGCCTGGAAAGCGCCGATGCGCTGCCGGGCATCGAGGAACTGCGCGCCTCCGGCCTGCTGGAAGCCCTGCCGGCCTCGGGTGGCATCCCGATGCCGGGCGAGGCGCTGGATGCCGCCCCGGAGGATCCGCTGGACGAGGATGACGACGGCCGCGAGTACCTGGAGCCGCTGGTGGACGAAGAGGCCGACTCCAAGAAGGCCGAAGCCCAGGCCAGGGACCAGGCCGGGGCCAAAGCTGAGGCAGAGCCATCCGACGGCAATGCCTGATCCTTCGGGGAAGGATGCAGGGCTCGACCTGATCGGGGTGAGCCACCGTTACGGCGCCCGCCTGGCCGTCGACAATGTCAGCCTGAAGGTCGCCCGCGGCGAAATCCTCGGCCTGCTCGGCCCATCCGGCTGCGGCAAATCCACGACATTGCGGCTGGCGGCCGGTCTGGAAGACCTGCAGCAGGGCGAAGTGCGCATCGGCGGCGAGGTCATGGCGGGGGCCGGCCGTGCCGTGCCGACCGAGCAGCGCCATGTCGGCATGGTGTTTCAGGACCATGCGCTGTTTCCGCATCTGAGCGTGGCCGACAACATCGCTTTTGGTTTGGGCAGGTTGCCGGCCGGTGAGCGCCGGGGACGGGCCGAGTACTGGGCCGGCCGGCTGGGGCTGGCGGCGCATATCGACAGTTATCCGCATCGCCTGTCTGGCGGCGAGCAGCAGCGCGTGGCGCTGGCGCGCGCCATGGCGCCCGAACCGCGCGTCATGCTGCTGGACGAACCATTTTCCAGCCTCGACAGCCGGCTGCGCGACCAGATCCGCGATGAAACCGTGGAAGTGCTGAAACAGGCCGGCACGGCCACCCTGCTGGTGACCCACGACCCGGAAGAAGCCATGCGCATGGGCGACCGCATTGCCATCATGCAGGCCGGCCGCATCGAGCAGATCGACACGCCCGACAAGGTCTATGCCGCGCCGGCGACGCCTTTCGTGGCGCGATTCTTGAGCGAGACCAACGAAATCGCCCTGAAGGTGACCGGCGGCCGGGTCGAAACGCCGTTCGGCATTCTACCGGCGCGCCACCTGGCCGAGGGCAGCAACGCCCTGCTGATGTTCCGGCCTGAAGCCTTGCAGGAACGCGAAACCGGCGCCGGCCTGGCGCTGCGGGTGGAGCGGGCGACGGCGCTGGGCGCCTATCGCCGGCTGGAGGTGAGCAGTGGCGCGCTGCGCTTTGCCGCGCGCCTGCCTGCCGGACCGCTGCCAGCAGCGGGATCGACCCTGCATTTCGGGCTTAATCCGGATTTTTGCTTCATTTTTCCGGCGGCCTGAGGCGGTTTCCCGCGGCACGAAGTTGGGGGCGGAAGATTGCCTTGGGCGCGCTATCTCTGCCATAGTGCGCCCTTGCAGCGGCAGGCGCCGCCCGGCAGCAGGGCGGCCTCTCGCAGGAGGAGATAAGGGTATGGGTAGCTTCAGTTTCTGGCACTGGCTGATTGTCCTGCTGGTGATCCTGATCATCTTCGGCGCCGGCAAGCTGCCGAAGGTGGCCGGTGATCTGGCCTCGGGTATCAAGAATTTCCGCAAGGGCATGTCCGAGGATGACAAGGACAAGGATAAGCAGGCCGGCACGCCGCCTGTGATCAACCAGCAGAATCAGCCGACCGGCGGCGCCGCGTCCGGCAGCGCCCAGAGCGCTCAGCCGGCCGACAAGACCGCGCAGCATTGATCATGGACCGCCGCGGCGGAACCGCCGGCGCGGTGCAGCAGCAGGAAGCAGCGTAGGCGGCGATGTTCGACATTGCCTGGTCGGAACTGGGAGTGATCGCGGTGGTGGCGCTGGTCGTCATCGGCCCGAAAGACCTGCCCAAAGTGTTGCGCACGGTAGGCCAGTGGACCGCCAAGGCGCGCTCCATGGCCCGCGAATTCCAGAGCGGCCTCGACGACATGGTGCGCGAGGCCGATCTGGATGATTTGCGCAAGGCGGCCAAGCAGGTCAGCGATTTCTCGATCGAGAACGAAGTGAAAAAGACCTTCGATCCCGATGGTTCGCTGGAAAAGCAGTTCGCCGAGCATAACCAGGCGATCATGGATGCGACCCGGGATGTCTCGGCCGACATTTCCGGTCCGGCAGCCACGCCGATTGCCGATCCCGGCCCGGCCGCTGCTCCCGCCGAACCGGCCCCGGCCGAAACCACCGATGCTGCCGCGGCCAAACCCGAGATCAAACCGTGAGTGAGCCTGACGCCAAGCCGGAAGACGAGGTGGAAGCCTCGCGCATGCCGCTGCTCGATCACCTGATCGAGCTGCGCAACCGCCTGATGTATTCGATCGGCGCCATCTTCATCGCCTTCTGTGTCTGCTATTTCTTCGCGCCGCAGATCTACAACATCCTGATGCATCCGCTGATCGAGGCGGTCGGCGTGGAAGGCCGGCGCATGATCTTCACCGCGCCGCAGGAAGCCTTTTTCACGCAAGTCAGGCTGGCCTTCTGGGCCGCGGCCCTGATCAGCTTCCCGGTGATCGCCAGTCAGGTCTGGATGTTCGTTGCCCCGGGCCTGTACAGGGACGAGAAGAAAGCCTTTCTGCCTTTCCTGGTCGCAACCCCGGTGCTGTTCGCCATCGGCGGCAGCTTCGTCTACTATTTCATCATGCCGCTGGCGTTGAAATTCTTCGCCGGTTTCGAGACCCTGGGCGGCGCGGATACCCTGCCGATCCAGCTCGAAACCAAGGTGAGCGAATACCTCTCGCTGGTGATGACGCTGATCTTCGCCTTCGGCATCGCCTTCGAGCTGCCGGTGCTGCTCACCCTGCTGGGCAAGGTTGGCATCGCCAGCTCGGCCGGCCTGGCGGCCAAGCGCAAATACGCCATCGTCGGCATGTTCATTTTCGCCGCCGTGGTGACGCCGCCCGACGTGATCAGCCAGGTCGGCCTAGCCGTGCCACTGATCCTGCTTTACGAAATCTCCATCCTTTCGGTGAAAATGATCGAGCGCGACCGCGCCAAGCGGGAGGCCGAGGAAAAGGCCGCCGCCGAGCAGGCCGAAAAGGACGAAGCCGGCCCGTCGCCGGCCGCTTGAAGGTAGTTCACCATGCATGACATCAAAGCGATCCGGGACAATCCGGAAGCCTTCGACCGGGCGATTGCCCGCCGGGGCGTGGCCGCGCAGGCCCAGACCCTGATCGAGCTGGACAAGAAGCGCCGTACCGCGCAGGTCGAATTCGACGAGATGCAGGGCAAACGCAACGCGCTGTCGAAGGAAATCGGTATTGCCAAGGGCAAGAAGGACGAGGCCCGCGCCACGGAATTGATGGCCGAAGTCGCCGCGCTGAAGGATCGCCTCGCCGCGCTGGAAACCGAGCAGAAGGAGCATGAGGCGGCGCTGGCCGATGCGCTGTCGCGCATTCCGAACCTGCCGGCCGACGACGTGCCCGAGGGCCTGGACGAGAAAAGCAATGTCGAGCTGCGCCGCACCGGCGCGCCCAAGACTTACAGCTTCAAGCCGCAGGAGCATTTCGACCTCGGCGAGGCGCTGGGCTACATGGATTTCGCATCCGGCGTGAAACTGGCCGGCGCGCGCTTCACCGTGCTGAAGAGCCAGCTCGCGCGACTGGAGCGTGCTCTCGGGCAGTTCATGCTCGACCTGCACACCACCGAATTCGGCTATACCGAAATGCAGCCGCCGATGCTGGTGAACGACGCCACGGCATTCGGCACCGGCCAGCTGCCGAAATTCGGCGACGACCTGTTCCGCACCACCACCGGCTACTGGCTGATCCCGACGGCGGAAGTGCCGCTGACCAATCTGGCGCGCGACCTGATCATCGACGAAAGCGAGCTGCCCTGGCGCTTCACCGCGCTGACGGCCTGCTTCCGCTCGGAAGCAGGCGCGGCCGGCCGAGATACGCGCGGCATGATCCGCCAGCACCAGTTCGACAAGGTGGAGCTGGTGAGCATCG
>NZ_JANLJJ010000073.1:3573-6086 GCF_029255545.1 Ferrovibrio sp. | reverse complement strand
ACGCGCGGCATGATCCGCCAGCACCAGTTCGACAAGGTGGAGCTGGTGAGCATCGTCTCACCCGACAAATCCATTGAGGAACACGAGCGCATGACCGGCGCGGCGGAGGAGGTGCTCAAGCGCTTAGGGTTGCCATTCCGCACCATGCTGCTCTGCGCCGGCGACATGGGCGGCGCCGCGCGCAAGACCTATGACATCGAGGTCTGGCTGCCGGGCCAGGACCAGTATCGCGAAATATCGTCCTGCTCGAATTGCTGGGACTGGCAGGCGCGGCGCATGAACGCACGCTGCCGCGCGCCGGGCGAAAAACAGACCCGCTTCGTGCATACGCTGAACGGCTCGGGCCTCGCCGTGGGCCGCACGCTGATCGCGGTGATGGAGAATTACCAGAACGAGGACGGCAGCATCAGCGTGCCGGATGCCCTCAAGCCCTATATGGGCGGGCTGACCAAAATCGAGAAGGCGGGCAAGTGATGCGTATCCTGGTTTCCAACGACGACGGCATCCATGCGCCGGGCCTGAAAATCCTGGAGAAGATCGCCAGGACGCTGTCGAAGGATGTCTGGGTGGTGGCGCCGGAATTCGAGCAGTCGGGTGCCTCGCATTCGCTGACCCTGACCCTGCCTTTGCGCCTGCGCAAGATCAATCCACGCAAATATGCCGTGCGCGGTACGCCGACCGACTGCGTCATGATGGCGATGCATGAGATTTTCAAAGACAAGAAGCCCGACCTGCTGCTCTCGGGCATCAATCGCGGCGCCAACCTGGGCGAGGACGTGACCTATTCGGGCACCGTGGCGGTGGCCATGGAAGGCTCGCTGCTGGGCGTGCCGTCGATTGCGATGAGCCAGTGCTTCCAGCATGGCCATCCGGTGAAATGGGGCACGGCCGAGCATCACGCGCCCAAGGTGATCAAGAAGCTGCTGAAATCCGGCTGGCCGAAAGGCACGCTGATCAACATCAACTTCCCCGACGTGACGGCCGACAAGGTGACCGGCGTGGAAGTGGTGCCGCAGGGCCAGCGCGATCTGACCGACCTTTTGCTGGATGCGCGCGTGGATGCGCGCGGCGTGCCGTATTACTGGGTCGGCTTCCGCCGACAGAAAAGCAAGTCCAAGCGCCACACCGATCTGGGCGCCACCGAGAATGGCGCCATCTCGGTGACGCCGCTGCAGCTCGACCTGACGCATGACGCCAGCATGAAGGCGCTGAAAACGGCCCTCCGATGATCATGGGCTGACCGTGGATCCGCGGGTCATCCAGCTTGTCATGGAATTGCGGCGGCAGGGCATCGCCGATACCCGGGTGTTGTCCGCCGTCGAACGGGTGCCGCGCGACCGTTTCGTGGCCGACCAGTTCCTGAAGCACGCCTACGACAATATCGCACTGCCGATCACCCAGGGCCAGACGATCAGCCAGCCCTATGTGGTGGCCTACATGACCGAAGCGCTGCAACTGGGTGATCGCATGAAGGTGCTGGAGATCGGCACCGGTTCGGGCTACCAGACCGCCGTGCTGTCGCGGCTGGGCCGTCGAGTCTATACGATCGAGCGGTACCGTTCGCTGCTGGTTTCTGCCGAAAAACGGCTGCACGACCTGCAGATCACCAACGTGGTGACCAAGCTGGGCGACGGCAACAAGGGTTGGCCGGAACAGGCGCCGTTCGACCGTATCCTGGTGACGGCGGCGGCCGACCGGCGGCCCGAGGGCCTGGTCGCGCAGCTGTCGCCTGAGGGCGGCATCATGGTGGCGCCAGTAGCGGTGACCACCACCGAACAGGACGTGATCCGCTATACCCGCCAGGGCGACGAGGTGCGGGAGGAGCGGCTGATGGCGGTGCGGTTCGTGCCGCTGCTGCCCGGGATCGCCCGCGAAGCCAGCCCGGCGAACCCGTAACATCCGCGTAACACCTTGGCCCGCCTGCATTGTCGCGGGCCGGGAAGGGGCTTAGACTCCGTCGCAATGCAACGGATTCGGGCAATTGCCGTCATTTTGGCGCTGGGCCTGCTGGCCGGCTGTGGCCAGCAGCCGCCGGCGCCGGTGGTGTTTGGCCATCGACCGGCGCCGCTGCCCCAAGTGGTGGAATTCCGCGGTAGCAGCCAGTCCTCGCATGTCGACACGATCCAGGTGGCGCCCGAGGCGGTGCCCGACAGCGTGACGGTGCAATCAGGCGACACGGTTTATGCGCTGGCGCGGCGTTATAACCGGCCGGTGCGCGCGCTGATCGACGATAACAACCTGCAGCCGCCCTATGCCGTGCAGCCGGGCCAGCGCCTGCGCCTGCCGGGCGGCCGCTTCCATGCCGTGCAGCGCGGCGAGACGCTGTACAGCATCTCGCGTTCTTATGGCGTCGACCTTTACAGCATGGCGCAAAGCAACGACCTGCAGCCACCCTATACGATCAGCGTGGGCCAGCAGCTGCGCATCCCGTCGCAAACCGGTTATGCCGTGGCGACGGCGCCGACTTCCACGACGCAGCCCGCATCAACCGTGGCGGCGCCGCGCGGCTTCCA
>NZ_JANLJJ010000073.1:0-3473 GCF_029255545.1 Ferrovibrio sp. | reverse complement strand
TGGCCGGTGCGCGGCCGCGTACTCTCCACATTCGGGCCGAAACCTGACGGGCTGCATAACGACGGGATCAATATCGCGGCGCGGGCCGGTGCGCCGGTGATCGCGGCCGAGAATGGCGTGGTGGTCTATGCGGGCAGCGAGCTGAAGGGTTTTGGCAACCTCCTGCTGGTGCGCCATGCCGATGGCTGGATGACGGCCTATGCCCATCTCGACAAGGCGCTGGTCAAGAAGGGCCAGAAGGTCACCAAGGGCCAGGCGATCGGCACAGTGGGCAGCACCGGCGGCGTGTCGCAGCCGCAGTTGCATTTCGAAATCCGCAAGGGCACCCAGGCGGTGGATCCCGCCAAGTTCCTCTCGGTGGCGTAAGCCTTACCTCGCGGGTTTCAGCGGCTTTCCGAGACGGCCGGCCAGATCCTGGATGAACTGCCAGGCCACGCGGCCTGAGCGCGCGCCACGCGTCATCGACCATTCCACGGCCTCGGCGCGCAGCTGCTTCTGGTCGATCTTCAGGCCATAGGCGGCGCAATAGCCGTCCAGCATGGCGAAGAAATCCTCCTGGCTGCAGGAGTGGAATCCGAGCCAGAGGCCAAAGCGGTCGGACAGCGAAACCTTTTCCTCCACGGCCTCGTGCGGATTGATCGCCGTCGAGCGCTCGTTCTCCATCATGTCGCGCGGCAGCAGGTGGCGGCGGTTGGAGGTGGCGTAGAGGATCACGTTGTCGGGCCGGCCCTCGATGCCGCCATCCAGCACGGCCTTCAGCGACTTGTAATGCTGGTCCTCGGCGTCGAACGACAGATCGTCGCAGAACAGCACAAAGCGCCGTTTTGATTTGCGCAGTATCTTCAGCAACTGCGGCAGCGAAGGGATGTCCTCGCGGTGGATTTCCACCAGCGCCAGAGCATGGGCTTTCTTCCCATTGATCGCGCCGATCGCCGCTTTCACCAGCGACGACTTGCCCATGCCGCGCGCACCCCACAGCAGGGCATTGTTGGCCGGCAGGCCCCTGGCGAAGCGGGTGGTGTTGTCGAGCAGGATGTCGCGCACGCGCTCCACGCCCTGCAGCAGGTTGATGGACACGGCATTCACCTGCGGCACGGCCTCCAGCCAGCCCGGGGCCGGCTCGGCATGCCACGCAAAAGCATCGGCGGCGGTTTCGTCCCAGTCCGGCGCCCGTGGCGGGGCCAGCCGTTCCAGGGCATCGGCGATACGCAGCAGCAGGGCGGCGTCGGCCGGTGGGGGGGCTACCTTGGCAGCGGCGGGGCGGGGTGCTTTTTTGGCTGCTTTCTTGGGACGGGACGCCATGGATTTTTCGCCTTGTCGGGGGAGCTTTGTTTCAGATCAATACCCGGCCCGGCGAACAGGGTAAAGCTGCGGGAAAAGGAAGTGCTGACATGCCCGAATCCGCCACCATCCGCCGCCATTTCCTCGCCAGCCTGCAGGCCGCCGAAGCGCCGCAGCAACCCTACCGCCACTGGCTGCTGAACCAGGCCCTGCCGCTGGAATCCGCCGCCGCCATTGTCGACCTGCCGGTCCGGCCGGCCGAGATCGACGACACCCAGGGCAAGCGCGACAGCCATAACGAAAGCCGGGTGTTCTTCGCCGGCGACCTGCTGGCCGATCACGCCGTCTGCCGCGATGTGGCGGCCTGCTTCCAGGCGCCGGAAACCGTTGCCGCATTGCAGCAAGCCACCGGCGCCAATCTGGCTGGCCATTATCTGCGCATAGAATACTGCCAAGACAAGGGCGGTTTCTGGCTGGAGCCGCATACCGATATCGGCGCCAAGAAGTTCACCATGCTGGTCTATCTTTCGACCGCGCCGGACGGCCCGAACTGGGGCACGGATATCTACGATCACGAGAAACGCCGCGTCGGCCGTGCGCCGGCGGCTTTCGACCAGGGGCTGATCTTCGTGCCGGGCAACGACACCTGGCACGGTTTCGAGCCGCGTGACATCAAAGGCGTGCGCCGCTCGATCATCGTCAACTACGTGATCCCGGAATGGCGCGCCCGTCACGAGCTGGCCTATCCGGACCAGCCGGTTCAGGCGGCCTGAACACCGCGCCAACGCCTAGCGGGGGGCAGCCCTTTCCGCCATAATCCCGGGCCTGATTTTTCAGTCCCCGGATGCGGTGAGGAGGAAGCATGTACCCCGAAGTTTCCCTGTATATTGATGGTGCCTGGACCAAGGGCGCGAACGGCAAGACCCTGCCGGTGCTGAACCCGGCCACCGGCGAGGAAATCGGCAAGGTCGCCCATGCCGAGAAGGCCGATCTCGACCGCGCGCTGGCCGCCGCCGACAAGGGCTTCAAGGCCTGGAAGAAGGTCTCGGCCTACGACCGCTACAAGGTACTGCGCAAGGCCGCCGACATCATCCGTGGCCGCGCCGACGAGATCGGCAAGATCATGTCGATGGAGCAGGGCAAGCCCTTCATCGAGGCCAAGGGCGAAACCCTGCTGGCCGGCGACATCATGGACTGGTTCGCCGAAGAAGCCCGCCGCACCTATGGCCGCATCGTGCCGCCGCGCGCCGAGGGCGTGTACCAGCTCGTGGTGAAGGAACCGGTTGGCCCGGTTGCCGCCTTCACGCCGTGGAATTTCCCGATCAACCAGGCGGTGCGCAAATGCTCGGCCGCCCTGGCCGCTGGCTGCTCGATCATCCTGAAAGGCCCGGAAGAGACGCCGGCCTCCTGCGCCGCCCTGGTGCAGGCCTATGTCGATGCTGGCGTGCCGGCCGGCGCGATCCAGCTGGTCTATGGCATTCCGTCGGAAATTTCGGAATACCTGATCCCACACCCGGTGATCCGCAAGATCACCTTCACCGGCTCGACCCCGGTGGGCAAGCATCTCTCGATGCTGGCCGGCCAGCACATGAAGCGCATCACCATGGAGCTCGGCGGCCATGCCCCGGCCATCGTGTTCGATGATGCCGACGTCGACACCGCGGTGAAAATCCTGGCATCGAACAAGTTCCGCAATGCCGGCCAGGTCTGCGTGTCGCCGACCCGTTTCCTGGTGCATGAATCGGTCTATGGCAAGTTCGTCGAGGGCTTCACCGGTTTTGCCAAGTCACTGAAGGTGGGCGACGGCCTCGACAAGGATACCCGCATGGGTCCGTTGGCCAACGACCGCCGCGTGCAGGCGATGGAGATGTTCGTGGCCGACGCGGTGTCGAAGGGCGCCAAGATCGAGACCGGCGGCAAGCGCATCGGCAACAAGGGCAACTTCTTCGAGCCCACCGTGCTGACCGGCATCAACAATGACATGCGCATCATGAACGAGGAGCCGTTCGGCCCCGTGGCGCCGATCGTGCCATTCTCCAGCTTTGATGCGGTGGTGGCAGAGGCCAACCGCCTGCCCTTCGGCCTGGCGGCCTATGCCTATACCAAGTCGGCCAAGACGGCGGCGGCTATCGGTGCGGCCTTCGAGAGCGGCATGGTGTCGATCAACCACCATGGCCTGGCCCTGCCGGAAG
>NZ_JANLJJ010000072.1:12535-30287 GCF_029255545.1 Ferrovibrio sp. | reverse complement strand
TGACGGCCAGCTCGCCGGAAGGCGCGCGCGACTTCCTGGTGCCCAGCCGCCTGCATCCGGGCCGCTTCTACGCCCTGCCGCAGGCGCCGCAGCAGTTCAAGCAGCTGATCATGGTGTCGGGCTTTGACCGCTATTTCCAGATCGCGCCCTGCTTCCGCGACGAAGACGCCCGCAAGGATCGCAGCCCGGGCGAGTTCTACCAGCTCGATGTCGAGATGAGCTTCGTCGAGCAGGACGACGTGTTCAACGCCGTCGGTCCGGTGATCCATGGCGTGTTCCAGGAATTCGCCAATGGCCGCGATTGCGGCCCGGTGGATTTCCCGCGCATCCCGTTCCGCGAGGCGATGCTGAAATACGGCTCCGACAAGCCGGACCTGCGCAATCCGATCATCCTCGCTGACGTGACCGAGGTGTTCCGCGGATCAAACTTCGGCGTGTTTGCCCGTAATATCGAAAACGGCGCTGTCGTGCGCGGCATTCCGGCGCCGGGCGCGGCCGGCCGCCCGCGCAGCTTCTTCGACAAGATGAACGACTGGGCGCGCCAGGAAGGCGCCGCCGGCCTGGGCTATATCATCTTCGACAATGGCGAGGCGAAAGGCCCGATCGCCAAGTTCCTCGATGCCGACCGCGTCGCGCTGCTGAAGAAGCTGGGCAACGTGAAGGACGGCGACGCCATCTTCTTCGCCTGCGACAAGGAGCTGCCGGCGGCCAAGCTGGCCGGCCAGGCCCGCATCCGCATCGGCGACGAACTGGATATCTGCGAGAAGAACGTCTTCAAGTTCTGCTGGATCGTCGACTTCCCGATGTTCGAGTATAACGAGGACGACAAGAAGGTCGATTTCAGCCACAACCCTTTCTCGATGCCGCAGGGCGGGCTGGAGGCGCTGAACAATCAGGATCCGCTGACCATCAACGCCTATCAGTACGACATCGTGTGTAACGGCGTGGAGCTGTCGTCGGGCGCGATCCGTAACCACAAGCCCGAGATCATGTACAAGGCCTTCGAGATCGCCGGTTATGGCCCGGAGGTGGTGGAAGGCAAGTTCGGCGGCATGCTGAACGCCTTCAAGTTCGGCGCGCCCCCCCATGGCGGCATCGCGCCGGGCATCGACCGCATCGTCATGCTGCTGGCCGACGAGCCGAATATCCGCGAGGTCGTGCTGTTCCCGATGAACCAGCAGGCCCAGGACCTGATGATGCAGGCGCCGAGCGAAGTGGCCATGAAGCAGCTGCGCGAGCTGCATATCCGCGTCGTCGCGCCCCAGGAGTCGAAAGACCCGGCGGACAAGAAATCCTGAACCATGTGAGGGCGACGCGGCCATGCTCGACAGCCTCGATTATGTCCGCTTCGCCCTCACGCTGTTCTCGATCCTCGATCCTTTCGCGGCGATCCCGTTATTCCTGCTGCTGACCGAAGGGCGCTCGGCCCGCGAACGCGCCGTCACCGCGCGCACGGCCGCCTTCGCCGTCTTCACCGTTCTGGTCGTTGCCGGCTTTTCCGGCGATCTGATCCTGCGCCTGCTCGGCGCCAGCCTGCCGGCCTTCCAGGTCGGCGGCGGCATCGTGCTGTTCCTGATGGCGCTCAGCATGATCAACGCCCAGCTCAGCCCCCAGCAGCAGACGCCGGAAGAGGAGGCGGAAGCCGCCGGCCGTTCCCCCGATGACAGGTCAGCGGTTGGTGTCGTGCCGATCGCCATGCCATTGCTGGTTGGCCCCGGCTCGATATCGGCGACGATTATCCAGATGGAGCGCGGCATAGGCTGGGAGCATAAGGGGGTAAGCGTCGCGGTTCTGGCGGTGATCTGCGCCGCGATCTGGCTGGTGCTCAAGCTCGCGGAGCCGATCGGCGAGCGGCTGGGCCGCACCGGCCTCAACATCCTCAACCGCATTTTCGGCTTGCTGCTGGCCGCCGTTGCGGTTCAAATCTTTGCCAATGGATTGCGTGGCCTGTTCCCCGCCCTGGGATGAGAGCCCGGCTTCAGTCCGTGTAACAAAGAGATCCGTGTAACAAAGAGAAAAGCCTCGCCATGCTGGATCCGGAAGCCAAAGCCCTGCTCGACGCCGTCAAGGCGGCCAATCGCCCGGATTACCCGTCGCTTGGCGCCGAGGGTGCCCGCAGGCTTTACAAGGATACCCGCGCGGCGGTGACGCCGCCGGCCCCTGAAGTGTCGGAGCTCGACAACATTGCCGCGCCCGGCCCGCATGGCCCCATTCCGCTGCGCTATTACCGGCCGGCGGGGGTCGACAAGAAGGAGCCGCTGCCGGCGCTGGTTTTCTACCATGGCGGCGGCTGGGTGATCGGCGATCTCGACACCCATGACGTGGCCTGCCGCACGCTGGCCAACGAGGCGCGCTGCGCAGTGATCTCGGTCGATTACCGCATGGGGCCGGAATACAAGTTTCCCTGCGCGGTGGACGATGCCTATGCGGCGCTGCTGTGGGTCGCCGAGGAGGCGAAACGCCTGCGGCTCGACCCGGAGCGCATCGCGGTTGGTGGCGATTCCGCCGGTGGCAATCTCGCCGCCGTGGTCTGCATCGCCGCGCGCGAGAAGATGAAGGCGGGCGAGGCCGGCGTGCCAAAGATCGCCTATCAGTTGCTGATCTATCCGGCCACCGACATGCATATGCAGACGGACTCGCATCGGCGCTATGCCGAGGACCACCTGCTCACCCGCGTGGCGATGGACTGGTTCCAGGACCAGTATCTGAACGGGCCGCAGGACCGTGACGACTGGCGCGCCTCGCCGGTCCGCGCCAAAAGCCTGGCTGGCTTGCCGCCGGCCTATGTGCTCGTCGCGGGGCACGACCCCCTGAGGGATGAAGGCGAGGCCTATGCCATGGCGCTGAAGAAAGCCGGCGTGCCGGTGGCCTTCCGCGAATTCCCCGGCCAGATCCACGGCTTCGTGGTGATGGGCAAGGCGATCCCGCAGGCCAACCAGGCGCTGGCCGAGATGGGCGTGGCGCTCAAGCTGGCATTCGGACAGGGGTAAAGGCGGGCAGGGGTAAGGGTTACTCCCGTCCCAGCACCAGCACCCAGAGCGCGCGGCGCAGGTCGGTTGGATCGGCGCGGGTATCGGCGCCGAGTTCGGTGACATTCGGATTGAGCAGGTTGCGGCGATGGCCGTCGCTGCCCAGCCACAGCCGCACCACGCCATCGGCATCGCAGGCGCAGACCGCCAGATTCTCCGCCGCCATGCGGAAGCCGTAGCCGATGCGGTTCAGCCGCCGCGCCAGGTCGCTGCCATCGCAGCCCTCATGGGCGATGCGGCCGCAGCTTTGCAGGTCGGCGGCATGGGCCGCCGCAGCCCTGGCCAGCCGGCCGTTCCAGGCCAGCGGCGCCAGGCCATGGGCCGCGCGGGCGGTATTCACGGCATGCAGCAGCTCGCTCTGCCAGACCGGGTCCATGGCGGCGGCCGGTCTGCCGAGCAGCAGCATGACGAGCAGGACGGCGGCGAGGCGCATGGCGGCAGGCTAACGGAAATGCCCCAGCCTTGAAACACGCCGGGGCCAGCAGACAATAAAATGCCCCGACAGCCTTCTGGCTGCCGGGGCGCTTCTCCTGGAGGAGAGAAGGCTTGGTTCGGCGGTGGTGCTTACGAGCAGCCCGTCGTGCCGCCGCAGCTGTCGCATTTCAGGCAGGTGCCGTTGCGCACCAGCGTGAAGTTGCCGCATTCGGGGCAGGCATCGCCCTCGTAGCCTTTCATGCGTGCCTCGGCGATGCGCTCCATGACCCGGGCATTGGCGCCGATCGGAGCCGTGACCTCGACATGGGTGTGGCTGTCGGCCGTGACATGCATCATCGGGCCCGCCATTGTCGGACCGTCTGTGCCGGTGGCCTGCATTTCGGCGACGGCGCCGCGATTCTGGCCGCCCTTCAGCACATAGAGGTTGGAGCGGATATAGCCGTTCGAGGCCACCTTGATGATCTCGTTCTCCACCTGCACGGTGGCCGGAGTCTGCTTGGCGCCCAGCGTATCGTGACGCAGGTCGTCGGGCTGCACATGGGCCAGGTCGGTGCGGCCGAGATAACTCACCGCCAGCTCACGGAAAACGTAGTCGAGCACCGAGGTCGACATCTTGATGACGTCGTTGCCTTCCACCATGCCCGAGGGCTCGAAGCGGGTGAAGGTGAAGGCATCGACGAATTCCTCCAGCGGCACGCCATACTGCAGGCCGATCGAGATGGCGATGGCGAAATTGTTCATCAGGCTGCGGAAGGCGGCGCCTTCCTTGTGCATGTCGATGAAGATCTCGCCCAGCTTGCCTTCGTCGTATTCGCCGGTGCGCAGATACACCTTGTGGCCACCGACCACGGCCTTCTGGGTATAGCCCTTGCGCCGCTGCGGCAGCTTCTGGCGACCGGCGATATGCTTCTCGACGATGCGTTCGGCGATGATCTGGGCGCGCGCCGCGGCCGGGGCTTCCGCCACCTGCTCGGCAACGGTCTCACCGATGGCATCCTCGACATCGTCTTCCAGCATCTGGGCCTGCAGCGGCTGCGACAGCTTGGAGCCGTCGCGATACAGCGCCATCGCCTTGCAGCCGAGTTTCCACGACAGCGTATAGGCCAGCTTGCAATCCTCGACGGTGGCGAGGTTGGGCATGTTGATGGTCTTGGAGATCGCGCCGGTGATGAACGGCTGGGCGGCAGCCATCATGCGGATATGGCTTTCGGCCGACAGGAAGCGCACGCCGTCCTTGCCGCAGGGATTGGCGCAGTCGAACACCGACAGGTGCATGTCGCGCAGGCCCGGCGCGCCTTCCACGGTCATCGAGCCGCAGCAATAGAGATTGGCGGCGGCGATCTCGGCGCTGCTGAAGCCCAGGGCCGACAGCAGGTCGAAACCCGGGTTGTCGAGCTGCGCATCGGTGAAGCCGAGGCTGCGGCAGAATTCGGCGCCGAGCGTCCAGCGGTTCAGCACGAATTTGATGTCGAAGGCGCCGCGCAGACCCTTTTCGGCCTGCGCGATCGCCGCGTCGGTGAAGCCTTTGGCCTTCAGCGTCTCGTGGTTGATGCCCGGCGCGCCGTCCAGCGTGCCATGGCCCACGGCATAGTCGATGATCGCCTTGATCTGGCCGTCATTGTAGCCCAGCGTCTTCAGCGCCAGCGGCACGGTGCGGTTGATGATCTTGAAATAGCCGCCGCCGGCCAGCTTCTTGAACTTCACCAGGGCGAAGTCGGGCTCGATGCCGGTGGTGTCGCAATCCATCACCAGGCCGATGGTGCCGGTCGGCGCGATCACGCTGACCTGCGCGTTGCGGAAGCCGTGCTGCTCGCCCAGTTCCAGCGCACGGTCCCAGGCCGCTTCGGCGGCCGTCAGCAGGGCCGCATCGGGGCAGCTGGCATGGTCCAGCGGCACCGGCATGGTGGACAGGCCCTCATAGCCGAAATGGTCGCCCTGCGCGGCGCGGCGATGGTTGCGGATCACGCGCAGCATGTTGTCGGCATTCGGCGCATAGCCAGGGAAGGTGCCCAGCTCGCCGGCCATCTCGGCCGAGGTGGCATAGGACACGCCGGTCATCAGCGCGGTGATGGCGCCGCACAGCGCGCGGCCCTGGTCGCTGTCATAGGAGAAGCCGCACGACATCAGCAGGGCGCCAAGATTGGCATAGCCCAGGCCCAGCGTGCGGAACTTGTACGAAAGCTCGGCGATTTCCCGGCTGGGGAACTGCGCCATCAGCACGCTGATCTCCAGCACCACGGTCCACAGCCGGGTGGCATGCTCGAAGCTCTCGATGTCGAACCTGCCGTCGGCCTGGCGGAAGCACATCAGGTTCATCGAGGCGAGATTGCACGCCGTGTCGTCGAGGAACATGTATTCCGAGCACGGGTTCGACGCATTGATGCGGCCATCGGCCGGGCAGGTATGCCAGTCGTTGATCGTGGTGTCGAACTGGATGCCCGGATCGGCCGAGGCCCAGGCGGCATAGCCGACGCGGTCCCACAGCTGGCGGGCCTTCAGCACTTTGGCCGGCTTGCCGTCGCCGCGACGGATCAGGTTCCACTCGCCGTCGGTTTCGACGGCACGCAGGAAGTCGTCGTTGACGCGCACCGAGTTGTTGGAATTCTGGCCCGAGACCGAGAGATAGGCATCCGAATCCCAGTCGGTGTCGTAGACCGGGAATTCGATTTCGGTATAGCCCTGCCTGGCGAACTGGATCACGCGCTGGATGTAGTTCTCCGGAATCATCGCCTTGCGGGCGGCGACGATCTCGCGGCGCAGCTGCGTATTCTTCTTGGCGTCGAAGCGGCTCTCACCGCTGCCGAGCTGGCAGGCGGCCATGATCGCGTTCAGATGCTTCTGCGACAGCTTGGAGCCGGCGACCAGCGCGGCCACCTTCTGCTCCTCGATCACCTTCCAGTCGATGAACTGCTCGATATCGGGATGGTCGATGTCGCAGATCACCATCTTGGCGGCGCGGCGCGTGGTGCCGCCCGATTTGATCGCGCCGGCGGCGCGGTCGCCGATCTTCAGGAAGCTCATCAGGCCCGACGACTTGCCGCCGCCCGACAGGCGCTCGTTCTCGCCGCGCAGGCGGCTGAAATTGCTGCCGGTGCCCGAGCCGTATTTGAACAGGCGCGCCTCGCGCACCCACAGGTCCATGATGCCGCCCTCGTTGACGAGGTCGTCCTGCACCGACTGGATGAAGCAGGCATGCGGCTGCGGATGCTCGTAGGCCGAGGCCGACTTGGTCAGCTGGCCAGTCTTGAAATCGACGTAGTAATGGCCCTGGGCGGGACCATCGATGCCATAGGCCCAGTGTAGGCCGGTATTGAACCATTGCGGCGAGTTCGGCGCGGCGATCTGGGCGGCCAGCATGAAGCGCATTTCGTCGAAGAAGGCGCTCGCATCCTCTTCGCTGTCGAAATAGCCGCCCTTCCAGCCCCAGTAGGCCCAGGTGCCGGCCAGGCGGTCGAACACCTCGCGGCCGCTGGTTTCCTGGGTGGTGCGGTCTTTCTCGGGCAGGGCCGCGAGGGCTTCCGTGTCGGCCTCGCGGCGCCACAGGAAAGCCGGCACATCGGATTCCTCGACCGCCTTCAGGGCGACGGGCACGCCGGCGCGGCGGAAATACTTCTGCGCCAGCACGTCGGCGGCCACCTGGCTCCAGCCGGCGGGCACTTCGAGCTGGTCGAGCTTGAACACCACGCTGCCATCCGGATTGCGGATTTCGCTGGTCGTGGTTTTCCACTCCAGCCCGGCGTAAGCGTCCTGACCTGCCACCGTGAAATGCCGCTGAATCCGCATTGTCGTAATCTCCCCGCCCGAACCTTAAGAAAAATCAGGATGTTGTGTTCTGGTTGGTACAGTGATTATCGGGCCAAAATCCCAACATCTGGTTACCGCAGACCGCAACGAGGGCTAAATCTAGGGGGCAACGGAGAATCTATCAAACGGGAAATCTTAATATATTTGGGGTAATTCATCTTATGTTCCCTTGACTGGATTTCGCCATATTTTGGCGTATGAGTATGACTCGTTGAGTTATTCAGGATTCGCAGATGCGCCGACTTTTCCTCGCCACCGTGATGATGATTGCCGCCCTCGCGACGGGGCTGGCTGCCGGCCCGAGTCTCGCCCAGGACAAGGGGGCGCGGGCCGCGGCCGAGAGGCTGATGACCACCATCGGGCTGGAGAAGCGGGTCGACATGGTGACCCAGCTTTACCTGAACTTCCTGCCCGCCAGCACGCCGGCCGAGCAGCAGCGCGCCGCCGACCTGCGCCAGCGCGCGCCCACGGCCGGGCCGCGCTTCCGTGGCGCCGTGGTGAATGCGGCGGCCCAGAGCTACAGCCGGTCGGAGCTGGAGGCGCTGGATGCCTATTTCGCCAGCGGCGAGGGGCAACGCCTGCTCACCACCGCCATCACCCGTGCGGTGCTGGGGCTGGGCCAGAAGGGCCAGGTGAAGGGCAGCGATATCCTCAAGCCCGAGGAACTGCCGCGCGACAACCCGGCCCTGCAGGCCGCCGCCGTCAAATACCCGGCTTTCGAGGGCAAGGCACGGGCCGAGCTGCAGCGTGAATTCGCCCAGGAAATCGCCCTGATTACCGCACGTTAGACGATTTTACCGCGACGGGCAGGGCTTGCCCTGCCAGGGCGGCAATGCCATAGTCCGGCCGAATTTCCAGCGGATTCCCGATGGCGGTTGGCCAGGGCGGAATTGGGCCAAGGGGAATTGAGACGGGGTTGCACAGCATGAGTCTGATCGGCACCAAGCTTTTTACCTGGTGGAAGGGCGAGGCCGTTGGCCGGGATACCTTCGGCAATCGGTATTTCCGCGCCAAGGATGGCAGCCGTAAGCGCTGGGTGATCTACCAGGGCAAGCCCGAGGCATCCAAGGTGCCGCCGGAATGGCATGCCTGGCTGCATTACACCACCGACGAGGCGCCGGTTCATGGCGTGCAGCACAAGCCCTGGGAAAAAGAGCATCTGCCGAATCTGAGCGGCACGCCCTACGCCTATCGTCCTGAGGGCAGCGTGGCCAGGAGCGGCCACCGTCCGGTGGCGACCGGCGACTACCAGGCCTGGCAGCCGGAATAAGCAGACAGGCGAGGGCAACATGAGTGGGAATCTGGTCGAGACGCTGATTGGCGCGGTGGTATTGCTGGTCGCCGGCTTCTTTCTGGCCTTTGCCTATTCGACCGGCGGCGTCGGCAGCGGCCGGGTTTCCGGCTATGAGCTGCAGGCGCGCTTCAATCGCGCCGATGGCTTGGTCATCGGCGGCGACGTGCGCCTGAGCGGCATCAAGATCGGCACCATCTCGGCGCAGAAGCTGGACCCCAAAACCTATGACGCGGTGATCACCTTCACGGTGGACAGCCGCTATCAGCTGCCCGAGGACACCGCGCTCAAGATCGCCTCCGAGGGCCTGCTGGGCGGCAATTACCTGTCGGTTGAGCCCGGCGGCAGCGACAAGATGCTGAGCCCCGGCAGCTTCGTGCAGTTCACCCAGGGATCGGTCAACCTGATGGATCTGATCGGCCAGGCGATTTTCAGCGCCACCGGCGCCGGCAACGGCAAGGACAAAGAGAAGGGTGGCGACGCCACGCTGAGCCCGCTGCCCAAGGCCAACTAAAGCCCGTGCATCGCCTGTTGCGTCGTCTTTCGTTGGTTGCCGCGCTGCTCACAGCGTCGGCCGCTTCCGCGCAGACTCCGGACAGCCAGCCGCAATATCCTTCCACGCCAATGCCGGTGGCGGTGCTGCAGGGTTTGGACAAGATCACCGCGCGCATCTACACCTTCGAGGCGCCGGTCGACCAGACCATCGGCTTCGGCACCCTGAAGGTGACGGTGCGGGTCTGTCGCAAGCGCCCGCCGGAATACCCGCCGGAAAGCGCCGCCTATATCGAGGTCGTCGAGCAGCGGCCGGAGCAGCAAGCGGTGAACCTGTTCCATGGCTGGATGTTTGCCTCCAGCCCTGGCCTCAATCCGCTGGAGCACCCGGTCTACGATGTCTGGGTGATCGACTGCAAAACCAGTTCCGGCGGCGCGTCCGGCGGCAGGCCATAGAAATCCGCCCGGCGCGGCAGCGCCTCGAACAGCAGTTCCAGATAGCGTTTCCGCGGTATCTCGATGGCGCCGAACTGTTTCAGGTGCGGCGTGACGAACTGCGTGTCCAGCAGCACGAAGCCGCCGGCGACCAGCCGGCCGACCAGATGCACCAGCGCGATCTTGGAGGCGTCGGTGGCGCGGCTGAACATGCTTTCGCCGAAGAATGCCGCGCCCAGCCGCACGCCATACAGGCCGCCGACCAATGCGCCCGCCGCGTCATAGCATTCCACGCTATGCGCGAAACCGAGCCGGTGCAGCGCGATATAGGCCTCGCGGATTGTCGCGTTGATCCAGGTGCTCTGGCGCTGCGGATGCTGCGTCGGTTCGGCGCAGGCCGCGATCACGGCCGGGAAATCGGCGTCGACCTTCACCGTATAAGGGGAGGATCGCACGCGACGGGCCAGCCTGTGCGGCAGGTGGAAGCCGTTGAGGGGGATAATCCCGCGCCGCTGCGGATAGACCCAGAAATAATCCGGGTCATCGGCGCTGTCCGCCATCGGGAAATAGCCGCGGGCATAGGCCTGCAGCAGCAATTCCGGCGTCAGCGGTTCGGGATGCGCGCTCATGGTCAGGAGCTAGTGCGCGTCCCGCCCGCGGTCAGCCCTGCCTGGCGATGAATTCTTCCAGCCAGTGGATGTCGTAGGCGCCGTTGACGAAATCCGGCTCGTTGATCAGGGCCAGATGCAGCGGGATGGTGGTTTCCAGGCCGCCGATCACATATTCCTCCAGCGAACGGCGCAGGCGCATCAGGCATTCGTTGCGGCTGGTGCCATGCACGATCAGCTTGCCGATCAGCGAGTCGTAATGCGGCGGGATCTGGTAGCCGGTATAGAGCGCTGAATCGACGCGCACGCCCAGGCCACCCGGCACATGGTAGTCGGTGACGCGGCCGGGCGAGGGCGCGAAGGTGCGCGGATTCTCGGCGTTGATGCGGCACTCGATGGCGTGGCCGTTGAACTTGATGTCGTCCTGCGTGTAGCCCAGCGGCGCGCCATTGGCGATGCGCAGCTGCTCACGCACCAGATCAAGGCCGGTGATCATCTCGGTCACCGGATGCTCCACCTGCAGGCGGGTGTTCATCTCGATGAAATAGAACTGCCCGTTCTCGAACAGGAATTCGATGGTGCCGGCGCCGCGATAGCCCAGCCTGGCGATGGCGCTGGAGGCGATCTTGCCGATCTGCTCGCGCTGGTCGGCATTCAGCGCTGGCGAGCGGGCCTCTTCCAGCACCTTCTGGTGGCGGCGCTGCAGCGAGCAGTCGCGTTCGCCCAGATGCACGGCATTGCCATGGCTGTCGCCAAAGATCTGCATCTCGATATGGCGCGGGCGGGCGAGATACTTCTCGACATAGACGGAATCGTTGCCGAAGGCGTTGCGCGCCTCGTTCTTGGCCTGCGCCAGCGCCGGGCCGAATTCGGCCGGCGAGCGCACCACCTTCATGCCGCGGCCTCCACCGCCGGCGGTGGCCTTGATCAGCACCGGATAGCCCATGTCGTCGGCGAGCTTGAGCCCCTGCGCCTCGGACTCGATGGCGCCTTCCGAACCCGGCACCACCGGCAGGCCGAGATCCTTGGCCACCTGCTTGGCCGTGATCTTGTCGCCCATCATCTTGATGTGCTCAGGAGTCGGGCCAATGAAGGTGATGCCATGCGCCTCGACGATCTCGGCGAATTTGGCATTCTCCGACAGGAAGCCGTAGCCGGGATGGATCGCATCGGCGCCGGTGATCTCGGCGGCGGCGATGATTGCCGGAATGTTGAGATAACTCTGCGCCGAGGGCGGCGGGCCGATGCAGACCGATTCATCGGCGATGCGCACATGCATGGCCTCGGCATCGGCAGTCGAATGCACCGCGACGGTGCGGATGCCCATCTCGCGGCAGGCGCGATGGATGCGGAGCGCGATCTCGCCGCGATTGGCGATCAGCACCTTGTCGAACATGGAGGCGACCGGCCCTTACTCGATGACCAGCAGGACCTGGCCGAATTCGACCGGCTGCTGGTTCTCGACCATGATGCGGGCAACGCGGCCGCCCTTGGGCGCAGTGATCGGGTTCATCGTCTTCATGGCTTCGACGATCAGCACGGTCTGGCCGGCATTGACGCTGTCGCCGACCTTCACGAAGGACGCGGCGCCGGGTTCGGGCGCGACATAGACGGTGCCGACCATCGGCGACTTCACCGCGCCGGGATGGCTGGCGAGATCGGCATCGGCCGAGGCCGGGGCGGCAGCGCCGCCGGCAACAGCGGCCGGCGCGGCGGCGTAGACCGGCGCGGCAACAGTCCCGCCTTTGGTGACCCGGACTTTCAGCGCGCCCTCGTTCCATTCGATCTCGGTCAGACCGGTCTCGTTGAGCAGGTCGGCGAGGTCGCGGATCATCTGCTGATCGATGCGGCTGCTGGCCGGTTTGGCGGCTTTATCCTTGGGCGCGGAGGCCATGCGCTACTCCTTGTGCAGGCAAATCACGTGAAACGGAAGGTTCAGGCAAGATCGGCCAGCGCTTCCAGCGCCAGCACGTATCCCTTCGGCCCGAGGCCGCAGATCACACCCTTCGCGGCGAGCGAAATATAGGAGTGATGGCGGAAGCTCTCGCGCCGGAAAATGTTGGACAGATGCACTTCGATCACCGGCTTCTCGGCGGCGTTGAGCGCATCGAGCAGGGCCACCGAAGTATGGGTATAGGCCCCGGCATTGATCACGATGCCATCGGCATGGGAACGGGCTTCCTGGATCCAGTCGACCAGTTCGCCTTCGTGGTTGCTCTGGCGGAACACGATGGCCAGGCCGAGCCGCCTTGCGGCCGCCTGGCAGAGCTTTTCGACATCGGCCAGGGTATCGCGGCCGTAAATTTCGGGTTGGCGCAGGCCAAGCATGTTCAGGTTCGGACCGTTCAGCACGTAAACCACCGGCGTGGAGGCCGCTGGCTTGGAGGCCTTGCCGCCCGACTTTTTCCGCTGCTGCGCCATGAGAATTGATCGCTCCGAATGACCGGCATTTGCCGTACACCATCGCACAGCCCCGGGCAACCCGTTGATCGGGCAGGGGACAGGGAACGTTCGTGTCTTGTTTCAGCTGATCCGGCGGATCCGCGCATGGAGTTTATGGCTTTCCGGCCCGGGCTGGCGCAGGGCGCGCCAGCGGACAAAGCCCTGTTAACCATATTTCTATTTCAGGGTGGGCGCGCTGCAGTTCCAGCACGCTTAACGCGTCTCTGATTGCATATGCCACGGATGAAGATACGCGCGCAGCAGTAGTGGGCGCGCGAAGGTTGAGAGAGCAGCCAGCGGGTCGAAGGTCATTCGATTTTTGACCGTTTCCTGAGCATTTTTCCCAAGCGTTACCTATAGACGCCAAGGTAGTAGTGCCTCGGAAATTTCGCGAAAATGCGGTGTTCACATAATTTGTAGTTGTTCTATGATGTCGTCATGGTTAATGCCGTGACGGAGCGAGTCGCACTCGCTCTCCTGTCAGCATCTTCCGCGGCGAACCAACATAGCAACAGGAAGAATCCGTCGTTGCTGCCGTCCCCGTTGAACCAGTCCGAAAAAACGGGCGTTCAGCGGGCGCCGGCGATTCTGCGGTTTGATACGCCGCGCGTCAGCCCCAGCACTTTTTCCGCATTGCAGGAAGGCGCGCGCCTGAGCGCCGTTCGCAAGGACGTGACGCTGGAAGAACGCAGCCGGCTGGAGGCCGAAATCCGCCGCCGTTTCCAGGTGATCGAGACCGGCGGCAGCCCGGGCAGCCCGGGCACGCCGGCATCCACGTCGACGACGACAATCACCGAAAGCCGGCTGGACGACGATGCGCTCGGCGCGCTGGGGGATCTGATCGAGCAATTCCGGCGCGGCAATAACGATGAGTCGTCGCGCTTCGTGCCGGCCCTGGCCCGCGACCTGCAACGCTTCAGCGCCAGGGTGGGCAGTGCGGAGGCGGGCGAGGCCCTGGCCGGCATCATCCGCCGCATCGAGAACAGCGTGATCGGCGAGGATGGCCTGCAATTCTCCGACCTGTTTCGCGACCCGGCCCTGTTTCTGAAGATTGCCGGCGGACTGGCGGAGTTTTCCGACGACACCAATCACCAGGCAGCGCATGCGTTGCGCGACGTGATCCTGCGGCTGGGCGACGGCCGGCTCTATGACGGCAATCCGCACAACGATTCGCTACAGGCGATCTCATCGGCCATCGACCGGTTGGGCGACGCGCTGGGCCATGGCCGAAATGACCACGATGGTCATGGCCATGGGCATGGTCACGATGGGGATGGCCATGGCGGGTATGATTATGGTGGCTATGGTCGCGGGGGCCGCGGCAACGAGGGCCATGGCAATGGGGGCCACGGCCATGGCGGGCATGACGGCGCGGGGAATGCGGTGGCGGCGCTGGAGGCGTTTCTCGATCGCATTGGCGGCGATCCGGCCGGCGGCATCAACCGTTATGCAACGCGCATTGCCGATATCCTCGACCAGACCCTGGATGACCTGCGCGGCGGCACGCTCGATTTGCAGGCGATCCGCCGGGTCCAGTCGGCGCTGGACGATGTGCGCAACCTGCAGGATGTCGCCGGCAATGCCGATGACCGGCTGCGCCAGCAGGCGGTCGAGGGACTGCAGGACATTCTCGACCAGTATGCCAGCACGACGACGCGGACCCAGACCGTGACCATTCCCGGCGAACCGGCCGTACCGCCGACGCCGGGCGAAAAGACCCTGGTCATCAACGAGGAGACCTCGCTGGCGGTGAAAACCGAAATCGCGCAGCGTGTCGTGACCATTTACCAGACTGCGCAGGAGCAGCTGAAGCCGCTGCACAAGCTGAGCGAACCGCCGCCGCCAGTGCCGAATTTGCAGGTGCTGGTGACGCCGCAGCCATCCGAGGATGACGAAAAGCGGCGCAACCGCTTCCGCATTGGCGGCGACGAGGACAGTAACGGCTTTGGGCGTGGTTTGCGCGACGATGACGATGAGGCCGGCAACAGCCTGATTCCTACGCTGCCCGGGTATGGCCGGTCAGGTTACGGAGGCACGTCCCTCGGTTCAGGCCGTTACCTGGACAGCACGGTCTGATCCTCGGCGACCGGTCCGTTGCCGGGAGGCGATTGCCAAGCCGGTCTTTGCCGGCTAAGTCGGTGGCATGACCGCCGCGACATCTCCCCTGCAGCCCCGCCTGCATGCCGAAATCAATCCCGTCACGCCGTTCCAGCAGAACTGCACGCTGATCTGGTGCCCGGAGACCATGCGCGGGGCGCTGGTCGATGCCGGCGGCGAGCCGCAGCAGTTGCTGGCCGCGGCCGAACGGCAGGGCGTGACGCTGGAAAAACTGCTGGTGACCCACGGTCATCTTGATCATGCCGGGGCGGTGAAGGATATCGCCGAGCAGCTCAACCTGCCGATCGAGGGGCCGCACCGCGACGATGCCTTCTGGATCGAGGGCATGCCGCAAGCGGCACGGCAATACGGGTTCCCGCCCACGCGCAGCTTCACGCCCGACCGCTGGCTGGAGAATGGCGACACGGTGACGGTGGGCAATCTGGTGCTCGACGTCTATCACTGCCCCGGCCATACGCCGGGCCATGTGGTCTTCGTGCATGCGCCCTCGCGCGTGGCATTGGTGGGCGACGTGCTGTTCCAGGGCTCGATCGGCCGCACGGATTTCCCGCGCGGCAACCATGCCGACCTGATCCACTCGATCCGCGAGCGCCTGTTCCCGCTCGGCGACGACATCACCTTCGTGCCGGGCCACGGTCCGCTCTCCACCTTCGGGCAGGAGCGGGCCAGCAATCCCTATGTCTCGGATCGCGCGCTCGGGATCGGCTAAGCAAGGCCTCCGCTTACCGCCAGTGTGGCGGCAGGGTCTTCTCCACGATGGGCAGGGCCCGCATGCGCCGTTCCCAGGCCGCCATCTTCGGCGGGATCAGATCGGCCGGCACGGTACCGGGCTTGCGGGTTTCGATACGGCCGAGCATGGCGACGCTGGGATAGAGCGTGAAATCGGCCGCCGATGGTACCGCGCCGCCCAGCCAGTCGCCGCTCAGCGCCGTCTCCCAGTATTGGAATTCCCCGCGCAATTCTTCGAGGGCTTTGGCGGTACGCTCGGCGGCATCGGGCGCATCGGCCTGGTAGAGCAGCGGCAGTACCAGATGCTCGACGGCCTCGACGAAATGGTTGTCGATCTCGCGGATCATGCGGCGCTGGATGGCGCGCTGGCGGATATCGGCCGGAAACAGCGTGGGGCCTTCCGGCCAGCGTTCAGCGATGTATTCGACGATGGCATTCGATTCGAAGATGGCGAAGCCGTCATCCACCAGGGCCGGCACTTCGCCGCGTGGATTGATCGCCAGATAATCCGGCGTCTTGTGCTCACGCTTGTCGAAGGAGAGGACCTTCAGGTCGTAGCTCAGACCCTTGTGTTCCAGCGCCAGCCAGACCCGCCAGGCAAAAGGTGAACCCGAACCGTAATAGAATGTGAGCGCCATGATCCCCTCCCATGTGATGGCTGCGGCAGCATAGCCAAGCTAGCGGCGCGGGAGAGAATATCAACGTGACGGCGGTCACATGGGGCGGTCACATGGCGGCCGCAGTCTCGGCCCGTCGCTTGAGCGCGGCGTTCATCGCCTCGAAGCCGGCGCGGGTGGAGTCCTGCGCGCGGGCGCCGAAAATCAGCGGCACCAGCAGGCCGGAAAATGTCTCGCCATGGCGGAACCGGGTGCGTGCCCCGCCATCAAGCGGTTCGAGCCGGAAGCGGTGCTCGCCGTCGAACAGGCCGGGCAGCAGCAGATGGCCAAGCCAGCGCAGCTCGCGCTCCGGTTCAACCGCCTGCAGGCGGGGGCGGAAGGTCATGCCCCGGCTGCCCGGCGGAACGATGCGCACCCGCAGGCGCGCGCCGGGTTCCAGCGGGCCGGCGATTTCCGGCATGAAGGGGTTCCATGTGCCATAGGCGGCAAAGTCGGCCAGCACGGCCCAAACCCGGGCCGGCGGCGCATCGATCAGGATTTCGGTGTCAATCGCCATGCCGGCATGGTGCGGTAGCCGGCATGGCGATGCAAGCCGGCCCGCGTTACGGGCCGGTATATTTCACCACCGTCTGGTCGATGGCGCCGAAGATCGACTGGCCGGCGGCATCGAACATCTCGATCCGCACATGATCGCCGAACTTCATGAACGGCGTCTTCGGCTTGCCCTCGCTGATCGTCTCGATCATGCGGATCTCGGCCAGGCAGGAGAAGCCCTTGCTGGCGTCGCGGTTCGACACCGTACCCGAGCCGACGATGCAGCCGGCCTTCAGGTTGCGCGTCTTCGCCGCATGGGCGATGAGGTCGGCGAGGCTGAACTGCATGTCGGCGCCGGCATCGGGTTCGCCGAATTTCCGGCCGTTCAGATGGGTCACCAGCGGGCGGCAGATTTTCGCATCCCGCCAGGCGTCGCCCAGCTCGTCGGGCGTGACGGCCACCGGCGAGAAAGCGGTGCTTGGCTTGCCGTGGAAGAAGCCAAAGCCCTTGGCCAGTTCTGCCGGGATCAGGTTGCGCATGGACACGTCGTTGACCAGCATCAGCAGGCGGATCTGCGTCGCGGCCTGGGCTGACGACGAGCCCATGGCCACGTCGCCGGTGATGGCGGCAACCTCGCCCTCGAAATCGATGCCATAGGCCTCGTCGGCCACCGGAATGTCGGCGGTGGGGGCTAAGAAGTCATCCGAGCCGCCCTGGTACATCAGCGGATCGTGCAGGAATTCCGGCGGCATCGTAGCATTGCGCGCCTTGCGCACCAGCTCGACATGGTTGAGGTAGGCCGAGCCGTCGCACCATTGATAGGCGCGCGGCAGCGGCGAGGCGAGCTTGTCCGCATCGAAGGCGATGGCGCCCGAGGCCTCGCCCTTGTTCAGCGCGTCAGACACGGCCTGCAGCTTCGGCGCCGCGACGGCCCATGAATCAAGGGCCATCTGCAGGGTCGGCATCAGCTGGTCAACCGGCAGCATGGTTTTCAGGTCGCGGCTGACCACGCAGAGACGGCCGTCGCGGCCATGCCGCAGCGAGGCGAGTTTCATCGCAAATTACTCCCAGAGATCCGAAACGTTTATTCTGCAGCCTGGCGGAAGCCTTCCGGATTCCAGGTGCCGACATAGCCCTTGAACTCGACGCTTTCGGCGGCGGGTGCGAGGTCCAGCGCATCGCGGGTATCCAGCATCACCGCCACCTCGTCGGTTTCCT
>NZ_JANLJJ010000072.1:0-12435 GCF_029255545.1 Ferrovibrio sp. | reverse complement strand
GCGAGGTCCAGCGCATCGCGGGTATCCAGCATCACCGCCACCTCGTCGGTTTCCTTGCGCGCGGCCTTGGCCCCGGCCGCGAAGGCCTTGGGATGCGGGCCATGCGGGAAGCCGCAGGGATGCACGGTGATCATGCCGGGATGGATGTTGTCGCGGCTGAAGAACTGGCCCTGGTGATAGAAGATCACCTCGTCGTAATCGTCGTTGTTGTGGAAGAACGGCACCTTCAGGGCTTCCGGATCAGACTCGATCGGACGCGGCACGAAAGTACAGACCACGAAGCGCGAGGCCAGGAAGGTGGTATGCGCCGAGGGCGGCAGGTGGTAGCGGTGGCTCATCAGCGGCCGGATGTCGCGCCAGTTCAGCCTGACCACCGTCAGGTCGCCTTTCCAGCCCACCACGTCGAGCGGGTTATAGGGATAGGTGACGGTGGAAAGCTGGTCGCGGCGCTTGATCACCACGCGCCAGTTTTTCCCGCCCGAGGCGGGTCCTTTCTGCTGCTGCGCCCGGAAGGGATCGTCGATGCGCGGGATGTCGAGCACGCCGGGATCGAAGATCGCATGCGGGCCGAGCAGGCCCTTGTCGGGCAGGCGGTAGCTGTCGTTGGTGGCTTCCATCAGCAGGATCTTGCTGGGTGATGCCGGCTCAAGCCGCCACATGGTGCCGCGCGGCAGCATGATGTAGTCGCCTTCGCTGTAATCCATATGGCCAAAATCGCAGAACAGCGCGCCGTTGCCTTCATGCACGAACAGCAGCTCGTCGCCATCGCCGTTGCGCACCAGATGATCCATCGCCTGCGTGATCAGCAGGTGGCGGTATTTGACATGGGCATTGCCCATCAGCAGCTTCGCCTTCCACGGGCAGTCGACCGCATCGGCGAATTTCGCCGTGTCGAAGGCGCGTGGCTTGAGCGGGCCTTCCCAGTCGATCCAGCCGGTGGGCGGGTTGGCATGGTAGAGATGGGCGGCGGGGCCGAAGAAGCCCTCCTTGCCCATCTCGCGCTCAAAAGTGCCCTGGGGCAGGGCGACATGGGCCTGGCGGGCCGTCTGACCCTCGCTGTGGGTCATCGGAATCCAAGTCTTGGCCATGGGACGTTTCCTCCTGATTTCTTAATTGGCTTTCAGCACGCCGCGACGGATCTGGTCGAGCTCGATCGATTCGAACAGGGCCTTGAAATTACCCTCGCCGAAGCCGTCATTGCCCTTGCGCTGGATGATCTCGAAGAAGATCGGGCCGATCACCGTGTCGGTGAATATCTGCAGCAGCAGGCCCTGGCCCTGGGTCGGCGCGCCGTCGATCAGGATCTGCAGTTCCTTGAGGCGGGCGACGTCCTCGTTATGGCCGGGCACGCGGCCGGGCACCTGGTCGTAATAGGTATCGAGCGTGGACTGGAACGGCACGTCGCGGCCGCGCAGGCTGCTGACCGTGCCATAGATGTCGTTGGTGCCCAGGGCGACATGCTGGATGCCCTCGCCATGATAGGCATCGAGATATTCGACGATCTGCGACTTGTCGTCCGAGCTTTCGTTGATCGGGATGCGGATTTTGCCGCAGGGGCTGGTCATCGCCTTGGATTTCAGGCCGGTCAGCTTGCCCTCGATGTCGAAATACTTGATCTCGCGGAGATTGAAGAGGCGCTCGTAGAACTCGGCCCATTCCGCCATGCGGCCGCGATGCACGTTGTGGGTCAGGTGGTCGACATAGGTGAGGCCGACGCCCTGCGGGTTGCGCTCGGTGTTGGGCAGCGGCACGAAATCGACATCATAGATGGTGCCGCGCTCGCCATAGCGGTCGACCAGGTAGATCAGGCTGTCGCCGATGCCCTTGATCGCCGGGATCGCCAGCTCCATCGGGCCGACATGCGGCTCGACGCCCCAGGCGCCCAGCTCGATGGCGCGCTTGTAGGCCTTGGCGGCATCCTTGACGCGGAAGGCCATGGCGCAGATGGAGGGGCCATGGATGCGGGCGAAGCTCTGGGCGAAGCTGGCCGGCTCGGCGTTGAGGATGAAATTGACGTCGCCCTGGCGATAAAGCGTCACGTTCTTGGAGCGGTGCTTCGCCACCGCCTGGAAGCCCATGCGCTCGAACAGCGCGGCCAGCTTCTCGGGCTCGGGCGCGGCATATTCGATGAATTCGAAGCCGTCGGTGCCCATCGGGTTGTCGAACAGGTCGGCCATGGGGATTATCCTCCCTTGAACTGAATTGCGATTGAGTCGCATAATAGTTACATTTGCAACTATATTCAAGAGCCGATGTCATGGGGAATACGAAAATGGCCAAAGCGCCGCTGGCACTGGAACGGTTCCTGCCCTACCGCCTGTCGGTGGTGACGAACCGGATCAGTGGGGCGCTGTCGCGCCATTATGCCGACCGGTTTGGCATTGGCATTCCGGAATGGCGGGTGATCGCCATCCTTGGCCGCTATGCCGGCCTGAGCGCCAACCAGGTGGCGGAACGCTCGGCGATGGACAAGGTGACGGTGAGCCGCGCGGTGGCGGCGCTGGAAGGCAAGGGCCTGCTGGAGCGCGAGCGCGACGACGGCGACAAGCGCAAATCGCGGCTGACCCTGTCGGGGAAGGGGCAGCAGGTCTATGCCGAGATCGCCCCGCTGGCGCTGGGCTTCGAGCGCGACCTGCTGACCGCGCTGACGGCGGAGGAGGCGGTGCAGCTCGACCGCATCATCGACAGGCTGAACGCGAAGATGGATGCGGTGGACGCCGGCCGCTGATGGCCGTCTATTCCGAGGCGGGCGGCAAAACCTGCTTCGCCTGCTGTGCGGCGATCTTCGCCTCGAAACGCGCCTTGCCGCGGCGATGCACCAGGAACAGCACGATGCCGACCACCGCGAAGATGCCGAGCATGATCAACCCGAAATCCTTGGCGATGTCGCCCAGCACCGCCTCGAAGGCGACCCCGAGCAGATAGCCGGCCCAGCAGAACGCGTTCGACCACAGGCCGGCGGCGACAAAGTTCAGCCCGGCGAAACGCGGCCATGAAATCATGCTCATGCCCATCGCCAGCGAGGAGAAGTTGCGCACGCCGTAGATGAAGCGGAAGCTGAGGATGAAGCCGACATGGTATTTGTGCAGCATGTCGAGGGCGACGTTGACGCCGCCCTGCAGCTTGGGGAAGCGCTTCAGCAGCCGGTGGCCGTATTGCCGGCCGATCCAGAAATAAAGCTGGTCGCCGGCGAAGCTGCCCAGCCAGGCCGCGGCGATCAGCCAGTACATGTGCAGCAGGCCCTGGCTGGCCGCTGCACCGGCGAAAATCACGAAAGTCTCGCCTTCCAGGAACGTCCAGATGAAGGTGATGATGTAGAACCAGTCGCGATACTGTTCGATCAGGTGGTAGATGTCGATTTCCACTGCCTGCTTCCCTGTATCGCCGGTTCAGATCAGGCCGGCGAGCGGCGAGGAGGGATCGGCGTAACGCTTCTTCGGCATCCGCCCGGCCAGATAGGCCAGCCGGCCGGCCTCGATGGCCAGTTTCATGGCCTGCGCCATGCGGACCGGGTCTTTCGCCTCGGCGATGGCGGTATTCATCAGTACGCCATCGCAGCCAAGCTCCATGGCAATGGCCGCGTCGGAGGCGGTGCCGACGCCGGCATCGACCAGCACCGGCACCTTGGCATTCTCGATGATGATGCGGATGTTGACCGGGTTCTGGATGCCCAGCCCCGAGCCGATCGGCGCGGCCAGCGGCATGATCGCGCAGGCGCCCAGGTCTTCCAGCTTCTTCGCCGCGATCGGATCGTCGGCGCAGTAGACCATGACATCGAAGCCTTCCCGGACCAGCAGCTTGGTGGCGGAAAGCGTCTGCTCCATGTCGGGATAGAGCGTCTTCTGGTCGCCCAACACTTCCAGCTTCACCAGCTTCCAGCCACCGGCTTCGCGGGCGAGCCGCAGGGTGCGCACGGCGTCGTCGGCAGTGAAGCAGCCGGCGGTGTTGGGCAGGTAGGTGTATTTCTTCGGATCGACGTAATCGACCAGCATCGGCTGGCTCGGGTCGGTGACGTTGACGCGGCGCACCGCGACCGTGACGATCTCGGCGCCCGAAGCTTCGATCGCCAGCCTGGTCTGCTCGAAATCCTTGTACTTGCCGGTGCCGACCAGCAGCCGCGAACGGAAGCGTCTGCCTGCCACTTCGAAATAATCGCCCTGGCCAGCGGACAACGGGGCGTTGCCGCCGCCGATGAAATGCACGATCTCGATCTTGTCGCCGTCGTTCAGGCTGGTTTCGGCATAAGCCGAGCGCGGGATGATTTCGCGGTTCAGTTCGATGGCGATTTTGCGGGCATCGAGCGTCAATGCGGCCAGAAGCTCGGCCACCGTCGCCATCCCGCCCATCTCGCGGACTTCACCATTGATCGTCAACTGCATGCTCTGCGCTACCCTGCTCCGCGCCGTCTTATTGACCATACCGGTCAGATGGGGTCCGGAAGGCGCGCAGACAATAGAGCGGGGCAAGCCGGCCCGGCAACCCTTACATTGGTCGGATTCCCATGAAGGCTTTGTAACATAACGCGATTGCAGTAAAATCCCGGCCTCTGGGGAGGATTTGCATGCTGTTATACGGGTATTTCAGGTCATCTGCGGCTTACAGGGTCCGGATTGCGCTCAATCTCAAGGGCCTGGATTACGACAACCACTTCATCCACCTGCAGAAGAACGACCAGCTGGCCGAGGCCTATGCCGCCCTCAACCCGCAGAAGCAGGTGCCCGCCCTGGTCGACGGCGACACCCTGCTGACGCAGTCGCTGGCCATTGTCGAATACCTCGAGGAAACCCACCCGAATCCCCCGCTGCTGCCGGCCGGTGCGGTGGCCCGCGCGCGGGTGCGGGCCCTGGCGCTGGCGATCGCCTGCGACATCCACCCGCTCAACAACCTTCGCGTGCTGCGCTACCTGGTCAAGGAGATGGGGCTGCCCGAGGACAAAAAGGACCAGTGGTATCGCCACTGGGTCGAAAACGGCCTGCAGGCGGTGGAGAAAATGCTGAACGACAGCGCCGCCACCGGCCAGTTCTGCCATGGCAACACGCCGTCCATGGCCGATGTCTGCCTGGTGCCGCAGGTGGCCAATGCGCGCCGGTTCAACTGCGACCTCTCGGCCTGCCCGACCATCGTGCGGATCGACGCCGAATGTCGCAAGCTGGAGGTTTTCGCCAGGGCGGCCCCGGATCGCCAGCCGGATGCTGAATAGGCCCGGCTAGCCGCCCAGGGCCGTGAGGGCTTCCGGCAATTCCGCGAAACGGTCGATCAGGCGATCGCCGCCCAGCTCGTGGGGTGGAATCCGCGTATAGCCGAAGCTGACCACCACGCAGGGCAGGCCGGCTGCCTTGGCAGCATTCACGTCGTTGGCGGAATCGCCCACCATGGCGGCCCAGGCGAAATCGCTGCCCAGCGCATCCAGCGTGCCATGGATATGGCCGGGATCGGGCTTGCGCATGGCCAGGCTGTCGCCGCCGACCACGGCGCCGAACAGGTCAAGCATGCCGAGCTGGCGGAGCAGGCTGCGGCTGAAGCCTTCCGGCTTGTTGGTGCAGACGGCCAGCGCGTAATCCTGTTCGGCCAGCTGCGCCAGGCTGGTGATCACGCCGGGAAACGGCTGGCTGGTATCGGCCAGGTGGTCGGCGTAATAGACGAGGAAGTCGGCCATGGCGGCCTCGAAGCCGGCCGCGTCGGGCATGCCGCCGGTGGTCTGGAAGCCCTTCTCGATCAGGGCGCGGGCGCCGTCGCCCACCAGCATGCGCACGGCATCCAGCCCGATGGCGGGCCGTCCGGCGCGGGTGAGGGCATAGTCGGTGGCGGCGGCCAGGTCGGGCGCGGTATCAACCAGCGTACCATCGAGATCGAACAGAATTGCTTTGCGAGTCATGGCGTTACAATTGGAAAGACCCTGAAACAGACGGAAAGACCATTTGATTTCCGCTGGCCGGCACGGCTATGACACAGTCCGCCGCGTCGAAAGCGGCGAATCGCGGCTTTTTGTACACGGAACAGGCGGATGGCGAAACGGCCAATGGTTAAGCGGGCGGTAGCGGTTGTGGTGCTGGCAGCGGGGCAGGGCACGCGGATGAAGTCGCGCCTGCCCAAAGTGCTGCATGCCGTCGCCGGCCAGCCGATGCTGCGTCATGTGCTTGATGTCGCCGCCACGCTGAAGCCCGCGCGCGTGGTGGTGGTGACCGGCAGGGACCAGGAGGCGGTGGCCGCGGCGGCGAAGCCGGCCGTGACGGCAATCCAGCATCCCGCCCGCGGCACCGGCCATGCGGTGATGGCGGCCATGCCGGCGCTGAAAGGCTTTGGCGGCGACGTGGTCGTGCTTTATGGCGACACGCCGCTGCTGACGCCGGCCCTGCTGAAAAACCTGCTGGCCATGCGCCGGCATAAAAGCGATCCGGCGGCGGTGATCGTCGGTTTCCGGCCCGATGACCCGGGCGCCTATGGCCGCCTGATCGTCACTCCGAAGGGCCAGCTGGAGAAGATCGTCGAATACAAGAATGCCTCGGCCGAAGAACGCGCCGTGCGCCTGTGCAATGCCGGCCTGATGGCTTTCGATGGCGCCCGCCTGCCGGCTCTGCTGAAAAAACTTTCGGACCGGAATGCCCAGGGCGAATACCTGCTGACCGACGTGGTCGAGCAGGCCAATGCCAGGGGCTGGGGTTGCCGCGTGGTCGAGGCCGATGCGGTCGAGGTGATGGGCATCAATACCCGCGCCGAGCTGAGCCTGGCCGAGGCGGCGATGCAGCAGCGCCTGCGGCAGGCCGCCATGGCGGCCGGCGTGACCATGACGGCGCCGGATACCGTCTATCTGCGCGGCGACACGGCATTCGGTCGCGATGTCGTCATCGAGCCTTTTGTGGTGTTTGGTTCCGGCGTCAGCGTCGGCGACGACGTGACGATCCGCAGCCACAGCCATATCGAAGGCGCCAGCATCGCCAATGGCGCCACCATCGGGCCGTTTGCCCGCCTGCGGCCGGGAGCGAAGATCGGCACGGACGCCCATATCGGCAATTTCGTCGAGATCAAGAATGCTGCCGTCGAGCCGGGCGCCAAGGTCAATCACCTGACCTATATCGGCGATGCCCGCGTTGGCGCGAAGGCCAATATCGGCGCCGGCACCATCACCTGCAATTACGATGGCTTCGACAAGCACCATACCGACATCGGGGCCGGGGCCTTCATCGGCTCCAATTCGGCGCTGGTGGCGCCCGTGAAGATCGGCGCCGGCGCCATGGTGGCTGCCGGCAGCGTGATTACCCGCGACGTGCCCGCCGATGCCCTGAGCGTCGCGCGTGGCCGCCAGGAAGATAAACCCGGCCTGGCCGCGAAGTTCCGCGCCATCAAGGCGGCCAAGAAGAAGACAAAGACCTGAGGAGTTTGAGTCATGTGCGGCATTGTCGGTGTGGTCGGTACGCGCGATGTCGTGCCCTTGCTGATCGATGGCCTGAAGCGGCTGGAATATCGTGGTTATGATTCCGCCGGCATCGCCACTCTGGCGAAGGGCGGCGCCATCGAGCGCCGCCGCGCCGAGGGCAAGATCGCCCGGCTGGAGGAGCGGCTGGACGTCGAGCCGCTGCGGGGCCTGATCGGCATCGCCCATACCCGCTGGGCCACCCATGGCGCGCCGAACGAGGCCAACGCGCATCCGCATGCCACCGAGCGCGTCGCGCTGGTGCATAACGGCATCATCGAGAATTACCGCGAACTGGGCGAGGAGCTGGCCGCGAAAGGCCAGAAGTTCCACAGCCAGACCGATACCGAAGTGGCCCTGCGCCTGATCGACCAGTATCTGCTTGACGGCCTGGCGCCGGAAGCAGCCGTCGCGACCGCGCTGGGCCGCCTGCGCGGCGCCTTTGCGCTGGGCATCCTGTTTCACGGCAAGGACGACCTGCTGATCGGCGCCCGCCGCGGCGCGCCGCTGGCGGTCGGCTTCGGCAATGGCGAGATGTATCTCGGCTCCGATGCGCTGGCGCTGGCACCGCTGACCGACAGGATCGCCTATCTGGACGAGGGCGACTGGGTGGTGCTGAGCCGCGAGGGCGCGCGCTTCTTCGATGCCGACAACAAACCGGTCGAGCGCGCGGTGCGGCCCACCGCGATCAGCGGCGCCATGATCGGCAAGGGCAATTACCGCCATTACATGCTGAAGGAAATCTATGAGCAGCCGGCGGTGATGGGCGACACCATCAACACCGTGGTCAGCCCGACCGACCGCTGGGTGCATCTGCCCGACCTGGGCATCGACCTGGCGCAGATCAGCCGCATCACCATCGTCGCCTGCGGCACGTCGTATTATGCCGGACTGGTGGCGAAATACTGGCTGGAGCGTTATGCCCGCATCAGCGTCGAGGTCGATGTCGCCTCCGAATACCGCTACCGCGAGGCGCCGGTCGACCCCAGGGGCCTGGCCATCTTCATCTCCCAGTCGGGCGAGACGGCCGATACGCTGGCGGCGATGCGCTATGTGAAGGCCAATGGCGGCCGCACCCTGGTGATCGTCAACGTGCCGGAAAGCAGCATGGCGCGCGAGGCCGACGGCGTCTTGCCGACCAAGGCCGGGCCGGAGATCGGCGTCGCCTCGACCAAGGCCTTCACCTGCCAGCTCGTCACGCTGGCGGCCTTCAGCCTGGCGGTGGCGCGGGCGCGCAAGGCCTTGAGCGAGGCGGAAAGCGCCCGCCTGATGGCTGCCCTGATCGAGGTGCCGGCTCATGCCGCCGAGGTGCTGAACCACGACGACGACCTGCAGGCCCTGGCCGAGAAGATCATGGACGCGCGCGACGTGCTCTATATCGGCCGCGGCCCGTGTTTTCCGCTGGCCCTGGAAGGCGCGCTGAAGCTCAAGGAGATCTCCTATATCCATGCCGAAGGTTACGCCGCCGGCGAGCTGAAGCACGGCCCGATCGCCCTGATCGACGAGCAGGTGCCGGTCATCGTGATCGCGCCGAGCGACGGGCTGTTCGAGAAGACCATCTCCAACATGCAGGAGGTGATGGCGCGGGGCGGCAGGGTGATCTTCATGTCAGACAAGGCCGGCCTGACCCATGTGGACGACCGCACCTTTGCCACCGTGGTGCTGCCCGAGGTGGAGCCCTTCGTGGCGCCGATCCTCTATGCCATCCCGGTGCAGCTGCTGGCCTATCACGTCGCCGTGCTCAAGGGCACCGATGTTGACCAGCCGCGCAACCTGGCCAAGTCGGTGACGGTGGAATGAAGAGGATTGGGGAATGAGTCCGGTTGTTGCCCGGCGCCTGCTGCCCTTCCGCCTCAGCATCTGCGGGGTCGCCGAGCTGGAGCAGTTCGCCGGCGACGTGACGCATATCCTCGGCATCCTCGACCCCGGCACGCCGGCGCCGGAGGGCTATGTGCATCACCCGGAAGCCCTGCGCGACGAATTCCGTTTCTACGATATCGTCGCCAATGACGGCAGCCGCACCATGCCGACCGAAGCCGATGTCGCCGCCATCCTGAAGGTGGGAGACAAGCTGGCGGCCGATCGCGTGGATCACCTGCTGATCCATTGCTATGCCGGCGTGTCGCGCTCCACGGCATCGGCGGTTGCGCTGATGGCGCAGCGCAATCCCGGCCGCGCCGCCGATATCTTCGCCGCGCTCGGCGAGATCCGGCCGAAAGCCTGGCCCAATTCGGTGATGATTGGCCATGCCGACCGCCTGCTGGGCCTGGGCGGCACGCTTGTCGAAGCGCTGCGGCTGCACCACATTGCCACGGCCCATCGCTATCCCGAGGTTCGGACCTTGATCTCCAGCGTCGGTCGTGGGCATGAATTGCCCACGGAATATGCTGCGGAAGGATCCGACCCCCATGAGCCAGTATGATTTCGACCTCTTTGTGATCGGCGGCGGGTCCGGCGGCGTGCGTGCCGGCCGGATTGCCGCTGGCCATGGCGCCAGGGTCGCGGTGGCCGAGGAATACCGTTATGGCGGCACCTGCGTGATCCGGGGCTGCGTGCCCAAGAAGCTGCTGGTCTACGGTTCGGAATTTTCGCACGCCTTCGAGGATGCCGCCGGTTTTGGCTGGAGCGTGGGCGAAAGCCGCTTCGACTGGCCGGCGATGATCGCCGCCAAGGACAGGGAAATCGGCCGGCTGGAGAAAATCTATCGCGGCCTGTTCGAGAATGCCGGCGCGAAGACCTTCGATGGCCGCGCCACCCTGAAGGATGCCCATACCGTTGTGGTCAACGACAAGGCGGTCACCGCCGGCACGATCCTGATCGCCACCGGCGGCCGGCCGGTGAAGCCGGCCATTCCCGGCGCCGAGCTGATGATCACCTCCAACGAGGCTTTCCATCTGAAGGAGATGCCGAAGCGGATCATCGTGATCGGCGGCGGCTATATCGCCTGCGAGTTCGCCGGCATCTTCAACGGTTTTGGCGCCAAGGTGACGCAGCTTTATCGCGGCGAGCAGATCCTGCGGGGCTTCGATCACGATATCCGCAGCCACCTGGCAGGCGAGCTGGTCAAGAGCGGCATCGACCTGAAGGTCAAAACAGACGTCACGAAGATCGAGACGGTGGCCGGCGGCCTGCTGGTGCATCTGACCGATGGCAGCACGATGGAGGTGGATGCCGTTATGGCCGCCACCGGCCGCAAGCCCAATACCGATGGCCTGGGCCTGGAAGCCGTGGGCGTGGAAACCGATGCCGATGGCGCGGTGGTGGTGGACCACTATTCGCGCTCCAGCGTGGAGAATATCTATGCCGTGGGCGACGTGACCAACCGCATCAACCTGACGCCGGTGGCGATCCGCGAGGGCCATGCCTTCGCCGATACCGTGTTCGGCAACACGCCGCGCAAGGCCGACCACAACGACGTGCCGGCCGCCGTGTTCAGCCAGCCCAGCGTCGGCACGGTGGGCCTGAGCGAGGAGGATGCGCGCAAGGCCTATGGCGAGGTGGATGTCTATCGCACGACGTTCCGGCCGATGCGCGCCACCGTGTCGGGCCGCGACGAGCGCATCCTGATGAAGCTGGTGGTCGATGCGAAATCCGACCGCGTGGTCGGCGCCCATATGGTGGGACCGGAGGCGGGCGAGATCATCCAGGGCATCGCCATCGCCATCAAGGCCAAGGCCACCAAGGCCGATTTCGACGCCACCGTCGGCATCCACCCGACGGCGGCGGAAGAGTTCGTCACCCTGCGCGAGAAGGTCAAGGCCTGATGGCTCTGGTGCGCGCCGACGCGAAGATCACCCTGATCCTCGGCGGCGCGCGCTCGGGCAAGTCGCGGCTGGCCGAGGAGCTGGCGCAGAAGCATGACGGCAGACTGGTTTATATCGCCACGGCGGAAGCCTGGGACGATGAAATGCGTGCCCGCATCGCCGAGCACAAGGCGCGGCGCGGCGACCGCTGGCACGATATCGAGGCGCCGATCGCGATTGCCGAAATACTGCGGGCCTTGCCGGCCGACACCGGCGCGGTTCTGGTCGACTGCCTGACGCTGTGGCTGTCGAATCTCATGCATGCCAACCGCGACATCGCGGTGGAAACCGCCAACCTGCTGGCGGCGCTCGATGCCGTGCGGTTTCCCGTGCTGCTGGTCTCCAACGAGGTCGGCCTCGGCATCGTGCCGGAGAATAAACTCGCCCGCGACTTCCGCGATCACCAGGGCCGCCTGAACCAGGCCATCGCAGCCCAGGCCGACCACGCCGTGTTCATGTCGGCCGGCCTGTCTCTGGTCCTGAAATGACCGCGCGCTGCCTGATGTTCCAGGGCACCGGCTCGGATGTGGGCAAGTCGGTGCTGTGCGCCGGCGTGATCCGCGCGCTGGTGAAGCGTGGTTACAGCGTGCGGCCGTTCAAGCCGCAGAACATGTCGAACAATGCCGCCGTCACGGCCGATGGCGGCGAGATCGGCCGCGCCCAGGCCCTGCAGGCGCGTGCCGCCGGCGTCGCGCCCAGCGTGCACATGAATCCCGTATTGCTGAAACCGCAGGGCGACCGCACCAGCCAGATCGTCGTGCAGGGCCGCATCCATGGCAGCACCGATGCGCGCGGCTATCTGGCGAGGAAGGCCGAGCTGTGGCCCTTCGTCGCCGAGAGTTTCGGCAAACTGAAGCAGGACGCCGATTTCGTCGTGGTGGAAGGCGCCGGCTCGCCGGCCGAGGTGAACCTGCGCGCCAACGACATCGCCAATATGGGCTTCGCCACTCGCGCGGATGTTCCTGTGGTGCTGGTGGGCGATATCGACCGTGGCGGGGTGATCGCCTCGCTGGTCGGCACGGCGGCTTTGCTGGAGCCGGAAGAGGCCGCGCAGGTGGCCGGCTTCCTGATCAACAAGTTCCGCGGCGATGTCAGCCTGTTCGATAGCGGCCTGCAGATCATCACCCAGCGCACCGGCTGGCGCAGTTTCGGCGTGCTGCCGCATCTGCCCGAGGTGGCGCGCCTGCCGGCCGAGGACAGCATGGCGCTGGATAATGTGGC
>NZ_JANLJJ010000071.1:17218-30705 GCF_029255545.1 Ferrovibrio sp. | reverse complement strand
CCAGCCGATCACGCCGGCGCGCGGGATGATGTCGTCGTCGTTCGCCGCGCTCATGTCCGCAGCACCTTGTTCTCGCGCAGGATATCCAGCAGGGGCAGCAAAGGCAGGCCGAGGATGGTGAAAAAGTCGCCGCGGATATGGCTGAACAGCTGCACGCCAAGACCTTCCAGCTGATAGGCGCCGACCGAATGCAGCACCGCTTCGCCGGCCTGGGCGAGATACGCATCAAGGAAATCGTCGCTGAAATCGCGCATGGTGAGCCGCGCGGTATCAACCTGTCGCCAGATCACGCTGCCGCCACGGGCCAGCACCACGGCCGAGACCAGTTCATGCGTCCTGCCGCGCAATGAACGCAGATGGTCGCGTGCCGCGGCCATGCTGTCCGGCTTGTCATACCAGCGTCCCTCGCAGACCAGCATCTGGTCGGCGCCGATGATGAAATCGCTGCCCGCGCGGGGCGACACGCGCTGCACCTTCAGTTCGGCCAGGGCCGTGGCCGCGTCGGAGGCGGTCGCCTGTTCCGCCTGCAAGGCCAGCTTGATTTCGCTTTCGTCGATACGGGCCGGCTGCACGGAAAATTCAAGGCCGGCCGCGCGCAGCATGGCCGCCCGCGACGGGCTGGCGGAGGCAAGGATCAGGGTCACGCGCGCGGACCCCTTTCGGGTTCATCCAAGTCGAGGTCCTGCTGCTTGCGTTGTTCCTCGCGCCGGGCATGCAGGTTGAGGATCGCGGCGGCGGTTTCCTCGATGGAGCGGCGGGTGACGTCGATCATCGGCCAGTTATGCTTGGCGCAGAGCTTGCGCGCAATATTGAGCTCCTCGCGCACGCGGTCGTCATCGACATAATCGGTATGGGTCGATTCATTCATCGAGATCAGGCGATTGCGCCGGATCGAGACCAGGCGGTCGGGTGAGGTGGTCAGTCCGACGATCAGCGGCTGGCGCGCGGTTTCCAGTTCGGGCGGGATGGTCAGTCCGGGCACGATGGGCACGTTGGCGGTCTTGTAGCCACGATTGGCCAGATAGATCGAGGTCGGCGTCTTGGAGGTGCGCGACACGCCGACCAGCACGATATCGGCCTTGTCGATATCGATGGTGAGTTGGCCATCGTCATGGGCGATGGTGAAATGCATCGCATCGATGCGGTGGAAATATTCGGCATCCAGCTCATGCTGGCGGCCGGGCAGGTTCTGCGATTTTTCGCCCAGGTATTTGCCGAAGGCCAGAATCACCGGATCGAGCACCGGCACGATGGGCAGCTTGGCCTTGGCGCAGCCTTTCACCAGGATCTCGCGCAGTTGCGGATCGACGATGGTAAACAGCACCAGCCCGCCCATGGCGGCGATCGCCTCAACCACGCGTTCCATCTGCAGCGGCTTCCGCACCAGGGCCCAGGTATGGGTTTCCACCTCTTCCTGGGATTTCTGGAACTGCACCAGGGCTGCCTTGGCCACCGATTTCAGCGTTTCGCCGGTGGCGTCGGAGACCAGGTGAATATGCGGCCGCATGGATTTCGGCATCGGCTGTGAGGCGCCTTTCCGGCAGTGGAAAACGGGGAAAAAGGGGATAAGCCCGGGTTTTTCCCCAACCCGGTCATTTTCATGCCCGCAAGCCGGTTTTCATGCAACCAGCCTGTCACCGGCGGATCGTTTTTTGTCTGCCCCTGTGCAAAACGTGGAAAAACCGCCCAGGCCACAGGGATGACCAGCCATCCCCGTTATCCCCATCATTCCTGTGGCTGATTCATGGCAGTTGTACGACGAGTCGGGCCGGATTATCCCCGCTCCAGCGTTTTTTTCCGCTGCCCGGGATGAATCGGGACAGAGTCCGGGAGGAGTGGCGGAGAACCAGTTATCCCCGACTCACACCGCACAACAAACCACTACATCCCTTTTATTTTTAAATAAAATAGAAGAGGAATAAGGGATGACCCGTCTCCCCCCCGCCCAGGCTGAACAGCCAACCAAACCGTTATTGCGCACCCTTGCCGGCCTGCCCTGTGAACGGCCGCCGATGTGGCTGATGCGCCAGGCCGGCCGCTACCTGCCGGAATACCGGGCCACCCGGGCCCAGGCCGGCAGTTTCCTCGAGCTGTGCTACAATCCCGCGCTGGCGGCGGACGTGACGCTGCAGCCGATCCGCCGCTTCGGCTTCGATGCGGCGATCCTGTTCGCCGATATCCTGCTGGTGCCACAGGCGCTGGGCCAGGGTCTGGCCTTCAAGGAAAACGAGGGGCCGGTGCTGGATGCGATCCGCACCGCCGGCGAGTTGGCCCGGCTGAATCCGAAGGGCATCCACAGGCAGCTGGAGCCGGTCTACGAGGCCGTCAGCCGGATCAAGGGGGAGCTCCCCCCCAACTGTGCCCTGATCGGCTTTGCCGGGGCGCCCTGGACGGTTGCGACCTATATGCTGGAGGGTCGGGGCTCGAGCGACCATGCTGCGGCCAAGACCTGGGCTTTTGGCAATCCGCAGGGGCTGGATGCCCTAATGAATATCCTGGTCGAGGCGACCAGCGATTACCTCGACCGCCAGATCGGAGCCGGCGCCGAAGTGGTGCAGCTGTTCGATACCTGGGCCGGCGTGCTGCCGGAAGCCGAATTCCGCCGTTATTGCATCGAACCGGTGCGACGGATCATTGCCGCGCTGAAGCAGAAACATCCGAATGTGCCGGTGATCGCTTTCCCGCGAGGCGCCGGCGCGCAGTACGAGGGTTATGCCGCGGCCACCGGCGCCGACGCGCTGGGGCTGGACTACACCGTGCCGCTGGGCTGGGCGCGTGACCATCTGTGGTCGAAGACGCCGGTGCAGGGCAATCTCGATCCGCGCCTGCTGGTGGTGGGTGGTCCGGCGATGGCGGAAGCCGTGCAGCGCCTGTTGCGCAGCTTTCCCGGCCGCAATCATATCTTCAACCTTGGCCATGGCATCGTGCCGGAAACCCCGGTGCGCCACGTGGAAGACTTGGTGCGTCTGGTGAAGGGTACCGAGACGGCGGTGTAAGGACTACATCCGCGCCAGATCCTCGATGGCGGCGGCCACCATGCCGGTACCGGCGGCTATCATCAGCACATCGGCCGCCACCCGTACATAACGATAACCGGCTGGCGGTGGCGTGAGACGGATCATCAGGTCGGGCGGCAGGTCGTAAAAGATCACGTCACGGGGCAGCGGACGGCCCAAAGCCCATTTTTTCGCCTGGCCCGGTGGCAGGCAGCCATTGTGTTTTCTGGCCAGCCCCGGCGGGCAATGGCCACGGGCTGCCAGGCCACCGAAATAGTCATGCATGATCCCGCGGTCATGGTCGTTGAAGGAAAAATTGATCGTGATATCGCCGCCGCCATGCGGGCCGCCGTTTCCAGGCGCCTGCTGCGGACCGGCGCCACGGCCCTTGTTCGGATGGCCCTTGTTGGGATGGCCGCCCGGCGGATCGGCAAAAGCGGGCTGGCCTGGCGTCACGCTGGCCAGGGCAACTGCGATGCCAAGGCCCAGTAGAACCAGACGGGGGGCAACAAGACGGGAATGGTGGCGGGACATGGATTCCTCCGGCTCGACTCTGCTGGCAGGCAAGTCTGCCGCTTTTGAATCCTGAGCCGGATTGCGGCGCTTTTGTGTCGGAATTTTCGCCGTATTCTGTTCTTTTTCTCAAGCCCTGCGGCGTTTTGGGCTGTTGCTGTGGCGTTGTTTCAGTCTAAATCCTTACCAATCATGCCCCAGAAAACCGCCATCATCCTGTTCAATCTCGGTGGGCCGGACAGCCAGTCGGCCGTCGAGCCCTTCCTGTTCAACCTGTTCAACGATCCGGCCATCATCCGGCTGCCCAACCCGTTTCGCTGGCTGCTGGCGAAACTGATCTCGTCGCGCCGCGCGCCAAAGGCGGCGGAGATCTATGCCCAGATGGGCGGCCGTTCGCCGATCCTGCCGGAAACGCAGGCGCAGGCCGCGGCATTGAAGACGGCATTGGGCAGCGATGATTACGCTGTGTTCATCGCTATGCGCTACTGGCATCCCTTTGCCAGCGATGCGGCGAAAGCGGCGAAGGAGTGGGGCGCGGAACGCGTGATTTTGCTGCCGCTCTATCCGCAATTCTCCACCACCACCACCGGCTCGTCGCTGAAGGACTGGCAGGATGCGGCGGAACAGGCGGGCCTCAACGTGCCGACGGCGGCAATCGGCTGTTATCCTGACGAACCCGGTTTTGTCGCGGCGCAGACGATGCTGCTGCAGGCGGCCCTGCTGCGGGCCGAGGACATGGGCAAACCGCGGATCCTGTTTTCCGCCCATGGCCTGCCGAAAAAGGTGGTGAATGACGGCGATCCCTATCAGATGCAGGTCGAGAAAACCGTCGCGGCGATCCAGCGCCGGCTGCAGCGCCCTGATCTGGAAACGCAGATCTGCTACCAGAGCCGCGTCGGCCCGCTGGAATGGATCGGACCGGCCACCGACGCCGAGATTGAGCGCGCCGCAAAAGCCGGTCGCGCCGTTGTCGTCGTGCCGGTCGCCTTCGTTTCGGAGCATTCCGAAACCCTGGTGGAACTCGATATCGAATATGCCGAACTGGCCCGGCATAACGGCGCCGCCGGCTATGTGCGGGTTTCCACCGTGGGCGTGCAGCCGGACTTCATCGCCGGCCTGGCGCGTCTGGTGCGTGGTGCCGTTGCCCGGCAGGATGTGTTCGACGGCGCGCCGCGGTGTGGCAGCGGCGAACGCTCCTGCGGCAATGCCTGGCGGCATTGCGCTTGCAAGGGCTGATACCGCTCAGCGCCGCCAGAACGGCTTTTCCACTTCCCGCCGGATGTCGATATCGCTCAGGGCCAGATCGCGCCAGGCAAGACTTCCCATGGCAGCGAGTTGACGGCGCTCATCGGCGCGCCGGCGCCAGCAGCGCAGCAGATCGGCCAGCCGGCTGAAGATTCCGGTCGGTGCGGACCGGCGTGTTCTGGCCAGCGCGGGCAGGATTATATTGTCGCCGCAACGCATGTCAGGCCTCCGCGGGCAGGGCCCCAGAGACCATTCCGGAGGGTGCGATGATCTCCATCCGGCTGATGCGGCGGATGATGTCGGCAGGCAGCGGGATCGGCCGGCGGTCATCCGAGCCGACCGCGACATAGGTCATGCGGCCTTCGGTCAGCAAGGTTTCGCCGCGCCAGACGGAGAAGCCGACCTTCAGGCTGGTGCGGCCAAAAGCATCCACCCGCACGCCGGTCTGGATTTCCTCATCGAATCTGGCTGAATTGCGGAAGCTGGCTTCGGCATGCACGGCCACCAGATCGAGCCGCAGGGTGGTGAGTCCGTCGGGATAAGGCAGGCCGATGGCGCGCAGATATTCGTTCCAGGCATCGTCGAAAAACACGAAGTAATTCGGATTGAATACGATGCTCTGCGGGTCGACATCGGCCCAGCGCACCCGGTAGGGATGGAAAAACGCGATATCGTCTTGGCGCGGCATGATGCTTATCCTTGTATATATGCGTGACGCATGCATATATATGACTCATGCATATATCTGGCAAGCGGTTTTCACCGGTTGACGGTTTGGCGCGACCCGCCTTAAATCCGGGCAGGAAGCGGGCTGGAAAACGAGCCGGGGGAGTGTCATGGCATTGCGCGAGGATACGACGGCCAACCTGCTGGGCGCGCTTGGCGTGGCGGTGTTCGACCATATCCGCGACAGCGTCGATGCTGCTGGCGGGCATGGCGGCCAGGGCGGCGCGGCGCTTACCACCATCGGCATGCTGCCCGGCCTGTCGGTCGGCCATCTGGCCGGCGTGCTGGGCCTGACCCATCCGGGCACGGTGCGGCTGGTCGAACGCCTGGTGGCGGAGGACCTGGTGGAAAAAACCCCCTCGGCCGAGGATGGCCGCGCGCTGGCGCTGAAACTGACGCCGCTGGGCCGGCAGCGGCGGCGCGACATCCTGAGCCAGCGCAACCGCCGCCTGCAGGCGATGCTCGAAACCTTGACCGCCTCCGAGCGCCGGCAGTTTGATGGCCTGCTGCGCAGGATCCTGGGTGATCTGCCGGTGCCGACGCGGCAGCAGGCCTATCAGGTCTGTCGCTACTGCGATGCCGGCCCGTGTTTCCGCAACGATTGCCCGGTGGACGAGGCCTGCCCCGAAGCGGCCGCCGACGGGCTTGCGGCCATGACCGCCCGGCGTTAAGCAGGCGCATGCTCTACGACTGGCTGAAAGCCCTGCATGTCATATCGGTCATCGCCTGGATGGCCGGCATGCTCTATCTGCCGCGGCTTTATGTCTATCACTGCGAGGCCGCGCCGGGGTCGAAGGAATCCGAAACCTTCAAGGTGATGGAACGCCGGCTGCTGCGCGCCATCATCAATCCGGCGATGGGCGCGACCTGGATTTTCGGCGTCTCGATCGCCTGGCTGGGCCATCACTGGGACCAGCCTTGGTTCTGGGCCAAGGTGGTGCTGGTGCTGGGCATGCAGGGGGCCCATGGCGGACTGGTTCACTGGCAGCGTGATTTCGCCGCCGACCGCAACCGGCACAGCCAGCGCTTCTACCGCTTCGTTAATGAGGTGCCGACCCTGCTGATGATCGGCATCGTCATCCTGGTGATCGTCAAACCCTTCTGAAAACTTGGTTTTTTTGTCTGGCAAAAACAGATATTGCAGCGCAGGATTGTTCCTGATATGTACTTAATTTAACAGGCGATCGCGGACTTTAACGATTACCAGTCGGGTTAAGCATGGGTGCGATTTCTCACAGGCATCCTGCGGCAACTGCAGCTAAGGTGCCGCGACGTAAAGTTTTCGTGGCATTGATCACAGAGCGGGCCACAGCTTTAGCTTGTCCATACTATCTGCGCCCATTACTTCTTCGCGCATGCAAAAATTTCGGGGGTTCCCCATGTCCGTGCGTTCCTTGCGTTTCGTCGGCGCGGTTGCCGCAGCTGTTGTGTTTGGTCTTGCCACTTCCGGCTCCGTGCTGGCCCAGGGTGGCCCGCCGCCGGTGACCGTGGCCAAGCCGGTGGTCAAGCCGATTGTCGAGATGGACGAATATACCGGCCGCTTTGATGCCATCGGCGCCGTGGAAGTCCGCGCCCGGGTCAATGGCTATCTGGAGTCGGTGCATTTCCAGGACGGCGCCACGGTGAACCAGGGCGATCTGCTGTTCACCATCGACCGCCGCACCTACCAGGCTGCCTTCAACCAGGCCCAGGCGACGCTGAACACCCGGCAGACCGAATTCGATCTCGCCAAGCTGGAATACGAGCGCTACCAGCGCCTGACCCAGACCGGCGCCGCCGCCGTCGCCACGCTGGACCAGCGCCGGCAGACCTTTCTGGCCGCCCAGGCCAATATCGCCGGCGCCCGCGCTGCCGCCGACACGGCCCGGCTGAACCTGGGCTTCACTGAGATCCGCGCGCCGATCGCTGGCCGCATCTCGCGCAAGCTGGTCACCGAAGGCAACCTGGTGCGCGAGAACGAGACGCTGCTGACCACCATCGTGCAGCTCGATCCGGTGCATTTCTATTTCGACATCGACGAGCGTTCGTATCTCAGCTACCAGCGCATCGCCCGCAAGAATGGCACCAATGGCAACGGCAAGGGCCTGCCTGTGGCCGTGCAACTGAGCGACGAGAAGGATTTCACCCACAAGGGCCTGCTCGATTTCACCGACAACCGGATTGATTCCGCCACCGGCACGATGCGCCTGCGCGCGGTATTCGAGAACAAGGACCTGTTCCTGACGCCCGGCCTGTTCGGTCGCATCGCCGTGCCGGGCAGCCCGGAATACCAGGGCGTGCTGCTGCCTGACGAGGCGATCCTGACCGATCTTGACCGCCGCTATGTCTATGTCGTCGGCGCCGATGGCGGCGTGCAGCAGCGACCGGTGAAACTGGGATCGCGCACCGACAGCTACCGCATCATCCGCGAGGGCCTGAAGGGCGACGAGACGGTTGTCATCAACGGCCTGCAGCGCGTGCGCATGGGTGGCGGCAAGGTGACGCCGCAGCCGGTGACCCTGCCGCCGGTCTGGCAGGGCCTGATGGCGCTGCCGCAGCCGGGCGCCCAGGCCCAAACCGGCGCGCCGAAGTAACCCCGTTCTGTTTACGCCCGCGAGGCAGCCATGAAATTCGGACATTTCTTCGTCGACCGGCCGATCTTTGCCGCCGTCATGTCGATCGTGACGGTGATTATCGGCGCGATCGCCTATACCCAGCTGCCGATCAGCGAATACCCGGAAATCGCCCCGCCGCAGATCAACGTCACTGCCAGCTATCCCGGCGCCGATGCCGAAACAGTGGCGCGCACGGTGGCCACCCCGATCGAGCAGGAGATCAACGGCATCGAGAACATGCTGTACATGTCGTCCTATTCGACGGCGGCCGGCGTGATGCAGCTCACCGTCACCTTCCGCTCCGGCACCAACCTGGACGATGCCCAGGTGCAGGTGCAGAACCGCGTCTCGATCGCCGAGCCGCGGCTGCCCGAGGAAGTGCGCCGTCAGGGCATCACCACGCGCAAGCAGGCCGGCGACTTCCTCATGGTCGTGCACCTGCTGTCGCCCGACAAACGCTATGACGAGCTGTACATCGCCAATTACATGAACCTGCGCATCCGCGAGCAGCTGCTGCGGCTGGATGGCGTGGGCAACGTGACCGTGTTCGGCGGCAGCGAATACGCCATCCGCATCTGGCTCGATCCGAACCGGTTGTCTGCCTATGGTCTCTCGGGCGCCGATGTGGTGGCCGCGCTGCAGGCGCAGAACGTGCAGGTTTCCGGCGGCGCGCTGGGCCAGCAGCCGGCGCCCGACAGCAACCCCCTGCAGGTGATGGTGACAACGCAGGGCCGCTTCGATGACGTGCGGCAGTTCCGCAACGTGATCGTCAAGACCGGCACCGATGGCCGCATCGTGCAGCTGGAAGATGTCGCCCGCGTCGAGATGGGTGGCAAGGATTACACCAGTCGCAGCTACCTGGATGGCCAGACCGCCGTCGCCATGGGCGTGTTCCAGCGCCCGGGCACCAACGCGCTCGCGACCTCGGAAGAGGTGATCGCGAAGATGGAGGCGCTGAAGAAGGATTTCCCGCCCGGCCTGGAATACACCATCATCTACAACCCGACCGAATTCGTCGGCCAGTCGGTGGACGAGGTCTACAAAACCCTGATCGAGGCGATCATCCTGGTCGCCCTGGTGGTGCTGATCTTCCTGCAGAACTGGCGCGCCGCGCTGATCCCGATCCTCGCCATCCCGGTTTCGCTGATCGGCACCTTCGCCGTGATGGCGGCCTTCGGCTTCACGCTGAACGTGCTCAGCCTGTTCGGCCTGGTGCTGGCCATCGGCATCGTGGTCGACGACGCCATCGTGGTGGTGGAGAATATCGAGCGCAACATCGCCCTGGGCATGAGCCCGCGCGATGCCGCCCATGAAACCATGGACGAGGTGGGCACGGCCGTGATCGCCATTGCCGTGGTGCTGTCGGCGGTGTTCATCCCCACCGCCTTCATCCCCGGCATCTCGGGCCAGTTCTACAAGCAGTTCGCGCTCACCATCGCGGCGGCCACCATCATCTCGGCCTTCAATTCGCTCACCCTGTCGCCGGCTCTGGGCGCCATTTTGCTGCGCCGGCATGAGAAGGGCGAGCATCACAGCCCGGCTTTCGCGCCTTTGCGCTGGCTGCAGGCTGCCGGCGATAAATTCAATGCCGGCTTCGACCGCATGGGCGGCGCCTATGGCCGCTCGGTCGGCCGCATCGTGCGGCGCCGCGTGGTGATGCTGGGCGTCTACGGCCTGCTGGTCGCCGCCACCGGCTTCATGTTCTACAAGGTGCCGCAGGGTTTCATCCCGCCGCTGGATCGCGGCTATGCCATCGTCGTCATCCAGCTGCCCGACGGCGCGTCGCTCAGCCGTACCGACGAGGTGACGCAGAAGGCAACCAAGCTGATCGAGAGCACGCCGGGCGTGGCCCATATCGTGGCGATCCCCGGTTTCAACGGCGCCACCTTCACCAACTCCAACAACGCCTCCGTGATGTTCACGCCGTTTACGCCATTCGAGGAGCGGCTGGCCCAGGGCCTGACCTCGGATGCCATCGTCGGCCAGATGATCGGCCGGCTGCAGGCGATCGAGGAAGCCTTTGTCATCGCCATCCCGCCGCCGGCGGTGCCCGGCATCGGTTCGGGCGGCGGCTTCAAGATGCAGCTGCAGAACCGCAGCGGCGACGATGTGCGTCCGCTGCTGGCCGCCGCCTACCAGATGATGGGCCGCGCCATGCAGACGCCCGGCGTCACCAGCGTGTTCACCACCTTCTCGGCCTCGTCGCCGCAGGTCTTTCTCGAGATCGATCGCGTGAAGGCGCAGATGCTGAACGTGCCGCTGGGCAACGTGTTCGAGACCCTGCAGGTCAATCTCGGCTCGGCCTATGTGAACGACTTCAACGCCTTTGGCCGCGTCTTCCAGGTGCGTGCCCAGGCCGATGCCGGCTTCCGCCTGAACAAGGAGGATATCCAGCGCCTGAAGGTGCGCTCGGCCAGCGGCGACCTGGTGCCGCTGGGCACGCTGGTGTCGCTGCGCGAGACGGCGGGCCCGGACCTGGTCCAGCGCTATAACATGTATGTCTCGGTGCCGCTGCAGGGCAACACCGCGCCGGGCTTCTCCACCGGCCAGTCCCTGACCGCGATGGAGCAGCTGGCCGGCCAGGTTCTGCAGCCGGGCCAGGGTTTTGAGTGGACGGAAATCGCCCTGCAGGAGCGCCTGACCGGCAACACGGCGATCTTCGTCTTCGTGCTGGCCATCGTGTTCGTCTTCCTGGCGCTGGCGGCGCAGTATGAAAGCTGGGTGCTGCCGCTGGCGATCATGCTGATCGTGCCGATGAGCATGCTGTTCGCCCTGTTCGGCGTCTGGGTCGCGGGCATCGACAACAATGTGCTGGTGCAGATCGGCCTGGTGGTGCTGATCGGCCTGGCGGCGAAGAACGCGATCCTGATCGTGGAATTCGCCCGTCAGATCGAGCATGAGGGCAAGAGCGCGGTGGATGCCGTGATCGAGGCCTGTCGCCTGCGCCTGCGGCCGATCCTGATGACGGCGTTTGCCTTCATCCTCGGCGTGCTGCCGCTGGTGGTCTCCAGCGGCGCCGGCGCCGAGATGCGGCGTTCGCTGGGCACGGCGGTGTTCTCCGGCATGATAGGTGTCACGCTGGTCGGCCTGTTCCTCACCCCGGTCTTCTACGTGGTGCTGCGCGCCATCGTGCGGCGCCGCGCCGCGCCGGTGGTTACGCCACCGGCCGAGCCGCAGACCGGCGAGTGACCAACCGAAAGACCGATGAAAGACCGCGGGCCCGGAGTTATCCGGGCCCGTTTGCTTTTGCGGGACGGCTCAGCCGCGCAGCGAGCCGGGATCGAGGGTGAAGAGTTCCTGCGGCGCCTCGACGCCGCGCAGGGCATAGCGGCCGAGTGACACGGCTTCCTCGCGCAGGCCGCCGGCCGCCGAACGGAAAGCCGCCGAGAGGATGGCGGGCTGGTCGACCGAGCGCGCCATGCCGGAAATGCGCGACAACTCGTTCACCGCCGGACCGACCACGGTGAAATCCAGCCGGTCCTCGCCGCCGAAATTGCCATACAGCACCTCGCCGACATGCAGGGCCACCGACATGTCGGTGACCGGCAGGCCGGCATTGGCGCGGCGGTTGCGCACTGCGCGCAGGTCTTTTGTGCAGGCCTTCAGCGCGTTCAACGCGGCGCGGCAGGCATTTTCCAGGTTTCCCCCGTCGGAATCCTCCTCGGCGCGGAAGATGGCCAGCACGCCATCGCCCATGAATTTCAGCACTTCGCCGTCATGCGCCTGCACGGCGGCCACGGCGGCGCCGGCATAGTCGTTGAGCAGCGGCATGATCAGCTCGGGCGTGACGGTATCGACCAGGCGGGTGAAGCCGCGCAGGTCGCTGTACCACAAGGCGGCCGAGATGCGTTCCGCCTCGCCGCGGCCGATGGTGCCCGACAGCACGCGCCGCGCCGCGTTGCGACCGAGATAGGTTTCCGCCAGCGTATCGGCGATGCGGCGCACGCTGGCCGAGCGGATGGCGGCGGCGGCAAACGGGATCAGCGCCCTCAGCGTCTCGATCTGCTTGTCGGTATAGCCTTCGGCATGATCGGTGCTCCAGGACGCATAGATCGAATCAAGCTGGCCGATCACCGCGCGTTCGCCGAACCGCGTCATGGTGACGAGATAATCGGTGAAGCCCTCGGATGCCAGATCGGCGACGATGGGAAACGGATAGCTGCCGTTATGGCCCACCATGCGGAAGCGCAGCTCGGCCTCGCCGCTCTGCTCCAGGTGATAAAACGGGCTTTCCTGCCATTTGCGCTGGCCTTCGACGGTGATCGAGCGGCCGAATTCATGCAGCACGGTTTCCGGCTGGTCGCGATGCCAGGCGAAGATGCGGCCGGCCAGCACCGGATGCAGCGTGTCGGCGCCGAGCAGGGCGCGGGTGACCGGGATGCCGGCACGGTTCAGGCCGGTGCAGAAACTGTCCAGCATCTCGCCTTCGCTGGCGCCTTCCAGCGAGGCATCGGCGATGCGGCGGGCGATCTGGGCAAAAACCTGGGGATCCATGGCCGCAGCATATACCGCCGCAAGATGAAAAAGGCGACGGGATCAAAGACTTTTTTGCCGGCGGGTGCGCAGGTATCCCACTGGAAACAGGGTATCGTCTGCGCCCGGATCAGGCGGACGGAGCGTACCAGCGCACCCAGCGGCCATGGTAATCGGCCACGGCAAGTTGATGCGTGTCGCCGCCGGGCCACAGCGTGAGCGCCAGTTCGCCGCCGTCCTTCGCCGCGCCGCTTTCAAACCGCAGCCAGGCCAGCGGCGCATCCGGCGTGGCGGCCTCGCCGGCAGCCCGCATCAGCCCGGTGATGCGCTGCTGTTCGGTGGGATCGATATATTGCCAGACGATGGAATGGCAGAGCACAAAAACGCCGCCCGGCTGCCGCCTTTGCAGCGCCTGCGCCACGAAATCGCCGGCCGCGCTGCGGGTGACGCGAATGCCGGAACGGGCGGCGAAATCCAGGGCGCGCCGCACGCGGTCCAGCCGCTCGGGCTGGTCGGCCCAGATATAGGACAGCAGGCGCTGGCGGTCCTCGGGATTGTCCGGATCGATCGGCGCCAGATCGCAGGCGGCGCTGTGCCGCACCAGCGGCGCGCCATCCGGCGGGCGCGGTCCGCTCCAATCCGCGCGCAATGCCAGCGGTGCCTGTGCCGCCTCGCCCCAATGCCAGTCGCCGAAATCGTAGGCGTAGCGAAACCACGACTGGTTCAGCCCTGCGCTGGCGCCGATCTCGCAGATATCCAGCGGCAGCGGGCCGAATTGCCGTGTGATCTGCAGGAAACCGCCGAGCAGGATGGCGGAACGCTGCGGGTCGTTGGTCTGGGGCGCGCTTTGCAGGTAGCGCGCCAGCAAGTCCGCATGGCGCCGCAGGGCGGCATCCAGCGTCTCGGCATCCATCTTTCGCGCCGCATAGCATGCGGCCAG
>NZ_JANLJJ010000071.1:14188-17118 GCF_029255545.1 Ferrovibrio sp. | reverse complement strand
TTAAAATCCCGAGGCCGCAAGGCCGTGCCGGTTCGAGTCCGGCAGCGGGCACCAGCTTTTTTACGGCCGTGCTTGACATTGGTATCGCAAATTATATCTTAAGATACGTCTAAAGACATTATCATAAGACAGGAGTGAACATGAGACCTTTTATTTTCAATGCGTTACGTGAACATGCCGGGCATGCCTGCATGCACCGGCGCGGCCATCGTGGCGGCTTTCGCGGCAAGTTTGCGGCCTTTTTCGAAGACGATGGCCTCGGTGGTCATGGTTTTCGCGCCAGCCGGATGGTCAGCGCCGCGGATCTGCAGCTGCTGATCCTGGCCCTGCTGGAGCAGAAGCCGCGACATGGCTACGAGATCATCAAGGCGCTGGAGGAGCATTCTTCGGGCTTTTACGCCCCCAGCCCCGGCGTGATCTATCCCGCGCTGACCTACCTGGAGGAAATCGGCCATGCCAGCGTGACGGCCGAGGGCGCTAAGAAACTCTACAGCCTGACCGAAACCGGTATCGCCTATCTGGCCGGTCACCGCGCCCAGGCCGATGCCATGCTGGGCCAGCTGGCCCGCATTGGCGAAAAGGTGGCGCGCGCCAGGCAGTTCTTCCGTGGCGGCGAGGATGCGGCCGATGACGATGCCGATGCCTCGGCCAGCATGCGCGCGGCGCGGCGCAACCTGAAGCTCGCCCTGCTGGACAAGCAGGATGCCTCGCCCGAGGAGCAGCGCCGCATCATCGACATTCTGGTGCGTACGGCGAAAGAGATTCGCGGACAGCAATGATCATGCGGGAGGACGGATGTGGGGCAGCGATCTTTCAACCTGGAAAGGCCATAGCATGAAGGGGCATCGGTACCGCGTCACCATCGAGCATCTCGGCGGGCCGCAGCAGGACATGCCGGTGCGGCCGCCGCTGTGTTTCGAGGCGGTGAATCACGACGAGATCCTGGGCATCGTGACGCGCCTGCAGGCCAGCGGCGCGTATCAGCCGGACGAGGCGGCCTCGCTGGGCATCGGCTTGAAGCTGTTTTCCGAGGTGATGCTGAAACGCCGCGACGATCCGCTTTTCGCTGCGCTGCTGCCGGCGATCCGGGCCTTCATCGGTGGCCTGAAGGCGCGGAACAAGGCGATCGCGGCCGGCTAGGGAAGCGGTGACCGGCATCACATCCGGGGACGATCGCCGCTTTCCGCTTGATTTACCGCAATGCAGCACGGACTCTGAAGGCGCAGCCTTGGGTCGCTCCGATCCGGGGCCCGGGGCCTGACGGAGGGGCCTGTTGAATGCGTCGCATTGTGTTGATTCTGCTGCTGGTCGTTGTCGCCGGCGGGGCTGGCGGCTGGTGGTACCTGCAGCAGCGTCGCGCCGCCCTGCCGCCGGGTTTTGCCGCCGGCAATGGCCGCATCGAGGCCAACGAGATCGACATCGCCACCAAATACGCCGCCCGCCTGCTGGAAGTGGATGTGGAGGAAGGCGACCTGGTGCAGGCCGGGCAGGTGATCGCCCGGCTGGATACCCGTGAGCTGGAAGCGCAACTGCGGTCTGCCGAGGCGCAGATCGCCCAGGCCGAGCAGCAGCGCAACCAGGTGCTGGCCGAGATCAACCAGCGCCAGAGCGAACTCAGTCTTGCCGACAAGGACCTGCAGCGCGCCCTGGTGCTGTCGGGCCAGAATTTCGTGTCGCAGCAGAAGGTCGACCAGCAGCGCAATATCCGCCGCACCGCGGAAGCGGCGCTGGCGGCGGCCGACAGCAAGCGCGGCAGCGCCGAAGCCGCCATCCGCGTGGCCACGGCCGAGGCCGAGCGCATCCGCGACCTGCTGAAGGACGGCATCCTGACCGCGCCACGCGCCGGCCGCATCCTGTTCCGCCTGGCCGAGGCCGGCGAGGTGCTGGGCGCCGGCGGCAAGGTCGCCACCCTGCTTGATCTCTCCGATGTCTACATGACCTTCTTCCTGCCGTCTGAAGCCGCCGGCCGCGTGGCGATCGGCGCCGAGGCGCGGCTGCTGCTGGATGCGGCAAGTGAGCGCGCGGTGCCGGCGAAAGTGTCGTTCGTGTCGTCGCGTGCGCAGTTCACGCCCAAGCAGGTCGAGACGCGCAGCGAACGCGAGCGCATGATGTTCCGCATCAAGGCGCGCGTGCCGCAGAGCCTGGTGCAGCAATATCTCGACCAGGTGAAAACCGGCCTGACCGGCATGGCCTATGTGCGGCTGGATGCGGCTGCCGCCTGGCCGGCCTGGCTTGAATCCGACCTGACCGCGAAAGTCGCAACCCAAGCGACGCAATGAATGCCGGGGCACCGCATGGCGGTCTGAGCATCGCCCATGTCAGCCATCGTTACGGCAAGGCCGTCGCGCTGGAGGATGTGAGCCTCGACCTGGCGCCGGGCGCGACGCTGGCTCTGGTCGGGCCCGATGGGGTCGGCAAATCCACCCTGCTGGCGCTGGCCGCCGGCGCCAAGAAGTTGCAGCAGGGCAGCATCGCGGCGCTGGGCGTCGATTTCGCCAGCCGCAGCGCGCGCGAAGCCGTGCAGCCGCGCATCGCCTATATGCCGCAGGGCCTGGGCCGCAATCTCTACGCCAATCTCACGGTGGCGGAGAATATCGCCTTCTTCGCCCGCCTGTTCGGCCATGACCATGCCGAGCGCAACCGCCGCATCCCCGCCCTGCTGGAAGCCACCGGTCTGACGCCCTTCGCCGACCGGCCGATGCACAAGCTGTCGGGCGGCATGAAGCAGAAGCTGGGCCTGTGCTGCGCGCTGGTGCATGACCCCGACCTGCTGATTCTGGATGAGCCCACCACCGGCGTCGATCCGCTGTCGCGCCGGCAGTTCTGGGACCTGATCGAGGCGATCCGGCAGAGCCGGCCGCAGCTGGCCCTGCTAGTCGCCACCTCGACGATGGACGAGGCGGAACGCTTCAGCCATGTGGTGATGCTGG
>NZ_JANLJJ010000071.1:5196-14088 GCF_029255545.1 Ferrovibrio sp. | reverse complement strand
GTCGCCACCTCGACGATGGACGAGGCGGAACGCTTCAGCCATGTGGTGATGCTGGATCAGGGCCGCATCCTGGCCAGCGGCAGCCCGGCCGACCTGAAGGCGCAGAGCGGCACGGCGGCGCTGGAGCAGGCCTTCATCGCGCTGCTGCCCAGGGAGCGCCGCGGCGGACTGGATGGCGAGTCGGCCCTGCCGCCACGGCAGGAGGATGATACCGAGGAGGTGATCGTGGCGCATGGCCTGACCCGGCGCTTCGGCGATTTCACCGCGGTCGATCATGTTGAGCTCGATATCCATCGTGGCGAGATTTTTGGTTTCCTCGGCTCCAACGGTTGCGGCAAGACCACGACCATGAAGATGCTGACCGGTCTGCTGCCGGCGTCTGAAGGCGAAGGCTTCCTGTTCGGCCAGCCGGTTTCGGCCGGGGATTTTTCGCTCCGCCGCCGCATCGGCTACATGGCGCAGAGCTTTTCGCTTTATGGCGAGCTGACGGTGCGGCAGAACCTGATGCTGCATGCCGCGCTTTATGGCCTGGAGAATGCCAAGGCTATTGAGCGCAGCAAGGCGCTGGTGCGGCATTTCGATTTGAAAGAGCATCTGGATGCCGTGGCCGACACCCTGCCGATGGGCGTGCGCCAGCGCCTGTCGCTGGCCGTGGCCATCATCCACGATCCGGAAATCCTGATCCTCGACGAACCCACCTCGGGCGTCGATCCGGTGGCGCGCGAGGGCTTCTGGCGCGAATTGCTGCGTCTGGCGCGCGAGCAGGGCGTCACCATCTTCATCTCGACCCATTACATGACCGAGGCGACGCGCTGCGACCGCGTGGCCTTCATGCATGCCGGCCGGGTGATCGCCACCGGCGCGCCGACTGAATTGCAGGCGGCCCAGGGCGCGGCGACCCTGGAAGAAGCCTTCATCGCCTATATGGAGCTGGGCGGCCGCGCGGCCGAGCAGGACCTGCCGGCGATGACACCACAGGCGCCGGAAACCTCCGCGCCTGTCGCGACGCCGCGCGGCTGGTTCTCCGGCCGCCGCTTCCGCGCCTATGCCTGGCGCGAGAGCATCGAATTGCTGCGCGACCCGATCCGGCTGGCCTTCGCCCTGTTCGGCACCGTGATGCTGATGCTGATCTTCGGCTATGGCATCACCTTCGATGTCGACAATATCGGCTTCGCCGCCCTGGATCGCGACGGCACGCCGGAAAGCCGCGCCTATATCGAGGCCTATTCCGGTTCGTCCTATTTCCAGCGCCAGGGCGATGCCCCAGACGGCGACGGACTGCTGCAGCGGCTGCGTGGCAACAAGATCGCGCTGGGCATCGAGATTCCACCCGGCTTTGGCGCCGACCTGCGGCGCGGCCGCACGCCCGAGGTTTCGGTTTGGATCGATGGCGGCATGCCGTTCCGCGCCGAGACCATCGAAGGTTATGTCAGCGGCGCCCATAACAGTTTCCTGACCGAGCTGGCGCGCCAGCTTGGCCAGAGCGTGACCCAGCCGGCTAGCCTGGTGATGCGGTATCGCTACAATCAGGCTTTCCGCAGCATCGACGCCATGGTGCCGGCGCTGTTCGCCATGATGCTGATGCTGATCCCGGCCATTCTAGCCACATTGGGCGTGGTGTCGGAGCGCGAACGCGGCTCGATCACCAATCTCTACGTCACCCCGGTGCGCAAGCTGGAATTCCTGCTCGGCAAGCAGGCGCCCTATGTGGTGCTGGCCTATGTCAACGTGCTGTTGCTGACCGTCATGGCGGTCTTCGTGTTCGGCGTGCCGCTGAAAGGCAGCCTGTTCGGCCTGCTGCTGGGCGGCCTGCTGTACGTGCTGGCCAGCACCGGCATCGGCCTGCTCACCTCCTGCTTCACGCGCAGCCAGGTCGCCGCCCTGTTCGGCACCGCCGTGCTGACCATCATGCCCACCGTGCATTTCTCCGGCCTGATGCAGCCGGTCTCCACCCTGCAGGGCGGCGCGCGGCTGATCGGCTCGGTTTTTCCCGCCACCTATTTCCTGCGCACCAGCGTCGGCGCCTTCACCAAGGGGCTGGGACTGGTCGATTTGCTGCCCTTCATCGCCGCCACTGCCGCCTTCTGGCCGGTCTTCCTGGCGCTGGCCTGGCTGTTCCTGCGCAAGCAGGAGACCTGAGCATGCTCAGCCTGCGCAATATCTGGCAGCTCTGCGGCAAGGAAATCACCAGCCTGCTGCGTGACCGCGTGCTGTTCATCTTCATGATCTATGCCTGCACCCTGATGGTCTATGCCCAGGCCACCGGCACCTCGCATGATCTGGTGCGGGCGTCGCTTGGCGTCGTGGACGAGGACCACTCGGCGCTGTCGCAGCGCATTATCGACGGCTTCCTGCCGCCGCGGTTCCAGGCGCCGGTGATGGTGGCGCCGAACGAGGTCGACCGCGCCATGGACCACGCGCGCTTCACCTTCGTGCTGAACATCCCGCCGGATTTCCAGGCCGACGTGCTGGCCGGCCGCAGCCCGGAGATGCAGCTCCTGATCGACGCCACGGCGGTGATGCAGGCCGGCATCGGCGCCAATTACATCCAGTCCATCGTCAGCGACGAGACCGGCCGTTTCCTGCGCCGCGATGCCGCCGCCAGCGGCGACGCCGTCGAGCTGAAACTGCGCATCGCCTTCAACCAGACACTGGAATCGACCTGGTTCACCGGCGCCATGGCCCTGCTGCAGGTGATCAACATGCTGGCCATCCTGCTTACCGGGGCGGCGCTGATGCGCGAGCGCGAGCATGGCACGCTGGAGCACCTGCTGGTGATGCCGGTGCGCGCGAGTGAGATCATGCTGGCCAAGATCTTCGCCAATGGCGGCGTGATCCTGGGCATGTCGCTGCTGTCGCTTTATGTCGTGCTGCAGGGCATCCTCGGCCTGCGCATCGCCGGATCGCTGCCGCTGTTTTTCGCCGCCACCGCGATCTACCTGTTCTTCGCGGCCGCGCTTGGCATTTTCCTGGCGACCCTGGCGCGCTCGATGGCGCAGTTCGCTTTGCTGTTCATCCTGGTGCAGATGCCGATGTACATGCTGTCGGGCGCGCTCACCCCGCTGGAGGCGATGCCCGACTGGCTGCAGACCGCCGTTCAGCTGCTGCCGACCAAGCATTACGTGGCGCTGACCCAGGCGATCCTGTCGCGCGGCGCCGGGCTGGAAACCGTCTGGCCGGAATTGCTGGCGATCTTCGCCATGGGGGCGGCGGCGTTTGCCTTCAGCCTGGCGCGCTTCCGCAATTTCCTCAGCCAGCAGCAATAGCCGGCGCCGCAGTTCAGCCCAGCGCCAGCCAGTGCAGGCTGAACAGGCCGTCCTCGTCGGTCCAGGCGGCGGCTGGGCGGAAGCCGGCCTGCTCGGCCAGGCGGCGGAAGCCGCTCAGCGTGTATTTGTAGGAATTCTCGGTATGAATCGACTCGCCGGCGGCGAAGTCGTAGCGTCGGCCATCCACCTGCACGCTCTGCGCCGTCAGGCTGACCAGATGCATCTCGATGCGCTGCTGCGGCGGCTGGTAGAAGGCGTAATGGGCGAACTGGTCCAGCACAAAATCGCCGTTCAGTTCACGATTGATCCGTTGCAGCAGGTTGCGGTTGAAGGCCGCCGTCACCCCGGCGGCATCGTTATAGGCGGCATGCAGCAGGGCCGGGTCCTTCACCAGGTCGACGCCGATCAGCAGGCCGCTGCCGGCCGCGTCGTCCTCGCCCAGGATGCGGGCGGCCTGGCGCAGGAAGCACAGCGCCTCCTCGGGCGTGAAATTGCCGATCGTCGAGCCGGGGAAGAATCCGGCGCGGCCACGCGCCTGGGCATGGCGTTGCGGCAGCGCCAGGTCGGGCGCGGTGAAATCGCCGGCCACCGGGCGCACCTGCAGGCCGGGATAGTCGCGCGCCAGGGCGGCGGCGGCGTCTGACAGATGCGCCCCGGAAATGTCGATCGGCAGGAAACTGCGTGGCCGCTGCAGCGCATCCAGCAGCAGCCGGATTTTCTGCAGCGCGCCGGCGCCGAATTCGACCAGCTCGGCATCGGCGCCGATCAGCGCCGCCATTTCGGGCGCATGGCGCTGCAGCAGGCCAAGCTCGGTGCGGGTCGGGTAATATTCCGGCAATTCGCAGATCCGCTCGAACAGCTCCGAGCCGCGCCGGTCGTAGAAATATTTCGCCGGCAGGGATTTCATGGCGCCGGCGAGGCCGGCCTGCACATCGGCGGCGAAGGCGGCGCGGGCGGGATTGTGGCGCGCGCTGTCGCGGCGCTGGATGACGATATGGTTCATAGATCCTCCGCCAGGCGGATGCCGGAAAACTGCCAGCGTGCCGCCGGCGGGAAGAAATTGCGGTAGCTCGGCCGGATATGGCCATGCGGCGTGGCGCAGGAGCCGCCGCGCAGCACGATCTGGCTCACCATGAACTTGCCGTTATATTCGCCGATGGCGCCGGCGACCGGTTTGAAGCCCGGATAGGGCTCGTAGCTCGAGCGGGTCCATTCCCACACCTCGCCATAGCCACGCAGCCGGCTGGCCGGATCACCGCCATCATCATGCAAGGGGCGTGGATGCGGATGCAGGCGGTCGAGGAAACCGCCGGCATGCTCGGCGCGGCCGGACACGGCGGCATGTTCCCATTCCGCTTCGGTCGGCAGCCTTTTGCCGGCCCAGGCGGCATAGGCCGCCGCCTCGTAGAAGGAGACATGGCAGACCGGCTCGGCCGGATCGACGGCGCGACGGCCGGTCAGGGTGAAGACCTGCCAGCTTTCGTGATGCGGGTCATGCGTCCAGTAGAGTGGCGCCTGCCAGCCTTCGCGCTGCACCAGTGCCCAGCCGTCGGAAAGCCAGAAATCCGGCCGCGCATAACCGCCATCGGCCATGAAGGCGAGATACTCGCCGCAGGTGACCGGCCGCGTCGCCAGGCGATAGGGACTGAGCAGCGTAAGATGGCGCGGGCCTTCATTGTCGAAGGCAAAACCATGGCCGTCATGGCCGATCTCGACGATGCCGCCGGCGAAGTCGACGAAATCCAGCGCCGGCGATTCCTCGCGGCTGAAGCTCTGCGGCGGCTGGTAGGCCGGCGCGAAGGGATGTTTCGAGAAGGCATGCTTGATGTCAGTGAGCAGCAATTCCTGATGCTGCTGCTCATGCGCGAGACCCAGCGCCACCAGCGGGGCAAGCGTGGACAGTGCCGCCGCGTCGGCGCAGTCGAGCAGGTCGGTCATCGCGGCGTCGACGTAATGGCGATACTGCGTGACCGTGCTGGCCGTCGGCCGGCTCAGCAGGCCGCGTTCGGGTCGCGGATGGCGCGCGCCGACCGCCTCGTAATAGGAATTGAACAGGTAGTTGAAGTGTTCGTCGAACACGCAGTAGCCGGGCTTGTGCGGCTGCAGCACGAAGGTCTCGAAAAACCAGGTGACATGGGCGCGGTGCCATTTGGCCGGGCTGGCATCGGGCATCGACTGCAGCTGCTGGTCCTCGGGCGAAAGCGGCGCCGCCAGGGTCTCGGTGAGCTGGCGCACCGTCTGATAGCCGGCCAGCAGGGCCTCGCGGGCGGCCCTGTTGTGATCAGCCTGGCCACCGTCAGCCTGGCCACTGTCAGCCTGGCCATGATCAGCCGGGTCGTTGGCTGGCGCCGCGCCGGCGGCGGCATCGATGGTTATGGTTCCGTTCATCCGGACGGCACTCCCTGCGGTGCGGCAGCCGCTGACGGCAATACAGCAAATTCAACGGCTTGCTGCGGTACTGGTTCCTGGCTTTACGACTATATCCGCCGTGATCCTGGAAACCGGCGGCCTGCAATAGGGTACGGGCAGTCATGGGGCGGCCAAAACGACCGCTCTTTCTGGTTGTCCTTGTCAGATAGCCAACTTAACCCCGCTGGCAAGGCGAAAATGTGACCGACGCTACAAAACCGAACTTTACGGGATCAAAGAAGGAATAAAAGGGGTCTTTCAGAGCGGAGATGCCTTTCCGGCCGTATAACGGCACAGCGCCGTGACAGCGTCATGGCAGCATCGTCATGGCAGCACAGAGACGGGCGATGGCGTGGCGGGCCTGGCGGCCCAGCCCCTAGACCGCCCGCGTTGCCTTCATCGCCACCACCAGCTCGGCCGGCGCCGTCACCGGCAGGCCGCAGGTGGGACCAAGGCAGACATAGGCGGTGGCGGTGGCGTCGATCTGCGCCTTGCCATAGGCCGGATGGGTTTCCGGGATGCGCGCCAGCGGATCGATCACCTGGATCACGCGGTTGGGCGCCGAGACGCCGTAGGCGGCATCGATCAGCGCCTCGGTGGCGGCGTCGCCGCGCGTGCCGATGATCGCCACCTGCACCGCGTTGGCGAACAGGTCGAAGCCGTTCAGGAAGCTGCCCATCGGAAAGAAGTTGCGCGCCGCATCGGCGGAGAAGGCGTCCAGCAGGTTCTGCGCCCGCTCGCGCCAGGTCACGTCGCCGGTCAGGTACCACAGCCGGGCGAAGACGCCGACCAGCAGGCCGTTGCCCGCCGGCGTGGCGTTGTCGGCCGCGTGCCGCGTGCGCGCGACGAGGTTCTCGGCTTCTTTTGATGTCAGGAAATAGCCGCCATTCACCGCATCGGCGTAATCGGTTTCCACCGTCTCGGCCCAGGCCTGGGCCTGGCGCAGGTAATCCGGGCTGCCGGTCGCCTCATGCAGCGCCAGCGCCGCGCGCATCATCGCCGCGTAATCATCCAGCAGGCCGGGGAAGACCAGCGTGTCGTTGCGCCAGCTGTGGCCCAGCCTGGCTTCGCCCACGCCCATGGTGTTGACGATGAAGGCATAGGCGCGTTCGGCCGCGTCCAGCCAGGCGGGCTGGCCATATTGCCGCGCCAGATCGGCCAGGGTTGCGATCATCAGGCCGTTCCAGTCGGCCAGCACCTTGTCATCCCAGCCCGGCTTGATGCGCGTCTCGCGCGCCGCCAGCAGCGTCGCGCGGCAGGCAGCGAGTTTCGCTTCCGTGTCGGCGTCCTTCAGGTCGGGATCGAGCGAACGGCGCAGGATGGTCTTGCCTTCCCAGTTGCCGGCATCGGTCACGTCATAGGCAGCGCAGAACAGCGCGGTATCCTCGGGCCCCAGCAGGGCCTCGATCTCGGGCTTGCGCCAGACATAGAACCGACCTTCCTCGCCTTCGGAATCCGCGTCCTGCGTGGCGGCGAAGGCGCCATCTCTGGTCACCATCTCGCGCAGCAGCCAGCCGACGGTTTCCATCACGCGCTGACGCAGGATCGGGTCCTGCGTCTCGGCTTCCACCATCGCCATGTGGCTGAGCAGCTGCGCGTTGTCGTAAAGCATTTTCTCGAAATGCGGCGCCAGCCATTCCGTGTCGGTGGAATAACGCGCGAAGCCGCCGCCCAGATGGTCGTAGATGCCGCCCTGGGCCATGCGCGCGATCGTGGTGGTCACGGCTTTGGCGTAATCGGCCTCGCCGCTGCGCAGCCAGGCGCGCCACAGCAGGTCGAACAGGCCGGTCTGCGGGAATTTCGGCGCGCCGCCGATGCCGCCATGCTCGGGATCGACATGGGTGAGGATCTGCGCCGCCACCTGGTCGAGCACGTCGCTGCTCAGGTCCAGCCGGTCGCGCGATTGCGGCTTGGCCATGTTGCGCAGGCCGCCGACCAGCATCTTCACGTTCTGCGCCACCGATTGCGGCTTGTCGCGCCAGGCCTCGAACACCTTCTGCAGCACCTCGACGAAACCGGGCCGGCCGAAACGCGGCTCGGGCGGGAAGTACGTGCCGCCCCAGAAGGGCTCGCCCTTCGGCGTCAGGAACATGGTAAGCGGCCAGCCGCCCTGCTCGCCCAGGATATGCAGGGCGTTCATGTAGATGGTGTCGATATCGGGCCGTTCCTCGCGGTCGACCTTGATATTCACGTAAAGCTCGTTCATCACCGCGGCGATCTGCGGATTCTCAAAGCTTTCATGGGCCATCACATGGCACCAGTGGCAGGCGGCATAACCCACGCTGAGCAGGATCGGCTTGTTCTGCGCCTGGGCGGCGGCCAGCACCTGGGGGCTCCAGACCTGCCAGTGCACCGGGTTGTCCCGGTGCTGCTGCAGATAGGGCGAGGCCGCCTGGTCCAGGTTGTTGCGGGCCAGATTCGCGGCGTTGGTCCCTGACAAGGGGGCGGGGGCCATGCTAGGTATTTGTCCTGCTTCTCGTTTCGGCGTTTCAGACAAGTATGGTGCGACAATGAAGGTCACTGTCAATGTCGATTGCACTCCCGAGGAGGCCCGCCGCTTCCTTGGCCTGCCCGATGTGCAGCCGCTGCAGGCGGCGGTCATGCAGCAGATGCAGGACCGGATGGTCAATTCGCTCAACGCGATGGACCCGGAAGTGCTGCTGAAGACCTGGGCGCCGCTGGGCATGCAGAATCTGGAGCAGATCCAGAAATTCTTTTTCAGCCAGTTTCCCGGCGGCGGCGCCGGCGCTGGCGACAGCAAGAAGTAATCCGCCATGACCGTTTTGCCCGGCGATCCCAGGCCGTTCTACCGCGCGCATATCTTCGTCTGCACCAACGAGCGGCCGGAAAACCATCCGCGTGGTTCCTGCGCGCGCAAGGGCGCCGAGATGCTGCGCAACTACATGAAAAGCCGGGCCAAGGAACTGGGCCTGGGTCTGGAAGACGGCGTGCGGGTCAACAATGCCGGCTGCCTGGAGCGCTGCGAGCTGGGCCCGACCATCGTGATCTATCCCGATGGCGTGTGGTACCGCGCCGAGACCTTTGAGGATATCGACGAGATTCTCGACGTGCATGTGAGGCAGGGTGGCCGGGTGGCGCGGCTGATGCTGAAGCCCGAGGACGGCCCGGACCACAGCGCCAAGACGAAGTGATCGCGTCGCAGACCATCTATGCCCTCTCCACCGCGCCCGGCCGCGCCGGGGTGGCGGTGATCCGC
>NZ_JANLJJ010000071.1:0-5096 GCF_029255545.1 Ferrovibrio sp. | reverse complement strand
CGCATCTGGAAGCCGATATCGATTTCCCCGACGAGGACCTGCCCGAGGGCGTGGCCGCCGAAGTGATGCCGCAGGTTGCCCGCCTGCGCGCCGAGATCGCCGCCCACCTGGCCGACAATAGGCGCGGCGAACGGCTGCGCGATGGCCTGATGGTGGCGATCCTGGGCGCGCCGAATGTCGGCAAGTCGTCTTTGCTCAATGCCCTGGCGCGGCGCGAGGCGGCGATCGTCTCCGAGATTCCGGGCACCACGCGCGACGTGATCGAGGTGCATCTCGACCTGGGCGGTTATCCGGTGATCCTGGCCGACACGGCGGGCCTGCGCGAGAGCATGGATGCCATCGAAAGCGAGGGCGTGGCGCGCGCGCTGTGCCGCGCCGAGGCCGCCGATTTGAAACTCGTGGTGCTGGACGCGACGAAAAAGACCGTGCCGCCGGAGACGCTGGCGCTGATCGACGGCGATGCCCTGGTGGTGGCCAACAAGATCGACGCCGGCAGCATCCCGGCGGGTTATGAGATCAGCAGCCGCCCGGTGCTGCCCGTCTCGGTGCGCAGCAATGCCGGCATGAGCGCGCTGCTCGATGCGCTGGAGCGCGAGGTCGTGGCGCGCATCGGCATCAGCGGCTCGGCCACGCTGACCCGCGCGCGGCACCGCGCGGCGCTGACCGACTGCATCGCCGCGCTGGATCGGTTCCTCACCGGCAACGGCCGCAACAACCCCGCGCCGGAACTGGCCGCCGAGGACGTGCGGCTGGCGGCACGTGCGCTGGGCCGCATCACCGGGCAGATCGACGTGGAAGATTTGCTCGACGTGATCTTCCGCGACTTCTGCATCGGGAAGTGAGCGGCATTAGGTAGCAAACGCACCTAGGATCATCATCACTTCATCGCCTCCCATCGCTATAATTTCCGCATGGGTGATACTTACGCGATTTCTGCTTTACTCGACAAACGCGCTCGGAAGCTTGGCGAAATTCGCGCAAATAAATTCCAGGCGATGCGGCTGCGCATGGAACTGGCGCAGATCGATTCCGTAATCCGCATGTTCCGTCCCGACATGGACGTGGAAGTGAAAGCCGTCACCACGTTTGGCAAGAGTCCTGCGGCGCTTCCCAAGGGCACAGGAACGCGCCTAGCCCTCGACATACTGAGAGAGACGGGCCAGCCCCACACGGCCGAGGAACTGGCTATAGCGGTCCTGATCCGGGCAGGCAAAGAGCCGGACCCGGTATCCGTCGCCATGATGGGTAAGACCATCCATTCCAGCTTTAGCCGGGCTAAGAAACCGCTGGCGGTTTACGAACGGGGGACTTGGCCGGGGAAGTGGCGTCTGATTTCTCTTCCGGAGCAGTCGCCGGAATAAGAGACCTTAATTCTTCCGGTGTGGGTTCTTTCTTGCGGTACTTCCGCCTGTTTTTCTGAATTTGCATCATCACCAGATGCCGCGCGGCATCGTGCTCGTTTTTTTCGAAAAGAACGTGCTTAGCAAGCCAGCGGAGGTAACCTGCGGCCTCTTCTTCTACGGTAAATTTTATCTGCGGCAATTTCGACATTTTGGCTTCAGATAGCTACAGGAAGCTTCACGAAGGCTCATGAAGCTAAAATCGCTTGGCAACGGTGCTATAGTCCTATAGATTTTCTGAGAAAGCGAATCGACTCTTTCCGAGTCGGGGCGTTGAATAGAAAAGGCCGCCCCCTGTGGCGCAGGGAAGCGGCCCCTACTCAGTACTCTGGCACTAAACTACCAGTTCGTTTTATGAAGGCAGGCTGCGGGTGTGAGCACGGACGTGCTCGACCTTACCGAAGCGGAAGCGTTCATATGCCCGGACGTGTACCGGGCCGAACAGGTTAAGCTGGTAAGCACTCATAGCGGTTACTCCTAGGCAGGTTGGCCTGCCGCCCGAGGCGCCCTTGCGCCCCGCCCGTTCAGGGCTCTGGACGCTTTGGGTGGAGTAGCCACGATGGGCTTACCGATTCTCTATATATCAGGGGAATCGTATAAGGTGAATACCATACTTGGTACTCAACCTAAGATTCTTACCTTTGCCAATAGCCCTTCCACTGGCGGCTGACCGGATGGTCCAGCGCCGCCTTGGTGGCAAGCTGGTACAGGGTGCCATTTGGCAGGCGCCGGTGATCTTCGCGCCACGCCATTTCGATGGCGTATGACACCAGATACTTGCCGCTGATGCAGTGATGCGTGCCGATCTCGGCCCGACGCAGGCGGGAGAAGTAGCTTTCGGCCTGATTGGTGCAAGCATCCTCATCCCGGAACGCAACGCTGTGATTGATACGCTTAGTAGCGAACCGCGCGTGCAGGGCATCCCAATGCGGGGCCTCATCGGCATAAACGGTGCTACCGGCTTCCACACGGCTTTGGATCATGTCCAGCGCGTCGCCTTCGGCCTTGAATACTGCCGGGACGGTGCGCCCATCGCGCTCACGCATGACCACCACAACGCGGCGTTTGCCGGTCTGGTTCTCTGACAGGCGACGATCCTTGCGATCTTCCTTGCGGTTCTCCGGCTTCACATAGCCGCCGAAGTAAGCGCCGTCGATTTCCACGTCGCCGGCAACCTTGCGGCTCTGAATGTCCGCAGCCATCGCCTCGCGCAGCTTGTGAGTCAGCACGAAAGCGGTCTTGTACTGGACATTCAGGTCGCGGCTCATCTGCAACGCCGAAATGCCCTTCGCGCCATTCACAAAGATTGCGATGGCAGCCAGCAGGTCGCGTATCGCCAGCTTGCGGCTGGCAAAGATGGTGGCCGTAGTGACCGAGAACTGGGCTTCACAGCCCTTGCACTTAAAAATGCGGCGGTTCTTGTAAGAACGGCAAGCTCTTTAGCTGAGCTATCAAAGGTAATAGGCACAAAAGTTGTGAAGTTGGTGCCGGGGCCAAGGTCTCGACTCCCGGTAGTTTTTTCAGGCTCCAAAGGCTCAAAAGCTGGTTCCGACGACACTACGGAAGCGTGGCAAATTTTGATCTTGTAAGCTGGCGTTTGGCCGCTGTTGGCGTAGTTGATTTGAGCTTCATACCGCCTATCCCCAACTTTCTTGAGCACAAGGGTTTTTATCGACACATATGCCCGCAGTTGGCGTTCGGAAGATTCCTTGGCTTCGTCTGCAGTGCGGTTAGCGGCCTGCACCGCTTGTCTGGAAAGAGCGAGTGATACGCGAGTGTAATAGAGGGACCACGCAACAGCGGCGATGCCGAAAGCGCCAAAGAACAGTTGCCAGACGGCAAGGCGAGCCACTCGCTCCCCAGCAGCAGCGGCAGCCCACTGAGCTTCAAGGTCTAGTGCGGCGTGGAAATTTTCGCCCTTGGCGCTGCTATCGCCGCCCTCCTCGGGGGTGCCTTGCTCGCTGCCTCGTTTGACACGCCCAATCCAACTGACCGCATCGTCTGGCGCGCTGGCGCTACGGCGTGCTTCATAGTCTGCCTTTGCTTTAGCAGCATTGCCGTATGGGATGACCCTTGGTACTGGCTCCGCGTAATCAGCAATCCCTAAACCGATAACGACACCTAGGACTACGCAGAGTCCAAGTGCAGCGTGGAGCAACCAATCGCGCTTAAGCATCGTAGTAAAACAGCCCCCGAGATTTTCCCCGCATCCGATCTTATGGGCCGCACACCACCCTGTCGCCGGGAATTTCCCCAGCCGCCATTCCCCTCCGCCCCATTAACTTTTTTGTATGCTTCCCCCGCCATCCCGATAGCCAAGCCCCCTGCCATGGCAGATATTTGCCAGGAGCTTTCGGGGAAGCTTTTGGGGGGAGCTGTCGGATGGCAGACGCTGATCGGTGACCAGTCCCGCCTATGAGGTGATCGACAGCAGCTGGGACATGGGCGTCCTGCCGCCCGGCCCGCTGCATGATCTGCATGATTACTGGAAGGGCAAGCGTGGACCCTGGGGGCTGCCGCGCCGCCGCGACATCGATCCACTCGAGATTCCGCGCCTGCTGAAATACCTGCTGCTGCTGGATATCGAGACGCTGGAGCCGCTGCGTTACCGCGTCCGCCTGGCCGGCACCAATTTCCGCCAGTTCTTCGGCCGCGACCTGACCGGCCTGAGCGTCGACGAGAGCCAGCTGGAGGGTGGCCTGGCGCTGATGTGCCGCGACTGGCGCGAGGTGCTGCGGCTGCGCCAGCCGCGCTGGGCCAGCATCCGCCAGCATGTTGGCCGCGACGGCATGGACCACGTGCGTTTCACCGGCCTGGCCCTGCCGCTGTCGCGCGACGGCAAGGCGGCCGACATGCTGCTGGTCGCCACCCTGTATCATCCCGACAGGCCGTGAGATTGGCCGTGATGCGCGTGCTGGTGCTGGGCGCGACCGGCTTCATCGGCCGGCATGTCACGGCGGCGCTGCTGCGGGCCGGCCACGAGGTCGTCGCCGCCGTGCGCCGGCCGGAGGAGGCGCGGCGGCGGTTTCCCGGCATCGCGACATTGGCCTGCGACCTGGCGGCGGATACCGATCCGGCCGTATGGCTGCCGCGCCTGCGCGGCATCGACGCGGTGGTGAATGCCGCCGGGCTGCTGCGGGGCCGCGATATCGCCGCCGTGCATGTCGAAGGTCCACGCGCGCTGTTCGCCGCCTGCGCGCTGGCCGGCATCCGGCGCGTGATCCATGTCTCGGCGATCAGCGCCGACCGGGAAGCCGGCACCGATTACGCGCGCAGCAAATGGCAGGCCGAGGCCGAACTGCGCCGGCGCGATGACCTGGACTGGGTGATCCTGCGGCCCTCGCTGGTCTGGCACCAGGGCAGTTACGGCGGCACCTCGCTGCTGCGTGGCCTGGCCGGATTGCCCGGCCTGCTGCTGCTGCCGGGCGATGGCAAAGAGCAGTTCCAGCCGATCCACGCCGATGACCTGGCGCGCGTGGTCTGCCAGCTTGTCGGCGATAGCAGCCTGACCCGCGTCACGCTGGAGCCGGCCGGGCCGGAAACGCTGGGCCTGCGCGAGATGCTGCCGCAACTGCGGCAATGGCTCGATTTGCCGCCGGCGCGCCTCACCCTCGCGCTGCCGCCGTCGCTGATCGATGCCATGGCCTGGCTGGGGGAGTGGTTCGGCCGCGGCCCGGTCAGCCGCAATGCGCTGGC
>NZ_JANLJJ010000070.1:23014-31674 GCF_029255545.1 Ferrovibrio sp. | reverse complement strand
CGGCGGTTTCCTCGATGGATGCCGCCTGCGATTCCGTGCGCTGCGCCAGATCCTGACTGCCGGTGGAAATCTCGCTCGACGCATCCCGCACGGTGCGCGCCGTATCATTGAGTTGGCCCGCAATGCCGGTCAGTTTCTCCGCCGTGTCATTGGCATCATTCTGAATGCGAGCGAACACGCCGGCGAAATCACCCTGGATGCGGCGCGACAGATCGCCATCCGCAAGACCCGCCAACACGGCACTGATCTGCTGCAGCGAACGATCCGTGACATCCAGCAACCGGTTGATGCCATCGGCGATACGCCTCACCGCTCCGTTCAAATTCGCGTTGTCCACACGATTGGCGAGATCGCCGTTGACTGCCGCCTCGATCACCATTGCGACCGCGCGATCCAGCTCCGCCTCCTGGCGCTGACGCTCGGCTTCGCTGCGTTCTCGCTCGGCCAACTGCTGCGCCTGGCTATCTGCCCGTTCGCGCTGCAACGCCTGATTCTGGGCAATCTGCGCCTTGAAGACATCCAGACTGCGCGCAATATCGCCAACCTCGTCGCCTCGGCGCAGGCTGGGAATCACCACTTCCTGCCGCCCCGCCACCAGATCGGTGATGGTTGCCGTAATACCACGCAACGGCCGGCTGACCAGAAGGACCGTGCCCAGCACCAGCGCGATCACCAGAACAACCAGAAGGCCACCGCCCATGTAGAGCGCGCTCTGGGTGCTTCTAGCATTCGCCTCATTCAGCGGAACCAGGCTTAGCGCGACTGACAGCGCCCCAACATAATCCTTGTCGCGACCAGCCGTGACGGGCACTGAAATGATGAAATGATCGTCCCCGTCCAGACGGGTTTCCGCCTTGCCTGATTTCAACGACTGCTCAACCGCCGGGGTAAAATCCTGCGCGAGTTCCTGATACAACGGATATCGCTTGCTTTCATATTTCACGATGGGTTGGCGCTGCGCGTCGAACACCACAACATTCGCCAAGGCGCTGCCTTCGAACTCGGCAACGCCTTCCAGGGTGGGCGTGATGGTTTCGGGCTTGTTCCAGCGGACGCCGCCAGAAACCTGCTGCGCGGCAAGCGTGATGATCTGCAGATAGCTGTTGCGGAAATCCTCGATGGCGGCCTTGCGGCGCACCTGCAGCTGGACCGCCACCGTCGCGGCCACCGCGGCGCAAACGATAATCGCAATCAGAAAGCCGAGCTTCTGAGACACCGACAGCCGCAACCCGGTTTTGGCCGGCCTCGCGTGAAGCGGGGCCGATATCGACATCGACGCGACATTCTGCATGATCCACTCCTGTCCGACAGGGATGTCGTGGAAATTACATTTCCATAAGCATTTCGACGTCGAGACCAACGGTCACGGCGCCAATCACGCTGTTCGAGGCAGGATCGACGATGGAAACGCTGACCTGGGTCTGGAATTTCTGGGTCGATTCATCCTGATCGACCTTATCGACGAAAACGGCATTGGGTCCAACCGAGAAGGTCTTTTGCCATTTCGCCTCATCGCCCTGCCAGTAATCGGAGGTGACGTCGCTCTGTCCGACATTCAGGCCCTTGTTGTCCATCACGAAGATTTCGGTCACCAGTCCCTTGGACTCGGCTTCCTTTTTCTTCAGGTAGGCCGAAAGCGGATTGGCCATCACCTCGTTGATCAGCGGCTTGGCCGGAGCCTTGGTTTCGGCGCGCCACTGCTTGTCGAGGGCGTCGATCTTGTCCGGCATCAAGCCGGCATGCTTGGCATTCTGCGCCTTCACGGCGTCGATCACGGCCGGATCCTTCATCCAGGTTCGCAATGTCTTCTCCGCCCAGGCCTGCGCCTTCGGTACATGCTTGTCCTGCGCCATGCCAGGCGCCGCAAGCAGGGCAATCATGGCGAACGCGGCAAAAACGCTGCTGATGGTGCGGATTTTCATTGGTGTCCCCTTCCTGTTAAGCGGTCAGGCAATGCCTTGAATGGGCATGCATGACTCCTTCGTATTGTGATTGTGCGCGGTCTGCACATTAAGAAAGAGTAACCCGGCAATTTTATGCACGCCGGGCCACCAGGATGCAGTGCAGCACGCTACCTTCGGAAGCAGGCATGACTCAGCGGCGCAAACCTTCGCGTGCGGGCGGTGATATTGCGAAGTTGCGATGTAAACGGATTAAATTGGCGGAAATTTCCGCGCGCGCTTACACAGTAGCGATCGGCGAGGATGGCGAGCCGACCGCGCCGGTAAGCCGCAACGGCGGCGCGGTGAGCAGGAAGCGGCTGCGCTTATGCTGCTTGAGATATGCCGCCAGTTCGGAGAGGTACCATAACTCGCCGAGCGGTATGCCCTGCTTGAACAGGCAATGCTCATGCAGCGGCAACATGGCATGACTGCCGTCCACAGCCAAAGAAGCCGTTTCTCGGGCGGGCAGGCCCTCGACGGCGTAGTTGTCGGCGATCAGGCAGCTCACGCCGCTGTCGGTAATCCAGTTCAGCAGCGCCCTGTCACGGCCATCCAGCACGGCGCAGGAATTCTCCAGCCGGCGCAGATCGGGTTTGCGCCCCATGCTTAAGACAACATCGCCGAAGCCGGTGTAGAAGCAGAGCATGTCGCCCTTCTCTACCTCCACTTTCTGCGCCTGCATCGCCTGCATCAGGCGGTCGTAGCCGATCCACTCGCGGCGCTCGCCGCATTCGTCATGCAAATTCACCAGCACGCCACGACCCTGCAGGCCGTGCCGGGCGAAATTGTGGATGCCCAGCGCCTCGGTGCCTTTGGACGGAAACCGCTCCAACCGCGGTTCGCCCACGTTACGGTCCTCGACATCCGGCACATCGCTGCCGCCGCGCCAGCCGTTATAGAAGACGCGCTCAGGCGCGCCGTCGCCATCGGCATCGAACATCGAACCGATATGGGCAAAGCTGTCCCATTGCGTGGAATACTGCAGGTAAAGCAGGGCCGCATCATCGCTGGAGACATCCGTGACGCGCGGATCGTACAGCGAGAGCGGCAGGGCCATGTTCGGCCGCCCCTCGCGCACGACTGCGAATAATTGCGGCGGGAAGCGGCGCGGATTGAGCAGATTGCCGCCGGGATATTCCAGCGGCAGCGACAGGCAGAAGGTTCTGCCCTCGCGCACCTCGGCAATGCCCTGCTTCACCTTTTCGGGCGTGATCCAGTTGACGCGGCCGATCCGGTCGTCCGGCCCGAAGTCGCCCCAGTTCGACCCTTCGGGCCGGTTTTTCCAGCGTGCCATTGACCCTCTGACTATACGGTTTAAGCCACGGCTTAAGCCGCGCGCTCCTGCATGGCGGCATAGGAATAATGTTTCCAGCGCGCCTCGACCGCATCATGCAGTTCCTTGCGCAGGCCAGCCGCGAACACGGTTTCCGCCACCAGGAAGGTCGGGCCGATCAGGGCCTGCAGCAGGTTGTCGGCCAGGGCCGGGCGGCGGCCCTCGAAGGCATGGCCGACCAGCTGGAACACCCAGCCGCCGACAAAGAAGACCGCGAAGGTGACCCAGCCGGTGGTGCTGCCCATGGCAGCGACCTGCTCGGCCAGCAGCATCAGCACGAAACCGACCAGCACCATCAGGCCACCGACCGTGCGGTCGAGCCAGAGATAGAAGATGCCAGTGGCGAACCACAGCGCGGCGGCCAGCGTGATCGTGGCCTGGCCGCCCCAGAGTTCACCCAGCACCACCCAGTGCAGCGGGATGAAGATGGCAAACACGATGGACGGGATGCCGATGAAATGGGTGGCCCGGTTGCGCGGATCGCGGTGATAGGCCGAATACATCGCCATCTGCTCGACGAAGAACGGGTTCATGGCGGTTTCCTCCGGATTTTTCTGTGCCTGCGAGTCGCGGCCGAGTCGCCGCCTGAAGGCTTCTTGTGGATAAGCCTAAAGCCCCCTAAGGCATTGTCAATTGTGGAGTTTTCGCGCTGCCGTTGCGTCAGCGGGAAAGGGTTTGACTCTGTTGCACCGCAGCCTATTCTCGCGGCGTCGCATTCAGTCCGGCGGGAGAGACGCGAAACCCGAGCTTTAACGGGGGCCCGCGCGCCGAAGGAGCAACCGCCCCGGAAACTCTCAGGCCGAAGGACCGACCGGACTGGCGACACTCTGGAAAGCGGATCGGGGGTCCAATCCCGATCCCACCGAAGGAGTAAGCTCTTCTTCAGGAAGGGCGAATCTCTCAGGTCCCGGGACAGAGGGGGCGAACGGCGAAACCACCCGCCGCTTCGACTCTGACTCTGTTCGCAAGGGGACCCTCGCTTGGGCGATACCGAAAACCTGAACGTCACGCCGCTGAATGCTCTCCACAGGGAGCTTGGCGCGCGCATGGTCCCCTTCGCCGGCTATGACATGCCGGTGCAGTATCCGACCGGCATCCTCACCGAGCACAAGCATACCCGCGCGGCGGCCGGCCTATTCGACGTCTCGCATATGGGCCAGGTGAAGATCACCGGCGCCGATCCGGCCAAGGCGCTGGAGGCGTTGGTACCCGGCGACATCGTCGCGCTGGATGTGGGCAAGATGCGCTACACTCTGTTCACCAACGATGCGGCGGGCATTCTCGATGACCTGATGGTGAACAAGCGCGACCGCGACCTGTTTGTAATCGTCAACGCCGCCTGCAAGGAGCAGGATATTGCGCATATGCGCAGCCACCTGAAAGGCTGCGAGGTGGAATACCTGGAAGACCGCGCCCTGCTGGCCCTGCAGGGCCCGGCGGCGGTGGATGTGCTCTCGCGCCTCAATTCCGTGATGCCGGCGATGAGCTTCGGCATGGGCGCCACACTGGCGCTTGGCAAATACGAGGCTTTCGTCACCCGCTCGGGCTATACCGGCGAAGATGGCTTCGAGATTTCGCTGGCCGCCGACCAGGCCGAGGAATTCGCGCGCTGGCTGCTGTCGCAGCCGGAGGTGAAGCCCATCGGGCTGGGTGCGCGCGACTCCCTGCGCCTCGAGGCCGGCCTCTGCCTCTACGGCCATGACATCGACACCACCACGACGCCCATCGAAGCCGGCCTGGCCTGGACGATTTCCAAGCGGCGGCGCGAGGAGGGCGGCTATCCCGGCGCCGCCGTCGTGCAGAAACAGCTGAAGGATGGCGTCTCGCGCAAACGTGTCGGCATCCAGCCCGAGGGCCGGGCCCCGGCCCGCGAAGGCACGGAAATCCTCAACGACAAGGGCGAGAAGATCGGCGTGATCACCTCGGGCGGCTTCGGCCCCAGCGTCGATGCCCCGGTCGCCATGGGTTATGTCGCCAGTGATTACGCCAAGGCCGGCACGCCGCTCAGCCTGATGGTGCGCGGCAAGCCGCTGCCCGCCAGAACCTGCACCCTTCCCTTCATCACCAAACGCTACGCCAAGTAAGGAGACGATCCATGACCACCCGTTACACCAAGGACCATGAATGGATCCGTCTCGATGGCGATGTCGCCACCGTAGGCATTTCCGATTACGCCCAGAGCCAGCTCGGCGACGTGGTGTTCGTCGACCTGCCCGCTCCGGGCAAGACGGTGGCTGCCGGCGCCGAAGTGGCGGTGGTGGAATCCGTGAAGGCCGCCAGTGAGGTCTACGCGCCAGCCTCCGGCGAGGTGGTAGAAAGCAACCAGGCGATTGCCGATGACCCGGCGCTGGTGAACCGCGCCGCGCAGACCGAGGGCTGGTTCGTCAAGCTCAAGCTGTCCAACAAGACCGAGCTGGATGCCCTGATGGACCAGGCCGCCTACGACGCCTACCTGAAAACCCTCTGACGCAAGGAGCGCGAGATGCGCTATCTCGGTCTGACCGAAGCCGATCGCAGCGAAATGCTGGGCGTGATCGGCGCGCCCAATATCGATGCGCTGTTCAGGGATGTGCCGGCCGGCGCGCTGAACCCGGCCATCGACCTGCCGCCGCACCAGGGCGAGCTGGAAGTCGAACGCGCTTTCGCGGCACTGGCGAAGAAGAATGTCTCGCCGATGGACGTGCCATTCTTCCTCGGCGCCGGCGCCTATCGCCACCACGTGCCGGCCGCCGTCGACCACCTGATCCAGCGCTCGGAATTCCTCACCTCCTACACACCGTACCAGCCCGAGATCAGCCAAGGCACGCTGCAATACCTGTTCGAATTCCAGACCCAGGTGAGCATGATCACCGGCATGGATGTGGCGAATGCGTCGATGTATGACGGCGCCACCGCGGCCGGCGAGGCCGTGCTGATGGCCCAGCGCATCACCAAGAAAGCCAAGGCCGTGTTGTCGGGTGGCCTGCATCCGCATTATCGCGACGTGGTCGGCACCCTGATGGACCAGACCGACCAGCCGCATGTGGCGGCCCCCACCGACTTGGCCGGCAACGAAGACCTGAGTGGCCTGATCGACGACCAGACCGCCTGCGTCGTGGTGCAGAACCCGACCGTGTTTGGCCATCTGCGCGATCTGTCCTCGCTGGCCAAGGCGTGTCAGGCCAAAGGCGCGCTGCTGGTCGTGGTGGTGACGGAAGTCACCTCGCTGGGTCTCGTCACGCCGCCGGGCGCCATGGGCGCCGATATCGTGGTGGCCGAAGGCCAGGCGCTGGGCGTGCCGCTCAGCTTCGGCGGGCCGTATGTCGGCCTGTTCGCCACGCGCGAGAAGTATGTGCGCCAGATGCCGGGCCGGCTGTGCGGCGAGACGGTGGACCAGGACGGTCGGCGCGGCTTCGTGCTGACGCTGTCGGCCCGTGAGCAGCATATCCGCCGCGAAAAGGCCACCTCCAACATCTGCACCAATTCCGGCCTCTGCGCGCTGGCTTTCACCATCCACCTGAGCCTGCTGGGCGAAGCCGGCTTCACCCGGCTGGCCGAGATCAATCATGGCAAGGCGGCGCAACTGGCCGGGAAACTGGCCGGCCTGAAAGGCGTGAGCATCGTGCCGCAGGCCTTCTACAACGAATTCGCCGTCACCCTGCCGAAGCCGGCAACCGATGTGGTGGAAAAGCTGGTGGCGAAAAACATCCTCGGCGGCGTGCCGGCCGCGCGGCTTTTCCCGGGCGAAAAGGCCCTGGACAACGTGCTGCTGGTTGCCGCCACCGAAACCAATAGCGAAGACGACATGGACAAACTTGTCGCCGCCCTGAAGGAGGTGCTGTGATGCTGAACCGTCAGGGGCGCCCCACCACGCCGAACCAGGCCGCCGACAGCGCGGCTGTGGGCACCATCACCGGCAACCGCGGCCTGCAGATGGAAGAAGCCCTGATTTTCGAGCAGGGCGTCGAGGGCCGCAGCGGCGTAGACCTGCCAGCGCCGCCGAAAGTGGCCGATCGCCTTGGTGGCCTGAAACGCTCCGGGAAAATCGGCCTGCCGGGCCTGAGCGAGCCGCAGGTGATGCGCCATTACGTGCGGCTTTCCCAGAAGAACTATTCCATTGATGCCGGGCTTTATCCGCTGGGCTCCTGCACGATGAAGCATAATCCGCGCCTGAACGAAAAGATGGCGCGCCTGCCGGGACTGGGCGACCTGCATCCGCTGCAGCCGGTTTCCACCGTGCAGGGCGCGCTGGACCTGATCGACCAGCTTGCCGGCTGGCTGAAGAAGCTGACCGGCATGCCGGCCGTAGCGATGTCGCCCGCCGCCGGCGCCCATGGCGAACTCTGCGGCCTGATGGCGATCCGCGCGGCCCTGAAAGCCCGTGGCGATGTGCGCAAGCGTATCCTGGCGCCGGAATCCGCCCACGGCACCAATCCCGCGACAGCGGCCTTGTGCGGTTACACGGTCGATCCGATCCCGGCCACGGCCGATGGCCGCGTCGACCTCGATGCCCTGCAGGCCAAGCTGGGCCCGGATGTGGCGGCGATCATGCTGACCAACCCGAATACCTGCGGCCTGTTCGAGCGCGACATCCGCAAGGTGGCCGACATGGTGCACACCGCCGGCGCCTTCTTCTACTGCGACGGCGCCAACTTCAACGCCATCGTCGGCAAGGTGCGGCCGGGTGACCTGGGCGTGGACGCCATGCATATCAACCTGCACAAGACCTTCTCCACGCCCCATGGCGGCGGCGGCCCGGGCTCCGGCCCGGTCGTGCTCTCTGAAGCGCTGAAGGACTTCGCGCCGCTGCCTTACGTGGTGCATGCTGCGGATGGCTTCAAACTGGTGGAGGCCGGCGACGCGAAAAGCTTCGGTCGCATGAAGGCCTTTCACGGCCAGATGGGCATGTTCATCCGCGCGCTGGCCTACATGATGAGCCATGGCGCCGACGGCCTGAAGCGCGTGGCGGAAGACAGCGTGCTGTCGGCCAATTACGTGATGGCCTCGCTGAAGGATGTGATGAGCCCCAGCTTCGAGGGCCCATGCATGCACGAGGCCCTGTTTGATGACCGCTTCCTGAAGGATACCGGCGTCACCACGCTGGATTTCGCCAAGGCGATGATCGACGAGGGCTATCACCCGATGACGGTGTATTTCCCCCTCGTCGTGCATGGCGCCATGCTGATCGAGCCGACCGAGAGCGAAAGCAAGGACAGCCTGGATACTTTCGTGGGCACCCTGCGCGGCCTGGCCGGGAAGGCGAAGCAGGGCGACCAGGCTGAGTGGTTCCACGGCGCGCCCTACATGACACCGCGCCGCCGTCTGGACGAAACCCGCGCTGCCCGCGCCCCGGTGCTGCGCTGGAAACCCGGCACCAACGGCGCGCCGATCGACAAGGCGGCGGC
>NZ_JANLJJ010000070.1:20214-22914 GCF_029255545.1 Ferrovibrio sp. | reverse complement strand
CGGTGCTGCGCTGGAAACCCGGCACCAACGGCGCGCCGATCGACAAGGCGGCGGCGGAGTAAGCCGCTGTCCTATATCGGAAGACCAAGCCGCCCAGTCAGCGATGGCCGGGCGGCTTTTCATAACTTGTTTAATTCTCTAATTCTTAGATACCGAGCTTATTAAAGCTTAGAAAAGTATTCTTTATCAATAACGACTTCTTCCACAGTTTTTGTTTGAACATGGACTCCTATTCCTAACTCTTTCAGCTTCTCCACAAGCGACTCTCCGTCAATCAAGTCAATGGGCGTCGCTCCTCCGTACCCGCCTAGTCTACGCTGGAAGTCGAATATACATACAGTCGTATTCATTTATATAACCAGAAAAATGGTTGCATTGCCGGCGGCGCGCGCTATACTCCCCGCCATGAGCATGGATATCGACGCCGCCGCACGCCTGTTTGCCGAGCTGGGCAACCGCACCCGGCTGGATGTTCTGCTGCTGTTGATCAAGGCGGGGCCTGAGGGCCTGAGCATCGGCGATATCCAGGCCGAGCTGGACATTCCGCTGTCCACCCTGTCGTTCCATCTGCGCGGCCTGAGCGGGACCGGACTGATCGAACAGGAAAAACAGGGCCGCAGCGTGATCTGCCGGCCGAATTTCACCGCGATGAACGAAGCCATGCAGTTCCTGAAACGCGAGTGCTGCGTCGGTGTGGCGCCCAAGGCACGACGCGGCCAGGCCGCGTAGCACTCACCTGCAAAAATTTTTTGCCCACAAATAACCACTTTACTGGAAACATGGAGATGACGATGACCGAAGCGACCCATTCCGCCCTGCCGCCGCAGTCCTCCTGGCGGCGGCTGATCGCCAAGCCCGACCGGCTGCTGCTGGCGATCATCGCGATTCCGCTGCTGCTGGCCGCGCTGGCGCCACCCCAGGCGCTGGCCAGCCTGCGCTTCACCGGCGCGGCCTTATCCAGCATCGCGCCGTTCCTGCTGATGGCCGTGCTGGCGGCATCCTGGATCAAGGCGAGCGGCGCCGACCGGCTGGTGGCGCATGCCTTCACTGGCCGCGAAAGCCGCATGGTGCTGCTGGCCGCGCTGTTCGGCGCGCTGTCGCCCTTCTGCTCCTGCGGCGTGATCCCGCTGATCAGCGGCCTGCTGGGCGCGGGCGTGCCGCTGGCGCCGGTGATGGCCTTCTGGATCGCCTCGCCGATCATGGACCCCAACATGTTCCTGCTCACCGCCGGCGGGCTGGGGCTTGAGTTTGCCGTGGCCAAGACCTTTGCCGCCATCGGCATGGGGCTGTTCGCCGGGTTCGTCACCATGGCGCTGATGCGCATGGGCGGCTTAAGCGAAAGCCTGCGTCGTCCGCCACGATCGGCCGCGGCGCGCCGCTGGATGGCCGAGACGCTGGACGGCACCGCGCAGCCGAAGCCGGTCTGGCGTTTTTGGCACGAACCGGCCCGCGCGCAGGTCTTCGTCACCGATGCGGCCGATAATGGCTGGAAGCTGCTGCGCTGGATGACCTTGGCCTTTTTGCTGGAAAGCCTGATGGTGGCGTATCTGCCGGGCGAGGCCATCGCCACCTGGCTGGGGGCGGCGAACTGGACCGCCATGCCGCTGGCCGTGATCGTTGGCGTGCCCGCCTATCTCAACGGCTATGCCGCCATCCCGCTGGTGGCGGGCCTGATCGAGCTGGGCATGAATCCGGCTGTGGGCCTGGCCTTCATGACCGCGGGCGGCGTCAGCTCGATCCCCGCCATGATGGCCGTCTGGGGCCTGGTACGGCGGCAGGTCTTCGTGCTGTATCTGGCGCTGGGCGGCGGCGGCGCGCTGCTGGCCGGTTACGGCTATGCGCTCTGGCTGTCGCTGAACTGAAGCGGTCCGGTCAGACCCGCCCGGTCAATATCTGGCCGGGCGGTTTTTTTGTCTGCGCGGGCCGGCTTGCATGTCCGCAATATTGTTTCAGATCATTGCAGGACCGAGGCCGACACAAATCCGGCAGATCCTGCCGGCGTAATTCTGCCGCGCTTGCCGCATCAAAGTGGCCTGACACGCACTGACACAACATAACACCGCGCCTTCATGCGGTTATGCGTTATAGCCGTTGGCACGCGACTTGATCGTCTGCTGCGCAGAAGACGCGGCGGTGAATCCCTTGCCGCGGCGGTCTTCGATAACGCAAACGGCTTCGAACAGGAGGTCCTATGGTCAGTGGCATCACCGGCGGCGGCAACCCGCTGCAGCAGGCCATGCAGCAGCTGTTCAGCAAGAATGACAGCAATGCCGATGGCAAACTCGACACCAGCGAAATCTCGTCTCTGCTGGAAACCCTGCAGGGTACGGCGGATTCGAGCAGCGGCCTGACGGCCGATAACGTCATCGCCGCTTTCGACAGCGACGGCGACGGCAATGTTACCAGCACGGAGTTCGATTCCGGCTTCCAGAACATGGCTGAAAGCATGCAGGCCGAGTTGATTGCCGCGCAGGAAAACAGCCAGACGCCGCCGCCCGGACCGCCACCCGGGCCGCCGCCGGGCAGCGAAACATCGTCGAGCGACGAGGATGACGAGGATGACAGCACGGTCGCAACGCTGCTCGACCTGCTGGAGCAATACAGCAGCACCAGCGAAAGCGAAGAGAGCAGCGCGTCGAGCGAGAAAACCTCGACCGACAGCCTGGTGCAGACCTTCCTGGCCCAACTGGAAAAATATGC
>NZ_JANLJJ010000070.1:0-20114 GCF_029255545.1 Ferrovibrio sp. | reverse complement strand
AAACCTCGACCGACAGCCTGGTGCAGACCTTCCTGGCCCAACTGGAAAAATATGCCCGCAGCCAGGATTACCTGACGCAGGCCGGCACCACGAGCGGATCGCTCTCGGTTTCAGCCTGAACGGATGGCCGCCCCGCCCTCAGCGGGCGGGGTTGGCCTTCTCTTCGGCGCGTTTCAGCAGGCTCATCAGCAGATAGGCGATCACCGCGAAGCCCAGGCCGGGCAGCAGCATGTGGGTCAGCACGAAAGACCAGTCGATGCCGCAGGTGGTGGGGATGCCGCTGCCGCGGCTCATGTCGATCGGGATATGCCCCTGGGCGGCCGGCACCGGATGACACAGGCCCATCGGCTCGTAGCCATGGGTGCGCAGCAGCAGGATGCCGAACAGCAGCGCCGGCAATGAAAGGCCGAAAGCCAGGCTGGCGATGATGCGGCCGATGACCGTCTGCGGGCGAATCCAGCGCGAAAACCGAAACACGGGGCAGCTCCTCGTTCCTTCGCGCCCTTCGATAGCAGCATGGCCGGCCGGATGCCAGCCTGAGCGCGCCGTTCAGGCCAGCACCGCCCTGGCCCGGCTGAGTGTTTCATTCGGCCCGGCGCCGGCATCGACGGTTTTCCAGTCGGCCGGCGGCGACAGATGCTGCAACTGCCAGCGCACCACCTCCTCGGTGGCGTCGGAGGCATCATGGCGGCGCGTCGCCACCCGCGCGGTCAGGATTTCGGGCGCCGCCGTCAGCCACAGCCCGTCGCAGCGGCAGTTCATCTCGCGCACCAGTGCGGCGGCGGCGTCGCGCTCATCCGGCTTTCCATAGACCGCATCGAGGATCACGCTGGCGCCGCCCTGCAGCAACATCCGCGCGCGCTCCAGCAAAACTGCATAGACGCGCCGGCTACTGTCCGGCGTGTAGCTGTCCTTCGGCAGACGCTGCAAAACCGGCACGTTATGCAAAGCCTTGCGGATCGTGTCGCTGCGCAGGATCACCGCGCCGCAGGGACCGCCGAAATCCGGCGCCAAGGCGCGGGCCAGCGTGCTCTTGCCGGTGCCCGACAGGCCGCCGACCAGGATCAGGCGCGGCGCCGGCGGATTCAGCGCCTGCCGCGCCAGCGCCAGATAACGCGCGGCTTCCCCGCGGCCGGCTTCGGTCAGCGCCGCGATGTGGCAGCGGATCGCCGCCCGCAAAGCCACATAGAGCGGCAGCAGGGCCATGCCGGCATCGTCGGGCATCGCCTCCAGCCAGGCATTCAGCGCCAGACTGGCCAGGTCGCCGCGCCGCTGCTGCAACAGGTCCATCAGCAGGAAGGCCAGATCATACAGCGTGTCGATGGCGGCGAGGTCGTCGTCGAATTCCAGGCAGTCGAACAGCACGGGATGGCCGTCGATCACAGCGATGTTGCGCAGATGCAGGTCGCCATGGCCATGCCGCATGCGGCCATCGGCGCGCCGCTGCTTCAGCAAAGGTCGGCGGCGCTCGACTTCTGCCTGCTGCGCGGCACGGAAACCCGCAAGCGCCTCTGTTGGCAGCGCGCCGGCCGGCAGGTTTGCGAAGGCGGCATCGTTGAGCGCGATGGTCTGCGCCACCATGGCCGTGGCTTCGCGCTGCACAGGTTCGGCGCGGGCGTGGAAGGCGGCGATGCCGGCGGCCAGCGTCGTGATCATCGCCGGCGTCACCGCGCCATCGGCCAGCAGCCGATCCAGCGTTTGCCGCGCATCGAAGCGCCGCATCTCGACCAGCCATTCGACAGGCGCGCCCTGCGGATCAAGCGACAGCCGCCCGGCCGCATCGCGATACACCGCGCGGCAGCCGAGATAGAGGTCCGGCGCGGTGCGGCGGTTCAGCGCCACCTCACGCTCGCAGGCGATGCGCCGTTTCTCCAGGGTGGAGAAATCGACATAGGGCAAAGCCACGGCCTTTTTCAGCTTCCAGGCGCGGTCGCCGGCGAGGAAAACGCGCGAGATATGCGTCTCGATCACATCGTCTGGTGCCGGCGCGAACAGGGCGGCGATATCGGCGGGATTGGGCTCGGTCATGGCATCAATCTATCCCGGCGGGATGACGGATGTTTGACCAAGCGCAATCGACGCCGCGCTTTTACGCCGCCTTGGAATAAGTGCGATCGACCAGCGCCACGATGGCCCGCATGATGGCGGTGAGATCATAATCCTTGGGCGTGAACACGCCGGCGATGCCGGCCGCCTTCAGCCGCACCTCGTCCTCCGGGGGGATGATGCCGCCCACCACCACCGGCACGCCGCCGATGCCCTCGGCGCGCATGCGCTGCATGACGTCGGTGGCCAGCTCGACATGGCTGCCCGACAGGATGGAAAGGCCGACCAGATGCACGCCTTCCTCCAGCGCCGCCGCAACGATCTGCTCCGGCGTCAGGCGGATGCCCTCGTAGACCACTTCCATGCCGCAATCGCGCGCCTTTACGGCGATCTGCTCGGCGCCATTGGAATGGCCGTCCAGACCCGGCTTGCCGACCAGCAGCTTGAGCGGCCGGCCCAGCCGCTTGGCCACGGCCTTCACCTCCTCGCGCAGGTCGTCCATGCCGTCATTGGCCAGCGCGCCGCTGGCGGCCGCCACGCCGGTCGGCGCGCGGTATTCGCCGAACACCTTGCGCAGGGCCGCAGCCCATTCGCCGGTGGTGACGCCGGCCTTGGCTGCCCTGATGCTGGGCTCCATGATGTTGCGGCCGTCGCGCGCCGCAGCTTCCAGCTCGGCAATCGCAACCTCAACCGCTTTGGCATCGCGGCTGGCCCGCCAGGCCTTCAGGCGCTCGATCTGCTCGGATTCGGCGGCCGGATCGACCGTCATGATGGCGCCGCCTTCGCTGGCGACCAGCGGCGACGGCGCGCTTTCGGTGAACTTGTTGACGCCCACCACGGTGATCTCGCCGGTCTCGATGCCGCGCACGCGGGCAGTGTTGCTCTCCACCAGCGCCTGCTTGAGATAGCCGCTTTCCACAGCCGTAATAGCGCCGCCCATATCCTCGATGCGCTTCAGCTCGGCGCGCGCGGCGGCTTTAAGTTCCTCGACCTTGGCATTCACCGCCGGATTGCCGTCGAACAGATCGCCATATTCCAGCAGGTCGGTCTCGTAGGCCACGATCTGCTGCAGACGCAGCGACCATTGCTGGTCCCAGGGGCGCGGCAGGCCCAGCGCCTCGTTCCAGGCCGGCAACTGCACGGCCCGCGCCCGCGCCTTCTTGGACAGCACCACCGCCAGCATCTCAAGCAGGATGCGGTAGACGTTGTTTTCCGGCTGTGGCTCGGTCAGGCCAAGCGAATTGACCTGCACGCCATAGCGGAACAGCAATGCCTTGGGGTCGGTGACGCCATAACGCTCACGACCGATCTCTTCCCACAGATCGACGAAGGCGCGCATCTTGCAGATTTCGGTGACGAACCGGATGCCGGCATTCACGAAGAAACTGATGCGGCCGAAGGCCTGGGCGAAATCGGCTTCCGGCACCTGGCCGGAATCACGCACCGCATCCAGCACGGCAATCGCGGTGGCCAGTGCATAGGCCAGTTCCTGCACCGGCGTGGCGCCCGCTTCCTGCAGGTGGTAGCTGCAGACGTTGGTCGGGTTCCACTTCGGCAGCTCGCGGTAGGTGAAGGCGATCACGTCGGTGATCAGCCGCATCGAGGCCGCCGGCGGGAAAATATAGGTGCCGCGCGAGAGATATTCCTTGATGATGTCGTTCTGCACCGTGCCGTTCAGGTCGGCGCGGCTGGCGCCCTGCTCCTCGGCCACGGCGATATACAGCGCCAGCAGCCAGGCCGCCGGGGCATTGATCGTCATCGAGGTGTTCATCTGCGCCAGCGGAATCTGGTCGAACAGCACCCGCATGTCGCCCAGATGGCTGACCGGCACGCCCACCTTGCCCACCTCGCCGCGCGCCAGCACATGGTCGCTGTCGTAGCCGGTCTGGGTCGGCAGGTCGAAGGCGACCGACAGGCCGGTCTGGCCCCGGCCCAGATTGGTCCGGTACAGGCTATTGGAGGCCTTGGCCGAGCTGTGGCCGGAGTATGTCCGGAACAGCCAAGGCTTTTCCGGACCCGCCTTTTCGCGCTTGCGAAGAGAATCCGGTGTGGTAGCGTCAGTGGGGCGAGTCGCGGGCATAATTTTATTCCGTGTCAAGTTGACGTAAGGTTATTTAATTTCCCGTTGCGCCGCACAATGGAAATATCATAACCTCTGCTGCAATGCAAAATCACCTTGCCATTTTTTCGCCAACGCAAAAAGATAGCAAGCGTTTTGTAACAGCACCGTCTCATGGCGCACTGCAAGGCTAATCCCGGCCGGCAGGGCCCAACAAGAGAAGAAATCAAAGCTCGGCAAGAGCGTTTACACAGGGATAGCGAAAGGCAAAGGAGTTTCGCCATGTCGAATGCGGGTGGATCTGTGGTGACACTGCAGACTGCGAATGCGGGGCAGGCCCAGAAGGCGCAATCCGGCAGCTACAAGGATCTTTACGAGGTGGGCGAAATCCCGCCGGTCGGCCATGTGCCGAAGCAGATGTATGGCTGGGTGATCCGTCGTGATCGCCACGGCCCGCCCGAGCAGGCGATGCAGCTCGAAGTCGTGCCGACTCCTGAAATCGATGCCGACGAGGTGCTGATCCTGGTGATGGCCGCCGGCGTGAACTACAACGGCGTCTGGGCCGGCCTGGGCGTGCCGATTTCGCCTTTCGACGTGCACAAGGCCCCATTCCACATCGCCGGCTCCGATGCCGCCGGCATCGTCTACGCCGTCGGCCGCCGCGTGAAGCGCTGGAAGGTCGGCGACGAGGTGGTCGTTCACTGCAACCAGGATGACGGCGACGACGAGGAATGCAACGGCGGCGATCCGATGAACTCGCCCAGCCAGCGTATCTGGGGCTACGAGACGCCGGATGGCAGCTTCGCCCAGTTCGCCCGCGTGCAGTCGCGCCAGCTGATGCCGCGGCCCAAGCACCTGACCTGGGAAGAAAGCGCCTGCTACACGCTGACGCTGGCCACCGCCTACCGCATGCTGTTTGGCCATCGCCCGCATATCCTGCGGCCGGGCCATAATGTGCTGGTCTGGGGCGCGGCCGGCGGCCTCGGCTCGATGGCGATCCAGCTGATCGCCGCCGCGGGTGCCAACGCCATCGGCGTGATCTCGGACGAGTCCAAGCGCGAGTTCGTCATGAGCCTGGGCGCCAAGGGCGTGATCAACCGCAACAACTTCGACTGCTGGGGCCAGCTGCCGCCCGTACTGGATGCCGAGAAATACGGCGCCTACATGAAAAAGTGCCGCGAGTTCGGCAAGGCGATCTGGGACGTTACCGGCAAGGGCAACGACGTCGATTTCGTGTTCGAACATCCCGGTGAGCAAACCTTTCCGGTTTCCTGCTTCGTGGTGAAGCGCGGCGGCATGGTGGTGTTCTGCGCCGGCACTACCGGCTTCAACCTCACCTTCGATGCGCGCTTCGTGTGGATGCGCCAGAAGCGTATCCAGGGCAGCCATTTCGCCAACCTGCTGCAGGCCAGCCAGGCCAACCAGCTGGTGGTCGAACGCCGCCTCGATCCCTGCATGTCGGAAGTGTTCAGCTGGGCCGATATCCCGCGCGCGCATACCAAGATGTGGAAGAACCAGCACAAGCCCGGCAACATGGCCGTTCTGGTGAGCGCCAAACTGCCCGGCCTGCGTACCATTGAAGATGCGATCGAAGCGGGGAATTCATAACCCTTCTCGACGCTGACCAGCCGGCAGGGGAAACCCTGCCGGCTGCACCTTTTCAAAAGCCCTCTTTCCGATGAGCGCAACAATGTCTGCTGCCGCCAAGCCCACCCCCACCACCGAATCCCTGCTGATCGGCGATCTGCTGCCGACCTGCGCCGCCGCCCTGAAGGCCGCCGAACAGCTGGCCGCGCATGCCACCGCGGCGGTGGCGCAGCTGGTCCGTGGCGCCGATGGGAGTATCGATGGTGCCCGGCTGGAGGAAGAGCAGTTCGCCGCCCATGGCCTGGCCTGGCTGGCGACCTATGTGGCGACGCTGAAGGAAAGCCTGCACTGGGCCGAACGCCTGCGGGAAGAAGGCAAGCTGCGCGAACTGGAAACCCTGATCCTGCAGGCCGGCTTCGGCGAATACCTGGCGCAGATGCAGGGCGGCATCAGCATGAGCCAGGTGGAAGTCTGCCGCCCGGCTGACCTGGGCATCACAACTGATGCCATGCAGGCCTTCCTGGTGCCGCAGGTGCAACGCCTGATCCGCGACGGGAATACCTCGGCGGTGCGCAGCCGCATCGCGACGCTGATCGGCGATGGCCTTTCGACCGGCGATTTCGGCGCGCTGGGCCTGGACGAGACCATGGGCATGGTGCGTGAGCAGTTCCGCCGCTTCGGCGAGGACAAGGTGGCGCCGTTTGCCCATGACTGGCACCGCAACGACGAATTCATCCCGATGCAAATCGTGGGCGAGATGGCCGAGCTCGGCGTCTTCGGCCTGACCATCCCCGAGGAATATGGCGGGCATGGCCTGGGCAAGATGGCCATGTGCGTGGTGTCGGAAGAACTCAGCCGCGCCTATATCGGCGTCGGCAGTCTCGGCACCCGCGCCGAGATCGCCGCCGAGCTGATCCTGCGCGGCGGCACGGAAGAGCAGCGCAAGCAGTGGCTGCCGAAGCTGGCCTCGGGCGAAATCCTGCCGACCGCCGTGTTCACCGAGCCCAATACCGGCTCGGATCTCGGCAGCCTGCGCACCCGCGCCGTGAAGGATGGCGACGTCTACAAGGTGACCGGCAACAAGACCTGGATCACGCATGCTGCCCGCACCGACCTGATGACCCTGCTGGTGCGCACCGATCCGAACGAGAAAGGCTATAAGGGCCTGTCCATGTTCCTGGCCGAGAAGCCGCGCGGCGACGATGCCAACCCCTTCCCCGCCGAAGGCATGACCGGCGGCGAGATCAAGGTGCTGGGCTATCGCGGCATGAAGGAATACGAGATCGGCTTCGATGGTTTCGCGGTGAAGGCCAAGAACCTGCTGGGCCAGCGCGAGGGCCAGGGCTTCAAGCAATTGATGGAGACGTTTGAATCCGCCCGCATCCAGACCGGCGCCCGCGCCCTGGGCGTGGCGCAATGCGCGCTGGAACTGGGCCTGAAATACGCCAACGAGCGTGTCCAGTTCGGCAAGCCGATCTACAGCTTCCCGCGCGTGCACGGCAAGATCGCCTGGATGGCGGTGGAAACCATGTTGGCGCGCCAGCTCTGCTATTTCGCCGCCCGCGAGAAGGACCAGGGCCGCCGCTGCGACCTGGAAGCCGGCATGGCCAAGCTGCTGGCCGCGCGCATCGCCTGGGCCAATGCCGACAACGCCCTGCAGGTGCATGGCGGCAACGGCTATGCCGAGGAATACCCGATCAGCCGCGTGCTGTGCGACGCCCGCATTCTCAACATCTTCGAGGGCGCGGCCGAGATCCAGGCGCAGGTGATCGCCCGCCGCCTGCTGGAAACCCGCAACGGCTGAGCACGCCTAGCGCACGAAATCCGTGTCGGTCGGATTGCCGCCGCAGACCAGCACGCCGACGCGTTCATTTGCCGCCGGCCTGTAAGCGCCGCTGAGCAGGGCGGCGAAGGCGGCAGCGCCACCCGGTTCGGCCACCAGGCGCAGCTTGTTCCACAGGGCCAGCTGCGCCGCACGGATCGCCTGATCGCCGACCAGCACCGAAGCTGCCACGTATTTCTGCGCGATGGGGAACATCAGGCCGCCGACCTGGCGCGGCGCCAGGGAATCAGCCGCGATTCCGCCGGCCGGCGCATCCACCGGCCGCCCGGCCTGCAACGCCATATATAACGTCGGCGCGGTTTCGGGCTCCACCGCCACCACTTTCACCCGGCCGGCATACCAGGCGGCGATGCCGCCGATCAGCCCGCCGCCGCCTACCGCCACCAGCAGGGTGTCGAGCTCCGGTGCCTGCTCTTCCAGTTCCAGCCCCACGCTGCCCTGGCCCAGCAGGGTCTCGGCTTGGTCATAAGCGTGCACCGGCAAGGCACCGCTTTGCGCCTGCCAGGTCTCGGAGGCCGCCAGGGCATCGGCATAGCGCTCGCCGCCCACCACCAGATCGGCGCCATAGCCCCGGATACGGGCGATCTTCATGGGCGCGGCAATGCTGGGCACATAAATTCGCGCCGGTATCCCCAGTTTCATGGCGGCATAGGCCACGGCCGCACCATGATTGCCACCCGAGGCCGCCACCACGCCGGCCTCAGGCACAGCACGACCGAGCAGATTGGCAAAGGCTCCGCGCGCCTTGAACGACCCGGCATGCTGCAGCAGTTCGAGCTTCAGGCAAACAGGCGCGCCGGCCAGGCCGAAATCGCCCGGCTGAACAGCGATGACCGGCGTGTGGCGTATATATGGAGTGATCGCATCGTAGACACGCGCGATTCCGGCGCGGTCAATCGGGGCAGAAGACTGGGATGGCATGCTGATGTCCTGTTGTTTGCTTGACTATAATTAGGAAAATGGCTAATTAGCAATATGCCTTCATTAAAAACGATCCGCGCCCTGGCCAATGACCGCCGGCTTGCCATCCTCGGCTGGCTGCGCGACCCCGTGGCGCATTTCCCGCCGCAGGTGGATGGCGACCTGCTGAAGGACGGCGTCTGCGGCCTGCTGATTGCCGAGAAGCTGGGGGTGAGCCAGCCCACCGCCAGCGAGCACCTGAAAATCCTGACCCAGGCCGGCCTGCTGCGCGCCAGGCGGATCCGGCAATGGACCTTCTACCGCCGCGATGAGGCGGCCATCGCCGCCTTCAAGCAGGCGCTGCAGCGTGAGCTATAGCCACCGCGACGCATTGCCGCGCCAACACCCCGCAGGATGGTTGGACCTGCCCTTTTGAGCGCTATATCCTCGCCCCATGCAAGGTTTCATCAACGCCCTGATCCCGGTTTTCGCCGTCGCCACCTTCCTGGTGCTGTGCGTCGGCATCTATGCCCTGTTCCGTGGCGGGCAGTTCAACCGCTCCTATTCCAACCTGCTGATGCGCTGGCGCATCCTGCTGCAGTTCATCGCCATCGCCCTGATCGGCGTGGCCAGCTTCTTCTTCCAGAACTGAGCCCCCGCATGGTGAAACTGGACCGGATCTATACCCGCGGCGGCGACAAGGGCATGACCTCGCTGGGCAACGGCGAGCGGGTGCCCAAGCACGACCTCCGGGTGGAAGCCTATGGCGCCGTCGACGAGGCCAATGCGGCCATCGGCCTGGCCCGGCTGCATACCGTCGGTACGAACCTGGATGCCATGCTGTCGCGGATCCAGAACGACCTGTTCGACCTCGGCGCCGATCTCTGCACCCCGGAAGAGGATGAGCAGGATCCCCGCCGGCGCCCGCCCCTGCGGGTCACCCAGGTTCAGGTCGACCGGCTGGAGGCGGAAATCGACGCCATGAATGGCCTGCTGACGCCCCTGACGTCTTTCATATTGCCCGGCGGCACCCCTGCGGCCGCCCATCTGCATCTGGCCCGCACCATCGTGCGACGGGCCGAGCGGCTGATCACCGCCCTGCAGGATGCCGAGCGCATCAACCCGGCCGCGCTCAGCTATATCAACCGCCTGTCCGACCACCTGTTCGTTGCCAGCCGTCATGCCAATAATGACGGGGACACCGACGTGCTCTGGGTGCCCGGCCTCAACCGGGGCTGATTTTCCGCCCTTGATGCCCGGCAATTTCTGCCGGCATGCGCCATCGCCCGTCGACGCCCGGCAGAAGCTGCCGCGTTTACCGTGTCCCGAAATATTATGAAAACCTCTGAAATAATAATGCGTTAGCCACAATATTTCGAACTGGCACGCCGCTTGCTCCTACCTTGCCAAATCGGTTTGGAGCCAGGAGGCAGTGTTATGACGATCAGTGGCGCTTTGCAGACCTCGATTACCGGCCTGAACGGCCAGTCGACGGCGATCAGCTATATTTCCGACAACGTCGCGAACGCGGGCACCATCGGTTACAAGAAGGTGGAATCGCGGTTCCAGACGCTGGTGACCCAGTCCAGCGCCCAGGCGAACACCCATTCGCCTGGCGGCGCGCTGAACCAGCCCTTCTTCGCCAACAATGCCCAGGGCGCGATCCAGCAGGTGAGCTCGACCACCTCGATCGCTCTGGTCGGCGGCGGCTTCATGCCGGTATCGAAGAAAAACGGCAACGACACGGCCACCGGCCTGCCGACCTTCGAAACCACCAGCTATTACACCCGCGTCGGCGACTTCAACCAGAACAATGACGGTTACCTGGTGAACTCCTCGGGCTACTTCCTGCGCGGCTGGCCGATCGATGCGGTCACCGGCGTGGTCGACAGCTCAGCGACCCAGGAAGTGCGCGTGTCCAACCTGCTGGATGCCCCGGTGGCAACCACCACGGTGGATTATGCCGCCAACCTGCCGTCGAATGCGCTCGACGCCAACGGCAACACCCCGGCGACCCTGCCGCTTTCCTCGATCCAGATTTTCGACTCGCTGGGCAATGCCCGCACCCTGAACCTGGAATGGACCCGGACCGGCACCAATACCTGGGCGCTGGAAGTGACCGCCCCCGGCGCGACCAGCTCGTCCTTCGGTCCGGCCACGGTGAGCTTCGGCGGCTCGATCTCCGGCACCACGGTCAACCCCGGCACGATCTCGGCCCTGACCAGCGCCGTCGGCCTGACCGGCTCCGCCGCCGCTGCGGTGGATGACGATGCGTCCTTCACCTTCAGCCTCGATTACGGCTCGGGCGCGCAGAACATCAAGCTCGACCTCGGGTCTTACGGCAACTCGATCGGCACCACGCAATATGCCGGCGACACCCTGACGCTGAACAATTTCAGCCAGAATGGCGTGCCGCAGGGCAACTTCAAGAACCTCAGTATCGATCAGGACGGCTTCGTCTCGGTCACCTTCGACAACGGCAACGTCAAGCAGTTCTACCAGATCCCGGTGGCCAGGTTCCGCGATCCCACTGAGCTCGACCGCGTGGCCGGCAACGCCTTCGTCGAGACGCCGAGCTCGGGCTCCGCCGTGCTGTCGCAATCCGGATCGAGCGGCGCCGGTGACTATGTCTCGGCCGCCATCGAAGGCTCGAATGTCGATATCGCGGAGGAATTCTCCAAGCTGATCGTCGCCCAGCGCACCTACTCGGCCAATGCCAGGCTGATCACGGCGGCCGACGAACTGCTGCAGGAGACCATCAATATCCGTCGTTAACTGAGCTGACCGCCGGGCGATCCCGTCCGGCGGTCACCAGCCAGCACCGGCGGCGCAGAAGGCGCCGCCGCAAGCCGGAAAAGGATTTAACCCATGTCGCTCAGCGCCGCTCTCAATACCGCCGTTATCGGCCTCCAGACGCTGCAGAGTCAGACGCGCCTCGTTTCCGGCAACGTGGCCAACGCACAGAACCCGGATTACAGCCGCAAGGTCAGCACGCTGACCACGCCGATCACGGACGGCCTGCCGGCCGCCGCGCTGATCGCCAGCATCACCCGCGTCGCCGCGCCGGAAATCCAGCAGGACCTGTACAGGATCACCGGCGATTATGGTCGCCTTGAACAGCAGCTCACCTATACCAAGGAACTGGCCGAAACGCTGGACGCCACCAACACGACCGGCGATCAGCCGACCCTGCTGGCCATGCTGACCCGGTTCGAGGATGCCTGGAAACAGCTGGAAGCCACGCCGGAAGATACCGCAACCAAGAGCCTGCTGGTGCAGCGCGCCAGCGAACTGACCGCGGAAATCCGCCGGCTGAACGGCCTGCAGTCGGAACTGCAGAACCGCGCCCAGGAAAACCTGGTCATTGACCTTGACGTGGTCAACGAAGCGGCCCTGCAGATCGCGAAGCTGAACACGCAGATCACCTCGCAAGGCTCCGGCGGCAACCCGGTCGGCGACCTGGAAGATCTGCGCGATGCGGAAGTCATCAAGCTGGCCGACAAGATCGGCATCCGGACCGTGATCAACGATCGTGGCGAATTGTTCGTCTATACCGATGGCGGCGTCCAGATCGTTGGCACCGTGGCGCAGCAGTTCGAATACCAGGCGACCGGCACGCCGCCCGGCATTTTCACGCAGGGCGGTACCAGCAACCTGAATCTTGGTTTCCAGAACGGCTCGGTACGCGCGTCGCTGGACTATCTCGACGCCACAACCACCGGCCTGGCCGATACCGACCCGAATGTCGGCGCCATGACGAAGTTCTTCAACCAGCTCGACAGCTTCGCCGCCAACCTGGCCGATGTGGTCAACACGGCTTACGGGGCGACATTCTTCGACTTCAGCTCGCCGCTGGCAACGCCGCCAGACGAAGCCGGCAAGATCATCGTTGAAGCCACCATTGCCGCCACGCCCAGCACGGTGGACTCCTCGGTGGCTGGCGCCGTGCAGCAGGCGCTGCGGAATACCACGCTCACCGCGGCGAATATCAACCGCTCGGCCACGGACCCGAACGGCCTGACCATTACCAGCGTCAACATCTTCGGTCTCGCCAACGCCGTCCTCGCCTACCAGGCCCGCGCCGCCGCTGACAATGAAAGCAACCGCGATACGGCTGAACGCCAGACACACGCCCTGGACCTGAAGCTTCGGAACCTGACCGGCGTGAATATCGACGACGAGCTCGCGCAGCTCCAAGTGCTGCAGAACAATTATGCCGCGCTTGCCAATGTGATGAACACCATCACGTCGATGTTCGACGTGCTCGTAAGTATCGGGAGGTAATCATGGTCGCCGTCACCGGTAACAGCCAGTATGCCAACCAGTTGGATGTCACCCGCAACATCCGCCTGCTTAACCTGCAACTGGCCAGGCAGAACCAGCAGCTCGCTTCCGGCCGCTATGCAGACGGCCTGATCGGCGTGTCGCAGCGCGCCCTTGAACTCGGGCAGCTGAAATCCGAACTCGGCACCGTCAACAATTACATGTCCGGGGTGCAGACCGTCCAGAACCGCGTCAACCTCTATGCCCTGACCATCGAAGAGATCATCGATATCGGCACCGAGGCGCAGGAAACGATGATCAAAAACCGGGACACCTTCTTCGCCACCACGTCGGCGCCAAGGGTCCAGGCCAACGTCCTGCTCGACCGCATTGGCAGCCTACTGCAGACCAAGGATGGCGACCGCTTCCTGTTTGCCGGCACCAACTACACCGACAATCCGATCAATGGGCAGATTTCCAACCTGCCCACGGCCTATCCCGCCGGCGACGTCCCCAATGTGAACTACACCGCCTATACGGCGGTTACGGTCCCGGTTACCTTCCCTGCCGGCAACTACGCCGCGGATACCGACTTCTACATGAACCCGACAGCCACGGCGCCGGGCACATACGATGATTTCTACGACACGACCGGCACGACGCTGTATTCGGATGACAGCGAGCAGATCAGTTACGGCGTCTCGGCCGGCGAAGCCGGGTTTCAGCGCCTGATCGACTCCATCATCCGTTTCCGCGATGCCACGGCCGATATCACCACCAATTCGGCGAACTACCAGCTGCGCGTGGACGATGCCCGCTCACAGTTGAGCACCGCGCTGGCCGAGCTGAAATCGATCGCTTCGCGCAACGGCTACAAGCAGCAGCAGCTCAATGAAATCGTGGACCGCCACAACCGTTCGATCGACGTGCTCAGGACCCGTATCGGCCGGATCGAGAATGCCGACATTTCCGAGGTATCGGTGAATATCAAGAACCTGCAGACATCGCTGGAAGCCAGCTATGTGATCACGCGCGACAGCCTGTCCCTGTCGCTGGTCAACTACCTGCGGTAACCCGAGAATCGGGCTGTTTCCGCGGATTTCCAACCGGCCGGCCGGCGGAATCGCCTGCCGGCCGGTTGCGATTCAGGCAGCATCGCCTATAGTCCGGCCTCTGGACAGGTCCGACCATGCAGATACAGATTTACAATACCCTCGCCCGTCAGAAAGAGCTTTTCGTCCCGCAGGATCCGCAGCGGGTGACGATGTATGTCTGCGGCCCGACGGTCTATAATTACGCCCATATCGGCAATGCACGCCCCGTGGTGGTGTTCGACACGCTCTATCGACTGCTGCAGCAGGCCTATCCGAACGTGATCTATGTGCGCAACGTCACCGACGTCGACGACAAGATCAATGCCGCGGCGAAAGCCCAAGGCGTGCCGATCGGCACCATCACCGAACGCTATCATGCGATTTACAGCCAGGACATGGCCGCGCTCGGCGCCCTGCCGCCCCGCATCGAACCCAAGGTGACCCAGCATATCGGCGCCATCACCGGCATGATCGAGCGGCTGATCGCCAATGGCCATGCCTATGAGGCCGAGGGCCATGTACTCTTCAACGTGCCCTCATTCGCCGAATACGGCCGCCTGTCGCGGCGCGACCGCGACGACATGATCGCCGGTGCCCGCATTGACGTGGCACCCTACAAGCGCGACCCGGCGGATTTCGTGTTGTGGAAACCCTCGCCCCCTGACCTGCCGGGCTGGGACAGCCCCTGGGGCCGCGGCCGGCCGGGCTGGCATATCGAATGCTCGGCGATGATCGAGCAGAATCTCGGGACCGGAACCATCGACATCCATGGCGGCGGCCACGACCTGATCTTTCCGCATCACGAGAACGAGATCGCGCAGAGCACCTGCGCCCATGGCGGCCGGCTGTTCAGCCGCTACTGGATGCATAACGGCTTCGTCAATATCGAATCCGAGAAGATGTCGAAGTCGATCGGCAACGTGTTGCTGGTGCATGACCTGCTGAAACAGGCGCCCGGCGAGGCCATCCGCCTTGCATTGCTGTCGGCCCATTACCGGCAGCCGCTGGACTGGACCGAGGCCGGCCTGCGCGAAGCCAGGGCACAGCTGGATCGTCTGTACCGGGCTCTGGATGGGCTCAAGGATGTGAAGCCATCCGTCACCCGTGCGCCGGAAACCTTCCTCGCCGCCCTGGCCGACGACCTGAACACGCCTAGGGCGCTGGCCGAACTGCACCAGATCGCCAATGCCGCCAACAAGGCCACGGATGCCGCCGAGAAAGCCCGCCTGAAAGGCGAATTGCTGGCCGCCGGCTGGCTGCTCGGCCTGCTGCAGCAGGATCCGGCCGCCTGGCTGAAGGGCGACGTGAATGCTGATATCGACGTGACCGAGATCGAGGCCCTGATCGAGGCTCGCAAGGCCGCCCGCGCCCGCAAGGACTGGGCGGAATCCGATCGCATCCGCGACCAGTTGGCCGCCCGCGGCATCCTGCTGGAAGACAAGGCCGGCCAGACCAACTGGCGAGTGGCATCATGAGCGAGAGCATCAAGGATGTTCAGGAGCAAATCGTCGAGGATTTCAGCACCTTCGACGACTGGATGGATCGCTATCGCTTCCTGATCGACCTCGGCCGCGCCCTGCCGCCCTATCCCGAGCAGTTCCGCACCGACGAGTGGCGGGTAAAGGGCTGCATCAACCGGGCCTGGCTACATGGCGAAGCGCGTGATGGCCGCGTCCATTACCAGGCCAGCAGCGAATCCGAGATCGTGGCCGGCCTGATCGCCCTGCTGCTGAAAGTCTATTCCGGCCGCACGCCGCGCGAGATCGTCGACAATCCGCCGGATTTCCTGCAGCGCATCGGCGTGTGGGAAAATATCACCTCGAACCGGATCAACGGCCTGAACGGCATGATCGCGCTGATCCGCGGCGTGGCCGAGGCCGAGCTGAAGGCCGCCTGATCTAGGCCTTCTGGCGCGCCGCCTCGATCTGGTCGATTGCCTTCACCACCGCCTCGAAAGGCAGCAGCACGGCATTGTGCCGCGCCTTGTGCTCACGCACCGGTACCAGCACTTCCAGGTCCCGGAATGCTCCACCGGCAAAATCCGGCCCGGGCGGCGGGCCGTTTTCCTTCAGCATCGCCCGCATGATGCCATTCAGCTCACGCAGGGTGGCGGCATCCTGCCCCACCACATGGCGGCCGAAAATCGAGGCCGAGGCCTGCCCCAGGGCGCAGGCCCGGACCTGCTGGCCGTAGCCGGTCACCCGGCCATCCGGGCCCAGGGTGAGCTCGACGGTGATGCGGCTGCCGCAGAGCGGGCTGTGATGGGTCACTGTCGCATCAGGCGCCGCCAGAGGCTCGGCCTGACCGATATGTGCCGCAAAATTAAGGATTTTCTCGTTATACAGAGCGTTCAGCATGGCTTTCCGGGCAGCTTGGCTTGATGGAACCGCCCCCCAACGATATATAACGGCCACGATCGGAAGAGCAATCAGGCCGCCACGGCCCGTTCCGCCAGCCGCCACAGGAGTTAAACCCGTGTTCGCCAAACGCATCTCTATCGAGCAGGTCGAGGAAGGCAACGAACTGGCGCCGAAATTCGACGCCGAGGGCCTGCTGCCCTGTGTCACCACCCAGGCCGATACCGGCGAGGTGCTGATGCTGGGCTATATGAATGCCGAAGCGATGAAGCGCACCATCGAGACCGGCGAAGCGCATTACTACAGCCGCAGCCGCAAGGTGCTGTGGCACAAAGGCGCCACTTCCGGCCTGGTGCAGAAGGTGGTCGAGATGCGCATCGACGACGATCAGGATGCTGTCTGGCTGCGCGTGCGGGTTGAGGGTGATGCCTCCTGCCATGTCGGCTTCCGCTCCTGTTTCTACCGCTCGGTGCCGACCGGCCAGGCAGAAACCGACAAGCCCGTTGAGCTGACCTACGAGGAGAAGGAAAAAACCTTCGACCCGAAGGCGGTTTACGGCGACGCACCAAATCCGACGATCCTCTGATCATTGTTAGAATACATACGTATTAAGCCGGCGGAATTCCCGCCGGCTTTTTTCGTTGTGCATCCGCACAGGGCCGCGGCGGACAATTCTCGCGCCATGCGCCTAAATCATTTATTTTATTACCTAGTAGCAACCCTTGGCATGCCTGCATCATAATTACAAAAAAGCTGACAGGAGTTGCGCATGGCCGAGGACAATGCCTAATCCGCCACAAAAAACCTTGCTGGGCTCCCTGAGCAATTTCCTCTTCGGCGAGGATGAGCCCGCACAGGCGCGAAAATCTCCCGGAAAGCCGGTTGCCCCGCAGGACAGAGGCAGGATTCCGCTGCAGGCTGCTTCGCTGCCCGACAAATTACCTGCCGGGACATTGCAGTTGATTGGTCTCAGTGGCATCCGCAACCAGCTCGGCAACGAATGGCCGCAACGGTCTGAGCAGATATTCCTGCTTGTCGAAAGCGTCTTTAAACGTCGCCTTGATATTACCGATGCCTATTACAAGGTCGATGACGAAACTTTCCTGATCCTATTCACCAGGCTTGGCCGGCAAGAGGCTGCCTTCAAGGCCAAGGTCATCGCCGACGAAATCCAGAAACTGGCGATCGGGGAACTGCCAACCAATGAGATAATCGTTTCGTCCACTGTAGCGGAAGTGGATCGCAGTCTGGTTATGCAGAAGATTAACTCCCTGCAGGATCTGGTCGAATATGTTCGCAACAGTACCGCTGGCGAAAACACCGAGGATGACGGCGTTACTTTCTTTCATCACGGCGCAGAGGCCGACCCGGAGCGCAATGCCACAGCACTCAGGGTGACAGGGGCTGGCCCCGACCTCGCCGATCTGGACCAGTCTCTGGCCGGATTGTTTCAGAAAAAGACCATTGCGGCTTTCCTCAAGGAATGCCAGGCCGGTTTCCAGCCGAGTTTCAACCTCAAGCGCCAGCAATTCACTCACTACGAAACCACAGCCATCCACACCCCCAGCGGCAGACCTGCGCACAGCATCAACGATCCCTTCCTCGATAATCCAGCCGAATTACCGTTCCAGCTTGACCGTTATATCCTGACGACCAGCCTGCTCGGGCTGCATCGGATGCTGACATCCAACCATAAGGGCGTTGTGGTGATGCCGGTGACATATGAGACCCTGGCTACATCCAAATTACGCGACGTGTATTTTGCCAGACTAAAGGAAGTTCCGAGCGGCCTGACCAAATTCATCGGCATGGCCGTGCACAGCATTCCTGCGGGAACGCCGGCCAGCCGCATCGCGGAAGTCATGGCCTATATCCAGCCGTTCAGCGGCACCCGCGTCCTGCGGGTCGCGCCGGACTTCCGGCTGATCGACCTGTACGCGGGAAGCGGTTGCCATGGCTTCGAAACCTGGATGCCGCTGGATGAAACCGACATGGCCAAACGCTTCCAGATGCTGTCATCCTTCACCAAGCGGGCTGGCCTGCATCGCATGGAGTGCATTCTGAGCGATGCAACCAGCCACGACGATGTTTCGACCGCCGTGGCCGTCGGCTTCACCTTCGTCCTCGGGGATGCCGTAGCGCCAATCATCGAGACGCCTGGCTATTCAGAAGGATTGCGGGCCGAGCATATCCTCAGGCAAGCCGGATCTTCTCCGGGAAAACCCTAAAGCTGAAGCGCGGCATAAGGATAATAGGCTACGCTGTCGCCAGGCCGCAGCAAGGTAACGTCTTCCGCCAGTTCGACCAGCCCATCGGTGCGCGTCAGCGAAGTGATCACACCGGCACCATCAACGGGGTATTTTTCGGCCCGCCAATTGCCAGCGCCATCGGCCACCAGCGAAACCCGCACCCATTCGCGCCGGTCGGATTTTTTCTTGTAGCTGAAGCCGGACATTACCGGATAGCTGCGCAGCGGCGCTGGCGTGGCACCGCCCAGTTGCAACAGCAGCGGCCTGGCGAAAAAGCAGAAGGTCAGCATCGCCGCCACCGGGTTGCCCGGCAGGCCGAAAAACGGCACGCGATTGATCTGGCCCAAAGCCACCGGCCGGCCCGGCTTGATCGCCAGTCGCCAGAAATGCAGGCTGCCACTGGCCTCGATGGCGGCCTTGACGTGATCCTCGTCACCGGTCGACACGCCACCAGAGCTGATCACGGCATCATGGGATTCAGCGGCTTCGGCAAAAATCCGGATCAGATGATCCCGGCGATCGGGCTGGATGCCAAGATCGGTCACATTGCAGCCAGCCTGCGCCAGCAATGCCGAGAGCAGCGGGCGGTTGGCATCGTAGATGCCGCCTGGCGGCAGCGGCCCGCCGGCCGGATGTACTTCGTCGCCGGTGGACAGCAAAGCCACACGCAGCGGTCGGTAGACATTCAGCACGGCATGCCCGGCAGCCGCCGCCAATGCCAGTTCGGCCGGCCCCAGAATGCGCCCGGCCGACAGCACGGCCTCGCCGCTGCGCACATCCTCGCCAGCCAGGCGACGATTGGCGCCACGTTTGATGCCCGGCCGGATGATGACGCGTTCGCCCTCCAGCCGGCAGTCTTCCTGCATCATCACCGTGTCCGGCGCACCGTTCTGCCCTTCGGGCATGACGGCCCCAGTCAGCACGCGCACGGCAGTGCCATGCGGTTGCGAACCCGCGAAGGGATGCCCGGCGGCGGCGCGGCCGATGACCGGCAGCACGGTTTCCGCATCGGACGAAAGATCGTCGAAATACACCGCATAGCCATCGACCGCGGAATTGTCGCGCGGCGGCACAGAAACCCAGGCCTCAAGCGGCTGGGCCAGCGCACGGCCGCGGCAATCCTGCAGGGGCAGCGTTTCAGTGGCCGCAACAGGTGTCAAACGCTGGCCAAGCTCGGCCAGCGCATCGTCCAGCCGCATCAGCGCGCCGCCATGGGCGAAGCAGTCATCACTCAGCTGCGCCACGACGCGCTCCGCCAACAGCCGGCCGGGCCATCCAGTCGATGATGAAATCGGCGATCTGCACCGGAACATTGGCATCCAGCACCGGCACGGCCAAACCCGGCACGGGCTGGTCGCTGGCCACCGCGATCACGTTCGGGTCATTCGGCTGCAGCATCGGTTTGCCCACTTCGCTGCGCCAGACCTCGATCTTGGCGTGGCGCTCGTGTTTGAAGCCTTCCACCAGCACGAGATCGACAGCACTCAGGCGCGCCACCAGATCGTCCAGCGTCGGCTCGGCCGTACCGCGATGCTCGTGCATCAGAGCGAACCGCCTGGCCGAACTGATCAGCACTTCCGTCGCGCCAGCTTCGCGGTGGCGATAGGAATCCTTGCCCGGCTTGTCGACATCGAATTCATGATGCGCATGCTTGATCGTCGAGATGCGCAGGCCGCGCGCCACCAGCAGCGGGATTAGGTCGGCCAGCAGGGTGGT
>NZ_JANLJJ010000069.1 GCF_029255545.1 Ferrovibrio sp. | reverse complement strand
CGATGCTCGACATGCTGCACGACGTCGCGCTGCGCTGGCGCCGGGAAGACGCGCCCCAGACGGCGCCGCGCCAAGCCGCGGAATAGGCGGCAGGAAAATTCACGCAACAAAAAAGGCCGCTCTTTCGAGCGGCCTTTTCGTGTGCGGTATGAAGCGCCGAAAAGACGGACTGCTTAGCGCGAGTAGAACTCGACCACCATGTTCGGTTCCATCTTGACCGGGTAGGGCACGTCGGCCAGCAGCGGCACGCGGGTAAACGTGGCCTTCAGCTTGCCCTGGTCCATGTCGATATAGTCGGGCACGTCGCGCTCGCTCGACTTCACGGCTTCCAGCACGAAGGGATAATCCTTCGCGGCGCCGCGCACTTCGATCACGTCGCCGACCTTGATCTGGTAGCTCGGGATGGTGACGCGGCGGCCGTTGACGGCGATATGGCCATGGCTGACGAACTGGCGCGCGGCGAACACGGTCGCCACCACCTTCATGCGGTAGACCACGGCATCCAGGCGGCGCTCGAGCAGGCCGATCAGGTTCTCCGAGGTGTCGCCGCGGCGACGGTTCGCTTCCGCATAGGCGCGGCGGAACTGCTTCTCGGTGATGTTGCCGTAGTAGCCCTTCAGGCGCTGCTTGGCCATCAGCTGGGTGCCGTAATCGGTCGGCTTCTTGCGCTTCTGGCCGTGCTGACCCGGCGGATATTCGCGCTTGTTCAGCGGGCTCTTGGCGCGGCCCCAGAGGTTTTCGCCGAGGCGGCGGTTAATCTTGTACTTGGATTCCTGACGCTTGGTCATTCATGTAGTCCTGAATTCGGCGCATGAGGGGAAGGCAGCCACGACGACCCGTCCATGCAAGGAATGCCGATCCCCCCGGTGAGGAGCCGGGGAGGGCGCGCGCATCATAGGGATGATCGGCCCCCCGTCAAGCTTGCAGTGCCGGTCGAGGCCGGCGGCCAGGCCTTATCCGCCAGGCTTCATTCGCCAGACTTCGCCCGGAAGACCCCATCCGGGGTTTTTCTGGGAAAGCCACCGGCCTCGGCCAGCCAGCCGGGATCATTACTGAAAAATGCCGCATTTTTGGGCGCGAATATTTTATCTCTACTTAAAGTGTAATGGAGCCGGCCACTAAGCCAGCTTGCGCCTTGATATTGCGGCCGTTACTACTTGGGGGTTCGCTCCGGTCACGGAGCAGCAGGGGCGGCAGTCGGGGGCAGAAAACCAGGGCATTTGGCAGCGATATCCGGTCGGCCCGGCACGTCCTGACGGCCGGCGGCCCCTGAATTGCGGCATCGGACAAAGACATCAATCTGCGGCTTGGAAGTAAATCTCAAGTCAAAAACTGAAAAACGGGCGGTGTGCATGTATATCCGAAATATTGCGCCGGCAGACGATGCCAGGCCGTTCCGTTTTCCGCCTCTTCCCGTCCGGATATAAGCCCATGCGCCGCCTGAGCATTTCCCTCCGGGTCTCCGCCGCCTTCGTCGCGATCCTGCTGCTGCTGCTGGCGGTGGCCGGGCTGGCTTACCAGAATGTGCGTTTCCTGGAGCGCGCCCAGCAGGAAACCGCCGAAAGCTTCCGCCTGCTCGATGCCCTGGCCGGCCTGGCCCAGGCGATGTCGGACCAGGAAACCGCCGTGCGCGGCTTCGCGCTGTCGGAAGACGAAAGCCATCTCGACACCGTGAAGCTCGGTCGCGAGGCCAGCACCCGGTTGCTGGAGGAACTGAAAACCCTCACCGCCGGCGACACCGAACAGCAGGAGCGCCTGGCCCAGGCGACCAGCCGCATCGTCGACTGGCAGCTCAAATTCGCCGAAACGGCGGTCACCCGCCTGAAGGACGAAACCCGCCGCGAATCCGCCCTGCGCACGCTGCGTTCGCCGCTCAGCAAGGGCCAGATGGATGAGATCCGCGCCGCCCTGGGCGAGATGCGCGATGCCGAGCGCGCCGATCTCGCCCGCCGCAACCAGGCCCAGGATCTGGCTTTCATGCGGCTGGTGGAGATTTCCGCCATCGGCCTGGCGGTGCTGCTGCTGGTGATCGTCGTTGCCGTGGCGATGATCCGGCGCACCGTGGTGCGTCCGGTGCAGGCGATGACGACGACAATGCGCGGCCTCGCCGATGGCGATCTGGATGTCGTGGTCACCGGCGCCGAATATCGCGACGAAGTGGGCGAGATGGCCCGTGCCCTGCAGGTGTTCAAGGATGGCATGATCGCGCGCCGCGATGCCGAGGCCGAAATCGAGCACCAGCGCAATGAATCGGAAAAACGCCGCGTGGCCCGCGAGGCGCAGGAGCAGGTGGCGGCCCGCGAGATCGCCGATCTGGTCGGCGCGGTGGCGGCCGGCGACGTGGCGCGCCGTTTGTCGGAAGACGGCAAGGATGGCCTCTATCTCGCCATTGCCCAGGGTATCAACCGGCTGGCCGCCGCCGTCGAGGGCATGATCGGCGAGCTTGGCACCGTGCTGGGCGCCATGGCCGATGGCCGGCTCGATCGCCGCATCACCGGGAATTACGATGGCGCTTTCCGTCGCCTGAAGGACGATACCAACCGCATGGCCGAGCGTCTGTCGGACATCGTCCTGCGGCTCAGCCAGACGGCCGG
>NZ_JANLJJ010000068.1:139530-152950 GCF_029255545.1 Ferrovibrio sp. | reverse complement strand
TGGGCGATGGCGAGGCCGGCGCCGACGAACAGCGGGCCGGCGGCGCAGCTCAGGCAGACCGCGTACTCCGCGTGCCCGTCGGCCACGTCGAGCAGACGCGGCGCCAGCATGGCGACGCCGAAGCAGCAGCTCACCGCGACGACAAAAACCAGGATCGGCGCCAGGTGGACGGCGGTGTCGTCGCGGCGGGATAAAATCACGGGGCTGCTCATCGGCGCGGAGTGTGGTCGGGCGGCCCGGGCCGGTCAAGGGGGCTGGGCCGCCGCCGCCGCGGCAGGCAAAAGAAAAGCCCCGCCGGCAGCAACCGGCGGGGCTCGTTGGACACTCGGCGGTAAGGCCGCGGGCCCAGGGAAGTCGGTAAAGACTCAGACCGAGTAGTACATGGAGAATTCGATCGGGTGCGGGGTATGCTCGAAGGCGTACACCTCTTCCCACTTCAGCTCCATGTAGGCGTCGATGAAGTCGTCGTTGAACACGCCACCGGCCTTCAGGAAGGCGCGGTCCTTGTCCAGGCTCTCGAGCGCCTCGCGCAGCGAACCGCAAACCTGCGGCACCTTGCTCAGCTCTTCCGGCGGCAGGTCATAGAGATTCTTGTCCATGGCCTGGCCGGGATGGATCTTGTTCTTGATGCCATCGAGGCCGGCCATCAGCATGGCGGCATAGGCCAGGTAGGGGTTCGCGCCCGGATCGGGGAAGCGGACCTCGACGCGCTTGGCCTTCTCGCCGGCGCCGAACGGGATGCGGCAGGAGGCCGAGCGGTTGCGCGCCGAATAGGCGAGCAGCACGGGAGCCTCGAAGCCGGGGATCAGGCGCTTGTAGCTGTTGGTCAGCGGGTTGGTGAAGGCGTTCAGCGCCTTGGCGTGCTTGATGATGCCGCCGATGTAGAACAGCGCCAGCTCGCTCAGGCCGGCATACTTGTTGCCGGCGAAGAGCGGCTTGCCACCCTTCCAGATCGACTGGTGGACGTGCATGCCCGAGCCGTTGTCGCCCTTGATCGGCTTCGGCATGAAGGTCGCGGTCTTGCCCCAGGCATGGGCGACGTTGTGCACGCAGTACTTATAGATCTGCATGCCGTCGGCCGACTTCAGCAGCGTGGCGAACTTGATGCCCAGCTCGTGCTGGCTGTTCGCCACCTCGTGGTGGTGCTTTTCGACCGTCACGCCCATCGCGGCGATGGTGGACAGCATCTCCGAGCGCAGGTCGCCGCCCTGATCCAGCGGGGCGACCGGGAAATAGCCGCCCTTGATCGGGGCGCGGTGGCCCATGTTGCCGCCTTCGTAGACCTTGCCCGAGTTGTAGTCGCCCTCAATGTCGTCGAGGTAGACGAAGGTCTCGTTCATCGAGGTCTTGAAGCGGACGTCGTCGAACACGAAGAACTCGGCTTCCGGGCCGAAATAGGCGACGTCGCCGACCTTGCTCGACTTCACGAAGGCCTCGGCAGCCTTGGCGATCGAACGCGGGCAGCGGTTATACGGGGTGCCTTCATGCGGCTCCAGCACGTCGCAGAACAGGATCGCGGTGGTCTGGGCGGCGAAGGGGTCGAAGGTGAGGGAGTCGAGGTCCGGCTTCAGCAGCATGTCGGACTCGTTGATCGCCTTCCAGCCGGCGATCGACGAACCGTCGAACATGATGCCTTCCTTCAGGGTCGCCTCGTCGCACATGGTGATGTCGAAAGCGACATGCTGCCACTTGCCGCGTGGGTCGGTGAACCGGAAGTCGACGTACTTGGCGTCCTTTTCCTTCAACTGCTTCACAATGGATTTTGCATCAGCCATGGCTGTTTTTCCTGCTGCTTCTTCCCTGGGTTGGTAAGACTCACTGAGGAGGCCCCGCGCGCGGGGTTACTCGATGAGGTGGAGTGGCGGGATGTACTGTCCCGCCGTCAGACTGCTTCCGCGCCCTTTTCGCCGGTGCGGATGCGAATCACGTCTTCGACCGTGGAGATGAAAATCTTGCCATCGCCGATGCGGCCGGTGCGAGCGGCCTGGGTAATCGCCTCGACGGCCTTTTCGACCATGGCGTCGTCCAGCACCACCTCGATCTTCACCTTGGGCAGGAAGTCGACGACGTATTCGGCGCCACGGTAGAGCTCGGTATGGCCCTTCTGGCGGCCGAAGCCCTTGGCTTCGGTCACGGTCAGACCCTGCAGGCCGATCTCGTGGAGGGCCTCCTTCACTTCGTCGAGCTTGAAGGGCTTGATGATGGCTTCGATCTTTTTCATGGGTGCGACAACGCTTTTTTGGCCAGATTTGAAAGACGGGTGGGAGTATGCACGCTTTGTGCCAGTATTAACGGAGGCTTAACGTGCTGGATTCCCGCCGACGGGTGGGGGCTGTGGATAGGGTTTGGGCTGTATTTGCATATAAACTGACCTATTTGATTAAAAATAAGGCTGAATTTTGCCTAATGTTTCGGCTTGTTCTGGCCTAGGTAGTTTGCGATGCGCTGCAACGCTTCCGATATGGCTTCATCCGAGGCGGCGAAGGAGAGCCGGAGATAGCCTTCGCCATGCTGGCCGAAACTGGTGCCGGCAATGGTGGCCACCCCGGCCTGTTCCAGCAGTCCATCCTGCATCTGCCGCGCGGTCAAGCCGGTGCCGGTGATATTCGGGAAGGCGTAGAAGGCGCCTTCCGGCCTGATGCAACTCAGGCCGGGAATCCGGTTCAGCCCGGCGACGCAGAGATCGCGGCGGCGGCGGAAGGCCAGTCGCATCTGCTCCACGGCATCCTGCGGGCCCTGCAGGGCGGCGATGCCGGCATACTGGGTGGCGGCGTTGACGCAGGAATGGGTGTTGATTGCCAGCTTGGTGGCCAGTTCGGCCAGGCCGGCCGGCCACAGGCCCCAGCCAAGCCGCCAGCCGGTCATGGCATAGGTCTTCGACCAGCCTTCCAGGATGATCAGGCGGTCCTGCAACCGGTCGAGATAGGGGATGAAGCTGGCATAGGCGCCATCGCCATCCAGCACCAGGCGGGAGTAGATCTCGTCGGCCATGATGGCGACATGGGGGAAACGCTGCAGCCCTTCGACCAGTTTCCGCACTTCTTCCGCCGGCGCCACGCCGCCGGTGGGATTGGCCGGCGAATTGACGATCAGCAGCCGCGTGGCCGGCGTGATGCGGGAGAGCAGGTCGTCGGCGCGGAAGGCGAAGCCGTTCTTCTCGAGCAGCGGATAGCCGGCCAGTTTGGCGCCGGTGAAGTTGACCAAGCTTTCATAGATCGGGAAACCGGGATCGGGATACATGATCTCGGCGCCGGGTTCGCCGAACATCATGATCGCGGTGGCCATGGTCACCTTGCCGCCGGGCACGATCACGATGCGGTCGGGCGAGACGGTGGTCTTGTAACGCTGCGCGATGTCGGCGCAGACGGCTTCGCGCAGGGGCAGGATGCCGTTGGCCGGCGTATAGCCATGATGGCCGTCGCGCAGGGCCTTGATCGCGGCCTCGACCACATGGGGCGGGGTGGGGAAGTCGGGCTGGCCGATGCCGAGATTGATGATGCTCTTGCCCTGGGCTTCCAGGGCTTTCGCGCGGGCCAGCACCTCGAAGGCGCTTTCCGAGCCCAGCCGTGACATGCGCGCGGCGATCTGCATGCTTGCCTCCCCTTGATCTTGTGCCTGCTTATGACGGGATTCCGGCGCGCGGGCAAGGCGGGGCGAAAGCCTGTATGGCAGTGCAGCATGCCACCGGCGCGCCGTTACGCCCGACCTGAAATGCCGGTTTCGGCATGATGTCATGCGCGGAAAGTATGACCCGCGCGCGGCGCTGGCCGTTATTCGGCACCGGCCTTCCAGTATGCCTTGCGAGGCCAGACAGGCTTGCCTAGTGTCCTGCGCATTATCGAGAGGAAACCGGAAAAATGCTGCTCGATGTCCGCACCTATACCTGCCGGCCCGGCCGGCTGAAGCCGCAGCTCGATCTTTATGAGCAATACGGCCTCAAGGCGCAGAAACGCCATCTCGGCGAGCCCTTCGCCTTCCTGATCACCGAAACCGGACCGATCAACACCTATACCCATATCTGGGCCTATGAGAGCGCCGCCGACCGCGAGACGAAACGCGTCGCCATGCAGGCCGACCCGGAATGGCAGGATTATCTGCGCCGCAGCGCCGAGGCCGGCAACCTGGCGGCGCAGGAAAACCGCCTGATGACCCCGGCCTCCTTCGCGCCGATCAAACGCTGAAAAAAACGACAGCCTTCCCTCAGTCAGACCAACACAACAAGAGAGTCAGAGTCATGAAACGTACAGGCGGTCATATCCTGGTCGAGCAGTTGCGCATCCAGGGCGTCGACACCATGTTCGGCGTGCCCGGCGAGAGCTTCCTCAACGTGCTCGACGGCCTGCATGACCATGCCAATGCCATGCGCTTCGTGATCTGCCGCCAGGAAGGCGGCGCGGCGATGATGGCCGACGCCTATGGCAAGACCACGGGCAAGCCCGGCATCTGCATGGTCACGCGTGGCCCCGGCGCCACCAATGCCTCAGCCGGCGTGCATGTCGCCTACCAGGATTCCACGCCGATGATCCTGTTCATCGGCCAGGTCGGCCGCGACATGATGGAGCGCGAGGCCTTCCAGGAAATCGACTATCGCCGCATGTTCGGCCAGATGGCCAAATGGGTGGCCGAGATCGACGATGCCCGCCGCATCCCCGAATTCATCAGCCGCGCCTTCAGCGTGGCGATGTCGGGCCGGCGCGGGCCGGTGGTGCTGGCGCTGCCGGAAGACATGCTGACCGAGGAGGTGGAATGCGGCGACGGCAAGCGGGCGACCCCGGCCGAGGCGCATCCCTCGGACGAGCAGATGGCGCGGCTGAAATCCATGCTGCAGGCAGCGAAGAGGCCGATGATGATCGTCGGCGGCTCGGGCTGGAGCGAACGCGTGCGCGAGCAGGTGCAGGCCTGGGCCGGCGCCTCCAACCTGCCGGTCGGCGCGGTGTTCCGCCGCCAGGACTACATCGACAATGACTGGCCGAATTACGTGGGCGATGTCGGCATCGGCATCAATCCGAAGCTGCAGGCGCGGATCAAGGAAGCCGACCTGCTGCTGGTGATGGGGTCCAAGCTGGGCGAGATGGCGACCGGCGGCTACACCATGATCGACATTCCGGTGCCGGGCCAGACGCTGGTGCATGTGCATGCCGGCGCCGAGGAACTGAACCGCGTCTATACCGCCGACCTGCCGATCCATGCCTCCGCCGCCGCCTTTGCCGCCGCGCTGCAGAAGATCGGCCCGGTGGATGGCCGGGCCTGGGCCGCCGGAACCAAGCAGGCGCGCGCCGATTACGAGGCATGGCAGGCCCCGGTGGTGTCGCCGGGCAATATCCAGATGACCAGCATCATGCGCTGGCTGACCGACACGCTGCCGGCCGATGCGGTGTTCTGCAACGGCGCCGGCAACTACGCCACCTGGATCCATCGCTTCCACCGCTATCGCCGGCATACCAGCCAGCTGGCGCCGACCTCGGGCTCGATGGGCTATGGCGTGCCGGCCGCGGTTGCCGCCAAGCTGACCAACCCGCAGCGCACGGTGGTGGCCTTCGCCGGCGACGGCTGCTTCCTGATGACGGGGCAGGAATTCGCCACCGCCATGCAGTATGGCGTGAACATCATCGTGGTGGTGGTGAATAACGGCATGTACGGCACCATCCGCATGCACCAGGAGCGCGACTATCCCGGCCGCGTCAGCGGCACGCAGCTGGTGAATCCCGATTTCGCCGCCTATGCCCGCGCCTTCGGCGGCCATGGCGAGACGGTGGAACGCACCGAGGATTTCGCCGAGGCGTTCAAGCGGGCGCAGGCCGCCAACCGGCCGGCGATCATCGAGGTGAAGCTGGACCCGGAAGCGCTGACGCCGCGCGCATCATTGTCGGAAATCCGCGCCGCCGGCCTGAAAGCCAGGGCGCATCACAGCGACCGCTAGACTCCGCGTCGCGGCGCCGGTCATTCCGGCGCCGCCGGTGCCGCCGGCAGATGCGCGGTCTTCACCGCCTGGGCGGCCGCATCGGCCGCCGCGCGGCCGAGCAGGGTTTCGATCTCGGCCGGGCTGTCGAGGAAAACCGACAGGTGGCTGCCCTGGAACAGCCGGACGCCATGGGCGACGCCGATGCTGATCTGCGCCGTGCTTTCGCAATGGCAGAGCACGGTTTTCGCCGCGGTTTCCGGCGCCAGCGCGGCAAGGGCCCGCTCCAGTCCGGCCTCGTCCTGCGCCAGCGCGTCGAGCTTGAGATAATCGGCGGCGGCCAGCTCGCCGGGTTTCAGCGTCGCCAGGTCCTCGCCGCGCACGCCATCGAGGGCGAGGGCGATGCCCTGGCGCTGCATCTGGTCGAGGATGCGGCCCGCCACATCGGCCGAACGGCGCCAGTCGAGCAGGGCGGTCTCGATCACCATGCGGTGCAGCTGCTCGGCCGGCATGCCGCCAACCAGCCGGCGGAACATGCCGCCGACGATGCTGGAGGGATTGAGGTTGAGGAACAGCCGTCGCGGCGTGGTGGGCGGCTCCTTGATCAGGTGGCTGAGCATGCGCTGGTCAAGCAGCTCGGTGCTGCGGCCGAACAGCCAGGCATCGGAGTGGATGAGCTGGCCGGTGATCTGCTCGATGGCGGCGATGGAGACCCAGAATTCCTCGGCGAAGGCGGCCGGCGGCTGGTCCTTTTCCAGCTGCCAGATGGTCTGCGAGCGAATCTGCAGCGTCAGGTCGGCCTGGCCGATGGTGCGGTCGATGTCGATCATGCGGTCGAGGCTGGCGACATCCGGCGGCGCCGGATCGCTGATCGGCACCGAACGGTCGGCCGGCGGGGCGGGAGCCTGCTCCATCAGCCGCGAGCAATAGGCGACGAAGCGCTCGGGACTCTCTTCCAGGTCGTAATGCACCAGCCGGATGCGGCCATGGCGCTGGGCCAGCAGGAAATCGTTCAACTCGTCGATGCGGCGGATGATCTGCGGCCGGTCGTCGCCCGGCACCACCAGCACCACCACGTTCATCGCCAGCGGATGCACGCGGATCGCATGATCCATGGCGTGGTCTTCCAGGAAGCGGACGAAGGCGCGGAACAGCACCCGGTTGCGGATCGCCGGCACGCCGGAAAGATCGACGATCAGGGCGGAATAGCCGGCCTTGTGCTGGCTGATCTCGCGCGCCAGCTTCAGCAGGGCCTTGGCTTTGATGGCTTCGGGCAACATGGCTTTCTCGTTTGTTCGCCCAGTCTCGGGCAAAAGCGGTGGACGGATACACGGCTATGAAGTGAATCAAATTCCGCGCGGATTTTCGCCTATTTTTCCGGTAATATCCTACCGCATCCCGAACACCCAGCGGAACACGCCGCTGAAGGCGCTGCCGATCTCGGTCCGCAGCGCGACGCTGTCGTAATCCCCGGTATACAGCTTGACGATGATCGCGGCGCGCGGCGCGCCGGCGCCAAAGCGCAGATTGACATTGCGGCCGCCGGCATTGGTGACATGGGCGGTGACCGGGCCAATGCCGGTGATCTCGATGATCACGTCGGCATCGCGCAGCTGGGTTGCCAGCGCCGGAGCAATTTCGACCCGGGCGCCGGAGACCGACATGTCGAGCAGCCGGGCCGGCTCGCGGCTGCCCTGCCAGAGCAGGTGGGCAGGCTCGTTAAGGTCGAAGCGCTCCTCGCGGCGCTGGCGCGGCCGCTCCACCGCCAGCAGCATCACCAGGGCGAGGATCAGCAGGTTCCAGCAGCTCCAGAAGGTATACAGGGTCGGGTCGCCGCCATCGGGCTGCAATCCGTCCACCAGCGCGGTGCGATAGGATAGCAGGGCGATGGTGGTCAGCACGAACAGGGCGCCGGCTTCCAGCATGACGGTCCAGTTGATCTGCACCCGGTCGGTCAGCATGCCCTTGGCGGTGACGCGAAAGGGCTGCGCCTTGCGGAACAGCAGCGCTTTCCACACCGCCGGCGCCACGCGCGAGGCGCAGACGAATTCGGTCAGGTCGGTGAGCAGCGGCATGATGCGGCCGCCGGAGATCCAGACGAACAGCGTGGTGGAGGCGATGAAGGCGGGCAGGAAATGATAGGCATACTCGGCGGCCTCGGCGCGCAGGATGGCGATGCCACCGATCCAGTAGAGCAGCGGCGCGAACAGGCCGAACAGGCAGAAGGTGGGCAGGCTGAGCCAGTAATTCGCGGTTTCCAGGAACAGCAGGCGATGAATGAAATCGAGGTTGTTGTGGCCGAACGGGCCACAATGGACGAACAGCGACTGGATGGCGCCGATGCCCCAGCGGCTGCGCTGCTTGATGTACTCGCCGATGGTCTCCGGCGCCAGGCCGCTGGACAGCTTCTCGTTCAGATAGCGGGTGAGGTAGCCGGCATCGATCAGCTTGAAGCTGAGCAGGATGTCCTCGGTGATGGTTTCCGTCGGATAGCCGCCGATCTCCTCCACGGCGGCGCGGCGCGCCACGAAGGAGGTGCCGCAGCAATAGGACACGTCCCAGCCATCCTTGGCCGGCTGCAGCGTGTCGAAGAAGAAGCGCTGCTCGTCGACCCAGGATTCCGACAGCATGAAATTGTGCTGCAGCATGTTGGGGTTGAAGAAGAATTGTGGGGTCTGCACCAGGGCGACGCGCGGATCGCGGAAAAAGCCGACCACGCGGCGCAGGAAATTGCGACGGGGCACGAAGTCGGCATCCAGCACCATGATCAGGGGCGCATTGGTCTCCTGCTTCGAGACATTGAGCCCGTTATTCATGTTGCCGGCCTTGGCGCCTTCGTTGCCTGGCCGCGTCAGGTAACGCAGCCCGAGCTGGGCGCATTTGTCGCGCAGCCAGTCGCGGCGCGTATCGTCGAGCACCCAGATGGTGAAATGGGGGTAATCGAGGGCGCTGGCGCCGAGGAGGGTGCGCTCCAGCACCTCCCAGGATTCGTTATAGGTCGGAATGAAGACATCGACGGCAGGCAGGTTGCCGTCGCGGTGGCTGTCGCGCTCGTATTCATCGGCCGCCGGGCTGTTGTCGCGATGCCGCCAGAAGGTCAGCAGGCACATATAGGTGCTGAAGGCCAGCATCAGCTCCAGCACCATGAACAGCAGGCCGAAGGCGAAATCGGCCGGCTGGTCCATCGGCGGCAGGGTTTCGCTGATGCGCCACCAGAAATAGCGCAGGCTGAGCACGAAGGCGGCCAGGATCAGGCCGCGGCGCACCAGCATGTTGGTCGGCCGCACCAGGGGCAGCAGCAGGATGGCGCCAAGCAGCAATGCGACGCCGGGCAGGGTAGCCAGCAGATCGTTCATCGCTTCAACGGTCGAACAGGGTTGTCGCGCGGCGGGTCAGGCGATCGAGCATGGTGTCGCTGTGGCGCAGCCGGCCGATGCGGCCGATCGGGCAGGCCATGCCGTCGCCATTGTCGGAAAAGTCGACGGAGAAGATCCAGCTCAGCTGTCCCGCGGCCAGTGGCATGGCGACGGCGAATTCGCGGTTGCCGGCATCCTGCTCGCCACGCACCCCGGCCAGACGGGCCGGATAGGTGGTCATCCTGTCATTCTGCTCGAATTCCACTTGGGTGATATCGCCGATCGACAGCGTCTCGTCGCTGCGCCGGTCGCGCGGCACCTCGAAGAATATGTGGCTGCAATCGGCGATCTGCAGCAACGGCGCGCTGGTGCCGATCATGGCGCCATCGCTTTCCAGCCGTCGCCACAATATGCCATCCACCGTGGCGGTGATGGTCGCTTCATCGACCACCGCGCGGCGGCGCTGCTCGGTTTCGATCTGCTGCAGCGCCTGAAGCCGCTCGGCTTCCAGCTCGGCGCGGCGGCTTTGCAGGGTCAGGCGCTGCAGTTCGATATCGTCGCGGCGCTGCTGCGAATACGGGGCGTTGTTGTATGAATCGCTCAGATAGATGCCGCGTCCCGCCGCCTCGCGCTCAAAGGTCAGGCGCTGCAGGGTATTGCGCAGCGTCGCCAGCTCGGCCTGGCCGATCTCGGCCTCGGCCCGCCGGCGATCGAGTTCGGCGCGGCTGGCATAGTCGGCGCTGGCCAGGGGCTGCACCCGCTTAAGCTGGACTTCCAACAGGCGCAGGTTTGCCTCGGCGCCCTTGATGCGTGATTCCGTTTCGGCGATCTGGGCCGAGAGATTGTTGATCACGGCGCGGTGGAAATTCTGGCTGTCTTCATGCAGGCGCTGCATGATCGGTTCAAGAGCGGCGATCTGCTGGTCGAGCACGGCCGTCCGTTCGGCAAGGCTGGCGCTGAGCGCCTGCAGATCCGCCAGCCGCACATCGTGACCGGGCGGGTCGCGCAGCACCGCCAGGGTCTCGCCATACCTGACCATCTCGCCCGTCCGCACGCCACTGAACTCGATTTGGCCTTCAATGGGGGCGCGCATCGTGACCAGTTCGGCGTTGACGCGGCCGAGGGGATACTGGGCGTAGAACACGCCGGGCAACAGGGCGTAGCCAAACACCGCCAGCAGGAAGAGGCCGAGCGCGATGCGCAGCAGGCGTCCCAAGTTGGTTTTGGTTGCTGTTATCGTCGACTGGTACATGTCGGAGCCGGCATGAGAGGAAGCATGGAATTCCACTCTCCCTGCGATTTCTGCAATCTGGAAAATAACACTTCAGGTGGGCTGTGGGGAATATAAATGATCGCGGGCCTGAAACCACGCCCGATCGGTAAACGACCATAGCGACTTGAAACAATCGCAACGGCCTAGCGTCGCGCAATACGGTCGATCAGGCTGTCGCCGTGGCGCAGCCGGCCCATGCGGCCGATCGGACAGGCCTCGGCGCTGCCCGAGAAATCGACGGCGAAAACCCAGCGGATCTGATCCGGCGCGGTGCCGCCGGCGAGCGCGAATTCGCGGCGGTCGGAATCCTGCTCGCTGCGCAGGCCAACCAGGCGGGCCTGATGCGGCGTCATCTGGCCATTGCGTTCGAAGTCGACGGTCACGCTGTCGCCGATCGACAGGGTTTCCTCGTGGCGGCGGTCGCGCGGCACCTCGAAGAAGATCCGGCTGCAATCGGCGACCTGCAGCAGCGGCGCGCTGATACCGATCATGGCGCCATCGCTTTCCAGCTGGCGCCACAGGATGCCGTCGACCGTGGCCTGAACGGCGGCTTCGCCGACCTGTTCGCGCCGGCGCCGCTCGGCCTCTATCTGCTGCTGCATCTGGGTGCGCTCGGCCTCCAGGTCGGCCAGGCGGGTTTCCAGCGCCAGGCGCTGCAGTTCGACTTCGTCGCGCCGCTGCTGGGAATAGGGGGCATTGTTGTAGGAGTCGCTGAGGTAAACGCCCTGTTCGGCCGCATTCCGTTCCTGGCGCAGGCGCTCGGCAGCCTTGCGCTGGGCGGCAAGCTCGGCATGGGCGACATCGGCCTCGGCGCGGCGGCGATCCAGCTCGGCGCCACTGGCGTAATTGGCGGCGGCCAGCGGCTTGATGCGTTTGAGCTGGGCATCCAGCAGGCGGACATTCGCCTCGGCCTGGCGGACCCGGGCCTCGGCTTCGGCAATCTGCGCCGACAGGTTGTCGATCACGGCCTTGCGGAAGGTCTGGCTGTCGCGGCCGAGCCGCTGCACGAAGGGCTCAAGGGCGGCGATCTGCTGCCGCAGGCCGGCGCTCCGCTCGTTCAGGCTGCCATGCTGCGCCTCAAGACTGGCCAGCCGCACGTCGCGATCCGGCGGGTCGCGCAACGTCGCCAGAGCCTGGCCGCGCCTGACCGTGTCGCCGACACGGACATCGCTGAAACTGACCTGCCCGTCGATGGGCGCGCGCAGGGTCACCAATTCGGCATTAATGCGGCCCATCGGATGCTGGCTGAACACCACGCCGGGCAGCAGGGCATAACCGAACAGGCCGAGCAGGAAAACGCCAAGGGCGATCCTGAGCGCGCGGCCCAGGGTGCGTTGCTGGGGTTTCAGCGGAAACATGTACATTGCGGGTTGGAAATCCGGAGGGCGTTGGCGAATGTCTTTATCCGGATACTTGCAAATCCCAGCATTAAAATACCGTAAGTAGTTTTTGGCCTGCCGGATGAATTGGTTATTTATCAATTAATTTCTGCAGCTTAGCTGTTTACACTTGTTCAATCGGAGGGCGCGAAACAGGCCGCGGCGTCGCGATATATCTACTTATGGGTGTGTTTGGCGTGCCTGCCTCAGCCCGGCCGCATTCCTGTGGCGGATTCAGCCCGGCCAGAAAAAATTGTGTAACGTTTTGTGTCGGTTGCCACCATGGTACCGGCCGGCAGATCGAAGCGGAAGAAACCATGCTGTCATCCCTCGCGCCGATCGGCGCCCTCCTGCTCAGCGTTGCATTGCTGCTCACCGGTAACGGCCTGCAGGGCACGCTGCTGCCGGTGCGCGCCAATCTGGAAAGTTTCGGCGCCCTGTCGATCGGCGTGCTGGGTTCGGCCTATTACATCGGATTTGTCGGCGGCTGCCTGCTGACGCCGCGGCTTATCCGGCGCGTCGGCCATATCCGGCTGTTCACCGCCATGGTGTCGGCGGCCTCGGTGATCCCGCTGGTGCATGCCATCCTGGTGCAGCCGGCGCCGTGGTGGCTGCTGCGCGGCCTGACCGGCTTCTGCATGGCCGGTCTTTACCTGATCATCGAAAGCTGGCTGAACGAACGGGCGACGCTGGAAAACCGCGGCCTGATCTTCACCACATACACGACCGTCAATTTTTCCGTGATCACGCTGGGCCAGATGCTGATGCTGGCCGATGATCCGATGCGCTTCCATCTGTTCAGCCTGGCCTCGATCCTGGTGTCGCTGGCGGCCGTGCCGGTGGCCATGACGCGTTCGCCGGCGCCGGCGCCGATTTCCTCCGCGCGACTGTCGCTGCGTGGCCTGTACAGGGTATCGCCGGTCGGCGTGGCCGGCGTGCTGACCGTGGGCCTGGCCAATGGCGCCTTCTGGGCGCTGGGTCCGGCTTTCGCGGTGCAGACCGGCCTGGGCGTTTCGCAGGTGGCCTGGTTCATGAGCGCCACCGTGATCGGCGGCGCGCTGTCGCAATGGCCGTTTGGCCGCCTGTCCGACCGGATGGACAGACGGCATGTCATCCTGGTCGCCTGTGGCTGCGCCGCCGGAGCCGGATTGCTGATCGTGTTTGGCTACGCCCTGTGGCCAGCCATGCTGCCGGTCGCGGCCTTCCTGTTCGGGGTGTTCTCGTTTCCGCTTTATGCCCTCAGCGCCGCCCATGCCAACGACATGGCCAAGCATGTCGATTTCGTCGCCATTGCCGGCGGGCTGCTGCTGATCAATGGCGCCGGTTCGGTGATCGGGCCGCTGATCGCGGGCACGGCGATGCAATGGGCGGGCCCGCTGGGCCTGTTCGGCTTCACGGCGCTGGTTCATATCGCGATGGCGTTATTCGCGCTCCATCGCATGCGCCAGCGCGCCGCATTGCCGCAGGAGGAAAAGAGCGATTTCGTAACGATGCCGTCCACCGCGCCGGTCCG
>NZ_JANLJJ010000068.1:105773-139430 GCF_029255545.1 Ferrovibrio sp. | reverse complement strand
CCACGCCGGATGCTGAGCATCGGGCGGCTGCGGCGCTGGCCGGCCAATCTCGGCATTGCCGCGCTCAACACCCTGATGCTGCGGCTGGTCGCGCCCGGAGCCGCCGTCGGAATTGCCATCTGGGCATCCGGGCAGGGTATCGGCCTGTTCAATATGCTGGACGCGCCGGCATGGCTCGCCATTACGGTCTGCGTGCTGGCCTTCGATCTGCTGATCTATGGCCAGCATGTGGCTTTCCACAAAATCGCCCCGCTCTGGCGCCTGCATCGCATGCACCATGCCGACCTGGATATCGACGTCACGACGGGGGCGCGCTTCCATCCGGTGGAAATCCTGCTGTCGCTCGGCATCAAGCTGGTCGCCGTGCTGCTGCTGGGGGCGCCGGCGGCAAGCGTGCTGCTGTTCGAACTGCTGCTGAATGCCACTTCGATGTTCAATCACGCCAACCTGGCGCTGCCGGCGGGGCTGGACCGGGTGTTGCGATCCGTGGTGGTGACGCCGGACATGCACCGGGTGCACCATTCGTGGCATCGCGACGAGACCGACAGCAATTACGGTTTCAACCTGCCCTGGTGGGACCGCCTGTTTGGCACCTACCGGGCCCAGCCGCGCGATGGCCATGACGGCATGGTGATCGGCCTGCGCGACTTCCGCGATCCGGCCGAGCAGCGCCTCGACCGCATGCTGCTGCAGCCCCTGCGTCGCCAGAACGTACCATCGTCACAGGAAATCCGCCGCGAGACCGTATAAGGTGGCGGCATGACGATTCCCAATACCGAACATATGCCGGCCAGCGACATCCCGGTGGCGATGTGGCTGGTGCAATCCGGCCTGGACGATGTTTCGCCCGAGACGCTGGTTACCGATTTCTGCAGCCGGACGCTGGAAGCGGGCATTCCACTGCATCGCGTGTTCGTCGGCATGGCGACGCTGCACCCCCTGGTGCGGGCGCGCGGCTATACCTGGGTGGAAGAGGGCGGCCTGATCGGCAACGACGCCATGCCGCACCGCGAGCCAGCCGATGAGCCGGAGGCCTGGCGGACCAGTCCGCTGCGCCACATGCTTGCCAACAATGTGCCGGAAATGCGTCAACGGCTGGTCGATCCGGCGCCGGACTTCGATTTTCCGGTCTTCGCCGAATTCGCCGGTCAGGGGCTGACCGACTGGTTCGCGCAGGCGCATAATTTCGGCTGGACCTTCGACCAGGGGCTGTTCGTCACCGATCGGTTTGCCGGCATCGGCATGATCAGCTCTTTCACCACGGCGCGGCCGGACGGATTCAGCGACGATCACCTGACCCGGCTGCGCCGCCTGGTGCCGCTGCTGGCCCTGGCGGTGAAGGCGGCCGTTCTGACGCAGCTCAGCCATGATGTCACTGCGGCCTATCTCGGCGGTGACGCGGCGCGACGCGTGCTCAGCGGCGCGATCCGGCGCGGCATGGCGCAGAAGATCGATGCCGCGATCCTGTATGCCGATCTGCGCGGCTTCACGGCGCTGGCGGACCGGCTGGCGATCGAGCCCCTGATCGAGACGCTCAATGCCTATTTCGATTGTCTCGGCCCCGCCATCGAGAGCCATGGCGGCCAGGTGCTGAAATTCCTCGGCGACGGCCTGCTGGCGAGCTTCCAGCTGGAGGCCGGGCAGGATGCCGGGCCGGTCTGCCGGTCGGTGCTGGCCGCTGCCGATGAGGCGCTGGCCGCGGTGTCGCAGCTGAATGCGGCGCGCGAGCAGGCGGGGCAGCCGGTTCTGGCGCTGGACATCGCCCTGCATCGGGGCGAGGTGATGTATGGCAATGTCGGCACCGGCGCACGGCTCGATTTCACGCTGATCGGGCCGACAGTCAACGAAGCGGCGCGGCTGGAGAATCTCTGCGCCTCGCTGGGCCGCAATCTGATCGTCTCGGCGTCCTTCGCCAAGGCGGCGGGCGCCGGCCCTGGACTGGCTTCGCTGGGGTTCCATCCGCTGCGCGGACTGGCCGAGCCGCAGGAGGTTTTCGGCAGGGGCGCGTCGATCAGCTCGTCGGCACAATATAGCCGATAACCTGGTTCACGTCGCCGCCGCCGCTGGTGGCGATGGGCAGGAACAGGCCGTCAAGGCTGTGATAGGCGCGGTTGGCATGGCGAAAGGTGCCGAAAATCCGGGCCGGCCTTTTATGCTCCGCCACCCAGCCGAAGCAGTATTTCATCTCGGCAAGCGAAGTGGGGTCGTAGAGTTCGTCGAAATAGCGGCCAGTGACATCGCGGCCGCTGCGTTCGGCCAGATCGGTGCCGACCAGGCGGTAGCGGTAGCGCACATCGGTGTGATCATTCCGCTCGATATCGGCAATCACCAGGTTGCCCAGATAGCGGCGCAGGGCAATGGGATCGAAAGCGCTGCGGTCTGGCAGACCGCGCGTGCCGCAATTGGCCTGCCAATAGGCCAGAAGGTCCTGAGCCGCCGGCAGCAGGTGTCCCAGATCCGGATCAAGTACGAGGCCGATATTGGGACCCGTCATTCTGACCATCCCCTCCTTAGACCACGCAACTATAAGCGGCGCGGGCGGAGCGGCAATACCCAATACGCCGCGTGATGGCGGATATGGTCATGATGCAATGCCGAAAATCGCATCTCTACAAATGACTGTGGGCAAACAACCGTGGGCAAACAAAAACGGCGCCTGAAGCGGCGCCGTTTCCAGTTTGTCAATCACGTGGCGATCAGAGAACCTTGAGGTTCACCGCGGAGGTCTTGCCCTTCTGGGTGGCCAGTTCGTATTCGACCTTCTGACCTTCATTCAGGCTCGACAGGCCCGCACGCTCGACAGCGGTGATGTGCACGAACACATCGGCGCCACCGGCATCCGGCTGGATGAAGCCATAGCCCTTGGTGTTGTTGAACCACTTCACGGTACCGTTCGCCATAGGAAACTCCTGGTCGGCATAGTCGGATGCAGGCATGCCGTCGGCATGCTGCGCCATCGGGATTTGCAGAAGCTTGGGCCGCCGGCCGAGGCGAACATCCACAGGGAGTCCGATCGACATGACCGCCTGCCGCTGCTGGCAAAACACGATTGCGCGGATCATAAGAGAGGAGGGGGCTGGCCTTGTCAATCCAAGCGGTTGTGACCGCCACGGCCGGCCAGGCCAGCCCCAAAGCCCAAATAAGGCAAGAATGTGAATTCTCGATAACCTGACCAGAGCGGGCTTGAATCCCGGCGAGGAGCCCCTATTTTCCCTTCAGGTCGTCAAGACCACGATGATCGCCGCCCGTAACGCGGGATGCAGTGACCCGCCGGCGCATCATCGAGCATTCCCCCGATATCCCTTACAATATGCGATGTCGTAGCCTTTCGGTATCCCGGCGCCTATTTGACGCTGGCGATCCGGAAGGTGTGGGAGTCGCCGTCCGGTTCCGTGATGGTCACGTATTCGCCGGTACGGAAGAGATGGCGGTCCAGCTTGTAGATCGCCTCGTCATCGGCATCACCCGGTTCATAGGAAAAGGCCCAGCCCTGACGGGTATGGATCAGCTCGCCATTGCGATCGTCCTCGCCAGCCCAGAAGCGCCGCACGCGACAGGATGCGCGCTGCTTGCGCCAAGCTTCGGCGTCGAGATGGCCACTGGCATCCAACGGCGCCTGCAGGTCATAGCCATGGGCGGCGCTCCCCTCGGGAAAATCCGGGTTGCGCGCAAGCTCAAGGCGAATGGTGTTTAACGTCATGGACTGCTTTTCCTTTCGGCGGATAACGCTTAACGAATTCCGACAGTATCAGTTTCAGCGCCAGGGCATGGGCGGAATCCCCGCGTGCCCGGGCGGCGGCGATGTCGTCGAGGATGATCCGGCGAATGCGCATGCCGCCATCGGGGGCTGTGAGCAGGTAGTTGCCGAATTCGGCCGCGACGATCTGGGGGATATGCTCATGCTCGGCAATGGCGTCGATCTCGGCCTGCGTGAGCTGGCAAAAGGCCAGGCAATCCTCGTAGCTCAGCATGGGAACCCTCCCATCCCCGGCTGGGGATGAAATTACCCTATCCGGCCTGGCATGAGACGCATTGATTCATCGCAAGCGGATGGATGATGCTTTTTTATGCTGTCGCTGATCAAGGCATGCCCTGAATATTGTCGATAACTGATAATTGTATGCAAATATTCGGGCCTGACGGGCCACCGGGGGTTGCTCCGGTTTCATACACCGCCGAAAATCCTGCCGCCGCCGCAGGCGAATGCCTCGCCTGCATATCCGTCTCTCTGGTCCCGCGCGAGCTTTTCCATGATTTTTGGTATTCCGTATTCTGAACTGGCCTGGCTGGCCATGGCCCTGCTGGCGGCCGGCGCCATAACCGGCATCCTGGCCGGCGTTTTCGGCGTCGGCGGCGGCGCCGTGGTGGTGCCGGTGCTGTATGAGCTCTTCATCATCATCGGCATTCCGGAGGAGGTGCGGATGCCGCTCTGCGTCGGCACCTCGCTGGCGGTGATCATCCCGACCTCGATCCGCTCCTTCAATGCCCACCGCCGCAAGGGCGCGGTCGACATGTCGATCGTGAAGATCTGGGCCGTGCCGGTGATCGTTGGCGTCGTGCTTGGCAGTTATGCGGCCCGGTTCGCGCCGGCCGATCTGTTCAAGGGCGTGTTCGTGGTGGTGGCCGGCATCTCGGCTTTCCGCCTGCTGTTCGGCCGCGAGTCCTGGAAAATCAGCGATACCATGCCGGGCAAGACCGTGATGCGCGGCTTTGGCCTGCTGATCGGCGTGCTGTCGTCGCTGATGGGCATCGGCGGCGGCCAGTTGTCCAACCTGTTCATGACCTTCTATGGCCGGCCGATCCACCAGGCGGTGGCGACCTCGTCAGGCCTGGGCGTGCTGATCTCGATCCCCGGCGCGCTGGGCTATATCTATGCCGGCTGGCCGCGCGCCGCCGAATTTCCCGAGGTTGTCGCCCTGCAGCCGCCGCTGGCGCTGGGCTATGTGTCGCTGATCGGCTTCATCCTGTTCGTGCCGACCAGCATCTGGACCGCCCCGATCGGCGCCCGCATCGCCCATGCGCTGCCCAAGCGCAAGCTCGAAGTGCTGTTCGGGCTGTTCCTGTCGATCGTCTGCGCGCGGTTTGTAGTCAGCTTTTTCTACTGAGCCGGCAAAAAGCCTCCTTGAACGCCTGTACTCGGCACCCGCAGGGCGGGTAATTTTGTCATGAACATACGCATGGCACGGTAAGGGCAATGAGATTGGGCGTTCTGGACCGACGACTGCTGGTCATAATCGTCAGCACGCTGTTGATTGGTGGTTTTCTGGCCACCTCGCTGGCGAGCTATTTCGTGTCCCGGCAATCACTGCGGAATGCCGTGGTCGACACCGAGCTGCCGCTCACCTCAGACAACATCTATTCGGAGATCCAGAAGGACCTGATCCAGCCGATCCTGATCTCGTCGGTGATGGCGACCGACACCTTCCTGCGCAACTGGGTGCTGGACGGCGAGGGCGATGAAACCCGCGTCATCCAGTATCTGCACGACATCAAGCAGCGGTATGGCGCCTTCACCAGTTTCTTCGTGTCAGAGCGCACCCGGCGCTATTATCACGCCGACAGCGTCCTGAAGACGGTGCAGGAAACCGAGCCGCGCGACGAATGGTATTTCCGCGTGCGCCGGATGACGGTGCCCTACGAGATCAACGTCGATCCCGATCTGGCCAACCAGGACACGATGACCATTTTCATCAATTACCGGGTGCTGGATTACCAGGGCAATTTCATCGGCGCCACCGGCATCGGCCTGACGGTGAACGCGGTGCGCAGCCTGATCAATGATTACCAGCGCCGGTTCGGCCGCACCGTGTATTTCGTCGACCAGGCCGGCCGCATCGTGCTGATCGGCGAAGGCGAGGCGGTGCCGGAAAACGACGTGCGGGACCGCGGCGATCTCGGATCGCTGATGCCGCAATGGTCACGAGAGGCAACCCGCAGCCTCGAATACGATTACCGCGGCCATACCCGTTTTCTCAATGCGCGCTTCATCCCGGAGCTGGGCTGGTATCTGCTGGTCGAGAAGGATGCGGATGGCGACCTGGCCGAAATTCGCAACGCGCTCTATGTCAATCTTGCCATCTGCGCCCTGATCACCGTTCTGGTGCTGCTGGCCATGTGGATCACGATCAGCCGTTTCCAGAAGCGGCTCGATGCGACGGCGGCGGCCGACAAGCTGACCGGCCTGGCGACGCGGCATGCCTTCGATATCCTGCTGCAGCAGGCGGTGCGCGACGCGCAGCGGCAGGAACAGCCGGTGGCGGCCATCATGATCGACGTCGACAATTTCAAGGCGATCAATGACGGCTTCGGCCATCTGGCCGGCGACCGGGTGCTGTGCGGCGTGGCCAATGCGATCCGCGCCAGCCTGCGGTCATCGGACATCATCTGCCGCTGGGGCGGCGATGAGTTCCAGGTGGCCCTGCGCAACTGCGACCTGGCCAATGCCGCGCGCGTGGCCGAGACGATCCGCCTGACCGTGGAGCAGGCCGGTTTCAGCTTCGATGGCAAGGCCGTGCCGGCGACGGTGAGCGCCGGCATTGCCGTGCTGCGGCCCGGCGAGGACATGGAGACGCTGACCGCGCGCGCCGACGCGGCGCTCTACCGCGCCAAGCAGGCCGGGCGGAACTGCATCGGCGCCGAGGATGAGGTGGCGGAAGGCTGAGGGTTCCGCGCTCAGGCCTTCTTCACGAAGCAGGTCTTGAGCACCAGGCCCTTCACCTTGTCGGTGCGGCCCTCGATCTCCTCCTCGTCGGCGGTGAGGCGGATGTTCTTGATCACGGTGCCGCGCTTGAGGGTGGTATTCGCGCCCTTCACCTTCAGGTCCTTGGTGAGCACGACGCTGTCGCCATCGGCCAGCAGATTGCCGTTGCTGTCTTTCACGTCCACGGTTGACTCCCGGGTCTATGGATGGGGCCGGAGCAGGCCGGCCGGAGGGTTGGTCCGGCGGGTCTGGCAGGGGGTAAGCGTCCGGCACGGGATTGGCGGACGGGGTGGGATTCGAACCCACGGTACCCTTGCAGGTACGGCGGTTTTCAAGACCGCTGCCTTAAACCACTCGGCCACCCGTCCGTCGGGCAGTGCCGGCGGTGATACGGCGCGCGGGGGCGAGCCGTCAACCCGTTCTCCGGGTGGTTCCGCCCGGCAGGGCGGGGTGCTGGCGGTTTCCGCCTCGGCCGGCACTGTATCGTTCGGTACCGTGCCGCTCAGTGCGGGCCCGGCAGGACCATGACGGTGGGCTTTTTCGGCAGGCTGGCGCGCGATACCACGATACCTGGGCCCTCGTTCAGCCGGATGTCGTGGCTGTCGCGCAAACGGGCGAGGAAGCGCTCCAGCGTGCTGTCGCTGAAATAATGCATCGGGATCAGCAGGGGCGCGCCGATCTGCGTGATCACCTCCTGCATCTCGATGATATTCAGCGTGAAGCCGCCATCGACCGGCACCATCAGCACGTCGATCTTGCCCAGATCGGACAGATGGCCGGGCGTCAGCTTGTGATGCAGGTGGCCCAGATGGGCAATGCAGAGCTGCGAGACGTCGAAGATGAAGATCGAATTGCCGTCATATTCCGTGCCGCTGCCGTAGTTGCGCAGATTGGTTGGCACGTTGCGCACGCGCATGTCCTGGTATTGCACGTTGTGACGCGCCGGCTTGCCCTGATGCATCCAGCCGCGCAGCACATGGCGGATGCCGGGCTCAGGGCTGTCGGTGAAATGCGTGGTATGGGCATAGTTCATCGTCACGATGTCGGGCCGCACCGGTGGCCGGATGTAATCGTTGTAGTCGGTTGCCGCGGTGACGCCCTGGGGGCTTTCGATCAGGAAGGTGGCATGGCCGATGAAGGTGATGCGGGCCGCATTCGGCGGGGCGGCGGCCAGGCGATGGGTGGCGGGCATGATGCGTGCCGGCGGCAGGCTGGCAACCGCGCCGAGGCAGGCGGCCAGCAGCGGACCAGGCAACAGCATAAACGCCAGAGTGAACGCCAGTATGAGCGCCGGCATGATCTCCCGGGCGAAGGCAGCGACAAGCAAAGCCAGACGGCGTCCCATGGCTGTCTCCTCAGGGTCCGGGCCTCAGGGTCCGGAAGGTCCGCTGTAAGGGGATTATAGGCCGGAAGCGGCAGTCGCAAAGATGGTAAAATCCGGCGGGCGCCGGCGCCGTTTCAGGGCTTGCAGCGCGGCAGATCGGCGTTCAGCACGTTCTGTTGCAGCTTGGCGTAATACTGGAAGCCCTGCCACTTTTCCTTCTTGATCCGTTCGATCACATCGTAGGTGGACTTGCAGACCGCTTCGTTGACCTGCACGGATTTCATGGCCGACACGGCGGAATCGGTTTCCCACTGCAGCGCCTGGGCCCGGTTCGGATAGATGCGCGCCAGCGCCTTGCCGCGCAGTTCGACGGCGGCCCGCAGGCGATCGCCGTTTTCCTGGTCGAAGGCATACCAGTCATCCAGCGCGCCCTGGCCGGCCGGATCGATCTGCACGCAGCGGCGCAGGATTTCGCGCAGATGAATGCCGGTACGCACCTGCGCTTCGGCTTCCGCCTCTTTTGCGGTGAAACAGGGACCGGGGCCCCGGTTGCGGCCGCCCTGGGTCGGTTGCCCCTGCGCCCAGGCGGCCGATGTGGTGAGCAGGATCAGGAACGCGACAAGAAAGCGATGCATAATATATTTATTATAACACGGCTTCCGGCAGGTCAGGTAGGGGCGCGTCCTCGGCCAGGGCCAGTATGGCATTGATGAATCGCTGCGGTTCGGCGATGCCGCCATATTCCAGCAGCATGGTTGCCTTGGCGCGCATGGCGGCTTCATCCAGCGGATTTTCCGGATCGCCATAGGCGTGCTCGCGCTCGGCGCTCAAGGTCGCGCCATCGCCCAGCCAGGCGGTGATGCGGGCGCCCCATGCATTGGGGTAACGCGTCGTGAAAGGCTTTGCTGCCTCGATGGTCACGGTTGCGGCGGTGGCGGCCAGCCGGGCCCGGGCCGGGGCGTCGAAGCTGGCGAAATCGATCCTGCCGTCCGTCAGGGCGGCCGCGGCGGTGTGCTGCAGCGAGAATTTCGCCTCGTATTCGCTGTTCGCCACGACGCGGTCGCAGACATCCAGGGCTGCCTGGTAGGTGGCGACATGGATGCGTTCGATCGGGCGGTTGCCGATTTTCGCCGCGATCTCCAGTCCCGCATCGATCGTGGGGTGGGTATGTCGGCAACTCGGCCATGGCTTGATCGATGTGAGCACCAGTTGCCAGGGCGCGTCGGGCTCGGCCAGCAGGCGTTCGGGGCGCGGATCGGCGCAGGTCGCTTTGAAGAAGCCTTTTTCGCCTTCCAGGATTTGCGGCGGGCCGGAAAAACCGCGCGCCGCGAGGTCTGCGGCCAGCAGGCCGGCTTCGGCCGCGCGCCCGGCATGCAGATGCTTGCTCATCGCGCCGGTGGCCAGGAACTGCCACAGGCCGGATGATTGCGTGCCGGCATTGCCCAGCGCATCGGTCATCGCCGCATGATCGAGGCCAAGCAGGTCGCCAGCAGCATAGGCCGAGCCGAAGGGGCCGCAGGTGGCGGTGTTGTGCCAGATTTTGTAATGCGCCGGACCAACCGCCATGCCGACCCGGCAGCAGGCTTCGAAGCCGCGCAGCACGGCGGCGAGGAAGGCGCGGCCGTGAATGCCGCGCCGGCGCGCCAGCGCCCAGGCCGCCGGCACCACGACGCAGCCCGGATGCACGACCGAAGCGCGGTGCAGGTCGTCGACCTCCAGGATATGGGTCAGGCCGCCGAGCAGCAGCGCCTCGCGGCCGGTGGTGAGCGGCTCGGCGGCTGCCCAGTCAAGCAGGATGCTGCCCGGCCGGGTCTTGCGGCCAGCCAGCGCGTTGGCCAGCGCATCGAGGGTGAACAGGGCGGCGGCGCGCTCGTCCGCTGGCGCGATCGGGCGGGCGGCGATCAGGGCGGCCAGCCGGCCGGTCAGCGATAGAGGAGGGAGGGCGGTCATTCGGGCGGGCCTGGCGGGTTGGAAAGCGGTTAACGGAAATTTACCATTCATGCGGGCAAAGTCATCCCTCGGCCCGATCTCTGGCCCGAATCGCCGTTTCCTGGGAATTTCATGTCCGCCACGCTGAACACGATCCTGTGGGGTTTCTTCAACCCCGGCAATCTGCTGTTCGGCCTGCTGATCCTCGCCCTGCTGCTGTCATGGTGGCACCGCAGCCGACGCCTCGGCATCGGCCTGGGGGCCATGATGCTGGCCGTCATCGCAGTGCTTGGCGCCTTGCCGCTGCGCGATTGGCTGGTCACGCCGCTGGAGCAGCATTTTCCGGTTCCCGCTCTGCCTGAACGTATTGCAGGCATCGTCGTGCTGGGCGGCGCGGAAGAGCCGGCGCTCTATGCCGCGCATGGCTGGCCGGAAGTGAACAGCAATGCCGACCGGCTGATCGCCTTCGCCGCGCTGGCGCGGCGGTATCCCGAAGCGAGGCTCATTTTCACCGGCGGCGCCGCATTGCCGAAAGACGGACGGCTTTACACCGAAGCCGATGTCGCCGCCGCCGTTTTTGCGCTGCTCGGGCTTGATCCCGCACGCGTGCAATATGATGCGAAGGCCCGCAATACGGTTGAGAATGCCCGGTTTGCCAAGGAGATTGCCGGGCCTGTTGCCGGCGAAACCTGGCTGCTGGTCACCTCGGCGCGCCATATGCCGCGCGCCATCAACTGCTTCAACGCGCTCGACTGGCCGATGCTGCCTTATCCTGTGGATTATATCGCCCGGCCGCGGCAGGGACTGGCATTCGAGCCGTTGCGCAACCTGTCCGGCCTGAGCAGCCTGACCAAGGAATGGATCGGCCTGCTGGTCTATCGCCTGACCGGGCAGACGCGGGATTTTCTGCCGCCACGACCGGCGGCAACCGGCGAAACACGAAATATCACAGGTTAAGTCTTGGCCGCGCCTCCGGCGCGGGGTAACACCCGGTAGAGATGATGATGGACAGATTCGGAGGCGGGATGATGCGGCGGATGCGGTATGGTGCGGTGGTCCTGGGCTTGGTGGTCGCAGCCTGCGGCATGCGGCAATCCGGCCAGCCGGCCGATGCCTCTGCCGGAACCATCACGCCGGCTGCTCCGGCGCCGGGCGGCAATGCGCAGAATACCGCGGCTGCGGCACCTGCCGCGCCGGCTGGCCAGGCCGCCGAGCCGGTTGCCTTCAATCGCGCCGAGTTCGACGCTTTCCTCGCCGAGGTGCGCAGCGAGGCGCTGCAGAAAGGCATCAAGGCCGATGTGGTGAAGACCGCCCTGGCCGGCGTCGAGCCGGTGATGCGCATCATCGAGCGTGACCGCAACCAGGCGGAGTTCAAGCTCACGTTCTCGACTTATCGCGACCGCGTGATCACCTCGGCGAATGTCGCGCGTGGGCAGAAACTGCGCGATGAACAGCAGGCAATCCTGCGGCAGGTTTCCCAGCGCTATGGCGTGCAGCCGCGCTTCGTGCTGGCGATCTGGGGCATCGAGACGCGGTACGGCGCGGTGAAGGCGGATGTGCCGCTGTTCCATTCGCTGGCGACCCTGGCGTTTGACCGCCGGCGTTCGGCCTATTTCCGCAACGAGCTGTTTGCCGCGCTCACCATGCTGGATCGCGGCTATATCGATTTTGCCACCATGAAGGGCTCCTGGGCCGGCGCCATGGGGCAGCCCCAGTTCATGCCCAGCAGCTATCTGGCCTATGCCGAGGATTTCGACGGCGACGGCAAGCGCGACATCTGGAACAACCGGGCCGATGTGTTCGCCTCGATCGCCAATTACCTGGCCAAGGCGGGCTGGAACACTGCCCAGACCTGGGGCCGCGAGGTGAAGGTGCCGCCGGCCCTGCAGGGCCGGCTGGGCGAATTCGCCCGTGAGGGCAAATCGGGCTGCCGCGCCATCGACCAGATGACCCGGGACATGCCGATTGCCGAGTGGGAAAGACTGGGCGTGCGCCGCACCGATGGCGGCGACCTGCCCAAGGCGCAGGTTTCCGGCGCCCTGGTGCAGCCGGACGGGCCGGGCGGATCGTCTTTCCTAGTCTATGCCAATTACCGCTCGGTCCTGCGCTATAACTGCGCCCATCACTACGCTTTGACTGTCAGCCTGCTTGCCGACAAGCTGGGCGACAGTTAATATGCACCACATATAGACCATGCTACGCCATCGGCACGCCATCCCTTGCTTGATCCTGGGGGGTCGGGGGGAGTCCCGCACCGCCGGGCTGGCGCGCGCCCGGTTGGCAGGATTGCTGCTGGCCGCGGCCTTCGGCCTGGCCGGCTGCGCCGAGACGACCCTGTTCAACCACACGGCCAAATCCATGATCCGGGGTGGCGGCGAGCCCACCCAGTCGGGTGCCGGCAAGGGCGGCATCTACAAGGTCGGCAATCCCTATCAGATCAACGGCGTCTGGTTTTACCCCAAGGAAGACCCGAGTTACGACGAGACCGGCATCGGTTCGTGGTATGGTGAGCAATTCCACGGCAAGGCCACCGCCAATGGCGAGGTTTTCGACATGAACGAGGTGACGGCGGCGCATCCGACCCTGCCGATGCCCTCGCTGGTCCGCGTCACCAATCTGGAAAATGGCCGCTCCATCGTCGTGCGCATGAACGACCGCGGCCCCTATGCCAATAACCGCATCATCGACCTGTCGCGCCGCTCGGCGCAGTTGCTGGGCTATGAGCGCCAGGGTACCGCCAAGGTGCGCGTGCAGTATGTTGGTCCGGCCCCCCTGGGCGGCGAGGGGGCGACCATGGTTGCCTCGCGCAGCGTGGGTGGCGACGAGCGGCCGGCCGCCGCGCCGCGCGGCGGCGTTTCGGCCGAAGCCCTGCCGCCGCCGCCCGGCATGAAGGGCCGCAGCGCTGACGTGACCAAGCCGGCGGAAGGCCAGCCTTCGCCGATGCAGATCCTCGCCGCGCAGAAGCCGGCGACCGACGCCGCCGCCAGGCCGGCTGACGTGGCGACCAGCAACCTGTCGCAGCAGAAGGTCGAGGTCGGCCCGGCCCGCGGCGGCCAGATCTATGTGCAGGTTGGCGCCTTCACCCTGCATGAAAACGCCCACAAGCTTGCCGCCCAGATGTCGCTGATCGGTCCGGCCAATGTGACATCCACCTTCGTCAACAAGCAGGAATTCTTCCGCGTCCGTCTTGGCCCGTTCAATCAGGTGACGGCCGCCGATCAGGCCCTGCAGCAAGTGCTTAGCAACGGACAGAGCAATGCGCGTATCGTCGTCGAATAAGGTTGCCGCGGTTTTCCTCGCCGCCCTGCTGGCGGTTGGGCTGGCACGGCCCGCGCTGGCCCAGCTGGGCCAGGTCGAGACGGTGGCGCGGCAGATGGTCCTGATTGATGCCGATACCGATGCGGTGATCTTCGAAAAGAATGCCGACGAGCTGATGCCGCCCTCGTCGATGTCGAAGCTGATGACCGCCTTCATGGTGTTCGACCAGCTCGCCGCCGGCAAGCTGCGCATGGACGACATGCTGCCGGTCAGCGAGAAGGCCTGGCGCATCCAGGGTTCGAAGATGTTCGTCCCGCTGGGCGGCCGCGTGAAGGTGGAGGACCTGCTGCGCGGCGTGATCGTGCAGTCGGGCAACGATGCCTGCGTCGTGCTGGCCGAAGGCATTGCCGGCACCGAGGAACGCTTCGCCGAGATGATGACCGACCGGGCGCGTGAGCTTGGCCTGAAGAACAGCAGCTTCCGCAACGCCTCGGGCTGGCCGGACCCGCAGCACCTGACCACCGCGCGCGACCTCGCCATGCTGGCCAAGCAGCTGATCAGGCATTTTCCGCAATATTACCATTTCTACTCCGAGAAGGAGTTCACCTACGGCATCGACCAGGTGAGCAAGAAGCCGATCACCCAGGGCAACCGCAATCCGCTGCTCTACAAGGATATCGGCGCCGACGGCCTGAAGACCGGCCATACTGAAGCCGCCGGTTATGGCCTGACCGCTTCCGCCAAGCGCGGCGACCGCCGCCTGATCCTGGTGGTGAACGGCCTGAAGAGCATGAACGAGCGTTCGCGCGAGTCCGAGCGCCTGCTGGAGCTCGGCTTCAGCCAGTTCGACAATTACAAGCTGTTCGCCGCTGGCGCCGTGGTCGACGAAGCCGATGTCTGGCTGGGCGATGCGGCGCGTATTCCGCTGCTGATCGACCGCAATCTGGCGCTGACCCTGCCGCGGCAGACCAAGAATACCGTGAAGGTGACGGTGTCCTACGAGAACCCGATCCCGGCGCCCATCGTCAAGGGCACGCCGGTGGCGACGCTGACCGTCGCCAGCAGGGATGCGACGCTGATGGAAGTGCCGCTGGTCGCCGGCGCGGATGTGCAGCAGCTTGGCTTCACCGGCCGGATCGGCGCCGCCGTCAGCTACCTGCTGTGGGGCGCGAAGAAGCAGTGAGCGCGGCGCGCGGCCGATTCATAACGCTGGAAGGTGGCGAGGGCGCCGGCAAGTCCACCCAGATCAGGCTGCTGGCCGACCGGCTGGCCGAACGCGGCATCGAGACCCTGCTGACCCGCGAACCTGGCGGCACCGCCGGCGCCGAGGCGATCCGCAGCCTGCTGGTGACCGGCGATCCCGATCGCTGGGATGCCATGACCGAAACCCTGCTGCATTACGCCGCCCGCCGCGCTCATGTGGAAAAGACGGTGAAGCCGGCGCTCGGCCGCGGCGTCTGGGTGATTTCCGACCGCTTTGCCGATTCCACCATGGCGTATCAGGGATATGCCGGCGCGGTCGGGCGCGAGGTGGTGGCGGCTCTGCACAAGCTGGTGCTGGGCGATTTCGCGCCGGACCTGACGTTGGTGCTCGACCTGCCGGTGGAAACCGGGCTGGCGCGGGCGAAGCAGCGCATGCAGGGCCATAAGGCCGCCGAGGACCGCTACGAGCGCATGGGCCGCGACTTCCATGACAGGCTGCGCGGCGCGTTCCGCGACATCGCCGCGCGCGAGCCGCAGCGCTGCCGCCTGATCGATGCCGACCGCGATGTCGAAAGCGTCGCCGTGGCGCTCTGGCATGCCGTGGTGGCGCAGTTCAGTCTGCAGCCATGAGCGGCTACGACCCGCAACAGGCCACGACCTGGGGGCCGCGCCATGCCTCCGCCCTGTTCGGCCATGCCGCGGCCGAGAAGGCGCTGCTGGAAGCCTGGGCTTCCGGCCGCCTGCCGCATGCCTGGCTGATCACCGGGCCGCGCGGCGTCGGCAAATCCACCCTGGCCTTCCGCTTCGCGCGGTTCCTGCTCAGCCATGGTCCGGCCTCGGCCATGGATAGCGGACCGAGCCTGTTCGGCGATGCGCCGGTCTTGCCCGACACGCTGGCCATCCCGGAAGAGCATCCGGTTTTCCATCGCATTGCCAGTGCCGGCCATGCCGACCTGATCACGGTGGAACGCAGCTGGGACGACAAGGCCGAACGCTGGCGTGGCGACATCGTCGTGCAGGACGTGCGCGCGGTGAATGAGCGTTTCGGCATGACGGCAGCAGAAGGCGGGTATCGCGTCTGCATCGTCGATGCCGCCGACGACATGAACGTCAACGCCGCCAACGCGCTGCTGAAAATCCTGGAAGAGCCGCCGCCCAATGCGGTGCTGCTGCTGATCAGCCATGCGCCGGGCAGCCTGCTGCCGACCATACGTTCGCGCTGTCGCCGTCTGGCCCTGAAGCCACTGGATGAGAAGGCCCTGCTGCCGGCGCTGGACCGCCTGCTGCCCGATCTCGATGCCGCCGAGCGGCGCGGGCTGGCGGTGCTGGCGGAAGGCTCGCCCGGCCGGGCCGTGATGCTGGCCGCGCAGGGCGGGCTGAAACTGCTGCATGGCCTGCTCGACATGGTGGGTCAGCTGCCCAAGCCGGATATCGCCAAGCTGCATGCCTTCGGCGATGCCATCAACCGCGACAAAAGCGGCGCCGGTTTCCATCTGATGACGGAACTGTTCCGCTGGTGGCTGGCGCGGCTGGCGCGGGCCGCCGCCGCCGACCGGATCGGCGGCGCCGGCTGGGCGGAAATCTTTCCGGGCGAGACGGCTTTGGCCCGGCGACTCGCCGCCTGGCAGGGGCCGGAACGCTGGGCCGAGGACTGGGAGCAGTTCGGTCGCTTGCTCGATCGCGGGGAATCGGTCAATCTCGACCGCAAGCAGATGCTGCTGAATTTGTTCGCGGCATTGGGGCGGGCCGCCCGTTAGGCCGTCTGCCTTCTGCCGGTTGCTGCCAGTGTGGCGGCAAGGGGGATTCAATGACAGAAGACACCGGCAGGCCTGCCGGCAAGGGGCGGGGGGCAGCCACGGCGGCGCCCGACAGCCTGGAGAAGATCGACCTGCTGAGCGACCTCAGCCCGGCCGCGCGCGCTGACGTGGAGCGCGCCTGCCAGTGGCGCCGCTTTGCCTCCCATGAGCAAATCCTCGACCGCAACAGCGACAGCCGCGATGTGTATTTCGTGGTTGATGGCACGGTGGAGGTGGTGAATTTCTCGGGCAATGGCCGCGAGATTTCCTATGCCCTGGTGTCGGCGGGCAGCTATTTCGGCGAGATCGCCGCCATCGATGGCGAACGTCGCTCGGCCAGCGTGGTGGCGCAGACCACCTGCCGCCTGGCGGCCATGCCGCCAAAGGCTTTCGAGGCGCTGCTGGCGCGCGAGCCGGCGGTGGCCCTGAAGGTGATGCGCCGGCTGACGGCGATCATCCGCGCCAACAACGAACGCATCATGGATCTTGCCACGCTGGGCGCGATCCAGCGTGTCTATCGCGAGCTGCTGAAACTGGCGCGGCGCGATCCGCTGAACGCCGATGGCTGGCTGATCTATCCCATGCCCAAGCAGCATGAGATCGCCCGCCGCGCCGCGACCACGCGCGAGACGGTGGCGCGCGTGCTGGCCAATTTGCTGCATGGCGGCCAGATGGCCCGCAAGGACAAGACCTATTACCTGACCGACCGCGCGGCGCTGGAACAGGCCATCGTGCGGCTGGATGTGCGCCAGCACGGCGTGGTCTGAACCAGCCCGGTCCTACAGCGCCTCGAGGAATTCCGACAGGCCGCGGTTATAGGCATCCGGCATTTCCAGATGCGGGGAATGGCCGGCGCCGTCGAAGCAAACCCGGCGCGCGCCGTTGATATTGGCGGCCAGCCACTGGCACACGGCTGGCTCATAGAGCTGGCTCTCGTTGCCATGCAGGATCAGGACCGGCAATTCAAGCTGCGGCAGCAGCCAGCGATAATCCTGCTGCGCCATCGACGCCCACAGGGCGGCCATGGCGTCGCCATCGTTGCCGGCCATTTCCGCACCGAGCCATTTCATCAGCGCGGGATCGATCCGGCTGTCGCGGGCGAACAGGCGGGGCAGGGCATTCTGGGCATAGGATGGCCAGTCGGCCCGCATCATCTGCATGGCGGTTTCGCTCTGGGCGGCGTCAAAGCCGTTGCGGATGCCGAACTGCCAGTCGCGGTCATTGATGATGCGCGGCGTCATGTCCTCGATCACCAGCCCGGCCAGGCTGGCGCTGCCATAGCGGGCGATGTAATCGAAAGCCACCATGGCGCCCATCGACCAGCCGATCAGCACGGCGTCGTGCAGATCGTATGTCCTGAACATGACGTGCAACTGATCGGCCAGATACGGAATGGTCAGGTCGGCAGGGGTGGCGGGAGAATGGCGATGGCCGGGCAGGTCGGGCAGCAGAACGCGATGCCGCCCGGAGAAAGCGGCAAGCTGCGGCGTGAAATAGCCGCCATGGGCGGCCCAGCCATGCAGGAAAACCAGCGGCCGGCCTGGCGTGTTCCCGGGGCCGCTTTCGGCAACATACATCGCGGAATCCTTACGCACCGACATCCTGGGCCAGCACCAGCGCGCGGCCGCGGCAGATCACATGGCCGGCGGCATCGGTGCAGGTGGTGGCGAGGTCGACCAGATGCTTGTCGGGCCGCAGGCGGGTGATCTCGACTTTTGCCGTCAGCGGCTGGCCGACCGGGGCCGGCCGCTCGAAATTCAGTTCCTGCTTCAGGTAATTGGTGCCGAAGCCGGGCAGCTCGACGCCAAGCAGGTAGGAAAACAGCGCGCCGATCAGAGGCTCGGGCACGGCGTCGAGCGCGGCGCCGTCGCGGGCAGCCAGCGACTGGAATTGGCGCAGGTCGTTGGCCGAGAAGCTGCGGGTGACGCTGGCGTGGTCGCCGACGCGCATGCCTTTATGGGTGAGGGCGGTCTCGGTCATGGCAGGGCGATCTCCGTCTGGCCATCCAGCACCACGGCGCCGTCGGCGACGCGGGTGACCCTGGTGGCATAGCTGCGCCGGCTGTCGGCGGAGGCCGTCTCGCTCAGCTCGAAGCGCAGCGTTTCGCCGGCATAGGCCGGATTGGGAAACATCATGGTCTGGCTGACCTGCCGCGCGCCGGGATGCTGCTTCTGCAGCAGGCCCCACAGCACGGTGTAGAGCAGCATGCCGTGGCTGACCGTGCGGCCGAAGCGGGTGCGGGCGGAGAAATCCGGATCGACATGGATCGGATTGTTGTCGCCGCTGACTGCGGCGAACAGGTCGAATTCGCCCTGGGCCAGGGCGCGGTCGTGGCTGATGATGGTCATGGCACTCACTTTCCGGCTGCCCGGCTGCGCAGCACATGCTTTTGGATCTTGCCGGCGGCCGTGCGCGGGAAGTCTTCGACGATGTCGATGTATTTCGGCACCTTGTAGGCGGCGAGGTTCTGCCGGCAGAAGGCGCGCAGGGCTTCCGGGTCAATGCTGGCGCCAGGCTGCGGCAGCACGCAGGCGCGGCCGACCTCGCCCCATTTCTCGTCCGGCATGCCCAGCACGGCGCATTCCAGTACGCCGGGGAATTTATAGATCACGATCTCGACCTCGGCCGGATAGACGTTCTCGCCGCCCGAGATGTACATGTCCTTGATGCGGTCGACGATGTAGTAATAGCCATCATCGTCGCGCCTGGCGACGTCGCCGGTTTTCAGCCAGCCATCGCGCGTGAAGGCGGCCTTCGTCGCCGCCTCGTTGTTCCAGTAGCCGGGCGTGATGCCGGGGCCGCGGATCTGCAATTCGCCGGCCTGGTTGGCGGGCAGGGGATTGTCGTCCTCGTCGACGACGCGCACCTCGGCCAGGATCTGCGGCTTGCCGACCGAACCGATCTTGGCTTCGGCATGGGCGGTATCCATCAGGAACACGGTCGGGCCGGTCTCGGTCATGCCCATGCCGTTGCACACCTTCACGCCGCGCGCGGCGAACTGCGCGATCAGCGTGGCTGGCAGCGGCGCGCCACCGCAGCCCCAGGAGCGCACCTTCGAGAAATCAGCGGTCCTGAAGTCCTTGTGCAGACTGATCGCCTGATAGATCGCCGGCACGCCGAAGAAAGCGGTGCAGTTTCCGTCCTGCAAAGCGGCCATCACCGGGTCGATCTCGAATTTCTTCAGGATTCTGATCGTGCCGCCATGCAGCAGAACCGGCAGGGTATGCAGGTTGATGCCGGCGGTGTGGAACAGCGGCAGGAAATTCAGCGTCGTCTCGGTGGAGGTCAGGTCGATGGCCTGGCCGATATTGATGGCATTGGCATAGGCCATGCCCGGCGTCTGGATCACCGCCTTCGGCTTGCCGGTGGTGCCGGAGGTATAGAGCATGTACCAGATGCGGTCGCTGTCCCATTGCGTGTCGAAACGGCCCGGCGCGGTGGCGGCGACGGCGGATTCGTAACCGGCATAGGACAGCAGCTTCAGGCCGCAGGTTTGCGCCAGTTCGCCGGCGACGGCGGCATTGTCGGCGTCATGGATCAGCAGCCTGGGCGCGGCATCCTGCGCCACCGGGCCGAGTTCCGGCGCCGGCTGGCGCCAGTTCAGCGGCACCAGGATGGCGCCGAGCTTGCCGCAGGCGAACAGGATTTCGAAAAACGCGGCGCTGTTGAGGCACAGGATGGCGACGCGGTCGCCCTTAGCGATGCCATTGGCGCCGAGCCAGGCGGCGAAACGCGCGGCGCGGTCATCCAGCGCGCGGTAGCTGAGCCTGCGGCCGGTTTCCAGCTCGATGAAGGCGGTGTGGTCCGGCGTCAGCTCGGCGCGGCGCGCCGCGATATCGAAAATCTTGCGCATGGTTTCCCCCGTTATGCCGACTCGGCAAGGAAACGCGCCATGCCATGATGGGCTTCCTCGCTGTCGATCTGGTCGAGAAAGGACTGCTTCTCCAGTTCCAGCGCCGCGACGATGGTGGCGCGACGCTCCGCTGGCAGCAGGCAGGCTTTTGTCGCCGCGATGGCGGCCGGTTGCTTGGCGAGCAGTTCGGCCAGCCAGCCGTCGATGGTGGCGTCCAGCGCCTCTGGCTCGACCAGCGCGGTGGCCAGGCCAAGCTGCACGGCTTCGGCCGCGCTGACGCGCCGGTTGCGCAGCTGGATTTCGCGGGCCGCCGCATCGCCGATACGGGCGGGCAGCAGGGCGGTCCAACCGCCATCGGGGCTGAAGCCCACTTCGGTATAGTAGGGCTGGATGAAGGCCCGCGGCGTGATCGCGACAAGGTCGCAGGCCAGCAGGAAACCGAGCGAACCGCCGGTGACCGGGCCCTGGATGCGGCTGAGCACCGGGATCGGCAGGTTGAGCAGGGCCATGATGCAGTCGTTCAGGCCGCCGACCAGGCCATCGGCATAAGCGCGACGTTCACCACGCGGCACGGCGAAGAAACCGCCGACATCGCCGCCGGTGGAGAAACTGCGGCCTTCGGCCTGCAGCACCAGGACACGCAGATCAGGCGTCATCGCGAGGCGGGCCAGATCGAGTTTCAGTGCCGCGATCAGCTCGGGCACCAGGCTGTTATGCCGTTCCGGCCGATTGAAGCTCAGCCGGGCCACCGGGCCCGCAATGTCGAGACGGGTGAAGGCCATGGTCAGCGTGCCGCCATGCCCGGGGCTGCCATACCATGCGCCAGCATGGCGGTGGCGACATCGACGATGGGGTCGAGCGGGGCTTTCGGGTCCCACAGGCCATAGCGCTGGCCGAGGAAGACGGCGATGCCCATCAGCATCCAGGCGCGCACCTCGATGGCATTCTCGGTGCCGCCGGGCGTGATCTCGCCACGCTTCTCGGCCGCGGCCAGGGCGATGCGGTAGGACTTGGCGAATTCGGTGTAATACTGGCGGTAGACCTTCTCGTCGACGAACTGCGATTCCTCGACCACCTTGTAGAGGTCGGGATTGCGGCGCACGAAATCGAGAAAGGCGCGCAGGCCCAGCCGCTCAGCCTCGATGCGGTCTCTCGCGCCCTCGGTGGCCTCGGTCAGGTGATGGCGCAGCATGCGGCCCATATGCAGGACCAGCTCGCGCATCACGTCTTCCTTGCTGCGGAAGTAGATGTAGAAGGTGCCCTGGGCGACGCCGGCTTCGGCGGTGATGGTGCTGATCGAGGCCTCGGCAAAGCCGCGGCGGCCGATCTCGCGTTTGGCGGAATCGAGAATCTTGCGGCGGGTCATCTCGCCCCGGCCGGTCTTCGGCAGGGGCAGGGCACGTTTTCTCGAGGCGGTGTTCAACATGATTCAGCCGTCATGTTTTGATTATCCGTCGTTTCCTCCGCCCACGGCCGAAATCGTCAGAATCCAGCTTGACGGGCTTATGGCGCAAGGCTACGAATAGTCGAGACATGAATCAAGTGTCATGTTTGGCGGGCGTCCATAGCGGACGGCGCCCCGTCACCGGCACCGGGACCACCCGGGCCGCAGGAAAGGGAGGAGCACGATGTCGCGCATAACGCACGCCTGTAGTCGCGTCTCCATCGCCATAACCGGCGGGAGCGATCCCGCCGCAGTCCGTCCGCAATCGTCGCAAGGGAGAGACAAAATGCAGCGCGTGATGAAGACGGCGGCCCTGACCGCCGCCCTGATCGCCGGCAGCGCCATGACGGCGCAGGCCGCCGATCTGAAGATCGCCCTGATCGCCAGCAAGACCGGTCCGCTCGAGGCTTATGCCAAGCAGACCGAGACCGGCTTCATGATGGGTCTGGAATACCTGACCAAGGGCTCGATGACCTGGCAGGGCCGCAAGATCCAGGTGATCGTCAAGGACGACCAGTTCAAGCCCGACCTCGCCAAGTCGCTGCTCGAGCAGGCCTATGCCGACGACAATGTCGACCTGGCCGTCGGCACGACGGGCTCGGGCGGCGCGCTGGCCATGCTGCCGGTGGCCGAGGAGCACAAGAAGGTGCTGATCGTCGAGCCGGCCGTGGCCGACGCGATCACCGGCGAGAAGTGGAACAAGTATATCTTCCGCACCGGCCGCTCCTCGATGCAGGACGCCTATGCCGGCGCTGCCGCGTTCCCCAAAACCGGCGAAGTGCATGTCGCGACCCTGGCGCAGGATTACGCCTTCGGCCGCGATGGCATCAAGGCGATGAAGGAAGCACTCGCCCTGTCGCATCCGAACGTCAAGATCGCGTTCGAGGAATATGCCCCGACCCAGACCACCGATTTCACCGCCTCGGCCCAGCGCCTGTTCGATGCGCTGAAGGACAAGCCGGGCAAGAAGATCATCGCCATCATCTGGGCCGGCCCGCATCCGCTGCCCAAGATCGCCGACCTGAAGCCGGAGCGTTTCGGCATCGAGATCGCGCCGGGCGGCAACATCCTGCCGGTGATGAAGCTCTATAAACCCTATCCGGGCATGGAAGGCGCGATCTATTACTACTACGACTTCCCGAAGAACCCGATGAACGACTGGCTGGTGACCGAACACAAGAAGCGCAACAACGGCGCCCCGCCTGACTTCTTCACCGCCGGTGGTTTCGCCGCCGCTTCGGCCGCGCTGACCGCCATCCAGAAGGCCGGCGGCAGCAACACCGACAAGCTGATCGCCGCCATGGAAGGCATGGCCTTCGACACCCCGAAGGGCACCATGTTCTTCCGCAAGGACGACCATCAGGCGATGCAGCAGATGTACCACTTCCGGGTCAAGAAGGACGGCAAGAGCGATGTCGACCTGCTCGACCTCGTGCAGGTGATCCCGGAATCGGCCATGCCGATCCCGATCCGCAACAAGCGCTGATTATTGCAAACCGGCCGGGACAGCCTGTCTGTCCCGGCCATTTTCATATCCGGTCCGATGCCCGCCACGCCCGCCCTCGAAACCCGCGACCTGACGATCCGCTTCGGCGGCCATGTCGCCGTGAATGCCGTCAGCTGCGCCTTCCATCCCGGCACGCTCACCGCCATCGTCGGGCCGAATGGCGCCGGCAAGACCACCTATTTCAACCTGATCTCGGGCCAGCTCAAGGCCACCGCCGGAAGCGTGCTGCTGCGCGGCCATGATGTCAGCGGCCTGACGGCCTCGGCGCGCACCAAGCGCGGCATGGGGCGCGCCTTCCAGCTTACCAACCTGTTTCCCAACCTCACCGTGATGGAAAACGTGCGCCTGGCCGTGCAGTCCCGCGCCGGCGCGGGATTGCAGCTCCTGCAGCTGTGGAGCCATCGCCGCGACCTGATCGAGAAGGCGGACAGCCTGCTGGAGTCCGTGAAGCTGCTCGAGAAGCGCAATGCCATGGCGGGCGCTTTGCCCCATGGCGACCAGCGTAAGCTGGAAGTGGCCCTGCTGCTGGCGCTGGAACCCGATGTCTTCATGTTCGACGAGCCGACCGCCGGCATGTCGGTCGACGAGGTGCCCACCGTGCTGGACCTGATCCACGGCATCAAGGCGCGCGGCGACAAGACCGTGCTGCTGGTCGAGCACAAGATGGACGTGGTGCGCTCGCTGGCCGACCGCATCATCGTGCTGCATAACGGAACCCTGGTGGCCGATGGCGAGCCGGCCACGGTGATCGCCTCGCCGGTGGTGCAGGAGGCCTATCTCGGCATCTCGCCCGAGGCCGCGGGTCAGACGATGGGGGAGGCCGCGCGATGAAGGACGCGATCCTGCGCCTGGACGGCGTGCATACCCATATCGGGCAGTATCACATCCTGCATGGCATCGACCTCGTGGTGCCGCGTGGCCAGCTCACCATGCTGCTGGGCCGCAATGGCGCCGGCAAGACCACCACGTTGCGCACCATCATGGGGCTGTGGCAGGCATCAAAAGGCCATGTGCATTTCGATGGCCGCGACATCACGAAACTGTCCACGCCCGATATCGCCCAGGCAGGCATCGCCTACGTGCCCGAGAATATGGGCATCTTCGCCGACCTCACCGTGCGCGAGAACATGATCCTCGCCGCGCGCAACGGCGAGATCGACCCAAAACGCCTGAAATGGATTTTCGGCCTGTTCCCGGCGCTGGAGAAATTCTGGTCTCTGGCCGCCGGCACGCTGTCGGGTGGGCAGAAGCAGATGCTGGCGATCGCCCGCGCCATCGTGGAGCCGCGCGAATTGCTGCTGATCGACGAGCCGACCAAAGGTCTCGCGCCGGCCATCATCATGAACATGATCCAGGCCTTCCGCGAGCTGAAATCCACCGGCGCCACCATCCTGCTGGTGGAGCAGAATTTCATGGCCGCCAGGCTGCTGGGCGATTCCGTGGCCGTGATGGACGATGGCCGCGTCGTGCATCGCGGCGCCATGGCCGAACTGGCGGAAGACACCACGCTGCAGCAGAAACTGCTGGGCCTGAGCATGGACGCGCATCAATGACCGCTGTTGCCGCCACTACTGAAACCGTCTCGCTGCCGAAGGTGAAGACCGACTGGCTGCCGGCCCTGCTGGTGCCGATCCTGGCCGTCGCCGCCCTGCCGCTGGTGGGCAGTTTCTCCACCTGGGTCACGCTCACCGTCGCGGCTTTGGCCATGGGCATGATGATCTTCCTGATGGCCTCGGGCCTCACACTGGTCTTCGGCCTGATGGACGTGCTGAATTTCGGCCATGGCGTGTTCATCTCGTTCGGCGCCTATGTCAGCCTGATGGTGCTGGGCCCGCTGGCCGGCTGGGTCGAGAGCCCGAATATCTGGCTCAATATCGGCGTGCTGCTGGCCTGCATCGTGGTCGCCATGCTGGTGACCGGCGCGCTGGGCTATGCCTTCGAGCGGGTGGTGATCCGCCCGGTCTATGGCCAGCACCTGAAGCAGATCCTGATCACCATGGGCGGCATGATCGTGGCCGAACAGATGATCCATGTGATCTGGGGCGCCAGCCCGATCCCGCTGCGGCTGCCCGAAGGTTTGCGCGGCGCCATCGTGGTGGGCGAGGCGGCGATGGAGAAATACCGCGTGATCGCCGTGGTGCTGGGCCTGCTGGTGTTCGGCCTGATGCACCTGCTGCTCAACCGCACCAAGATCGGCCTGCTGATCCGCGCCGGCGTCGAGAATGCCGAGATGGTGGAGGCGCTGGGCTACAGGATCCGCCGCCTGTTCGTCGGCGTGTTCATCGCCGGTTCGGCCCTGGCCGGCCTGGGCGGCGTGCTCTGGGCCTTCTACCGCCAGACGCTCACCGCCGGCATGGGCATGGAGGTGAACGTGCTGATCTTCATCGTCATCATCATCGGCGGGCTGGGCTCGATCGGCGGCTGCTTCGTCGGCGCGCTGCTGGTGGCTCTGGTGGCGAACTACACCGGCTTCCTGGCGCCCAAGCTGGCGCTGGGCTCCAGCATCCTGCTGATGGTGCTGATCCTGCTATGGCGGCCGCAGGGCCTTTATCCCGTGGCCAAGCGGTAAGGGGAGGCGCCGTCATGCTGCCGAACAATCCCATCCACAGCATCCTCTCCGGCGACTATCCGCGCTCGAAGGCGCTGTCGGTTGCGCTGGTCATCGTGCTGGTCAGCCTGGCTTTCGCGCCCTTCCTGTTCCCGGGCAGCCAGCCGCTGAACGTTGCCGCCAAGATCTGCGTCTTCGTCATCCTGGTGGCCAGCTATGACCTGTTGCTGGGCTATACCGGCATCGTCTCGTTCGCCCATACGATGTTCTATGGCATCGGTGGTTATGGCGTGGCAATCGCCATGTACAATTTCAATGCCGGCTGGGGCGCGCTTGGCCTCGGCGTGCTGGCGGCGCTGGTGCTGGCCATGCTGCTGGCCCTGCTGATCGGCCTGTTCAGCCTGCGCGTGCGGGCGATCTTCTTCGCCATGATCACGCTGGCGGTGGCCTCGGCCTTCGCCATCCTGGCCTCGCAGCTCAACGAGATCACCGGCGGCGAGGATGGCCGCAGTTACCGGATTCCGGAAATGCTGCGCCCGGCTTTCCGCCTGTTCGACGAGCCGGTGCTGGGCGTGATGATCAACGGCCGCATCCTGACCTATTACCTGATCTTCTTCGCCGCGCTGATCCTGTTCCTGCTGGCCCTGCGCGTGGTGAATTCGCCGTTCGGTCGCGTGCTGCAGGCGATCCGCGAGAATGATTTCCGCGCCGAGGCGCTGGGCTACCGCGTCGTGGTTTATCGCTCGATCGCCAACTGCCTGTCGGCCGGGATGGCGACTCTGGCCGGCGTGCTGATGGCCCTGTGGCTGCGCTATACCGGTCCGGATACCACGCTCAGCTTCGCCATTATGATCGACATCCTGCTGATGGTGGTGATCGGCGGCATGGGCACGCTGTATGGCGCCGTGCTGGGCGCCACCATCTTCATCCTGGCGCAGAATTACCTGCAGGTGCTGATGGGCCAGTTCAGCGGCATGCTGGAAGCCGCCGGCATCCCGCTGCTGCCCGGCCTGTTCCATGCCGACCGCTGGCTGCTCTGGCTTGGCATCCTGTTTGTGCTCAGCGTTTATTTCTTCCCGGTTGGCATCGTGGGCAAGCTGCGGCAGATGAAGTCATGACGCATGAAATCATGACCGGGCGCTCGCGCTATTACGACCTGCTCGGCCGCTCGGTCCATTGCCTGGAATGGGGCGGCGAGGCCGCGCCGGCGGTGATCCTGTGGCACGGCTTTGCCCGCAACGCCCATGATTTCGAATATCTGGCAACGGCGCTGGCCGGGCGTTACCGCCTGATCGCGCCCGATACCATCGGCCGGGGCCTGAGCGCCTGGAGTCCTGAGCCGGATACAGAATACACCGTGCCCTTCTATGTCCGGCAGGCCGTGGCGCTGCTCGACATGCTGAAGCTGCAGAACGTGCGCTGGATCGGTACCTCGATGGGCGGGCTGATCGGCATGGTCTGCGCTGCCACGGCGCTGAAGGACCGCATCACCCATCTGCTGCTCAACGATGTCGGGCCGGCGATTGCGCCCAATGCCGTGCAGCGCATCCTCTCCTATGCCGGAACGCCACCCAGCTTCGCCAGCCTGCCCGAGCTGGAGCAGTATTTCCGCACCATCTATGCGCCGTTCGGTATTGCCGCCGATGCAGGCTGGCGCCGTTTGGCGGAAACCTCGGCGCGGCGGTTGCCCGATGGCCGGCTGACCACCCATTACGACCCCGAGATCGCCGCCGTGCTGGGCCGCCAGAGCGCGGGCGCCTCGGGCGATGCCTGGCCGGTCTATGACCAGATCGCGGCAAAAACCCTGCTGCTGCGCGGCGCCGTGTCCGACCTGCTGGCCGAGGACACCGCCGCCGAGATGACCCGGCGCGGCCCGAAGGCGCGGCGCGTCGATATCCCCGGCATCGGCCATGCCCCGGCGCTGGATACGGCTGAGCAGGTCGCCCTGGTCGCGCAGTTTCTCGCGGAATAGCGGGGTTGGCGGTGCCGGCCGGGTGGTTGGCCGGAACTGGCGGCCGCCCTATACTGGCATCATGTCCAGCGCCTCGCCCCAGCCCCACCATCACGCCCATAGCCACCGGCATGGCCACGATCACGCGGCCTGCATCAGCGACGCGCTGAGCCGTGCCGAGGCGCATTGCGCGGCGACCGGCGCCAAGCTGACGCCGATCCGCCGCCGCGTGCTGGAACTGATCTGGCAGAGCCACAAGCCGGCCGGCGCCTATGACCTGCTGGCGCAGATGGGCGGCGATGGCCAGAAGGTGGCGCCGCCGACCGTCTATCGCGCGCTGGATTTCCTGGTCGAACAGGGGCTGGTGCATCGCGTCGAGAGCCTGAACGCCTTCATCGGCTGCACCCATCCGGGCCATGTCGTGCAGCAGGAAATCTTCATCTGCAAAAACTGCGGCACCGCCATCGAGATCAACGACCCGGAGCTGAGCCAGCGCATCCTGCAGGATGCCAAGGGGCTGGGATTCACCGTCGAGCGCCAGACCATCGAGGTAGTCGGTCTCTGCCGCGATTGTCGTTAAAGCGCACAATAGGCGGGATTCCGCCAAAACAGATTCCTTGCGGATCGCCCGATCGGGTGTAGCCTGTAGGACATCGGCGGCGCGGCCGCAAACATGCTCTATTGCTCAGGCGGCGACCGTCACCCTTGCCAGAGGAGGGTGCAATGGGACTCTCGATCAGCCTGCAGGAATATCTCGAGCGTTGTGACGTGCCCTACGAGATCATCGAGCATCAGCGCGCCACCACGATGCTGGCGGCGGCGCATTGCGCCGGCGTGCCGGAAGACAAGGTGGCCAAGGCCGTGCTGCTGGAAGACGAGGACGGCTACATGCTGGCCCTCGTGCCGGCGGCCTGCGCCGTCGAGCTCGGCCGGCTCAGCCGGATGCTGCAGCGGCGCATCGGGCTCGCCACGGAGAGCGAGGTGGCCGAATTGTTTGGCGACTGCGAGACCGGCGCGGTTCCGGCGCTCGGTACGCCCTATGGCATCGAGGTGTTGATCGACGACCGGCTGGATGGCTGCGACGATCTCTATTTCGAAGGGGGCGATCACCGCAGCCTTGTGCATATCCGCGGCCGCGACCTGCAGCGCCTGCTGCCTGAAGCCCTGCATGCCCGGATCGGCACCCCGCACTGAACAGGCCGGGGCTTACCCGAATTTTGCCTAGCTGAATTTCGGCGGGCGCTTCTCGAAGAAGGCGGTCATCGCCTCGCGCGCCTCGGCCGAGGTGAGCTGGCTGCGGAAATGCGCGCCTTCGGCCGCCATCTGGCCGGCGATGTCGCCGCGCGACTGGCGCATCAGCTGCTTGGTCAGGCGCAGGGCCGTTGGCGGTTTGGCCGCCAGCTTGGCCGCCACCTGCATCGCCTCGGGCAGCACCCGGGCATCGGGAAAGATGGCATTGGCGATGCCATAGGCCTTCGCCGTCTCGGCATTGAACGGTTCGCCCAGCATCAGCAGCTCGGCCGCGCGATGATGGCCGATCATGGCCGGCAGCAGCAGCGAGGAGGCGGCTTCGGGCACCAGCGCCAGGTTGACGAAAGGCAGCGACAGGCGGGCATCGGTACCGACATAGACCAGATCGCAATGCAGCAGCATGGTGGTGCCGACGCCGACGGCGACGCCACTGACCGCAGCGATCAGCGGCTTGGAGGCGGTGCTGATGGCGCGCAGGAAGCGGAAGACCGGGCTGTTGTCGCCCTGCGGCGGATTGTTGAGGAAATCCTGCAGGTCGTTGCCGGCGGTGAAGGCGCCGCCATTGCCGGCAAACACGATCACGCGCACGGCGTCGTCGGTTTCCCCCGTTTCCAGCGCCTCGGCCATCGCGGCATACATCGCGCTGGTCAGCGCATTCTTCTTCTCTGGGCGGTTGAAGGTGATGGTCAGGATACCATCGACCCTGGCAGTCAGAATCTCGCTCACGGCGCTGCTCCCTTACGGTTTGAACAGCAGGATCGCATAGTCGCCGATGGCCGTGAAGCCTAACGCTGCGTAAGCCGTCTTCGCCGCCGCGTTGTCGGTTGGGGTGAACAGCACCGCCAGGTTGGCGCCGGCATCCCGGGCGACGGCGAGCGCGCCGGCCACCACGGCGCGGCCATAGCCGCGGCTGCGGAATTGCGGCGGCGTCCAGACATTGCCGATCTGCACGGCATCGGGCAGGCGGGCGTTGAAGCAGCAGCCGGCCACCGGATGCTGGCCGTCGAACAGCAGGAACTGGCTGCCTTCCGCGATCCATCGCGCGGCCTCGGCCCGGCATTGCTCCGTGACTGCCCGGGATGGCGTGGCGCCCAGGGTTTCCAGCGTGAAGGCCAGCCGCCATTCGGCCAGCAGATCGAGATCCGCCGCTGCCGCCAGCCGGCAGGCCAGATGCTGGTTGGGCAGGGCGGCGGGCTGGCGCAGCTCGTCGAGCTTCAGCGCCATCAGCACTTCCCTGGAGCGCAAGATGCGGTCGGTGTCATCGATCGCCAGCGCCTCCTGGGCGTCCAGCGCCTGCTGCCAGGGCCCGAGGATGCCGGCCACGGCACGGTTCGAGACGGCGGCCCTGGCCACGGCGCCGGCATGGCCCGGCGCAAACACGACCAGCATGCCCTGCCAGTAATGCGCGGCGACGCCGATGATGCGGTCGCCCTCGAATACGGCGGCATAACGGCCCTGATAGGGCTGCGTGCCATCATGGATGCCGCCTTGGGCCAGGTTGCCGCGCAGGAACATCGTTTCGGTGGTATGAGCGCGCAGAAATGCTTCCAGCCTCGGCTGGTCCTGCGGGGTGAGAAGGCGGATGTCGGTCATTACCCTTGCGCCTTGTTCAGGCGATCGAAACCGGCTTTCAGGTCGGCGATCAGGTCCTCGGTCGCTTCCAGGCCGATATGCAGGCGGATCAGCGGCCCATGGTCGCGCCACGGCTCGGCCGAGCGGATGCCATGCGGCTTGGCCACGGTGACCAGGCTCTCGAAGCCGCCCCAGGAATAGCCGATGCCAAACAGTTCGAGGTGATCGACGAATTCCGCCACCGCGTCCTCGCCGTATTTGCGATCCAGCTCGAAGGAGAACAGGCCGCAGGCGCCAAGGAAATCGCGTTTCCAGATCGCATGGCCGGGATCCTGCGGCAGGGCAGGGTGCAGCACGCTGGTCACTTCCGCGCGGCCGCGCAGCCAGTCGGCCACCGTGATGCCGCTTTCCATGTGGCGCGGCAGGCGCACCGCCATGGTGCGCAGCCCGCGCAGGCCCAGGAACACCTCGTCGGGGCCGGCATTGTTACCGAGCGCGCGGGCGCTGTCGCGCAGCATCGGCCAGCACTCTTTGTTGGCGATCACCACGCCTAGCATCGCATCGGAATGACCGACGATGTATTTCGTCGCGGCATGCACCGACAGGTCGACGCCATGGCTGAAGCTCTTGAAATAGAGCGGCGTGCCCCAGGTGTTGTCCATCACCACCTTCGCGCCGTGCTTGTGCGCGATCTCGGCCATGGCCGGAACGTCCTGCATCTCGAAGGTTAGCGATCCCGGCGATTCCAGGAAGATCAGCGCGGTGTTGGGCCGCAGCAGGTCCCTGATGCCGGCATTGATGGTGGGGCGGAAATACTCGGTCTCGACGCCCAGGCGTTTCAGCACGGTGTCGCAGAAATGCCGGGTCGGACCATAGACGCTGTCGGTGACCAGGATGTGGTCGCCGGATTTGACCATGCTGAGGATCGCGCCGGAGCAGGCGGCGGCGCCGGAGGGAAAGCTGATGGCGCGGTAGCCGCCTTCCAGCTCGGCCAGGGTGTTCTCGAAGGCATAGGTCAGCGGCGTGCCGATCCGGCCATAGGACGTCACCTGCTCGTCGCGCTCGCGGGCGGCGTAAACGTCCTTCAGCGCCTTCAGATTGGGCTGCAGGATGGTCGAGGCGCGATAGACCGGGATATTCACCGCGCCGTGGTGGCCTTCCGGATCGCGGCCGAGCGTGGCGAGCTTGGTTTCGTCTTTCATGGCGGACTCCAATCTGGAAGCCGACTATCGCAAAGCCCGGCCGGGCTGAGAAGACCCGGGCCGGAAAGACGCCGGAATGAGGAGGCTGGGGCAGGCTTCCCAGCCGCGCGGCATGGCGCTATGAAAAAGCAAAGGAGTTTGCCGATGACCCGCGCCGCCGCCATCAAAGCCGCCACCGACTATCTCGACCAGGGTGGCTTCAAAGCCGATCTCGCCCGCCGCGTCGCCATCCCGACCGAGAGCCAGAATCCCGATCGCCGGCAGGCCCTGGCCGATTACCTGGAAAAGGAGATGCGAGGCACTCTGGAGAAACTTGGTTTCACCTGCGTGGTCCATGACAACCCCTCGCCGAAGGGCGGCCCGTTCCTGGTCGCCACGCGGCGTGAGCCGGGCGCCATGAAGACGGTGTTCTCCTATGGCCATGGCGACGTGATCCGCGGCCAGGACGCGCAATGGCGCAGCGGCCTCAATCCGTGGCAGGTCGTGCAGGAAGGCGACAAGCTCTTTGGCCGCGGCACCGCCGACAACAAGGGCCAGCATACGGTGAACATCGCGGCCCTGGAGGCCGTGCTGAAAGCGCGCGGCGGCAAGCTGGGATTCAATGTCGTGCTGCTGATCGAAACCGGCGAGGAAGTCGGCTCGCCCGGCCTGAACGAATTCTGCGCGGTGCACAAGGCGGAATGGGGCGCGAACCTGTTCCTTGCCTCCGACGGGCCGCGCCTGTCGCCGGAGCGGCCGACGCTGTATTGCGGCGCGCGCGGCGGACTGAATTTCGACCTGACGGTGAACCTGCGCGAGGGCGCGCATCATTCGGGCAACTGGGGTGGCCTGCTGGCTGATCCCGGCATCATCCTGGCCCATGCGATTGCCAGCATCGTTGGACCAACCGGGCAGATACGCATCCCGGAATGGGTGCCGACGGAACTGCCGGCCGGCGTGCGGCGCGCCCTGGCCGATTGCAAAGTCGGTGGCGGCAGCGACGGGCCGGGCATCGACGCCTGGTGGGGCGAGCCGGGCCTGTCGCCGGCCGAACGCGTTTATGGCTGGTGCAGCTTCGACGTGCTGGCCTTCAAGACCGGCAATCCTGAAGCGCCGGTGAACGCGATCCCGGGCATCGCCACGGCGCATTGCCAGATCCGCTTCGTCGTCGGCCCCGATTCCGAGCAGTTCCTGCCGGCTTTGCGGCGCCACCTCGACCGTCATGGTTTCCCACAGGTGCAGGTGACGCAGGCGCGTGCCGAAGTGTTCAAGGCCACGCGTCTCGATCCTGATCACCCCTATGTCCATTTCGCGCTGGTCTCGGTGGAGCGCACCATGGGGGCGCGGCCGGCCTTGCTGCCCAATCTGGGCGGCTCGCTGCCCAACGACGTCTTCGCCGACACGATGGGCCTGCCCACGGTATGGATGCCGCATTCCTATGCCGCCTGTTCGCAGCATGCGCCGAACGAGCATGTGCTGCTGCCGGTGATGCGCGAAGGCCTGGCGATGATGGCCGGCCTGCTGTGGGACCTGGGCGAGGCGGGGCCTGACCTCACCGGCGCCGGTCGGGCGTGACGCTCGATCCGGCGCTGGCGGCGCAATTCGGCGTCGCGGGGCTTTTTCTCTGGTCGCTGCTGGCCGCCACGCTTGTGCCGCTGTCTTCGGAGGCAGCGCTGGCGGCTGCACGTGCTGCTGAAATTGCGCCGCCGCTGATTCTTTTTGTGGCGGCGACCGGCGGAAATGTAATTGGTGCACTGATCAACTGGTTACTGGGGGCATGGTGCCTGCGCTTTGAGCACAAGCGCTGGTTTCCGATCACACCTGTGCAATTGCACAAAGCGCAAATGCAGTTTCAGCGTTGGGGTGCAATAGCCCTGCTTTTCTCTTGGATTCCAGTGATTGGTGACCCGCTCACCTTTGCTGCAGGTGCGTTGCGCTACCCGTTGGCCCGTTTCTTGATTGCAGTCAGCCTTGGCAAGGCGGCCCGTTATGCGGTCGTCCTGTGGATAACAGAGCTTGTCTTGCCGGTTTTTGCAGCATCGTGGTAATCCTACGATGGTTCTGCGGAAACGCAGTCCAAGTCACAACAGGGAAGGGTAACAAGATGAAACTTCTGCAAACGGCCGCTGCCGCGGCGGTG
>NZ_JANLJJ010000068.1:94351-105673 GCF_029255545.1 Ferrovibrio sp. | reverse complement strand
TCGCTGGGCCTGATCGGCGCCGGCGTGAACTACTATGACGGCCAGGGCTTCATGGTGACCAAGAAGCTTGGCGTGAAAAGCGCCAAGGAACTGAATGGCGCCACCGTCTGCGTGCAACCGGGCACCACCACCGAGCTGAACCTTGCCGACTATTTCCGCGCCAACAAGCTGACCTTCAAGCCGGTCGTCATCGAGAAGCTGGATGAAGTGGTGGCTGCCTATGCGGCCGGCCGCTGCGACGTGTACACCACCGATGCTTCCGGTCTGGCCGCGACCCGCGCGACCCAGCTGCAGAATCCGGATGATCACCTGATCCTGCCGGAGATCATCTCCAAGGAGCCGCTTGGTCCGATGGTGCGCCAGGGCGATGACCAGTGGCTGGTCGTGGTCCGCTGGGCGCTCAACGCGATGATCGAGGCCGAGGAATATGGCATCACCTCGAAGAATGTCGACGAGATGCTGAAGAGCGAGAATCCGAACGTGAAGCGCATCCTCGGCGTCACCCCCGGCGCCGGCAAGGCGCTCGGTCTCGACGAGAAATGGGCCTACAACATCGTCAAGCAGGTTGGCAATTACGGCGAGAGCTTCGAGCGCAACGTCGGCATGGGCAGCCCGCTGAAGCTGGCCCGCGGCGTCAACCAGCAATGGTCGAAGGGCGGCGCTCTGTACGCCTGGCCAATCCGCTAAGTAACCGATCAGGCAGGACCGGCGGCGAAACAGGGCGCTGCCGGTCTCTGCCTGGTTCGTGATATTGCGTTTGTGTTCGTAACAGCCATGGGGGGCACATGGCCAAAGGTAGTGTAAACGGCGCGCAACCCGCGCCGCCGCGGCGTCTGAGCTGGAATGATCCGGATGTCCGCTCGATTGTCTATCAGGCAGTCGCGCTGATTCTGGTGGTGGCCATCGGCTGGTTCCTGGTTTCCAACACGCTGCACAATCTCTCGATCCGCAACATCTCCACCGGCTTCGATTTCCTGTCGCGGGAATCAGGGTTTGCCATCGGTGAATCGCCGATCGCCTTCGGGCCGGAGAACACCTATGCCCGCGCCATTCTGGTGGGTCTGCTGAATACCATCCGCGTGGCGGTTGTCGGCATCGTGCTGGCGACGATCCTGGGCACCATTGTCGGCATTGCGCGCCTGTCGAAGAACTGGCTGATCGCCAAGCTTTCGATGATCTATGTCGAGGTGATCCGCAACATTCCGCTGCTGCTGCAGCTGTTCTTCTGGTACGCGATCATCACCGAAAGCATGCCCGGACCGCGCCAGGCCTTGAACCTGCTGCCCGGCGTGTTTGTTTCCAATCGCGGCGTCAAGGTGCCGGCGCCGACCGACCATTTCGCCTATGATCTGGCGGCTTTCGGCTTCCTGCTGGCGATTGTGCTGATCATCTTTGTGGTGCGTTTTGCCAGGAAGCGGCAGGACGCCACGGGCCAGGCTTTCCCGGTCTACCGCACCGGCATCGCGCTGCTGCTTGGCATGCCCGTGCTCGGCTGGCTGATCGGCGGCGCGCCGCTCGAGCTGGATGTGCCGAAGCTGCAGGGCTTCAATTTCGTCGGCGGCGCCACCCTGACGCCGGAATTCGCCGCGCTGCTGTTCGGCCTCGTGCTCTACACGGCCGGCTTCATCGCCGAAGTGGTCCGCTCGGGCATCCAGGCGGTCAGCTACGGCCAGTGGGAGGCGGCCAGCGCGCTGGGCCTGACCCGGTCCCAGACCTTGCGCCTGATCGTGCTGCCGCAGTCGCTGCGGGTGATCATCCCGCCGATGACCAGCCAGTATCTGAACCTGACCAAGAACTCCTCGCTGGCAGTGGCGATCGGTTATCCCGACATCGTGTCGGTAGCCAACACCACGCTGAACCAGACCGGCCAGGCGATTGAAGGCATCATGATCATCATGGCGGTGTATCTCAGCATCAGCCTGTCGATCTCGCTCTTCATGAACTGGTACAACAAGCATATTGCGCTGGTGGAGCGGTAAGATGACGACAGCCAGCGAATCCCTGCCGCCGCCGAGCATCTCGACCGGGCCGATTGCCTGGGTGCGCGAGCGGCTGTTTTCCTCGCCACTCAACACCGTCCTGACCGTCCTGTCGGTCTGGCTGATCCTGATGGCGTTGCCGCCCTTCATCGAATGGGCCCTGATCAAATCCAGCTTCACGGCGGCCACCTCGCAGGAATGCCGCGCCGGCGGTGGTGCCTGCTGGGCCTTCATCGGCCAGAAATACCGGCTGATCCTGTTTGGCCTGTATCCCTATGAGGAGCAGTGGCGACCGCTGATCGCCGCCATCCTGCTGGTGGCGATGATCGTGGCAAGCTGCATGCCGCGCTTCTGGAACGTCAGCCTGCCCATCATCTGGGTCGGCGGGCTGATCGTGGTCGCGATCCTGATGTGGGGCGGCGTGTTCGGGCTGCGCTATGTCGAGAATACCCTCTGGGGCGGCCTGCCGTTGACCCTGATCCTGGCCACATTCGGCATCGCCATCGCCTTTCCGTTCGGCATCGTTCTTGCGCTGGGCCGGCGGTCGCGCATGCCGGCGATCAAGACGCTGTGCATCATGTATATCGAGCTGATCCGTGGCGTACCGCTGATCAGCATGCTGTTCATGTCCTCGGTGATGCTGCCGCTGTTCCTGCCGGAAGGGTTCAGCATCGACAAGCTGCTGCGTGCCCAGATCGCCATCATCCTGTTCGCCGCCGCCTATATTGCCGAGGTGGTGCGCGGCGGCCTGCAGGCGATTCCGAAGGGGCAGTATGAAGGCGCCGATTCCCTTGGCCTGAGCTATGGCCAGAAGATGCGGCTGGTGATCCTGCCGCAGGCGCTGAAGATCGTGATCCCGCCGCTGGTCAACCTGTTCATCGCCGCGTTCAAGGATACCTCGCTGGTGGTGATCATCGGCATCTACGATCTGATGCAGTCCGCCAAGGTGTCGCTGACCGATCCGGCCTGGCGGGGATTCTCCATCGAGGTCTACATCTTCATATCGATCATCTACTTCCTGTTCTGTTACTCCATGTCGAAATACAGCCAGAATCTCGAAAAGCGTCTGGCCACTGGACATAAGCGTTAAAGGGAAATGTCGACCATGGCTGTCCCCATCATCGAACTGCAGAAGGTCAACAAGTGGTACGGCGAGTTCCACGTGTTGCGGAACATCAACCTGAACGTGGCGCGCGGCGAGCGCATCGTGGTCTGCGGCCCATCGGGTTCCGGCAAGTCCACCATGATCCGCTGCATCAACCGGCTGGAAGAGCATCAGCAGGGCCATATCATCGTCGATGGCACCGAGCTGACCAACGACATCAAGAATATCGACGCCATCCGCCGCGAGGTCGGCATGGTGTTCCAGCATTTCAACCTGTTTCCGCATCTCACCGTGCTGGAAAACCTGACGCTCGGCCCGATCTGGGTGCTCAAGAAACCCAAGGCGGAAGCCGAAGCCACCGCCATGAAGTATCTCGAGCGCGTGCGCATCCCCGAGCAGGCCAAGAAATATCCGGGCCAGCTTTCCGGCGGCCAGCAGCAGCGCGTCGCCATCGCGCGCTCGCTGTGCATGAACCCGAAGATCATGCTGTTCGACGAGCCGACCTCGGCGCTCGATCCGGAAATGGTCAAGGAGGTGCTGGATGTCATGGTCGGGCTGGCCGAAGAGGGTGGCATGACCATGATCTGCGTCACCCATGAGATGGGCTTCGCCCGCAAGGTGGCCAACCGGGTGATCTTCATGGATCGCGGCGAAATCATCGAGCAGAACACGCCCGAGGAATTCTTCTCCAACCCGCAGAACGAGCGCACCCAGCTGTTCCTCAGCCAGATCCTGCACTGATCCGGCTGAAAATCGTGTTATGCTCCTTCCCGCCTGTAACCGGGGAGGAGCGTCATGCGCAACATCGTCGCCGTTCTTCTTGCGTTTATATCCGTCGTTGCCTCAGTCACGGCCGCGGCCCAGTTGCCGGCGGTTGATCCGCTTGGCCAATACCATCTGATCGGCCCGGCCGGGCGCAGCGACAGCCGCTGTATCGGCCGGCCCGAAACCCCGCTCTGCGCCGTCGAAACCCTGCTGGCCTGCTTTGCTCGCCGCGACACGGCTTTGTGCCGCGCCGTCTGGCCGCCGGCGGCGACACTGGATTTCGCCGGGGCTTCGCATATCCGCTACTGGTGGAGCTATCGCGTTGCTGCCGCCGAGCAGTTCAGCCCGGATGAGGCGGTGATCGCCATCGCCGGGCGGAATTGCGGACTTGTCAGCGCCGAACCCGATTGCCGCACCACGCCGGCGCCGCCGACGCGCTATCGCGTGCAGCGGCGGGGCAATGCCTGGCAGGTGGTGGAATGGGCGTCGCCGCCCGGAAACGCTCAGCCGAACGCGAAGTGACGCAGCAGGGCGGCGATCGCCACGCCGATCAGGATCGCGGTCATCGGCTTGCGCAGCAGCAGCATGGCGCCGAACGCGGTGGCCAGGCCGATCCACATCGCCGGGCTGCCGTTCATCGCCGCCGCCGTCACGATGGCGACCAGCACGCCGCCGGCCATGTGGCGCAGGAAGCGCTCGATCCGTGGCGTGATCTCGACATAGCCCATCAGCCAGAAGCCGGCGGCGCGGGTGGCATAGGTTGCCGCCGCCATGCCGAGGATGGCGAACAGGGCGAGGCTGTCGATGGCGGTCAGCTCAGTCATCATGGCAGCTCAGTCATCATGGCGCAGCAACCCGGCCAGGCCAGCCGACAGGCCGCCGATCAGGATGTACCAGTTGCCCGGCAGCCAGAGCAGGGCGGCGGCGGTGCCGGCCACGGCGGCGATCCATGGCAGGAGGTCGTCGCGGCCACGATAGAGTCCAATCACCGAGATGGCGAAGACGCCGGCGATCAGCACGTCGAGTCCCCAGCGTTTGGGGTCCATGCCAGCGCTGCCGATGATGGCGCCGAGCAGGGTGCCGCCGGTCCAGATCGGCCATTGCATGATGATGGTCCCGAGCAGGATGCCGAGGTCGCGGCGGCCGCGTAGCATTTCCTGCAGGGTGATCGCCCAGCCGGCGTCGGTCATGCCGCCGCCCAGCAGCAGTACCAGGCTGCGCGGCTGGCCGGCGAAATGGGGCTGCAGGGCGGCCCCCATCACGATATGGCGGGCATTGACCAGGAAAGCGGTCATGGTGATGGCCAGCAGCGGCAGCGGCCCGGCCCACAGCGACAGCACGGCGAACTGGGCGCTGCCGGCGAAGACCAGCGCGCTCATCAGCGTCGCCTCAGCCGGGGTCATCATGGCGCCGGCGGCGGCGCCGAAGGCGAGGCCGAAGGGCAGGGCGCTGACGCTGTAGGGCAGGGTCAGTTTCATGCCGCGCCAGATGCCGGCACGGGTGAAGGTGGCGGGCTCGGCGGATTGGGGGGCGGGGGAATCCATCGGCCGGAAACTAGGCATTGGCGGCCAGGCAGTCAACCGGTATGATGGTTATATGAAAGAGCCGCTCCGCGTCCTCGACCTCGGCCTGCTTGGCGGCCATCCGGCGCTCGATTTCGTCAACACGCTGGACTGGCGCAGCCGCCGGCCCGCCGATGGCGGGCCCGAGGAAACCCTGGTGTCCTACGATGCCCTGCTGGCCTGGTGCCGGCGGACCGGAATCATCGGCGATGCCACGGCCGCCGAGTTGGCGCGCCATGCCGCGAAAGCCCCGGCGCGGGCAGAGGCCGTGCGCGACGAGGCAGTGGCATTGCGCGAAGCCCTGCATCGCCTGGCCGAGGCCACGCGCCGGGGCCGCATGGCGCCGAAAGCCGACCTCGCGGTTTTGAACCATTGCCTGCTGCAATATCCGGAGGGGCGTACGCTGGCGCCGTCCGGTCATGGGGGCTTTGCCTGGCGCAGCCATGGCGACGGCATCGAACCGGGCTCGCCGCTGGGCGCGATCGCGCGGCTGGCCGCCGACCTGCTGGTGACGGCCGAGCCCAAAAGCATCCGCTGCTGCGCCGGACCCGGCTGCGGCTGGCTGTTCCACGATACCAGCCCGAACAAGCGCCGCCGCTGGTGCTCGATGGAAGCCTGCGGCAACCGCGCCAAGGCGCGGCGGCATTACCAGCGGGTGAAGGCGGCCGGCTAGCGCCGCGGATCGAACAGCGCCTCGCGCGTCTGGTACGGCCGGAAGCCGACTTTCTGGTACAGCGGCAAGGCGGCCGGATGGTCGAGGTTGCAGGTATTCACGGTCAGGCGCTTCGTATCATAGGAAAAAGCCTGCCGGATGCCGGCGCGCAGCAGCCAGGGGCCGATGCCGCGGCCGAAGAATTCCGGCGCCAGGCCGAAATAGGCGATGTTGATCGGCTTGCCTTCGTCGCTGGCTTCGGCGCGGCGGTCGAGCTCGATATAGCCGGCCGGCACGCCACCCACATAGGGCACCCAGATTTCCACCAGCGGATCGCCGATGATATGGCCGAGCGCTACGTCGCTCATGCGGTGACGGTCGACCCAGTGCCAGCGGCCGCCAACCGTCTCGTAGAGATAGCGATAGAAACCCACCGTCGGCTTGTCGAGCCGCAGCAGCGCCAGCTTGGGCACCAGCGGCGGCAGATTGGGCGCCTCGGGCGGCGGCTTGGTCATGTCGAGATAGACGACGGTGACGTTGTAGCGACCGTCATCCAGCAATTGCGCCGGCGGCAGGCGGAAGATCGCCTGCTGCACCCTGGTGTCGCTTTGCGGATCGCGCGCTTCGGCCATGGCGCCGGCGTCAGGCCTTGGCGGCCACTTCGGCCGGCAGGTCGGCGCGGCCGCCCCACTCGGTCCACGAGCCGTCATAGACCGCGACCTGGCGATGGCCGATCAGATGCAGCGCGAGAGTCAGCGCGCAGGCCGAAACGCCGGAACCGCAGGTGGTGATCACCGGCTTCGACATGTCGATGCCGGCATCCTGCAGCATCGCCTTCAGCTCCGGGCCGTTGCGGAGCAGGCCGGTCTGCGGATCGGTCAGGGCGGCGGCCGGCAGGCTTTTCGAGCCCGGAATATGGCCGCCACGCAGGCCGGGGCGCGGTTCGGGCTCGCTGCCGTCGAAGCGGCCCCTGCTGCGGGCGTCGAGCACCTGTTCGCGGCCGCTGGCCAGGTTGGCGCGCATCTGCTCCACATCGCGCACCAGCAGGTCATTGCGCCGCGCGGTGAAATGCCGTTCGCGCGGCAGCGGCGGCAGGTCCTCGACCGGACGGCCCTCGGCGATCCATTTTTTCAGCCCGCCATTCAGCACGGCGACGTCGGTATGGCCGAAGACATTGAACATCCACCACGCCCGCGGCGCCGACAGGTGGTTGTCGGAACCGTCATAGACCACGATGCGGTTGCCGTCGCCGATGCCAAGCCGGCGCATGCGCGAGGCGAATTTCTCTGGGCTGGGCAGCATATGCGGCAGCGGCACGTCGGTATCGGAGATTTCGTCGATGTCGAAATACACGGCGCCGGGGATATGGCGCTCGGCATATTCCGCCTTGCCGTCGCGGTTCATGAAGGGCAGGTACCACGAGGCATCGACGATGCGCAGGTCCGGCGCCTTCAGGTGCTCCGCCAGCCATTCGGTCGATACCAGCGCATCCGCATTCACGTAAGCCATCAAACGCTCCCTGGACTCTCTTTGCCTCAAGCCGCGAATTCGATATTGACGCGGCGGTTCTGCTTGCCCTTGTTCTCGATCTTGCGCACCACCACCGGGCCGATCTCGCCGGTCTGCCGCACATGGGTGCCGCCGCAGGCCTGCAGGTCGAGTGGCCTGTCCGTGCCGGCCACCTCGATCAGGCGCACGCGGCCATGGCCCATCGGTGGTTTCACCGCCATGGTCTTCACCAGCTCGGGATTGCCCAGCAATTCCTCGTCGGTGATCCAGCGCGCGGTGACGGCGTGGTCTGCCCGGATCAGGCTGTTCAGCTTCGCCGTCAGGGTATCCTTGTCGGGGATGCTGTCGGCCATGTCGAAATCCAGCCGGCCCTTGCCGTCGCCGACCGAGCCGCCGGTGACGGGGAAGGGCACCAGCGCCGAGAGCAGATGCAGGCAGGTATGCATGCGCATCAGGCGGTGGCGCCGCGCCCAGTCGAGCTCCAGCCTGCCGTGGCCGCCGACTTTCAGCGCGGCCGAGCCGGCGCCCGGCTTGTGGATGATGCCGTCGGGCCCATCGCCCTTCACCGTGTCGGCGATCTCGATGATCTCGCCGGTCGACAGCACGAAGCGGCCGACATCACCGGGCTGCCCGCCGCCCAGCGGATAGAACACCGTCTGGTTGGTCTGGAAGCCGCGCTCGTCGATGGCGGTGATCACCGCATCGCAATGGGTGAGGTAGGCGTCGTCGCGGAACAGGAAGGTGGTCATGCTCAGGCCATCCAGGGCGGAACGGGCAGGTTCTTGGCCCGCAGGAATTCGGGGTTGAACATCTTGCTCTGATAGCGCGCGCCGCCATCGCACAGGATGGTCACGATGGTATGGCCGGGGCCCATCTTCTTCGCCAGGCGGATCGCCGCGGCGATGTTGATGCCGCTGGAGCCGCCCAGCACCAGGCCTTCATGCTGGATCAGGTCGAACACCACCGGCAGGGCTTCCTCGTCGGGAATCTGGAAGGCGTCATCCGGCGTGATGCCTTCCAGGTTTGCCGTGATGCGGCCCTGGCCGATGCCCTCGGTGATCGAGCTGCCTTCGGCCTTGAGTTCGCCGGTCTTGTAATAGCTGTACAGCGCGGCGCCCATCGGATCGGCCAGCGCCACCTGTACCTTCGGATTGCGTTCCTTCAGGGCCATCAGCACGCCGGCGAAAGTGCCGCCTGAGCCCACGGCGCAGGTGAAGCCATCCACCTTGCCCTCGGTCTGGGCCCAGATCTCCGGCCCGGTCGTGCGGTAATGCGCCTCGCGGTTGGCGACGTTGTCGAACTGGTTGGCCCAGATCGCGCCATTGGGCTCGGTCTTTGCCAATTCCTCGGCCAGGCGGCCGGAATATTTCACGTAGTTGTTCGGGTCCTTGTAGGGCACGGCCGGCACCAGCCGCAGGTCGGCGCCGCACAGGCGCAGGAAATCCTTTTTCTCCTGGCTCTGGGTTTCCGGCATCACGATCACGGTCCTGAAGCCCATGGCATTGCCCACCAGGGCGAGGCCGATGCCGGTATTGCCGGCGGTGCCTTCCACGATGGTGCCGCCGGTGCGCAACGCGCCACGCTGGATGGCATCCTGCACGATGTAGAGGGCGGCGCGATCCTTCACCGAACCGCCGGGGTTCATGAACTCGGCCTTGCCGTAGATTTCGCAGCCGGTGAGCTCGGAGGCGCGACGCAGGCGGATCAGCGGGGTGCGGCCGATGCTGTCGATGAAATCTTTCCGGATGTCCATTTTACTCTCGGTATCTGGGTATCGGGCCAATTCCCCCGATCCAATCCTATACCGAGGGGGGATCAGGGTCGCAACCCGCGCGGGTCCGCCCAGTTTTGCTGCAGACGCTCACGGTACAGGCCGAGCCAGAGCAGGCCGATCGCCATCGGGGTATTGGAGGTTTTCCCGGCTTCCCACTGGGAAAAGGCCTCGGTGAACGGCATCGCGAAGACCCGGATATCTTCGTGTTCATGGTCCAGCCCATGGATGCCGCCGGCCTTCCCGGCATCCACCCGGGCGCAATACATGTGGAACCGCTCGCTGCAGAATCCAGGCGTGGAATAAACATTGGTGATCGGCAGCAGCGCGCCGCTGGCCTCCAGGCCGCTTTCCTCTTTCAGTTCGCGGCGGGCGACCTCCTCGATGCTTTCGCCATCCTCGATCAGGCCGGCGACGACCTCGACCGACCAGGCCCGATCGCCATTGAACAGCAACGCGGCGCGGAACTGTTCGATCAGCACCACTTCATCCCGCTTCGGGTCATAGGGCAGGACGCAGACCGCATCGCGCCGCCATACCACCTCGCGACTCATCTGGTCGCTCATGCCGCCGGCGAACAGGCCGTGGCGCAGATGCAGTTCATCGATCTTCAAATGGCCACGAAACACTGGATCGACGCGGCTGACCTCGACGGGAAACGGCTGGTGGCTGGTGTCTAGCGGTTTGCGCATGGCATCGGGCCCTGTCGGGTAAGGGAGAGCAGGAAACTGGTTTTGTGGCGCCGCCGCCAGCTGTCCAGCTGCCAGTCGGCGGGGCCGGCCGGCAGCATGCCGGGCGCTGGCAGGAAGACCCGGGCCATCCGGCAGCCTTTGGCGCCGCGGAGACGGACCGGCAGGCGGCGGGTAACGTATTCCGGCCCTTCATAGGCCGCGAGTCGCTCGGCATCCTCGCGCTGGCGCGGGGTAAACAGCAGGCCCTGTACCCGGCCGGCCGGGGCGGGGATCAGCAGCGGGTAGCTGCGGTTCCGGGCCGTCTTGCGGCGAAAGCCAGCCAGGCTGGCGTGCCTGATCTGACGGGGTCCGGGCTGGTAGCCCAGGATCAGGCGATGGACATCCGGATCGCACAAAGTACCGTAAAAGAAGTAGTCCATGGCCTGCCGGGTTGACGCGTCTGCGGAATGATCCAAATTCGGGCCGGGTGCGTACATCATCTAGTAGTGCAGGGACTGGGATTTCGTAAAGACCATGGTTATGAACGAATTGACCGCCATACCAGCCGCGACCCAGGCGCCGGGTCACCATATCCCGGCCGAGTTGCTGCTTGATTACGCTGCCGGCACCCTGGCCGAGCCGTGGTCGCTGGTGGTGGCCTGCCATCTGTCGCTTTGTCCGCATTGTCGCGCCGAGCTGGCCGGCATCGAGCGGCTCGCCGGCGCGATGCTGGACGACGTGTCGCCGCAATCCCTGAAATCCGCCGGTTTTGCCGCCATCGAGGCCCGCCTGGGCGAACAGGAATCGGCCCCAGTCCGCAAAGCGGTATCCGGCCGGCGGGGCGGTGGCATCCCGGCTCCTCTGCGTGACTACCTGAAAGACGGCGTCGATCGTATCGACTGGCGCTGGAGCGGTGCCGGCCTTCATTCCTGTGCCCTGCCAGTGCCCAAGGCGCGGGGCGGGATGGTCAGCCTGCTCAAGATCGCGCCGGGCGCGGCCATGCCGCTGCACACCCATCGCGGCGAGGAAATGACCCTGGTCCTGAGCGGCGGTTTTACCGACGAAAGCGGGGCCTTCACCCGCGGCGACGTCGAGATCGCCGACGGCACCACCGAACACCGTCCGGTGGCCATGAATGACGGCCCCTGCATCTGCCTGGCCGTCACCGATGCGCCGCTGAATTTCCGCGGATCTTTTGGCTGGGTGCTGAACCAATGGGCGAGACTTTCGGCATAACGGCATGACCCAGCCCGGCATCGTCTGGATCACCGGGGCAGGATCGGGCATCGGCCGGGCATTGGCGATCCG
>NZ_JANLJJ010000068.1:93005-94251 GCF_029255545.1 Ferrovibrio sp. | reverse complement strand
CTGATCAACATGGCGGAATCGCTGAAGCTCGATCTGGAAAATAGCGGCGTGGCGGTGCGCCTGATCTCGCCGGGCTTTATCAAAACGCCGCTCACCGACCGCAATACATTCCCGATGCCGTTCCTGATGCCGGTGGAGGCAGCGGCCGAACGGCTGTGGCGTGGCCTCGATTTTGAGCGTGGTTTCGAGATTGCCTTTCCCTGGCAGTTCGCCATGATCCTGAGAATCCTGCGGCTGCTGCCCTATGCGGCCTACTTCCCCCTGGTGCGGAGATTCACCCGATGACGGCCGATCCGGTTGCCGCCGGCCTGCAGCGCTACGCTGATTTCTTCGCCGGCCTGACGCCGGAAAACCTGGATCGTCTCGATGATCTGGTCACCGAGGATGTGCATTTCAGCGACCCGTTCAACGATGTGCGTGGCCGCAGGGTGATGAAAACCCTGTTCGCGCAGATGTTCCGCGACTGCTCCCATGTGAAGTTCCGTATTGACGGATCGGTGCGCGAAGGCAGCCAGGCTTTCCTGAAATGGACGTTCTTCTACACGCCGCGCCGCTTTGGCGGAGCCGAGCCGTGGCAGGCCATCGGCGTCAGCGAGCTGCATTTCACGCCAGACGGCCGCGTGAATGCCCATCTCGATCACTGGGATGCCGGCAGCCAGTTCTATGCCCGGCTGCCCATCGTCGGCGCGCTGGTGCGTTTCGTACGCCGCCGTTTACAGCATTCCTAAGCGCGCTTCGCGAAACCGTATTGCAGCACGTCTATGGTGCCGGCGTTGAAGCCGCCCTCGCAATAGGCGAGGTAATAGCGCCACATGCGACGGAAGCGTTCGTCGAAGGGCAGGCCTTTGCCGGTCTGGTCGCGGATCTGCGGCCAGGCCGTCTCGAAGCGGCGATGCCAGTCTTTCAGCGTGCGGGCATAGTCGCGGCCGAAGCTGAAATCATCGACGATATCGAAACCCGCCCCGGCGGCCTGACGGGCCACCGTGTCAGGCGAGAGCAGCATGCCGCCGGGAAAGATGTAGGCCTGGATGAAATCCATGGTGCCGCGGTAATCCTCGAAATATTTGTCGGCGATCACGATGGCCTGAATGCCGGCGCGGCCGCCCGGATGCAGGCGGTCGCGCAGCTGGCCGAAATAATGCGGCCAGTATTTCTCGCCCACCGCCTCGATCATCTCGATGGAGGCCACCGCGTCATACGCGTCGGTCAGGTCGCGGTAGTCGCGCAACTCGATCCGCACGCGCTC
>NZ_JANLJJ010000068.1:84466-92905 GCF_029255545.1 Ferrovibrio sp. | reverse complement strand
CGTCATACGCGTCGGTCAGGTCGCGGTAGTCGCGCAACTCGATCCGCACGCGCTCGTTCAGTCCCGCCTGCTGCACGCGGCGGCAGGCAAAGTCATGCTGTTCGCGGCTGATCGTCACGGCATGCACGCGGGCACCGTATTCCATGGCCGCCAGGCAGGCGAAGCCGCCCCAGCCGCAGCCGATCTCCAGCACGCGCTGGTCCGGCTGCAGGCGCAGCACCTCGCCGGCCAGACGGCGGTATTTGTTCAGTTGCGCTTCTTCCAGGCTTTCGTCACTGCGCCGCCACAGGGCGGATGAATAGGTCATCGAGGGGTCGAGCCACAGGCGGTAGAAGTCATTGCCGAGGTCGTAATGATAGGCAATGTTGCGCCGGCTGCCGCGACGGGAATTGGCGGCAAGGGCAAAGCCAAACCGGCGCAGGGCGCGCAGCCAGGGCTGTCCCATCAGGGTGGAATCCAGATCGCTGTTCAAACAGGCCCATTCGGTCAGCGCAGTCAGGTCGTCGCAGTCGAAATCGCCATCGATATAGGCCTGGCCCACCGCCAGGTTGCCGCCCAGCAGCAGGCGCCGGGCAAAGCGGTGCTGCCGGATATGCAGGGTGGCGGCCGGGCCGGGCTCACGGCCCTGCGCCATCAGGGCGCGGCCATCGGGCAGCGAAATCGTGATGCTGCCATGGCTGACACGGGCAGCCAGCGACAGCATCAGCCGGGTCCAGCGCGGTACGCGCGGCAGCCGCAGAGCATCCTGGGCCGACTTCAGCAGCAGGCTATGGCCGGCCTGGCGCGGCTCGGTGCGATGGAGATGGGCGATGGCGTCGACGGCGGCATCCACGGCTGCTTCCGCAGCGCGGTCCAGCGGGGTCTGCCGTTCGGCGTAAGCTTCGCTCATTCAACAGGCTCCCTGGTCTTTTTCAGTCTTTGCTTTTGCCGACGGAAACGGCGCGGTGCGGCGGCGTGGTCCAGCGGAAGAAGGCCGCGCCCTTGCGCCAGAGTTGCAGCGCCTCCCAGTGGATGCCGGCCATGACTTTTACGGTCATCAGCGGATGGCGGATGAAGGCCTTCAACAGACTGTGATCGGTGACGTCCTCGCGGCGGCCGCTCTGCGTGGCGATCATCTGCAGGGCGCCGCTCTGGCCGAGCTGGCGGATCATGATGCCGATTTTTTCGCCGGGCGGCAGGACGCGGAACTGATATTCGCCCTCCAGCGGCAGGAAGGGCGAGACATGGAATCGCTTGGCCACGCTCTGGTCGACGATCTTGCCGTTGTTCTTTCCGGCCGGCACGTCGATCAGGTAGGCATGCTGGTCGCCGAAGGTGTTCTTCACCTCATACAGCGTGGCGCGCAGTTGGCCTTTAGCGTCGTAGCAGAAGAACACGCTGAGCGGGTTGAACACGTAGCCAAGCAGGCGCGGGAAACAGAAGATGCGGATTTGCGCCGCTGCCTCCTGCAGGCCATGTTCGGCCAGCGCGGCTTCCACCCATGGCCGCAGCGGCGAGCCATCGCGCGGGCCATGGTCGCGGTCATCGAAGCCGATCAGGGCGAAGCGGTTGTAGCCGAACAGGCGCAGGCCGCGATCCAGCTCGGCCAGGCGGTCGATATCCAGCAGCAGCGAGAAGACGCGGTATTCGAATCTGTGCCGGAACGGCAGCAGCCGCTCATGCATCACGCGGCACCAGTAGAGGTCTGCCCCGGTCACGCGACGCGCTCCAGCCGCGGCGGCGCGGTCGCCGGCTCGAAGGGCAGGGCCGCGCCCAGTCCTGCCGCCACCTGCAGGCCGGCGGTCAGGCCATCCTCGTGGAAGCCGTATCTGCACCAGGCGCCGCAATACCACAGGCGGTCCTTGCCCTGGATCTCGGGCAGGCGGTTCTGCGCCGCGATCGCCGCCCGGTCGAACAGCGGATGCTCGTAATCGAATTCGGCGAACACCTTGTCCTGCCGCGGCGGCCGCAGCGGATTCATGGTGACGAACAGCGGCCGGCTGTCGTCGATCGATTGCAGCCGGTTCATCCAGTAGGTCAGTCCGACGCGACGATGCAGGTCGCGGCGTGGCTCGGAAAGGTAATTCCAGCTGGCCCAGACGCTGCGCCGCACCGGCATCAGTCTCTCGTCGCGATGCAGCACGGCGCGGTTGGACTGGAAACGGAAACAGCCGAGGATGTCGCGTTCGGCCGCCGTGGCATGATGGCCCAGCAGCCGCAGGGCCTGGTCGCCGTGGCAGGCCAGCACCACCCGGTCAAAGGTCTCGAAGCCGGTCCGGCCCATGACGGCTATGCCATCTGCCTGTCGCGCCACCGCCTGCACCGGCCGGTTCAGATGCAGCGTGATGCCGGCATCCGCCAGCAGGCGGCGCACATAGTCGCGGCTGCCGCCCTGCACGGTATACCATTGCGGCCGATCGTTGACGCTGAGCAGGCCGTGGTTCCTGAAAAAGCGCGCGAAGGTCTCGGCCGGAAAGGCCTGCATCTCGGCCAGCGGCGCCGACCAGATCGCGGCGCCCATCGGCAGCAGGTAGTCGAGCATGAAGCCGTCGCCATACCGGCTGGCGGCGAGATACTCGCCAAGGCTGAGGCCAGCCATGCGGCCGGACTCGAGGTCGGCGACGGCGGCGCGGTTGAAGCGCAGGATGTCGCGCCACATGCGGTGGAAACGCGGGCTCAGCAGGTTGCGTTTCTGCGCGAACAAAGTGGCGATGCTGCTGCCGCTCCATTCCAGCTGGCCGGGCTGCCTGGCATCGCCGACGCTGACGGCAAACGACATGTCGCTTCTGATCGCCGGCACGCCCAGATGGGCGAACAGCCGCGTCAGGTTCGGGTAGTTCCAGTCGTTGAAGACGATGAAGCCGGTATCCACCGCAATCGGCGTGCCATCATAGTCGATCTCGGCGGTGTTGCTGTGGCCGCCGGGATAGGCATTGGCCTCGAAGACGGTCACGTCATGCTGGCGCGACAGCGCCCAGGCGGCGCCCAGTCCGGCGATGCCCGCGCCGATCACGGCGATACGCTGTCGCCGGATGGTTTCGTGCCTGCTCATGCAGCCCCCGCTGTCTGACGGTCATCATTGCGCAACTGGGCGAAGGCCGCCAGTGCCGCTTTTCTGGCGGCATCATGATCGACCAGCGGTTGCGGATAATCCTGTCCCAGCCGCAGCCCGGCCTCGCGCAGCACGGCGGCCGGCGCCAGCCAGGGCTTGTGGATGTACTTGTCGGGCAGGCGCGCCAGCTCGGGCAGCCAGCGGCGCACATACCCGCCCTGCGGATCGAATTTCTCGCCCTGCAGGATCGGGTTGAAGATGCGGAAATACGGCGCGGCATCGGCGCCCGATCCCGCCACCCATTGCCAGCTGGCGGCGTTGTTGGCCAAGTCGGCATCCACCAGCGTGTCCCAGAACCAGGCTTCGCCATGGCGCCAGTGCTGGCGCAGATGCTTGACCAGGAAAGAGGCCGCGATCATGCGCACGCGGTTATGCATCCAGCCGGTCAACCACAGCTCGCGCATGCCGGCATCGACGATGGGATAGCCGGTCAGTCCCCTCTGCCAGCGGGCCAGCAATGCCGGATCGTCCTGCCAGGGGAAGGCATCGAAACCGGCGCGGAAATTGCGCTCGGGCAGGGCGGGAAAATGGAACAGCAGGTGATGGGCGAATTCGCGCCAGCCGAGTTCGCTGAGGAACGTCTCGGCATTGCGGGCGGCGGCGCTGTTCTCAGCGGCGGCCATCTGCACGGCCTGCCAGACCTGGCGCGGACCGATCTCGCCGAAATGCAGATGCGGCGACAGGCGCGAGGTGAGATTGCGATCCGGCCGGTCGCGGCCATCGGCATAGCCTTGCAGCGCGTCATCGATGAAGGCCTGCAGCCGCGCCGCCGCGCCGGCTTCACCCGGCTGCCAGGTTGCGCGCAGGCCGCCGGCCCAGTCCGGTTGCGTGGGCAGCAACTGCCAGTCGTCCAGTCGCTCGCCGTGCACCGGTTTGTTGAAGGCCTGCAGCTTCTTTGGCGCGCGGTGCGGCGGCGCCGGGTCGGGCAGGGCGCGGCAGGCGCGCCAGAAGGGCGAATAGACCCTGAACCAGCCGCCGGTCCGGGTCTTCACCTGCCAGGGCTCGACCAGCAGCGACGCGTTGAAGGTCTCGACCGCGATGCCCTCGGCCTTCAGTGTCGTTTTCAGAATCGTGTCGCGCGCCACCGCCGCCGGCTCGTAGCAGCGGTTCCAGAACACGGCGGCCGCCCCGGTTTCGCGCGCCAGCGCCGGCAGGATCGCGGCCGCGTCGCCGCGCCGCAGGATCAGTTTCAGGCCATACCGGCGCTTCAGCTCGGTGGCCAGCGCGTTCAGCGCATGATGCAGCCACCACCGGCTGGCGCCGCCCATTTGCCATGACGGCAGGGCGGTATCGAGGACATACAGCGCAATCACCGGCCGGCCGGCCGCGGCGGCGGCGGCCAGCGCCGGATTGTCGTTCAGCCGCAAATCCTGGCGGAACCAGAGGATAACAGGAGAAGAGGAGGAGGCTGAATCTGCCATGCCGATGCCGTATCAGTGTGCACCATCTGATACGCAGGGCATGGCCGGCCGGATCAGGCCGGCGCGGCATTTTTTCCGATCATGGCTGGACGGGGCGGCGTCTCAGCGCGGCGTGTCGCTGTCGCGTTCCAGCAGGCGCAGGGCCAGTGATGCGGCCTGGGTGCGGTTGAACACCTGCATCTTGGCGAAGATCTGGCGCAGATGGGCCTTCACGGTGACTTCCTGAACGCCGAGCCGGATGGCGATCGCCTTGTTGGAATCGCCCTGGCTGACCCATTTCAGCACTTCGCGTTCGCGCTCGGTCAGCGCCGCCAGCCGCGGATCGGCGGGTTCGCTGGGTCGCGGCACGGCGCCGTCCTCGCCATTCTCGACCTCCTGGCGCAGCAGCCGCAGCAGCTCGCGGTCGTCGGCGCCGCTGCGGGCGCGGTCGGTCAGGTTGGCGAATTTGGCCGCGGCGATATAGCTGGGCAGGAATTCCTCGTACAGCCGCAGGGCCTTCACCACGGTGAGGATCATGCTCTGCTGCGTGATCTCGGTTTTTTCCTTGTAGTCGTTGATGCCGTGGTTGGACACCACGGTCAGCGGCGGCGCCTGGCCCGGCTGGCCGGTGCGGATCACGATCTGGGTCGACTTGTTGGCCAGATCGTTGCGGATGAAATCCACCAGCGCCAGGCCGGCATGCTCGGTTTCCATCACCACGTCCAGCAGCACCAGCGCGGTGTCGGGGTTGTCGCGCATCACGTCGCGCGCCTCGGTGGCGGAATAGGCGCTCAGGAAGGTCAGGCCGCGCTTGCGGTAGTTGAAATTGCGCAGCAGCAGCTTGGTCAGGGAATGCACGTCGGGCTCGTCATCGACGATCAGCACCTTCCAGCTCCGCCGTTCGCCGGACGAGCCATCGGTTGGCCCCCCGGGCGGACCGCCGGGTGGGCGGGTTTCGTCGATGAAGTTCAGCGAACTCTCGGCCACAGACATTTGCCTCCCGCGTTGCGCGCATAGTAACCCATCATCCGGCAAACCGGAACGTGTATGCGGAGCGGTTTTTACGGGACGGGGGCGCAGACAACAGCGGGGCGGAAAAACCGCGTTGCCAGCGGCTTTGCAGCCACCGGGTCACCCAAATTCCAGTTTTGTTATGTAATACAACAACTTCTTTTCGGCGCCGGCACCGGGAGCGGCATCGGAACCGGGAGCGAGACCGGCTACTGAAGCCGCGTCGTCAGCAGTTTCACCCCGGCATAGCCGAAGGCCAGGGCGAAGGTGGCCTCGAACCAGCGGCGCAGGCGCATGTAGCCGCGCGCCACCGGCGGGCTGGAAAACAGCAGGGCATAGCCGTGGAAGACCAGGGCGCTCTGGATCGCCACGGCGGCGATGATGACCAGCAGCGTCGATGGCGCGGCATGGGCCGGCACGCCCACGGCATAGAGCGAACCGAAAAACAGGATAGCCTTGGGATTGGTCAGGTGCAGGCCAAGGCCTGCGGCATAGGCGCGTTTTAGCGTCGGGTTGGCCAGACCTCTCGGTTCGATTTCGCCCGGCGTGAGGGCCGAGCGGGCGGACTTGATGGCCAGGAAGACCAGGTAGCCGGCGCCGCAATACCGCAGCAGCTCGAATACCCAGGCATTGGCCAGCATCACGGCGCCGAGCCCGAAGGCCGCCGCCGTCGACCACATCAGCGATCCGCTGCTGATCCCGCTGGCGACGGCAAGGCCATATCTGCGGCCGGCTTTCATCGCGGTGCCGGCGATGGTGACGGTGGCCGGGCCGGGGCTCGATGTCGCCATCAGCGCGGCCAGCAGGATGAGCGGCAGGTTGATCTCATTCAGCATGGGCCAAGTCTGGCCGGGCCGGCTGCATAAAGGCAAGCACGGAGATGTCAGGCTACAATTCTCGATACCCGGTTATGCGCGAAACAGTCCATGCTGCTTGTTGATGGCCGGCGAGGCGGCAATACTGGCCATCTCCCGAGTACCAGCATGCCCCGAATCAGAGTGGACGAGTCATGACCTCCCAGCCTCGGATCGTGTCCGGCCGCGCCACGCTGGCCGCAGACGTTGTCGGCAGTGGTGACCCCGTCGTCTTTCTGCATGCCAACATCTGCGATCGCCGCATGTGGCGCGCGCAACTGGATGCCATTGGCGCCGGCAATCAGGCCATCGCCTATGACCGCCGGGGCTTTGGCGAGACCCGCGCCGAACAGGAAGAGTTTTCCGGCGTCGCGGATTTGATCGCGGTGATCGCCGCCGTGGCAGATGGCAGGCCCGCGATCCTCGTCGGTTGCTCGCAGGGTGGCCGCATCGCCATCGACGCGGCGCTGCGGCACCCGGCTTCTGTCCGCGGGCTGGTGCTCATCTCGCCCACCGTGACCGGCGCGCCCGAGCCGGTGCTGCCGCCTGCCGTCAGGAATCTGCTGGCCGAGCAGAAGGCAGCCGAAGCGGCCGGCGATCTGGACCGCGTGATCGCGATCAAGGCCCGGCTCTGGCTCGATGGCCCGCTGCAGCCCGAGGGGCGTGTCACGGGCCCGGCGCGCGAATTGTTCTGCAACATGAACGCCACCGCGCTGCGCGCGCCGCCGACCGGGCCGGATGTCGATCTCGTGCCCGATGCCTTCCAGCGCCTGGGCGAGATCGCGGTGCCGTCGCTGGTGATCTGCGGCGACATGGATTTTCCCCATATTCAGGAGCGGTCCCGTCATGCCGCAGGCATGATGCCGAACGGGGCGCATCATGTGCTGGCCGGCGCCGCCCACGCGGCGAGTCTGGACCGGTCGAGAGAAGTTACCGACCTGATCGCGACATTCATCCATTAATGCCTGTAACAGGCTGTCAGGTTAAAGCGGGGCGCCGGCGGCTTTTGGTTTTTGTTGTACTGCTTGGCGGCGACAGCCGGCCGGCGCCGGCCACGCGCACCAGCCGGCGGAAAGTGGGGCATTCCATATGGCTGGGCGCCTTGCACACGGCGGCATGGCGCAGGCCGTCGCGCATCGCCGCCAGGTGCCGGATGGTGCGGTCCAGCTCGTCGGCTTTGGCCGTCAGCCGGTCGCGCCGGATGCGCAGCTTTCCGCCCGGGCCGAACATGGCGGCGATGTCCTCCAGGCTGAAACCCGCAATGCGGCCCAGCGCGATCAGCGCCAGCCGCTCCAGCACATCCGGCTCGAACAGCCGGCGCAGGCCGCGCCGGCCGACCGAAACGATCAGGCCTTTTTCCTCATAGAAGCGCAGGGCGGAGGCGGGCAGGCCGGACCGCTGCGCCACGTCGGCGATATCGAGCAATTGCATGCCAAAGAGATTCTGTCTTGACCTCAAGTGAACTTGAATTAGTAGGGTAGCGCCATTCCCGGCTGAAACAAGCCCGGACCGAAGCATAAAAGGTGAATGAGATGTCAGAGGTTATGGTGCGTATTGTTGTCGTCGGCGTTGGCGCCACGCTGGCGATGGATCTGTGGGGATTGATCCTCCGGCGCGTCTATGGCGTGGCCGGGCTGGATTACCGGATGGTCGGCCGCTGGCTCGGCCATCTGCCGCGTGGGCAGCTTCGGCATGCCGGCATCGGCAAGGCGGCGCCGGTGCCGGCCGAAGCCGTGATCGGCTGGATGGCGCATTATGCCATCGGCATCAGCTTTGCCGCCGGCCTCGTTGCCGTGTTCGGCGCCGGCTGGCTGGCAGCGCCGACGCTGGCGCCGGCTCTGCTCACGGGCCTTGTCACCGTCGCGGCGCCCTTCCTGGTGATGCAGCCGGCCTTCGGTATGGGCATCGCCGCGTCGCGCACGCCCGATCCGACGGCGTCGCGACTGCGCAGCCTGATCACCCACCTGGTGTTCGGCACCGGGCTTTTCATTGCCGCCCGCCTGACGGCGGCGCTGTAACACACGTTTTCAAACCTGAAAGGAAAAGACAGATGATCTCCCCCCGATTTGCCCCCGTGGTTTTC
>NZ_JANLJJ010000068.1:0-84366 GCF_029255545.1 Ferrovibrio sp. | reverse complement strand
CAAACCTGAAAGGAAAAGACAGATGATCTCCCCCCGATTTGCCCCCGTGGTTTTCGGCTTTGTGCTCTCCGCCCTGATGTCGTTCATCGTCTCGGGCATCGCCACCCTGCGCACCGCCGGGCTGGTGGATGGCTTCATGGCGCTGTGGACCGATGCCTGGCTCACCTCATGGCTGGTGGCCTTTCCGGTCGTGCTGGTGGTCGCGCCGGTGGCGCGGCGCATCGTGCAGGGGCTGGTGAGGGCGTAAGCGTCAGTGAAGATGCGGCTGGCGTGAACGCCGGCCGCATGCATTCCGAACGGATGCTTTTGATATGGTCCATTTAATGGACTAAATTCCGCAAATGACTGGGCTATTAAATGGTCCGAATTTGGAGCAGGCAATGCGGATATCCGTGACTGAAGCCAAGGGACAATTGACCGAACTGGTTCGGCGCGCCGAGGCGGGGGACGAGGTGATCCTGACCCGTCACGGCCATGCCGCCGTGCGCCTCGTGCCGGTCAGGGCGGCGCAGGACAGGAAATCCCGCCGCGCGCTGCTGGAAACCGTGCGAGCCTCCGCCGCAGCCAAGATTGCATCCGCGTCTGAAGCGGCACGCAGGCAGGATTTCCTTTATGGCGATGACGGCCTGCCGGAATGATCGCGGTCGCGACATCGACGCCGATGGCGATTGTTCTCGATGAGCCGGAAGCAGATGCCTGCATGGCGGCCCTTGAGATGGAAGACAATCTCCTGATCTCGGCCGGCACGGTGGCCGAGGCGCTGATCGTCGCCGCGCGTCGCAATGTGGCGGACGAGATGCAGCAACTGATCGACGGCCTCGGCTTCGAGATCGTCAGCGTGACGCCAGCCTCGGCCCGCCGTATCGCGCAGGCTTATGCAACATGGGGAAAGGGCGCGCATCCGGCGGCGCTGAATTTCGGCGACTGCTTCGCCTACGAGGTGACGAAGGAGCATAACTGTCGACTGCTTTATGTCGGCGCGGATTTCGCGAAGACGGATGTTGGGAAGGTCATCTGAGGATGGGCATTGTTGGCATCCGCTTCATGCGGAAACTGTATGCGCAAACAACGAGAGAAAGTCAGTGCTTTGGCACTAGAACATTGGGATCCACAGCGCAAAAAATGGGTGCTCTATTTGAATCAGGAGCAGCACAGTGCCGATTGTCTTGACGGCCGATCTGGCCGACGGATTTGCCGGGCTCTGGGTGAGCGCGTGGCTGCCGTCATGGCCGATCGCGTTCCCGGGTGCTGGTCGTCCGCCGATGGCGCGGCGGATCGTGCACCGTATGGCTAGGGCCGAGTGGGGATGATTCCCAGCCGAATCAGGGACTTTAAATTTAGTTTGAGTGACTTATATACCTAACTCAAGCGCCATATATTGGCTATCTGAGCCTTATCGCCTCTATCGGTAGAAGATTGTTAATCTGCTGTGCGACATCGTGTAGCAGCACAGGCCGATTCGGTGGCGGCGGGCTATTTGCCTTATTGCGGCCATGAGGCGCGTATGTAATGAATTCCATCGGTGGGTATGCCCGTCGGGGAACGATCAAGCTGCGTAACTAGCAGAATTGGTTGTCGGGAGAAGCAAAATGACGACGATGACTATGGATCAGATTCGGGAGTTTGCGAGCACCCATACGGTGACGCCTGCAGAAAGGCGAGCACGCCGGGTCAGCCTTATCACTGGCGTGCTGTCTGAGAAAACTACGCTTACCAAGGATAAAGTCGAGAGTGTCCTCAATCATCTTGAGGGTAATTTGCCCGAAGTTGACCAAAACCAGAAGTAGGTCAGACAGCGTAGGCATAAAGATGAAGGCCCGGTGACCCCGGGCCTTTGTTATATCTGGGGGTGGGGAAAATGCTCGATGACAATTGGGACCTCATCAGGGGGCCAGTCGCCACGGAAATTGAGGTCATCAATGCGACGAGCCAAATCAACGTTCTTGATGGCTTAGTAAAATTCTTACTTGCGCACAACGGGCCGGACGGAACGGGCAAGCCGCCGATGCCAGATGAAGCGGCGCTGTGCAATCTGCATCACGCCGGAACCGTGTTTCTGCTGGATGAGCCTGGCCGGTATAGAAACATCAGGGTCGATGTGCGGGACAAGGACAACAACATTATCCATGAGCCGCCTGAGTGGCAGGATGTGCCCAGACTAATGCGGTTTTTCTTTCGGCAGCTTTCTTCAGTCTGGAATGCGGGCGATCATCTTGATAACGCAGCGTACGCATTGTGGATGATTAACTGGGTCCATCCGTTTAGGAACGGAAACGGCAGGACTGCGCGGGCATTCTGCTACGCAGTTCTTTGCTTGAAAATTGGCGTTGAATTGCCGGGTGCCGTAACGGTCATTGATTTAATTATGCATAACCGACCGCAGTACTATGCTGCATTACGTGCAGCAGATACAACGTTCAAGGAGAATGGCATCCCTGATTTACAGCCGATGAAGCAGTTCATCGGACAGCTCTTGCAGATGCAGATTGCCAGCGCGCAACAGCAGGCCGGGCAAGCGATGGAACATCCTGACACGCCTGCCTCATAACTGCGCTTGCCATAAAGATACGCATCCGCATGGATACAAAGTCCACTGCGCGCAAGCTGGTATTTTCAAAACGAAAATTTGGAGAAATGGCTCGCCGGGGTCGGCGAAGATGCGAACTACGAGTTCTCGATTTCCCTACTCCCCACTACGCCAGAGCCTCCCAAAATGCGCAAGCGCGACCGGGATCGCGCAGAAGCACTACGCCTCGCCGGCGGCCCGAAGCCCTCGCTGAGGGACCGAGCCGTCGCCCTGGCCAATGAGCGCGGCCTGGTGCGGACGCGCGATCTAACGGACATCGGCGTCCCTCGCTGTTACTTGGCCCGCATGTGCGAAGAGGGCCTGCTGGTAAAGGTCGGATATGGCCAGTATCGCGCGGCCGATCGTCAGGCGGCTTGAGGGACGGTGGACGCTGACCGGGGTCCGGGGAACCATGCCGCCGCCAAGCCGGCATTTTGATCCATTTCTTGATCCATTTCGGATCGAATTGATGCAAACGCGTCGCAATAGCATTACCCTGTCAGGCCGACTACAGTCCTAGCGGCCGTACTGCCGATCCGAGTCGGTTGTGCTCCCGCACCGTGAAAATTCCGGCGGGCAATTCCCATATTGGTTGAGGCGGTCGCCGCACGGCCGGGCACATGAATTCCGGGAGTGCCATGACAGGAGGTTGCCGGAATCACAGGAGGAGTTCCGATCGCTGGAAGCGCATATCGAACTGAGACACCTGCGCTATGCGGTCGCCGCTGCACACTATGGCAGTTTTCGGCGGGCGGCTGAGGCGCTTGGGGTCAAGCAATCGACCCTGAGCCGCTGCATTTCGCAATTGGAAGAGCGTCTGGGCGTCGTGTTGTTCGAACGAACCAGCGGTGGCGTTCGGCTGACTACGGCTGGCGTCGAGATATTGCGGACATCCCGGCATCTCGTCGAAACGGTCGATCATATGGCCGCGACCGCCAAGGACATCGGCAGGGGCGAGGCCGGCCGCCTCACGGTCGGATTCTACACCTCGCTGTCGGCCGGGAACCTGCGGGCCAGCCTGATCGAGTATGCGTCGCGGTTCCCGAAGGTCGAAATCCAGACATATGAAGGCGCACGCGCATGCCTGTTCGCCGGCGTCGATGCTGGCCGGCTTGATGTTGCCATCGTGACGGGTGATCCGATCTCTCGCGAGGGGAAGGTCATGGGTCTCTGGAGCGAGCGCATCATGGTCGCGCTGCCCGAAGGTCACCGATTGGCGGGCGGCAACATCGTCTATTGGACCGATCTTAAGGATGAGACCTTCCTTTTCAGCCAGCGTGATCCCGGGCCGGAGATCCAGGACATCTTGCTGGCGAAGCTCGCCGCGCCGGGCGAGCGGCCCAAGGTCATCAGTCACGATGTCAGCCGCGAGAACATCAAGAGCCTCGTGGGGGCGGGCTTCGGCGTCAGCCTGATGTGCGAAGCCTGCATTGGGGCCTCTTACACAGGCGTAGTCTACCGCGAGGCACGGGACGGCAACGGCCCGAGCCGGATCAACTACGCGGCCTATTGGCAGGGCGACAACGACAATCCGGCGCTGGCGGGTTTCATCAACCTGCTGCAAGAGCGCTATCCCGCGTTGCCCGCGGGCGACTGACGCGGCCGCCGCGCCTTCGCGAAGCCGCGATCGGTGGCCATGAAGCGCTCCACCATGGGGACGATCAGCTTGGCCGGGTCGCTCACCGGATGGCCGGTTTCGCGGGCTAGGATTTCCGCGTAGGCGACCAGGTCGCGATGAACGGTCGCTGGAAATTCGATCGTGAGCTTGACCGGCTTGTCGTCGGCAACGGCCCCGAGCTTCAGCTTTGCCATGTCAGCCTCCGTAGGGTTCGAGGACGAGGTCGCGGGTGACGATGACGCGAACGGGGAACCCTGGGCGGATCGTCAAGGTCGGGGCGATGTTCAACTGGCGGCGAACGATCTGCTGACCGGCATCGTTGATCGTGTCCTGCCCGCCGTTGCGGATAGCTTGGATCAGGCGGTCGTCGTCGTTGGTGGCGAGCTCTGCCCCAATGCTCAGCAGCGTGGACAAGCCCGCCGCCTTGGCAAGATCCCACCAGTGATAGTCGACGCCATCCTGGAGGCCGGCATAACCTTCGGCATCAGCGCCAGGTTGACGCTCGAGCACGATCGAGCGGCCGTTCGGGAAGATTAGCCGGTTCCAGACCAGCAGCACGCGGCTTTGGCCGAACTGAACATTGTTGTCATACTGGCCAATGATGCGGGTGCCTTGGGGCACAAGAAGGATGCGGCCCGTCGGGCTGTCATAGATGTTCTCCGTCACTTGCGCGGTGACCTGGCCCGGAAGATCGGACCGGATGCCGGTGATGAGCGCGGCCGAAATCACGGCGCCCGCCTGAAGGATGTTCGGCGATGCCGGAGCCGCGATGCGATCCGGCGAGACGGTGCGGCGATCGACGGCGGCATTGAGGAAGGCGAGTTGCCGATCCTGGGCCGACGGCGTTGCTGGCTGGGGAGCAAGCCCGAGGCTGGCGAGGTCAGGCGTGGGTGGCGGAACAACCGTTGCCGTGCCAGAGGCTGATGGTGGCGTCGGCCGGTTCTCCGTGCCGGCGAAGAGCTTGGCGGTGCGGGCGCTCTCGATTTCCTGAAGGCGGCGTTGTTCCTCGGCGCTGAGACCGGGATTGGGTGCTACTCCGCCGGGGTTGGGCATGGGCTGGCCGCGATTCTGCGCGCCGAGGATAGGACGGCCGAGGTCGCCGGGAAGCGGCGGACCAAGCTGAGGCACACCGCTGTAGTCGCGGGGCAAGCCCGCCAGGCCGTCTGCGGTCGATCGGTTTTCGGTCGAATAGAGTTCTTCGGCGGACTTGCCGCCGTCGCGCGTCTGAAGGGCGTAGATCAGCGCTCCGCCCAGGCCTACGCTCGCCACGAGACCGATGCCGGCGAGCACCTTGCGCGACAGCCGCGTAACGCGCGGAGCCTCCGCACGAAGCCGCATCGGGGCGGCCGCGTCGGCGGTCGACCCGGTCAGCGGCGCATCCTCATCCTCTTTCCGGGCTTCAGACTCGCTCACGACGCCGGCCTCCCGTCGGTACGGGTGATCAGAACGCGCTTCTGGTGGTCACCGGCGCCGAAGCGCAGCTCGGCGGCCGCGAACAGGCGATCGACGACCATGTAGTTGCCGCGGACGCGGTAGTTCACGAGTTCTGAGGTGTTGCCCTCGGGGCCGACCACGAAAAGCGGCGGCATCTCGCCCTGGCCGATGCCGCGCGGGAATTCGATGAAGACCTGCCGTCCGTCGTCATAGGCCCGCAGCGGCCGCCAGGGCGCACGATCGCCCTCGATGGCATAGCGGAAGTTGATGTTGGCGAGGTCGACGCCGGTGGCGATGGGACGCGCTGCCTCGGCCTGCGCGTTTTGGCGGCGCAGGGCGATGAGTTGATCCTGCGGGTACTGCCACGAGACCGACGCCATATAGGTGCGCTCGGTCGAGCGCAGCTCCATGTGATAGGTCCGCAGATTGGTGTTGATGACCAGGTTGGTCATCAGGTCGGCGCGGGTCGGCTTCACCAGGATGTGGACTTGCAGAGTCGCGCCCGAACCGCTCTGCGTGTCACCGATGATCCAGCGGACCGTGTCGCCAGCGGCCACCGGCCCGGAGCCTACGAGCTGCTCGCCGGGCTGCAGGGCGATATCGGTGATCTGACCTACGGCGGTATAGACCTGATAGAGCGCGCCGCTGGTGTAAGGGTAGACCTGCATCGCATTGATGAAGCCGTCGCGGACCGGCTGCACGCGCGCGGCGGCATTGGCTTGATTGACGCGGGCCGTTGGATCGGCCGGCTCCGGGGTTCGGCGCGATTCTTCAACGGGCTTCATCTGCCCCGGCAGCGGTAGCGGACGTGGAAGTTCCACGACCTGCACTGGCCCCGGCGGATCGGCCGTCTGCACGGCCGGCGCCGCGTCGTCATAGGAGATCTCGGGCGGTTTCTGCGTCGTGGCGCAGCCGGCGAGCGCAGTTGCTAAAAGCAGCAGAGCCGCGAGTATGGAAGTGCGAGAAGCCGGGTTTCCGGCTTTACGGAAAGACGGCTTCATTGCCCAAGCTCCCGTGACCAGTTGATGGCGTTGACGTAGATACCGAGCGGGTTCGCGCGCAGCCGGTCGGCGTTGCGCGGCACCTGCACGACGATGGTGAGGATGGCGGTCCAGCGGGTCGTCTCGGCGAGCTGGCCGTTCTCGTAGCGCCGCTCGGTCCAGGCGACGCGGAAGCTGTCCGGCGACGCGCGGATCACGCTGGAAACGTCAACGGCGATCTGCTGCCGGCCGACCTTGGCGAACGGGTCGTTCGAGCGCGCATAATCGTTGAGCGCCATCGCGCCGCGATCGGTCGTGAAGTCGTAGGCGCGCAGCCAGTTCTGGCGGACGATGATGGCATCGGACGGGATCGAGCGGACCTGCTCGATGAGACGCGCGAGGTGGAAGGCGATTTGCGGGTCGGTCGGGCGATAGTCGGCGACCGCTGGCGCCACCGCCTGCGCCTGGCCGAGCCGGTCGACCTGCACCACCCAGGGCACGACCGTGCCACGCGCTGATTGCCAGACGAGCGCGGCAGCAAAGCCAGCCGAAAGGATCAGCGATCCGAAGGCCATGAGGCGCCAGTTCTTGGCCTGGACGCGAGCGCCGCCGATACGATCGTCCCAGACCTGGGCGGCCCGCTGGTAAGGCGTCTCTGGTTCGGGGGTCTTGCCGTAGTGAGTGGAGGGTCGTTTGAACATCAGCGGTCGCTTTCGGAGAGGTTGATGGAGGAGCCGCCGCCGTGGCTGTCGCCGCTGCGAACGGCATGGGCGGCCGCTGTCACGCCGTGGCTCAGCGTTTGGGAGCGTTTCATGCGGCGGGCCCAGGCCGGCGGTCCGTCAGCCGGTGCGGCCGCCTCGGCCGTGCCCCCGCCGATCGTGCCCATGGTCGAGGTGCCGCCCGTAGCTTCGAAGGCGGATTTCCCGCCCTCGGAGAAGCTCGACCGCATGCTGTCGGCGGCGCGCGAGGCCGCCCGGCGGAGAGGCGAAGCCGCCGCGCCACCGGCTGCGCGGGCGACGCCGCCGAGGCCGGAAGCGACGCTTGCTGCGACTGATTGGCCGGCGGCTCCGAGGCTGTAGGCAGTGGCCGCGCCCCCTGCCATCGCGGCGCCACCGCGGGCGGCGGCAGCCGCTCCGCCGGCCAGAGCGCCGACGCCGCCGGCTGCTGCGCCGAGAGCGGCTCCTCCGGCTGCGACCATTCCGCCGGCGGCAAGGCCAGTGCCGACCGCCGCGCCGGCGCCGAGCTGAGGCCCGCCCGAGACGAGGCCGTTGGCGATGCCGGGCCCGAAGATTCCGAGGCCGAGTAGCGACAGCGCGGCGAGCACGATCGCCATGGCGTCGTCAATGGTCGGATTGGCTCCACCGAAGCCGGCAGTGAATTCGGAGAACAGCGTCGAGCCGATGCCAATGATAACGGCCAGCACCAGGACCTTGATGCCGGAGGAGATGATGTTGCCGAGGACGCGCTCGGCCATGAAGGCCGATTTGCCGAAAAGGCCGAAGGGAATGAGCACGAAACCGGCGAGCGTCGTCAGCTTGAACTCGATCAAGGTGACGAAGAGCTGGACGGCGAGGATGAAGAAGGCGAGCAGCACCAGCGCCCAGGCGAAGAACATGCAGGCGATCTGGATGAAATTCTCGAAGAACGACCAGTAGCCCATCAGACTGGAAATCGAGTCGAGCAGCGGCCGCCCGGCATCGAGGCCGGTCTGCGCGACCTTGCCGGGGCGAAGCAGATCCGCGGTCGTGAAGCCGGTGCCGGAAGCCTTCAGGCCAAGACCGGCGAAGCTCTCGAAGACGATGCGGGCGAGATTGTTCCAGTTGCCGATGATGTAGGCGAAGACGCCGACGAACAGCGTCTTCTTGACCAGGCGCGCGATGATGTCGTCGTCAGCGCCCCAGCTCCAGAACAGGGCGGCCAGCGTCACGTCGATAACGATCAGAGTGGTCGCGATGAATGCGACCTCGCCACCGAGCAGACCGAACCCGGAATCGATGTAGCGGGTGAAGACCTCGAGGAAATGGTCGATGACGCCGGTGCCGCCCATGATGCTATCGGGCCTCGTCTTGCTGCGGCGTTGTTTCCTGGGGGGTAGGATTGTCCAGCGTCGTGTTCCGCGGGTCAGCGCCAAACTGGGGCTGCGGGGCCGTCGCCGCATCGGGCAAGCGCTCCTTGGGTCGCGCGCCCGGTGCGAGAAACCGCTCGCGGTTTTCCGCCCAGGCGCGCAGGCAGGCGGCGTCACGGGGGCCGGCCTCGCCAAGGCGCTGGCAACGGATCAGCTCGGCGCGGAGCGGATCGGCCTGCGAATTCTCGACGCGCCCTGCGGACCAGCCGGCGAGCTCGTCCTCCTTCCGGGTCAGCTCGATCGCGGTCGCGGTGACCGCGACCGCGACGAACACCACGGCGCCGAGGCGAGCCAGCATCTTTCCGTCCATGACGCCGCCCCTCAGTTGCCGCCGTAGAACATCTTGGCGCTGCCTGGCTGGTAGCCGGTGCCCGGAGTCAGGAAGCGCCGACGCTGCTCGCGGCCTTGCTCGGCGGCCGTGGCCTGTTCGGCCGACTGGAGCGCCTGCGCCCGGCCGTTGGCGGCGACGACGGCGGTGAGGTCGGCGAGCTGCTGGGCCTGCAGGGCGAGGAGCTGGTTACCGGCCTGGGTCGCCTGCAATGCGCCGGTCGCGCCTTGGCTCTGGCCGACCAGCGCCGACATCTCCGCGCGGTTGGTGTCGATGTTGCCGACGACGCCGGCCTGCACCCGCAGTGCATCCTGCAGGCCACCGACCGTGTTCTGCCAGCGCTCGCGCGCCTGCGCCACGAGCTGCTGGTCAGACGCCGACATCGACGCATTGCCGTAGGTGGATGTGAAGGCCTGGTCGATTTGCTGGACGTCGTAGGCGATGCGTTGGGCCTGCTGTAGGAGCTGCTGCGTCCGCTGCACGGACTGCTGCAGGCGCTGAAGCGAGGAGTACGGCAGGCTTGCGAGATTGCGCGCCTGGTTGATCAGCATCGTCGCCTCGTTCTGAAGCGAGGTGATCTGATTGTTGATCTGCTCCAGCGCGCGGGCCGCCGAGAGAACATTCTGCACGTAGTTCGTCGGGTCGTAGACGATCCATTGCGCGGATGCGGGCGTGACCATCACGGGCGATAGCGCCACGGGAATCGAAAGGATGGACGCGGCGAGAAACGCCGCGCGTGAGCGACGGAAGATCATGGTTTGCTCTCCAGGTTGGTGAGGTCGGGAATGAGGTCGGATGCCCAGGCGACGCCGCGCAGCCGCAGCCAGGCTGGCAGGAATCCGTCGCGGCCGTGTTCGGCGATGGTGCGCTCGATGGCGGCATGGTCGGTCTTCGACGAGGCGGCGCACAGCGCCAACGCAACGTCGGACAGGCCGAGCTCGAACAGCCGGTTGCCGCGGCGGGACTGGCGGTAATAGTCGCGTTTGGGCATCGCGCGGGCGAGGATCTCGATCTGGCGGTCATTGAGGCCGAAGCGCCGGTAGATCGCAGTGATCTGCGGTTCGATCGCGCGCTCGTTCGGCAACAGGAGCCTGGTCTGGCAGCTCTCGATGATGGCGGGCGCAATCGCCGAACCGTCGATGTCGGAGAGCGACTGGGTGGCGAAGACGACGGAGGCGTTCTTCTTGCGCAGCGTCTTCAGCCACTCGCGGAGCTGACCGGCGAAGCCCTCGTCGTCGAGCGCCAGCCAGCCTTCGTCGACGATGAGCAGCGTGGGGCTGCCGTCGAGGCGATCCTCAATGCGATGGAACAGGTAAGCGAGCACGGCCGGCGCCGCGCCCGTTCCGATCAGGCCCTCGGTCTCGAACGCTTGCACCGAGGCTGAGCCGAGGTGCTCGCTTTCGGCGTCGAGCAGCCGGCCATAAGCGCCGCCGACGCAATATGGTCGCAGCGCCTGCTTGAGGTCGTTCGATTGAAGGAGGACGGCAAGCCCGGTGATGGTGCGCTCGCCAACAGGCGCGCTCGCGAGCGAGGTCAGCGCCGTCCAGATATATTCCTTCACCTCCGGCGAGATCGTCACGCCCTCGCGCATCAGGATAGCGACGATCCAGTCGGCGGCCCAGGCACGTTCCGGCACGTCATGAATGCCGGCGAGAGGTTGCAGCGACACGCTGTCGGCCGCGCCCTGGGTCAACCCGCCGCCGAGATCGTGCCAATCGCCGCCCATGGCGAGCGCCGCGGCGCGGATAGAGCCGCCGAAATCGAAGGCGAAGACCCGCGAGCCCGAATAGCGCCGGAACTGAAGCGCCATCAGCGCCAACAGCACGGACTTGCCGGCGCCGGTCGGCCCGACGACGAGCGTGTGGCCGACGTCGCCGACATGAAGGGAAAACCGGAACGGGGTTGACCCTTCGGTCTTGCCGAACAGCAAGGGGGGCGCACCGAAGTGCTCATCCCGTTCCGGCCCCGCCCACACCGCCGACAGCGGGATCATGTGGGCGAGATTGAGCGTCGAGATCGGCGGTTGCCGGACGTTGGCGTAAACATGGCCGGGCAGTGACCCGAGCCAAGCGTCGGCGGCGTTGATCGTCTCCGCCATCGCGGTGAAGTCGCGGCCCTGAACGATCTTCTCCACCAAGCGCAGCTTCTCGGCTGCGATGCGTGGATCGGCGTCCCAGACGGCGACCGTCGCGGTGACATAGGCCTGGCCGGCATAGTCGGCGCCGAGCTCCTGGAGCGCGAGATCGGCATCGGCCGCCTTGTTCGCCGCGTCGGTATCGACCAGCGCCGAGGCCTCGTTGGTCATCACCTCCTTGAGGATCGCGGCGATCGACTTGCGCTTGGAGAACCACTGCCGCCGGATCTTGGTGAGCAGCTTGGTGGCGTCGGTCTTGTCCAGAAGGACGGCGCGCGTCGACCAGCGATACGGAAAGGCGAGCCGATTGAGGTCGTCGAGCAGACCGGGCGTGGTCGCCGTCGGGAAGCCGACGATCGTCAAGATACGCAAGTGGGCGTCGCCCAGGCGCGGTTCCAGCCCGCCGGTGAGCGGTTGATCGGCCAGCAGCGCATCGAGATATATCGGTGTCTCAGGCACGCGCACGCGATGGCGTTTCGTCGAGACGGTCGAATGGAGATAGGTCAGCGTCTCGCCGTCATCGAGCCAGGCGCATTCCGGCATGAAATTCTCGATGAGCTGGAGCACGCGGTCGGTGCGATCAGCGAAGCCGCGCAACGCCTCGTAAGGGTCGATGCCGTTCTCGGCCTTGCCTTCATAGAGCCAGCTCTCGGCGCGGGCGGCGTCCTCCGCTGGCGGCAGATAGACGAAGGTCAGGAAATAGCTGGACTCGAAATGCGAGGCGTCTTCCTCGAAATCCGCCTTGCGTTCGGCGTCGACCAGGGCCGAGGCGGCCTCGGGAAAGCGGCTCGCGGGATAGGCCCCGGCGCCATGGCGTTGCGCCTCGACGAAGATCGCCCATCCCGAGCCGAGGCGGCGGAAGGCGTTGTTCAGCCGGCCGGCCACGGCGACGAGCTCGGCGGGAACCGCAGAGTCGAGGTCGGGACCGCGAAACCGCGCGGTGCGCTGGAAGCTCCCGTCCTTGTTGAGGACGACGCCCTCGCCCGCGAGCGCGGCCCAGGGCAGGAAATCCGCGAGGCGGGTCGAGGTCCGGCGATATTCGGCGAGGTTCATCATGAGCCCACCTCAGACGTTCAGATGGCCGGGAATGCGCAGGTGACGGCGCACGACATCGACGAATTGCGGATCGCGTTTGGCCGCCCACACGGCCGCGAAATGGCCGATCGCCCAGAGCCCGAGACCGACCAGCCAGAGGCGCAGGCCAAGGCCGAGCGCTGCCGCCAGCGTGCCGTTGAGGATGGCGATCGAACGTGGCGCGCCGCCGAGCAGGATGTGCTCGGTGAGCGCCCGGTGGACCGGGACGGCGTAGCCCGGCACTTCGCCGGCGCTGTCGATCAGGCTCGCCATCAGACGAGCGCTCCACCGCCGAAGGAGAAGAAGGACAGGAAGAAGCTCGACGCGGCGAAGGCGATCGACAGGCCAAAGACGATCTGGATCAGCTTCCGCGCGCCGCCTGATGTATCGCCGAAGGCGAGTGTTAAACCTGTGATGATGATGATCATCACAGCGATGATCTTGGCCACAGGTCCCTCAATCGACTCGAGGATGGACTGCAGCGGCGCTTCCCAAGGCATGGACGAGCCGGAAGCATATGCGGCGGGCGCCATCATCATGCTGACGAAGGCGACGGCCGCCGCCGTCGAGATATGGCGGCAGAGGCGCAGGCAATGACGATTCATGGGAGATCTCCTGAGAGGGGCTGGGTTGTGGGGGTGACGCGGTAGTCGCCGTCCGGCTTGAGACCCTCGACGCGGGCGAGTTCGGCGAGGCGACGGGTCAAGCCTCGGCCGCTGAGCACCGCGACGAGATCGATGGTCTCGGCGATCAGCGCGCGGGGGACGGTGACGACAGCTTCCTGGATAAGCTGTTCGAGGCGGCGCAGCGCGCCGAGCGCGGTGCCGGCGTGGATCGTGCCGATACCGCCGGGGTGGCCCGTGCCCCATGCTTTAAGGAGATCGAGCGCTTCGGAACCGCGCACCTCGCCGATCGGGATGCGGTCGGGGCGCAGGCGAAGCGAGGAGCGGACGAGATCGGAGAGCGAGGCGACGCCGTCCTTGGTGCGCATCGCAACGAGGTTCGGCGCGGCGCATTGCAGTTCGCGCGTGTCCTCGATCAGCACGACGCGGTCGGAGGTCTTCGACACCTCGGCGAGCAGCGCATTGGTGAGCGTGGTCTTGCCGGTGGACGTGCCGCCGGCGACGAGAATGTTGCGCCGGTCGGCGACGGCCTGACGAAGGATCGCGGCCTGGTCGGCTGACATGATCTCGGCCGCGACGTAGTCCTGCAGTGTGAACACCGCGACGGCCGGCTTGCGGATCGCGAAGGCCGGAGCTGTGACGACGGGTGGCAGCAGACCCTCGAACCGCTCGCCGGTCTCGGGCAGTTCGGCCGAGACGCGTGGGCGACCGGAATGAACCTCGGCGCCGACATGGTGCGCGACCAGACGCACGATGCGCTCGCCGTCGGCGGCGGACAGACGTTCTCCCGTATCGGAAAGTCCCTCCGACAGGCGGTCGATCCAGAGCCGCCCGTCGGGATTGAGCATCACCTCGACGATCGACGGGTCTTCCAGGAATCCTGCGATGGCGGGGCCGAGAGCGGTGCGCAACATGCGCGCGCCGCGAAGTATCGCCTCGGATTGCTGGTGAGAAACCGTCATGTCGTCCCCGTTCCGTGCGGGACCGCCGACAAGCGGCCCTGGATCGGGGATGAGTAGAAGAGGCAGAAGTTGGGGCGTGGCAACAACCGGAATGTGGTCGTAGCGCTCTGGCGTACAAAGACAGGGGATCGGCGGTACTGATGAATACTTGCGATGCCGCGCGCGATGACTATTCCGCGTCCGCGATGCCCGACACGTCTTCCGAAATCTCCTGACGCAGCTTCGGTCCCTTGGCGAGTCGCCGGCCGAGCGCAGCGACGAAGGCGTCGTATCGCTCGCCTGCCTGAGCACGCGCCGCGGCCTGGGCAGGTTCCGGCAACGGCGGATTGGTCGTCAACCAGAAGCGGACGAAGACGGCCAGCATCTCGACGGAGATGCCGAGGTCGCGTTCCATTCGCGTCATGCGGCGATCGACCTGGTCGAGACGCTTGGTGGTCGCTGCTTCCTGCCGTTCGGCGGCGTCGGGCGACAGGAAGGAAGCGATGGCCGCTTCGGCAATCAGGGAGCGCGATTGATCGCGCCGTGCGGCATAGGCCGCCAGCGCCTTCATGACGTCCGGATCGAGATAGACGGACAGGCGCTGCTTTTTTGATGGTTTCGTCATCGGCGCCTCACAGGTCCATGCCGTCATTGGGGTCGAGTGAGACCTGTCGGGCGACGCCCTGCATGACCTGGTTCATCCGGCTCATCCGGGCGCTGTCGTCTTCCTCGTCGTCGCCGAAATCGGCGGCGAACTCATTGTCGATCGGCGCCTTCTTCTCGACGGTCCCGGCCTTGTTCAGCTCGGGCTGGTGGCGGCGTTCCGAGCCGGTCGGATCCTCGTCGTCGCCCTGGCCATCTGTTGCGGCGGCGCCCTCGATCTCCAGCCGCGGCGGCAGCGGCATCTTGCTCCAGTCATCCGGCTTTGCCGCCGCTGTCTTTGCCAGCGCTGGCGGTGGCAGGATGCGTTCCTGAAACCGACGATCCTCGAAGTAGCGGGCCTTCTTCGCCCGGATCGGCGGTGTACCCGCCACCATGATGATCTCGTCCGCAGGTGGGAGCTGCATGACCTCGCCGGGCGTCAGCAGCGGCCGTGCGGTCTCAGAGCGCGAGACCATCAGATGGCCGAGCCAGGGACTGAGCCTGTGCCCGGCATAGTTCCGCATCGCCCGCATCTCGGTCGCGGTGCCGAGCGCATCGGAGACGCGCTTGGCCGTCCGCTCGTCGTTGGTCGCGAAGCTGACGCGCACATGGCAGTTGTCGAGGATCGAGTTGTTCGGCCCATAGGCCTTCTCGATCTGGTTCAGCGACTGCGCGATGAGGAAGCTCTTCAGGCCGTAGCCGGCCATGAACGCCAGAGCGGACTCGAAGAAGTCGAGGCGGCCGAGTGCCGGGAACTCGTCGAGCATCAGGAGCAGGCGATGCCGCCCGCCCTTGGTCTGCAGATCCTCGGTTAATCGCCGGCCGACCTGATTGAGGATCAGCCGGATCAGCGGCTTGGTGCGCGCGATGTCGGAGGGTGGGACCACGAGGTAGAGTGTCGACGGCCGCACGCCGCCGACGATGTCGGTGATGCGCCAGTCGCAGCGGCGCGTCACGGCCGCCACGACCGGGTCGCGGTAGAGCCCGAGAAAGGACATCGCGGTCGACAGCACGCCCGAGCGCTCGTTGTCCGATTTGTTCAGCAGCTCCCGGGCGGCGGAGGCTATGACCGGGTGGGGTCCGGCCGCGCCGAGATGGGCGGTCTTCATCATGGCGGCAAGCGTCGACTCGATCGGCCGCTTCGGATCGGACAGGAAGGCGGCGACGCCGGCGAGCGTCTTGTCGGCCTCGGCATAGAGGACGTGGAGGATGGCGCCGACGAGGAGCGCGTGGCTGGTCTTCTCCCAGTGATTCCGCTTTTCCAGCGACCCTTCGGGATCGACCAGGATGTCGGCGATGTTCTGAACGTCGCGAACTTCCCATTCACCGCGACGGACTTCGAGCAGCGGATTGTAGGCGGCCGACTTCGCGTTGGTCGGGTCGAAGAGCAGCACCCGGCCATGCCGCGCGCGGAAGCCGGCGGTGAGTTGCCAGTTCTCGCCCTTGATGTCGTGGACGATGGCTGAGCCCGGCCAGGTCAGCAGCGATGGCACCACGAGGCCGACGCCCTTGCCGGAGCGGGTCGGCGCGAAGCAGAGCACATGCTCGGGTCCGTCGTGGCGAAGATAGGTGCGATCAAGCTTGCCGAGCACGACGCCGTCGGGTCCAAGCAGCCCAGCGGATTTCACCTCATCGGGCCGTGCCCAGCGCGCGGAGCCGTAGGTCTCGACGTTCTTGGCCTCGCGGGCTCGCCAGACCGACATGCCGATCGCGACCGCGATCGCGATGAAGCCGCCGGATGCCGCGATGTAGGCGCCCTCGACGAAGATCGGCGGCGCGTAGGCATCGTAGAGATACCACCACCAAAAGAAGGCGGGCGGATAGTAGATGGGCCAGCCGAACAGCTCGAACCACGGACGGCCGAGCTGCGGCTGAAAGCCGAGCTGCCAGGCCGTCCACTGCGTCGCGGCCCAGGTCGTGGTGAGCACGATCAGGAAGACGACGAAGATCTGTCCCCACAGGATTTTGGTCGCGGACAAGCCTTGGTTTCCTTAACAGCAAATACCGTCAAAGTCGGTGGCTCGTGCCGGGGATTACAAGGCGTCGCTGCCGGGAAGCGTAGGTTTGGCGGCGCTAGCGAACAGATACAGGGAATGGCGCAATAAGCGTTGGGGGCTACTCGCGACCGATTGTGTTGAAAGCGGCAGCCGCCTAACCAAACTGGGTCCATTGTTCATGGCGTCAGCCACCCGGCGTAAAGGGCGGCCTGATAGAGGAAATAGACTGCTGCGGCGAGCATCAGCGCGGCGCCGGCGCGTTCGGCCCACAGCGTAAACCGGCGGGTGTGCCTGAGATGTGCGAGGCTCCCAGCCGCGGTGCCGGCCACCACGATCGGAATGCCGCGGGCAAGGCCGAAGGTGGCCATGAGAACCGCGCCCATCAGTGGGTCGGCCGTCCCAGCAGCCGCAGCCACGACCGGAAGCAGGAGCGGGGTGCAGGCCGGACAGGTCGACAAACCGAACGGAAGTCCGAGCAAATAGCTGCCAAGAAAGCTCCGCGTCGGTTTAACCGATGGCGTGAGCACTGGCACGACGATGTGGATGACGCGCAGCAACGCAAGGCCGGCCACCGTCAGGATGACCGCTAAGAAAGCGTAGGCGAGAGCGAGATAACTGACCAGAACGCGCAGCACGGCGAACCCGGCAAGACCGAACAGGGCGCCGAGCACCGCATCGACCGTGGCGATACCGAGCGCGAAGCCCACCGACAGCCACAGCCCTTCGACGTGTCGCCCGCCGGATGCTGCCGCGCCCTGTCCCGCCGCGAGGCCGGCCGCCACCGAAATCAGTGGGAACGAGCTCGGCGCAATCCCGACGACGAGGCCGGCGAGAGCAACGAGCGCCACAGCGAGCGGCGTGAGGGCGGTAACGTCTTGCAGCAGCGGCTCGAGTGCGGTCATGCCCTGATCCGCCCATCCTGGAGATGCAGCACCCGATCCGCCATCGCCGCCAGCGGCTCGGCATGGGTAACCACGAGGACGGTCCGCTCCCGCGAAATCTCCTTCAGCAGCTCGTAGATCAGCGCGCCGGTCTTGGAGTCGAGGTTGCCGGTCGGCTCGTCGGCGAGGACCAGTCGCGGCTCGTTGGCGATGGCGCGAGCAATCGCCACGCGCTGCATCTCACCGCCGCTAAGCTCGTTCGCGCGATGCTTTAACCTGTGCCCAAGTTGAAACCTCTCCAACAGGGCCTTTGCCCGCCTAGTTCTCTCCGACCTTGCAACGCCGTTGAATTCCATCGGCAGCGCGACGTTCTCCAGGGCCGTCAGGTTCGGGATGAGGTTGAAGGTCTGGAAGACGAACCCGACCGTCCGCCGGCGAAACCGGGTCAGCTCGCCCTGCGGCAGGCCGTTCACCACTTGGCTGGCCACGACGACCTCGCCGCGCGTGGGCCGGTCCATGGCCCCGATCAGGTGCAGAAGCGTCGACTTGCCGCTTCCGCTCGGGCCGACGATGGCGACCATGCCCTTCTCCGGCAATTCGAGATCGACGTCGGCGATGGCATTGATGGTTTCGCCGCGCTTGCGATAGGACTTCGAGATGCCGCGAAGCTCGATCAATGGCGTTGTGCTATTCATGCTTCATGGCCTCCAGCGGGGAGAGTTTGACGGCTTGCCAGACGCCATAGGCACTGCCGACGGCTGCGGTGAGCACAGCGACCACGAGAACGAGAATGAGCACCGAAGCCGAAACCTGGTTGCTGACCGCGAGGCTCTCGAACAGCGGCTTGTAGTGGCTCGGCAGGAAGGGGCCGATGCTGAGCGCGAACAGGCGTCCCGTGACCATCGCGCCCACCGCCCCGAAGAGCAGCAGGCCAAGCGCACCCCCGAGCAGGCTTAGCGCCACGGCTTCGGTGAGGAACTGAACGGTGACGCCGCCATCGCTCGCACCGATCGCCTTCAGCGTGCCGATCTCGCGTGCCCGCTCCCGCACTGTCATCAAGAGAACGAAGAAAACGACGATGACCATCAGCGCAATCGCCAAAAGACCCCCGGCGCCGGAAAGCTGCATGACCGTGCGGCTGGTCGTGGCAGTGAAGATGGCGGCGCTCTCGGGCACCAGGATGTCCGCCACGTCGCCGACAGCGTCTCTCAGGCGTTGCGCCACGAGCGGGACGTTTTCGACCGAGTCCACTTTGACGAAGAGCCAGGAGATTCCCTGATCCGTGCCGTAGACCGACCGGAAGGTGTCGACCGGCATGAAAAGCTGGAGGTCGCCGAAAATGTAGCCGCTGGCGTACATGCCGACGATCCGGAGCTCCCGCGTCGGGCGATCCATGGCGAAGATCACGGGATGTGTGCGCGTCGGGTCGACGTTCAGTGTTGCCGTGCCCATGTCCTCGGGCTTGATCCCTGCCCATTGGGCGTAACCCTGGCCAATGATCGCCACGTCCTGTCCGGCATCTTCGGGGGTGAAGTCGCGGCCGGCTATGATCCTTGGATTGCCCGCCTCGCCGTGCGACTCGAGGCGTTTCACGGCCGTCGGCGCCAGCCCCACATGCATGACGAAGTTGGGCGGCGTGATGGGCGCCATGGCCAGCAGGTACGGCTCGACCTGCTCCACGTGCGCGATCCCGCGCACCTTCTCCAGGACATCCTGGGGCAGGATGCGATCCTGGCCGACCATGTTCACGTGGCCCATAGACCCGCGCGCGCGGAGCTGCAGGACGGTATTCACGTTCTCGGCCAGCACCGCGGTCTGCCGCTGCACTGCGTCCCCGATCGCATTCATGGCGAGGAGCAGAAAGAACGGCACGCCGATCAGGATCGCGACGAGAACCAGCCGGACCTTGTTCCGCAGCAGATTGCGAAGCCCCAAGACCATCATTCCCATCGAGGCTCTCCTTACGTGTCCTTCATGGCCTGCACGGGGCTGAGCCGGATGCCCTTGAAGACCGGATAGCAGCTGCCGATGGCGGCAAAAGCAAATCCGCCGACGACGATCAACAGGAGCGTGTTCTGATCGAGGCGCAGGTCGAGGTCCAAGGCCGCGCGCAGGGCGAAGCCGAACAGGGCGGCCACGAGCACCGCGCCGGCCGCAGCAAGAAAGATCAAGGCGAGGACCTCCGATAGGAACTGCTTCGCGATCTCCCAGTTCGAAGCGCCGATCGCCTTGAGCGTGCCGATCTCCCGGATGCGCTCCTTGGTGGCCAATACCATGACGAACGCCACAAGCACGCCGCCGATCGCGAACAGCAGAAGCGAGGCGTAGAGCGTGGCGGCGGCCATGCTGCCGAGCGTGGTCCTGGCCGTCGACACCTGCTCGGACGCGGTGACGGCGTCGACCCCCCGCAACTGCTTGAGATCCGCGGTGACGGCCTCGACGTTCGCGACCGAGTCGACCGTCACTCGGATCTTCGAAAGCTTATCGCCAGGATTGTAGATCCGCCGGAAGGCTTCCAGGGGAACGAAGACGTGGTTGTCCCCGAAGTCATTACCGGTGGCGTAGATGCCGATGACCTCGAGCGTGTGGCCATTCAGAGCGACCGTACGCCCGCTGAGCGCGGTCTCGCTGCGCGCATCGATGCCCAAGCGCTCCTTCGCATACAGGCGACCGACCACGGCCACGTCCCGATCAGCGTCCGGCTCGCCCAAGCCCCGCCCCGCTATGATCCGGGCGTTCTCGTAGTCGACTTCGCCGATCGCACGCATCGGGGCCGTGGGACGAAGGCCGATGACCATCGCGTAGGCATTCGGCTTACTCGCATCGATCTCGGGGCTATGGATGTATTCTTCGACCCTGGTAATGTGGCCAGCGCTCGCGATACGTCGCAACTGCTCCAGCGTGGCGAGAGAGAACGTATCCGCGCCTATGGGCCTGTCGCCGCCGAAGCCGCCGGTGCCGAACGCGCCGGCCTCGCGCAGCTCAATGACCGTCCGGACGCTCGCCTGCAGGTCCTCCAGCTTCTGCCGCGTGAGGGAGGCACCCTGCACCATCACCGCGAAGAGGCCGATGATGATGGCGAGGAGGAGCACGACGACGCTGGTGCGAACCCGGGTCCTGAAGGGGTTTCGGAGTCCTCTGGTCACTGCGCTCATGCCTTCTCCGCTGCGACCGGTTTGCCGACGCTGAGGATGGCTTGGAAGAACAGCGAGGGCTGGCCCCACAGCGAGTTGAAGAAGATCGTCGTCACGCTCACCGCCATGGCCACCATCGCCCAGACCGGATAGACGAGCCCGGTCGTCGCCAGCGGCACGCCGATACCGTTGAACAGGAAGGCGAGCGAGACGTTCTGCACCATTTTGCGGTAGCTGCGGCGGCTGATCTCTCGGGCGGTCACCACACCGTCGAGCCGATTGCTCAGGATGATGATGTCGGCCGCATCGATGGCGATGTCAGTGCCCCCGCCCATGGCGATACCGACATCCGCCTGCATCAGCGCCGGCGCATCGTTGATGCCATCGCCGACCATTGCCACTCGGCCCCTTTCCTGAAGCCGCCGCACGAGCGCCGCCTTTTCGCCGGGGAGGATTCCGGCGTGAACCTCGTCGATCCCGACCTCGGCCGCGACCCGTCGCGCCGCGAGCTCGTTGTCGCCAGTCACCAGCACGGTTCTGACGCCCACATCTTTCAGTGCGGCCAATGTTTGGGCGGCCTCGCTCCTGACAGTGTCGCCAAGGGCGAGTAGGCCAAGAGGCTGCCCGTTGCGGCAGACAGCGATGACGGTGCGTCCGGCGCGTTCGAGCGTAACGATGCGGCTCGCCAGCGACGCCAAGTCAATGCCGCTCTCGGTCATGAAGCGTGGGCTACCGGCCAGCACGGTTTCCGTACCGATGCGCACACGAACGCCCTTGCCCGGAACAGCCTCGAAGCGCTCCACCTCAGGCGGCGTGATATTCCGCTCGAAGGCAGCGGTTACGATCGCGTCAGCCAGCGGATGCTCGGAGGAGGCTTCGGCTGCGGCAGCGACGCCGAGCAGACCCTCCTCGGTGATGCCTGTAGCTTCGATCTCGATAAGGCGCGGTCGCCCCTCGGTCAGCGTCCCGGTCTTGTCGAAGGCGACCTGGCTCACCAGCCGGTAGCCCTGGAACGCCTCGCCGGTGCGCATGAGGATTCCCCGCTCGGCCGCCTCACCCGCGCCACGCACGATCGACAGCGGCGCCGAGATGCCGACGGCGCAGGGATAGCCCATGACCAGCACGCTCAGACCCGCGAATACCGCCCGCTGCAGGTCGGGCTCGCTGCCGAGCAGCCAGGGAACAATCATCCAGCCAAGCGCCGCGAGCAACGCGATCGTGAGTACCGTTGGTGTGTAGACGACAAGCACGCGGTCGACGAGGTGCAGAAGGCCGGGCTTCAGAGCGCGGGCGTCCTCGACCTCGCGTGCGATGCGCTGCAGGAAGCTCTGCTCGCCAACCGCGGTGACCCGGACGAGCAGCGCGCCCGTGCCGTTGATCGATCCACCGATGACCTTATCGCCGACCGAGCGCTCGACTGGTATCGGCTCGCCGGTGACGAGCGCCTGATTGACCGAAGAATGCCCCTCCACCACCTCGCCATCGACGGGCAAGTGTTCGCCTGGGCGGATGCGCACGAGGTCGTCGACCACGACGTCCGCTATCGGGATCTCCACCTCGCGGCCGTTCCGCACAACGCGGGCGACGTCCGGCTGGAGGTCGAGCAGGCGCTTGACCGCCTGAGAGCTGCGGGTCTTGACGATGAGCGACAGCCATTCGGAGAAGAGATGGTAGGTGGCGACCATGACCGAGACCGCGAAGAACGGCGCGGTCGGGTAGCCGGGCGGATCGAAGGTGAGCCCGATCAGGCCGCCCGTGAGGCCGGCGAACGCGCCTGCTTCCAAGAGCACGTGCTGATTCAGAATCCCCCGGCGCAGCGCCTGGATCGCCATGCTCAGGATGTGACGGGCGACGCCGAAGACGAGGAGAACTGCAAGCGCACCGACCAGCCACGGCGTGGCCGCCGTAACACCGAGCGTCTCGCGGTACAGGAGCAGTGAGCCGGCAAGCACCCCGAGACCCGTTGCGCTTGAAGTCGCGATCCATAGTCCTTGCGCACGGAGCACCAGGAACACGAAGCCGATGAGGCCGAGTGCGGCGACGAGCGGCAGCGCGGTTGATCCGATGCCTGTTGGCGCTGCGATGAGCGCGATGGCAATCAGGCTGAAGGCGACGGCGACAAGGAAGCGCCGACCCTCGCGCACGAGATCGCGTTCCTCCTCCTCGAAGGCGCGCAGCTTGCGCGGATCGTGCAATGTGTAGCCAATATCGCGCAGCGTCTGGAGGAGTTCAGTTGGGTCGGCTATGGCGGGGTCGTATTCAACCAGAGCCTGCTCGTGGGTGAGGCTCACCGCCACCTTGTCGACGCCGGGCTTGCGGCCGAGCGCCTTTTCGATGGTGCTCGTGCAGAGCGAACAGTGGAGCCCACCGATGCGCGCCCGGATACGCGCCCGATCCCGGCGGCTCGCGGGCTCCTCGGTCCATAGTGGCAGGGCGGCAGGGTCTGTGGTTGTCGCGACGGTCATGGCGGCCTCCGTTGAGGCTGGTTGCCGGGAAGGACGCCCTTGCCGGCTTCGATTCGGGCAACTTCAGTGGAAGCCTGCACCCCGTACCGACGTACGGAGTCAAGAGGCGACGATGGCTGGACAAAGCGCGACTGCGCTTACGTCACGCCGGCTCGGGCAGGGTAACGAACAGGCCGAATCCGATCGACCACAGGCCGAGCGCCACGAGCACGACGCCGGTCCAAAAGGGCACGCGGGCCGAGAGGCCCGCCAGCCAGTCGAGCGCCCGCCGCGCCGGTGCGAACAGCACGGCTAGGACAAGCGGCAGCGACAGCGCGAGGCCGAATACGGCGAGGGAGACGAAGCCGCCGAGGAATGTGGCACCTGTCGCGCCACCAGCCGCCGCGGCCCCAAGAAGGACCAGCAGCAGCGGCGCCGCGCAGGCCGGGATGTTGAGGCCGAAGAGCACGCCGAGGCCGACGGATCCACGTGCGCTGGAGAGACTGCTGAGCCGCGGTCCGATCGACTGCATCAGCAATCGCGCCCGCCCCGTGGCGTAGAGCGCGCCAATGACGAGATACACCGCGCCAAGTAAGATCCACGCGCCCTTCTGCAACCCGAGGAAAGCCGTGCCCAGAAGGACCGCCAGGACGCCCAACGCGCCGATGAAAATTGCGCGCGTTGCACCGAACAGCACGGTTTCGGCAAGCTTCCGCGCCGCTTCCTTGCGCTCGAGATACTTGATGAAGATGAGGCTCGAGCCGATCGAGCAGGGCTCGATGAAGCCGAACAGGCCTAGCGCTGCGGGGACGACAAGGAGATTGATGAGCCCGAATTCCGTCACGATCACTGGCTCGCGACGGAATATCCGGCTTTGCGGATCGCCGCCGCGAGCTGGTCCTCGTTCCTGACCTGTGGATCGAACAGGATGCGGGCTTCGCGCGCCTTGAACGAAACGGTTGCCTTGCGCACACCGGGCTCGGTCGAAACGAGCGCCTCGATGGTGCGTGCACAGCCGTCGCAGTGCATGCCGTCGATCTTGAACGTGGCGGTTTTCACGTCCTGTCCTTTCGTTGTTCTGTTCTGACCAACTCTCTTACCGGATGGTCGGAGGGCCTTTGTCGCTCGGCGACCGGCCATTGCGTCGATGATCGTGCAGGCGCGCAAGGCGCCGCCGCCCGGGCAGGTAGCAATCAATTCGTCGAGGGCGCTCCGGATGTGCTGAAGCTGCGCGATCTTACGGTCGACCTCTTCGCGCTTGCTCACCGCCTGCGTTCGGACATCGCCGCAATCGGCCCCCGGATCGGCCCGTAGCGAGAGGAGTTCCGCAATCTCGCGCAGGGAGAATCCGAGCTCCTGCCCCTGCCGGATGAATCGGATACGCTCGACGACCTCGGTATCATAGAAGCGATAGCCACCGGTCCTTGGCCGGACGGGTTGCTCGATCAGCCCGCGCCGCTCGTAAAAGCGGATGGTTTCGACGCCGACGCCCGCCCGCTCGGCGGCTCGGCTGATGGTCATTCCGGTGGCCATGGCGTGTCTCGTAAAGTAAGAACTTTAGACTCCGTACCACAGTACGGGGTCAATACCCATTGGCCTCGCTATGGCGGATAAGCGAAGAGCGCAAGGCTCGCCGTGCTCGGTGTGAGCCACAGCGGGGATCGGTCCAGGCGCAGCCCGGCACAGAAGGCAAAGCAGCCGGAGATCTCCGCCAAGGCCGCTCCGAAATAAATCGCCAATGTGCCATCATGATGCCAGCGCCTCCAGGACCGGGCACTCGGGCACGTCGTCTCCAGAACATTGCGCTGCGGTCGCCGCCAACACCTTTTCGATACGCCGGAGATCGGCGATTTTTGCACGTACATCGGCCAGATGCCTTTCGGTCCGCTCCTTCACCTCGGCGCAGGTCTGGGTGCCGCCATCGACGAGGTCGAGCAGGCCGCGGATTTGTTCGATGGCGAAGCCAAGCTCACGGGCACGCAGGATGAAACGCAGCCGCGAGACGTGACTCTCGCTATAGACGCGGTAGCCCGATGCCATGCGCGGCGGATCGGGCATCATGCCGATCTTCTCGTAATAGCGGATGGTTTCGAGATTGCAGCCCGTGCGCTGAGCGAGTTTGGCCCGCTGCAACCCTCTCCCTGAAACGTGATCGCTCATCGTTTGATAAACCCCTTGAGTCTGTAGTTGCTACAGACTGTAGGCTCCGATCGAATGAAAATCGAGGGTCGAGTCGCATGAGCCATACGGATGTCGAAACAGCACCGCTGAGCGCGCCACGGGAAATCAAGGACCGGCGCAAGAGCTGGTTCGCGGCGGGCGGCGTCGTTGGCGCGATCCTCGCCTCGACCTGCTGCATTGCACCGCTCGCGCTCTTTGCGCTTGGCATTTCCGGGGCCTGGATCGGCAACCTCACGGCGCTTGAACCCTACAAGCCCTACTTCGCGGCGGTAGCCCTGGTTTTCATCGGGCTTGGCTTCCGGCAGATCTATTTCAAGCCGAAACCCGCTTGCGAGGAGGGATCCTACTGCGCCCGGCCGGAATCCTCCATCATCACCAAGACTGCTCTCTGGCTGGCGAGCGTGCTTGTCGTTCTGGCCCTGACGATCAACTGGTGGGCACCACTTTTTTACTAGGAGAACACGACATGAAACGAAGTCTCGTCATCACCGCAGGCGTGCTGGTTCTGGGCGCCGCCGGCATCTTGTCCACGTCGGGCGTCTCGCTATTTGCGGCACAATCGGCGGCTGCCCAAGTCACTGCCGTCCGGACGGTGAGGTTCTCCATCGAGAACATGACCTGTGCGCTATGCCCGGTCACGGTCAAATCGGCCATGGCGGGCGTGAACGGCGTGAAGTCGGTCGAGATCAATTTCGACGCCAAGACAGCGATTGTGGTGTTCGATCCCTCGATTACGACGCCGGAAGCGATCGCAGCGGCCTCGACGAATGCCGGCTATCCGGCGACAGCGAGAAGCTAGGTCCGGGAAGATGAAGGACATGACGATCCTCAAGACCGGCATCATCGGATCGGTCATCGCGGCGATCTGCTGCGCAACACCGGTCCTGGGTCTGGCGCTCGGCGCTCTTGGCCTGTCGGCCTGGCTCGGCTGGATCGACTATGTTCTCATTCCAGCGCTCGTCCTCTTTCTCGTGATTACCGCCTATGGGTTCTGGCGGCGGGAGCGGGCGGCGGCGTGCTGTGCCTCCGACACACAATCGAACAAGAGAAGGGCCTGATATGGCCGATTGCTGCAGCACAGACCGCAACCGGAAAGGTGGCTATGATCTCGCCGTCATCGGTGCGGGTTCGGCGGGTTTCTCCGCTGCGATCACAGCTGCCGAGCAAGGCGCGAATGTGGCTCTCATCGGACATGGGCTCATCGGCGGCACGTGCGTCAATGTCGGGTGTGTGCCGTCCAAGACCATGATCCGCGCCGCCGAAGCTCTGCATGGCGCACGCGCGGCAAGCCGGTTCGCTGGCCTCGCCGGTGAGGCCCATGTTGCTGACTGGTCAGCGCTGGTCGCGGCCAAGGACGATCTCGTCGGAACACTCCGGCAGAAGAAATATGTCGATCTGCTGCCCGAATATAGCAGCATCGCCTATCTGGAGGGGGCAGCAAGGCTGAATGGCGCCGGTGTGCTTGTGAACGACAGCCCCGTTTCTGCGGGCAAGATCATCGTCGCCACCGGCGCGGCGCCGGCCATGCCGAGCATCCCCGGCATTGAGAATGTTCCCACCCTCACCAGCACCACGGCACTGGAACTTGACCGGCAGCCGCGCTCGCTTCTGGTCATCGGGGGCGGCTATATCGGCTGTGAACTGGCGCAGATGTTTGCCCGCACAGGGACCGCCGTAACCCTGGTCACGCGCTCGCGGCTGCTGCCCGAGGCGGAACCGGAAATCGCGCAAGCACTCGCCCGCTATCTGGCCGACGAAGGCATCAATGTCCGCACCGGACTGACCTATTCCAGGATCGGGCAGCAAGACGGTGGAATCACGCTGACCATTGATGTGGATGGCAGCAAAGAGACGCTCACCGCCGAGCAGGTTCTGGTGACGACCGGACGCATACCCAACACGGCGGACCTTGGCCTGGAGGAGTCCGGCGTAAGGCTGGCGCCCAATGGCGGGATCGTTGTCGATGACCGGATGCGCACCTCGAAATCCGGCGTCTATGCCGCCGGCGATGTGACCGGACGCGATCAGTTCGTCTATATGGCGGCCTATGGCGCCAAGCTTGCCGCGCGCAACGCGCTCAACGGCGACAGTCTCGTCTACGACAACACCGCCATGCCCTGGGTGGTCTTCACTGATCCGCAGGTCGCGGGCGTCGGACTTTCCGAGCGACAGGCAAGACAGCGCGGTTTCGATGTGAAGACGTCGGTTGCACCGCTCGACCAGGTGCCGCGGGCGCTCGCAGCCCGTGACACGCGCGGACTCATAAAGCTGGTGGCCGACAGGAATACCGACCGCGTGCTCGGGGCGCAGATCCTCGCACCCGAGGGTGCGGACAGTATCCAGACCATGGTGCTTGCGATCAAATTTGGAATGACGACGAAGGAGCTTGGCGAGACGATCTTTCCTTACCTTACGACGGTGGAGGGATTGAAGCTCGCCGCACAGGGCTTCGACAAGGATGTGACGAAACTTTCCTGCTGCGCTGGTTGATACCCGTGGGCAAGATTGGCTGACTCACCGTCGCCTGAGCTGACGCTTCTCTACAATCCGAGCCCCCGCTTGCGGCCAAAGCTCCAGTCGATGCCGCCGTCGCCGCGCGCGAGGCCGGAGACATGGCGGCCGAGTTGCTTTTCGAGTGAGGGGGACCAAGGCACGAGCTGGAAGCCGAGGCCGTCGTCGATCATTGCGAACCGGCCGGAGGCGAGCGCGAAGCGCTGCCGGTAGGTGCCGGAGACGTATTCGCCGGTCGAAGCGCGCGTCAGCGGCCGTCCGCTCTCCGACGCCAGCTTCTCGCCGAGCGCGTCCAGTTCGCGCAGGCGCAGGGTCTCGATCAGGTTACGGCTGAAGCTGACGCCGCGACTCTGACGTTCGGCGAGGCCTTGGCCGATCAGATGTTCGGCGCGGCGATCCATCGCCCCGCGCACCTCTGCGCCGAAGCCGCCGCCACCAAGGGCGACCGGCTCGCGGGCAATTGCCTGACGGTCGAGCCAGGTGGCGCCGGTCGCCGTGATCTGCCGCTCGATCGAGAGGTCCGAGCGGACCGCCAGCGCCACGCGCCGCCGGCCCTGGGCGTCGTCGAACTTGCGCAGTTCGACGATCGAGCCCGGCGTGCTGTCGCCGGCGGCATCGAGGTCGGGCAGTTTGATGTGGTGGGTGCGCCCGTCGGCGCCATCGACCACGGCATAGGCCGTGCCCTTCAGCTCGTCGTCGAGGCCACGGGCGACCAACCGGCCGACGACGGGATCGTCCAGGCTCTCGGCGGCCAGCACATAATTGGCCGCGCCGCGCTCGATGCCCCGCTCGGCCAGGCCGCGATGAATGCGCTTGATGATGTCGCCGCGTTCGCCCAGCTCGCGCAGCGTCGCCTCGGCATTCTCCGACATGGCCCATTGGCCGGGACCGAACTGGTTGGCGAGACCGAGCGATTCCAGCTTGCGTAGTCGCCCGACCTTGAGCGCATGGAACTCGTCGGGTTGGCGGTCGGGATGCGGCGCGAGGTCGATGACGCCGGTGCGGGTGCTGTCGCGCGTGAGCTGTCGGTCGAGGTTGGTCCAACGCTCGGCGGCTATCTGGCGTTCGAGCGTGCGGCGGATCTCCTGATCGGTGCGGGGGCCGAGCTCCTGGGTGATCAGGTCGCGCGCCCGATCGCGCATGCCCTCCTTGATGTAGTCGCGCGAGATGACGAGGTTCTCGCCGTCCTCGCGCACGCCACGCACGATCAGGTGGACGTGCGGATGCTCGGTGTTCCAATGATCGACGCCGACCCAATCGAGCTTCGTGCCGAGGTCCTTTTCCATCTGCCCGACGAGGTCGCGGGTGAAAGTCTTGAGGTCGGACATCTCCAAGGCGTCGTCTGGCGAGACGATGAACCGGAAATGATGCCGGTCATCTTCGCACCGCTCCGCGAACGCTTGTCGATCGGCATCGTCCGTGCCGGGGCCAAACAGCCGGGCCTTCTCTCCGTCCCGGGTGACGCCCTCGCGGCTCAGATAGCTGAGGTGGGTCGCAAGCGGCGCGCTCCGTCCGCCGTGACGGACGACACGCGCCTTGATGACGGCGCCGCGCGAGCGGGAGGTGATGAGCCGGTTGGCCTGCACCGATGCGCGCTGGCCCCGGCCGAACCGGGAGCGGTGGTTCGGCCCGATCGTCCCCCTGCGGGAGACCGTTCCGCCGGCGCGCTGGGCCGCCGCCAGCGCCTGCGCGATGAAGGGTCTGGCGCGCTGCGCGCTCGTCGAGCGGATGCGACCTGGCCGGATGCGGAAATCGTCCTCGCTGCTCATGGTCGCGATCCCGCACATCGCGCAACGGCACTGATTTTCTTCTGAAATTGCCGAAGCCGCAGGCTGCGCCGATCAGGCGCACCTCGCGAATTCGCCGCGTAAGCCCCTGAAAAAACACGACCGAACCGAAGCGCACATCGCGCCCCTTTATCCTGCCATCGTGCGGTCGTGTTGCCTCGCTCCCCCCTCAGCGCTCTCCATGATGCGCCGGGGCACGCCAGACCGCGATCCGGTCGAGGCGCCGTCATCGCGGGCCTCCACCATCCGATCGCGTGATGAACAGGCCGGAGGACTGCGGCGCGATCGCGGAAACCTCGCGCAGCGAAGCCGCCGCGGGAGCGTCTTCAGAACGGCCCCCGGTCTGCACACGATCAGCAGAGGTCGTGCCGTCGGCGCGCGTGATGAACAGCGGTGCGCGCGTCCACGCCAGCGGATCGGCGGCCGCAACAGTGATGGTTCCAGCGATCTCGCCGCCGCCGACAAGAGGTGCGAGGGCCGCGACATAGGCCCGCGTTTCCGCCGGTAACGCACGGCCGCCCGCAAGATATTCGTCGTAGCGACCGGGACCGGCATTGTAGGCTGCGAGAAAGCCCGGCGTGCCGTAGCGGTCGTGCATTTCGCGCAGATAGGCCGCGCCTGCCAGGATGTTGTCGCGCGGGTCGTAGGGGTCGTTACCGAGAGACAAGCGGATGCGCAGCGCCGTCCAGGTATCGGGCATGATCTGCATGAGCCCCATCGCACCCGCTCGGGAGATCGCGCGCACGTCGCCCGCGCTTTCGGCGCGCATGACGGCGCGAATCCAGGCCGCCGGAACGCCGAAGCGCTGCGAGGCCTCGGCAACATAGGCGGCGATCGGATCGGCAGGATCGGTTCGCTCGACCGGTGCGCTCTGAGCCAGAGTGGCGGCGGGCAATCCTGCGCCGAAAAGCAGACCGGAAAGGAGTAGGATGGCGAGATTCCGGGCGGCATGCGTCCGCCCGGAATCCACGAAGCACCTGTGCGGTGAGTGAAGCGTCCGCATGGCCTCAGTCCCGCTCGCCGCGCTTCGGCGGACGGTTCCAGTGGAGGCCCCAAGTCGTCTTATCGTCGCCGGATTGGAACAGATTGGCGCGCACTGGCTGCGCGAAGACGGGATCGTCGAGGAGCAGCGAGACGTACTCGCCAGCCTTCTCGCCGGTCCGCTTCCAGCCGGCGCCAACCTCGGGGCCATCTTCGTCGCCGAGATGGACGCGGTAGTCCGGCGCGTTTTCGGCGTCGGAAGGTTCGGCCGGAAAGAGAGAAAGCGCGGCGTCGAGGGTGAGCGTGCGGACGCGGCCGGAATAGCCGGACTTCGTGCGGGTGAACTGACCGATCTGTGGCATGGGAAGGTTCCTTCTGCTGCTTGTGAGGGAGAGGTTCGGCGCGCCCCTCAACGTGTTTGGGCGCGCCATTCGAAGTGGCCGCTGTCGTCTTCGTCGGTCCACACCGGCATCGCGCGGCCAATGATCGAGCTGGTAGGAATGGGACCGAAGTAGCGGCCGTCGAGGCTGTCGCGGACGGACCAGTTCATGAGGAAGATCTCGCCGTCCGCGATGCGCCGGCAGCCCTGCCAGACCGGCAGATCGCGGCCGAGGCGGTCACGCCGCAGCGCCTCTCCCATCGTGATGCCATCGACGGAGATGCGTGCGCCGGTTCGGCAGACATGCTGCCCCGGAAGTCCCGCCACGCGCTTCATCAGTGGAACGCCGCGCGGCAGGTAGCCGCGCTCGGCGAGAAACGTGGCGAGCGGTTCGGGAGCGGCCACGGCGACCAGGTCAGTCACTTCGAGACGCGGTGATCGGTCGATGGAATAGAGCCCGATCGGCGTGCTGGCCGAGGCGTTCCAAATCAGCTTCGGCGCAATGTGGATGAACGACAGGCCGCCGATCAGCATCACGGCGAAATACGTCGTCATGACGTAGCCGAAGCGGGTCATGGCTCGGCACTCCGGCGCTTCAGGAATGCCCGATGCTGCTCGAACGTGTAGGCACGAGGCTCGTGGCCTGCCGTCAGGCGGTTGTGGATGTGCCGCCAATGATCGGGCGAGACCGCTGCCGGATCGATGTTGCGCGCTTCGATGGCGTCGATGAGTTGGAGTACGTGCTCGACCTTCGGCCAGCCTTCGAGCTTGAGCAGGATGTCGCCGCCAGGGCGCACGAACGGCAGCGTGTGATAGGGTTGGCGCGACGAGACGGCGCGCACGATGTCGATGCGCGAGATGATCGTGCCGAAGTCGTTGGAGGCCCAGCGGACGAACGCGAAGATGCTGCCCGGCTGGTAGGAGAGGACACGCCGGCGGCGATCCAGAATCTGTTCGTGGACGTCGTCTCCGAACCGGATCCAGTATTCGATCCTCTTCTCGATCCAGGTCAGTTCGACATGAGTCAGATGGTCGGACGCGAGCGCGGACGGCGACGGGCCGCTGCGCACGCGCGAGGCCGCGGTGCCGGTCATGATGGGTCTCCTTCGGTCGGGGGAAATTCGCGCGCGAGCAGGTCGCGCAGCATGTCGGCGACCGTGACGCCGCGCCGGAATGCCGCGATCTTGATGCGCCCGCGCAATTCGGAGGTGACGTCGATGGTCAATCGCGCCGAGAACGCGGCGATGCCCGGGTCGCGCGCAGGCGGCGCCGCCGACGACTTGATCCAGTGCTCAGCATCACCGGGGCGGGCGGCGAAGCCGCGTTTCTGAGACGGCCCGGTCATGGTCCGAGCCTTCCGATCTCGACGCACAGCGCGGCGATCTCGCGCGCGGCCGGGCTTTCGTCGTCGACCTCCGACACGAGGCGTCCGGACTGCGCGGTATCGGCAAAGGCGACGCGCTGGCCGATGGTGGATGCCAGCACCGGCGGGTCGTGATCGGCGAGCGTCTCGGCCGTTTCGCGGGCGATGACGGTTCGCGCGCCGCATCGGTTCAACACGAAGCGGGCCGCGAGCTGCGGACGATAGATGCGCGCCTCACCGAGCAGCGCCAGCATCTCGGCCGAGGCCCAGCCGTCGAATGGCGATGGCTGCACCGGGATCAGGACGAGATCGGCGGCGAGCAATGCGGAACGCATCAGCCCGGCGACGCGGGGCGGCCCGTCGATGACGATGTGATCGGCGTCGCGCGCCAGCTCCGGCGCTTCGCGGTGGAGCGTGTCACGCGCCAGGCCGACGACGCCGAAGAGGCGCGGCAGGCACTCGCGCGCGCGTTGCTGTGACCAGTCGAGCGCAGAGCCTTGCGGGTCCGCGTCGATCACGGTGACGCGCTGGCCGCGTCGCGCCCATTCGCCGGCGAGGTGCAGCGCGAGCGTCGTCTTGCCGACGCCGCCCTTCTGGTTGAGGAGCGCGACAATCATGACGCGCTCCCGGCCGCTCGCCGGCGGTTATCCGCAGGCAGGCAAAACGCGGCGTCCGTTAGAAGAATTCCGTAGGAATTCTGGTTAGAGAAGTTACGGGTGCCGCAAGCTTTTGATTCAATGCGTGGAATCTGCGATTCCGGTCCCCGATAGCACGAGGACCGGGTCCCCGATGGCACGATAGGGGCGGTCCCTGATAGCACGAGGCAATTCACAGCTTATCCCCAGGGTGAGTGTTGGAACGGCGACGTCGTGGCATCCCGAACGGGGCCGGATCGGTCGGGGCGAAGGAAAGGCGTTCGGGGCCGCTGGTCGGCTGCTCGATGGTCAGCCGGTAGCCCGGCAGCGCCTGGCGGCGGACGATGTCGCGCAGGTCGTAGGCGAAGTGCTTGAGCGGTGAGAGCGAGCCGGACTTGGCGTGGAGGTGGATGAAGTCGAAGCTCCAGCCGAACTCCTGGCGGCCGCCATGCTTGCGCACGAGCCGGTAGAGCCAGCGTTCGAGCCCGCCCGTGAGATCGAAGTAGGCGCGGTCGATCGTCAGCACGAGCGCGTCGTCGAGGACGGCGGCGTAGAACCAGTCGGGCACGATCAGCTCGAGGCCGAGGGGCCGCCCTCGGCTGTCGGCTTTCTCTTTCCACTCGTTGATCCACGAGAAGCGGTGCATCCGCCGCTCCGTGGGCTGGCGGATGGATGTGGCGACCGTGGTTGACTGTAGGCGGTCGAGCGCGGCCTTGAGGCGGTCGTAGTCGCGCAGCGACACGCCTCGGCCGATGAAGTTCAGGATCTCATACGGGGTGGTGCCCATGAGCCGCGACGAGCGTAGGCCGGCATCGCGCGCTTCGACGATCTGGGAGGCCGCCCAGATCAGCACGTCCGCGTCCCAGATGGTCGCCATGCCATGCTCGGGGACGGCTTCGACGCGGATGACGATCGAGCCCGCCTTGAAATCGATCGGCGCGAGGCGCTTCGACTTGGCGAGCGAGAAGAACGGATAGGCCATGAGGTCCTGCGCATCTCGCGGCGCGAGGTCGCCGGGCAGCGCCCGGAAAAGATCGAGCTGCTCGCGTTCCGTGCTGTGGCGGGACGACATGCCGGCACGTCTCAGCGCGCGTGGCGGCCGGATTGGACCAGCGTCGTCGGTTCATGACGCTTGGCGGGAAGGACGGCGCCGCGTGGATCCGACGTGGATGTGACGGCGCCCCGATCGGCCCAGGCCTGCAGGTCGTCGATAGCGTAGACGACACGGCCGCCGAGCTTGCGATACGCCGGGCCGGTTCCGTAGGTCCGGTGCTTTTCCAGTGTGCGGCCGGAGAGACCTAAGAAACGAGCGGCTTCAGGGGTGCGTAGAAAGCGCGGCGGCAAACCGGCGAGGTTGGCGGACATGATCGGGCCTCCGAGGCGTTCGTTGAGGCCGCTGGCGATCAGCGGCGGGCGAAGGCCACGGTGGCGAAGAGCTGCTGTCTGGGGGGATGGTGAAGATAGAGGGGGCTATTTCGCACCCCTGCGAGGGGCGCTGTCAGCGCCGTCTGCGTCGACGCAACAGGTCACGATAGCCGCCATCGACCATGGCGAGGCCATCGCGCACGAGCCGAATTGTGGAATCGCGAAGCGCCGATGTTTTCCAGGAGTCGGAGGCGACGCGGGACACGCCGAACATCACCTCCGCGATCTCCCGATAGGTCGCGCGGCAGGCGCGGCCGTCGAAGGCCCGCAGCATGTGACGGAGACGCTGCCGGCGCTGAAGCGTCACGCGCAGATCGGCGGGCGGAGGCGGCGCTTGGAGCCCGCCCCAAAGACGCGAGAGGGCCTCGATCCGATCTGGTGCATCAGTGTCCAGGGGGACGACCGCGGCCAGCGGCTGGTCGGGTTCGATGCCGCCGAGCAGCACGACATGGACTGCGTCGGCGCCGTCGCCATGGATTGCGTGGAGTTCGTGCGCGCTGCGGTGCGTTGTGTTCGGATCAAGCGCGGGCAGTGGTGCGCCGGCCGAGCCAAGGGATGGCGACGCGATCAGCAGAACCTTTCCAAGGTCGGCCTCCGTCGTCCAGTGAACCGGCTCCTCGATGGCGCTGTGGCTTGGGTGGGCAGGGAAATTGCAACCCCCAGCGCAGGCGGAACGACGCGGTCGCCTGCTCAGGGTCATCCATCTCCTTCAACGCTTTTGCATAGTCGCGCTGGTAATCGACATTGCGGCGTAAGCATTCCCACGCCAGGTCGGAAATGCCGAGATCGTCGAAATAGTCGTAACTGGTCGAAGCTCGCCACTGCGATGGGTCCGGCGCCATCGATTACCTCCTGGCTCACATGGTTCATGTCTCCGGGCCGGATACGATTCCCGGTTGAGCTGGATCAGGGAAGACCCGGAAAAAGCGCCGCGTGATCGCTGCGGCGCATCGCGGACCCGTTCAGTGATGGCCGCGCCGAAGCAGGTCGCGGTAACCGTGTTCGGTCATCCATCGGGCGCGCAGGAGGTGGCATTCATGGATGTGCCGGGCGCGCTCGGGATCATCACTGGGATCAATGCCGAACAGAATGGTAACCACTTCGCACCAGTCCGCTCCGTCGGCGTCGGCGTCGAGGAGGCGCAAGTAGAGCTTCAAATGCTGGATGTCATAGTCGGTGAGCGTCGCGCTTTGAGGCGGTTCATCGAGAAAATCCGGCGCGGTCACGATGGGTCCCCCGACACATCAATGGCGACAGCCATTCGGTTCCGAGTCGATTTTAACGAAGTTTCTAACCGTCGTAAGCTGCGCGAATAGACATCGCGTGATGCAGCGGAGGCATCGCTACGCGTCGTGCAATCAATCTTCGTCGGCGCTCTGCCGCTTGGTCCGTTCGAAAAACGCGACCGGATCGATGTCCAGCACGATGGCCAGCTTTTCCAGCATATCGATCGTCGCGGCGTGCTGTTCCCGCTCAAGCATGCCGACATAGTTGCGATTGATCTCGGCACGATCAGCAAGTTCCTCCTGCGACAGGCCCTTGGCGTGTCTCAGTCGACGCAAATTTCTGGCGACAAGCTCCCGCAATCTCATGCGGAGAGGTCGCCGTTTCCCCTAATATACTGCCACCTAGTAAACTAGTGATTCGTACATGAGAAAAGGCGCGGAGTCATTTTTCCGTGATGATCGGGACCTTTCGGCCGCCTGCAGGACCGGATTCCCACCGGCGTGATGCCCCGCCCGGTAATCCGGACGGGGCATCGATGATGGCTCAGTCGCCATTGCGGCGGTTGGGCCGGGACCAGATGAGGCTGTAACCGTCGCCATCCTCGTCGTCGAAAAGGTTGGCATAGATCGGAGCGTTGAAGCTCGGGTCGTCCAGCTTCAGGCCGAGATAGTCGCGGCCCTCGTTGGAGCGCTTGGACCAGGCGGCGCCGATCTCGGCTCGGCCGACGAAGACGCGGTGGCTGGGAGCGTTCTCGCCGGTGGAGCGGGCGTCGGGGACGATGCGGACGTTCTTGGTCTGGACGCTGAGGGTGACGATTTCGCCGGTGAACTCGTTCGAGCCGGTCTTCTTGAAGGTGCCGATGGTCGCCATGAGAAGTCTCCTTGATCACTGTCTTTCGAGCCCGCACCATTGCGGCCTCGATGGTGATCGACCGGCCGGAGGCGATCGACGGCGCACCCGCAGGGCTTCAGACAGCAAAGGAGGGACTTTCTTGTCCCGCGAGGAATGACGGCGCAGCCGGCAGGGGAAGAAAGTCTTGACGGCGCTGTTGCGCCATAGGCGATCGAGGCGAAGCCGTCCTTCGGCCAGATACACCCATCGAAGAGGCCGTTTTGGAGCGCTCGACGAGGCAGAGCCGATCAATGGAGACGGTGGCGACCCCCTCGGTACCGGTGAATACGCGGCACTATCACCGGCGGTCCTTGTCTCCCGGTCTCGACGCAGCGCCTGCACCGGTTCCCACGCCACACTTTCGGTCAGAACGCTAAGCTCCCGCACCATCAATGTGCCGAGCCATCGACGCCCGCTGGTCAAGCTTGCTCAACCGGCTGCCGCCTCCCAGCCCGAATCTAACGGCCCATCGCCGCCCGATCCCTGCCTGTTCCACGATGTTGAGGACGGCTTCGATATGCCTCTGGTCCGCCGCGACGTTGCGAGGATGTCAGCCCCGAGCGAGGTTCTGCCCGGATCGGGGCGGGCTCGGCGCCCGCGATCCGAATCCAGGCCGTCGCGCCGATGGCGATGGCGCCGATCACGGAGAAAATGACCTGCCAGGTCTCCGAAGGCATGGCGTGCTTCGCGATACCGTGAACGGCATGATAACCGGCGACGGCCGCCGGTGCTGCGAAGACAAGTCCGATGGTCAGCCGGAGCCAGACCGGACGCACCAGGGCGAAGAGGAACTGGCCGATGCCGAGCATCAGCCCGGCAGCGAGAAGCCCGACGACGATGCTGCCGGGCCAGCCCGCGCCAGTGCCATAGGCCCACATGCCGACGGTGATGCCCGCGAAGAAGGGCAGCGCGTAGATAGCGAGGGTGAAGAGCAGCCAGCAGACGACGCCGATGGCTGTGATGCTCAAGAGAATGCCGAGTACCATGGTGGTGTGCTCCGTAAGATGAAGGTCTACGGTCGCGCCTTCCACCACCACCACGGCGCAAATGTTAGTATAGCCGAAGTTGAGTGATGACGGCAGCGGAAATCCGTCCGGATTTCCGCTCGGCCGAGCGGACCGTTACCCTCAGGGGGCGAATGGATCGACTTCGCGGATGATCGCCGAGGCGTCTCCGTCGTATTCGGACGCCGGCATGACGCTCATCGTGCCGTCGCCGGCTTTGAAGATCACGATCGCGACCATGAGCGTTGTGGCGAGGCTGAAGGCGAAGGCGTGAGCATCGTTGAGGGACATTGATCCGGCTCCTGTTCTGGAGGCGGGGGACCATCCCCCGCGCGACAGGCGCCCGATGTGTCCGGCCAAGGGCCGCAATCACCGCAGGGGCGAAGCCTCAAGGCCGCACGCTCGCGTAGCGGACCCTTCACGGGTTGATGGCGCCAGGCCCTCGGCCGGACCAAGGATCAGCGCAAGGAAGCGGGGGGTGGTGCATCGCTTCGCGGAGATGGTAGAGGAATGATCCCTCGAAGAGCTCTGCCGCTCAGGACTCACGCCCGAATTGTGATCCGCCTCGTGCAGCCGGGGCAGATGACATGAGGAGGCGGCGGAGAGTGACTGACGGATTCTACATACCAGACGGCAATGAGGCACTGCGGGACGATATCCCGGCGGTCGTGGAGCTGATCGAGCGAACCGCGCGGTGGGTCAATCCGGAGACATTTCGGTGCTTGCCGGTGTGGGCGCCGCACACCGCTCGCGGACGACCGCTCTACGATGCGGGATGGACCCGCCGCTATACCAACACCCGAAAGGCGACCGGGGTCACCGCAGAGAAGTTCGAAGGCAACGTCGCTGCGCTCCAAGCGCTGGTGGCCGCCCTCGACGTGGCGTCGCCCAAGCCCAAGAATTGGACCGTCTGCCATATCTGGGGATACGACGATCCGTCGTTCGCGCAGCAGAGCAGCGTCGTGCAAGATCCGCGATACTTCTCGTGCGTCGCCAACATGGTGTGGTTGCCCACGCCGTTGAAAGGCTTCACCGACACGCTCCCGGAAATCAAAGCCATGCTCCGGGTCTGCGCTTTCCATCTCTATGGATGGGCTTGCGAGCATCCCTCGGTCGCCGAGCAGGCCGCCAAAGTGACGTCTGGATGGATTCCTGACGGGTACCCGAAGAGTTGGCCGAGTCCTGATCGCCCCGGTGTGCTGCCGCCAGGCACCGCGCCGTTCAGCGGGCGGATCGCGCGCGAGATCGCCAAGCGCAAACGGAAGATCAAGATCGATATTGAGAACGCGACGTTCCTGCACTATCCGAAGGAGGAGGTCATCGGCGTGCTGAAATTCTGGGGCATCGAGCTGGGCTAGGCGGCGCTCACGCGCCGCCACTGCCGAACTTCCAGACCGGGATGCCGAACTTGCGCGCCTTGTCGGCGAGATTGTCCTGGATGCCGGTGCCGGGGAACACCATCACGCCGATCGGCAGGACGGCGAGCATCTGATCGTTGCGTTTGAACGGCGCGGCTTTGGCGTGCTTCGTCCAGTCGGGCTTGAACGCGATCTGCGGAACCTTGCGGTGATCCGCCCAGCGAGCGGCGATGCGTTCGGCGCCCTTCGGTGATCCACCGTGCAACAGCACCATGTCGGGATGCTTGGCGTGGACCTGGTCGAGCTTGGCCCAGATCAGCCGGTGATCGTTGAAGTCGAGGCCGCCGGTGACGGCGATCTTCGGACCCGCCGGGATCATCACCTCGCTCTCTGCCCGGCGCTTGGCGGCGAGGAAATCGCGGCTGTCGATCATCGCCGAGGTCATGGCGCGGTGATTGACCATCGAGCCGTTGCGTGGCCGCCAGGATGATCCGGTGTGGCGCTCGAAGTGTTCTGCGGCCTGATCGCGCATCAGCTCGAAGGCGTTGCGGCGCTCGATCATGGTCTGCCCTTCGGCGGTGAGACGTTCGAGTTCTACCGACTTCACCTCCGAGCCGTCCTGTTCGCGCTGACCGCGGCGCTGCGCCTGCTCATTGTCATCGAGTTCGCGTTCGATCCGGTCGGTGGCGCGATGGAAGAGGTTGACGGTCGACCAGAGGAGGTCATCGAGGTCGGGTTCGAGGCGGGTGTCCTCGAGGGTGGCGATCAGGGCGTCGAAGATGTCGGCGATGGCCCCGGCGACCGCATCGCCTTCGGGAAGTGGCCTCGGATCGGGTTCGTCCTGAAAGGGACGAAAGCCGTAGAGCTGGAGTTCGGTCAGGACATGGTCGGTGGGGGATGAGGCGTGGTGCGGTTCGAAGCCGTCGTCGTGTTCGTTCGCCATGGGATGCTCCTTCGTCGGTTCGACCGCGACCCTCGCGGCCTTCTGGCGACGAAAGCCGTCGGGCGGGCCGGACCTGCACCCGGAGCGCCAGCGCAGGGCCAAGCATCGCGCCGGATGGCGAAGGCCGGCTATTTTGTTTCGCGATGGAAAGCGCTCCTCTGGAGCGCGCCGGAAAATAGCCGGGCGCAGCCTTTGCCGGTCCGGGCCGCTTGACGGCCGATCGCCCTCTCGAAGGCCGGGTCGCGGTCCTCTCCGGCGCAACGGGATGCAGCCTCGTGCGAAACCGGTGACGGGCGCCGCTGCCCCGTGCTTGCCCCTTCCGGCTATGCCGCCAAGGCGAGAAAGCGGGCGACGTCCTCCGGGGCGAGCTGCTGACGGATCGCTGCCCGCAGCGCGCCGATGCCGAGAGTGCGGAGATCCTCGTTGAAATCCCCAAGCGTCGGCGACAGCGCAATCGCCTCGATGCCGGCGTCCCGCGCCCGTTCGACCAGGCTATCGCGCGCGCCGTCACCGGCCGGATCGTCGTCGCGGGCGATGTAGAGTCGGCGAAGGGTCGCCGGGAACAGGATGGCGGCAAGGTGTGCGGCCGAGAGCGCAGCCGCCATTGGCAGGCCCGGTAGGGCCATGCGGAGTGACAGGATCGTCTCGATGCCTTCGCCGGCCGCCATCACATCGTGCGCCGTGCAGAGCCGGACCGCATGACCGAGGAGCTCGCCCATTGCCCGTCGCGGTGTGTCGATTGGCGCCTTGCCGCTCCCTTCGGGGCTGAGCCAGGTGCGATGTACGCCCGTGATCCGGCCGTCGAGATCGGTGACGGACGCGATCATCGCCGGCCAGGTCTCGGTCGGCGAATGCTCGTCCGGCCGATAGTAGCAGCGTGGATGGAAGCGGAGCGATCCGGTTCCGTGCAAAGCCGTGATGCCGCGTTTCCGTAGATACGTCTCTACGATAGTGCCCGTAATCGGCCGCGACATTGCGAAGAGCCGTCGTGCGGCCTCCGGAGACCCGGCGGGCGCCGATGCCGGGCGTCGTTGGTGGTCCGGGTCTGGTTCCGGATGCGGCAGGCTCAGGAAGGTTCGGGCCTCCTCGGCGACGTCCTTGAAGTCGATCAGCCCGCAGCTTTCGCGGATGACATCGAGGAGATCGCCGTGTTCGCCTGTGGCCGCGTCGGTCCATTTACCCGCCGCACCCCTGCCGGAATCGGCTCCCTTCAGGCGGACAAACATCGAGCGGCCCGGTGTGTTTCGGACGTCGCCGACCAGCCAGTAGCGGCCCTCGCGATATCCAGCCGAGAGATAGTGCCGGCACACAGCCTCGGCCTGTCGTCCAAGACGCTGTGCCAGTTCGGATGCGTCGCGGCGGGCCATTTACACGGCCTCCCGCTCGGCGATCCGCTGGACGGGATAGCGCTCCATGACCTTCGAAAGCACAGCCGAGCCACTCGCGTCTGTTGGCACGAACATGCGGAGCTTCCAGGAGATGATCTCATGGAAAAGGCCGTAAGCACTGAGGCGCTCGCGCATCGTGTCGGTGAAGCCGGAGAGTTCGATGCGGTTGGCGCCCATGACGCGGACGCGGCGGAGTTGGAGGTCCTCGGCGAGGTCGAGGATGGTCTTGCCGTCGATCAGGGCCGCGAAGGCGTCATCCGGTGCCAGCGTGCCGGCTCCCATTGCCAGCGCGCCTGCGACCCAGGCGGGCGAAACCTTGCGTCCGATGATGCGCTCGCCGTCGTCGGTCTGCAGCCGGTAGACGCGCGTCGACTCGTTCGGCAGGCGTTTCCAGATCGGCAGCAGCAGGCCGGCGACGACATGGATCGCGCTGTCGGAGAAAGCTGGCACGTCGGCGACCTCGCCGGTCCACGCCGATGCGAAGGCCGCGCGGTCGGCTTCGACCCAGTGGCTTTCCGCCATCATGGTCAGCGAGGCGTGATGCTGCTCCATCGGCCGGATCAGCCGGACGCGGCGCTCGATCTCGCCGTCATCCAACATCAGCGATGACGCCGGCACCTGAACGGCGGCGCGGCCGGAGCGATCGTTGACCAGCAGCATCGCCCGACGATCCGACAGAAGGTCCATCGCCTCGTCGAGCGTGACCGGCCGGTTGCGCTCCCGCTGCGTGATCGTCAGCAGGCGGGTTTCCGCACCCGTACCCGGGTGGACGTGAATGGTGCGCCGGTCGGTGACGATGAAGCTCTCCGCCTTCAGCGTTTCGAGTCCGACGTCGTATGTGCCGCTGGCGATGGCGCCCTCGATCTTGGCGTTGAGGAGCTGCTCGAACGCCGTGAAGAGGATGCCCTGCAGTTCGATCGTCAGGGCGAGCAGGCGGTTGAGGAACGTCGTGATCGGTGGCAGCTCGTCCTTGATGCCATTTGAGTCCATCAGCGAAAGGCCGGTCGCGTCTTCGAACATCTGGAGCGTGCAGCCTTCGACCTTGCCGCGCACCAGCAGCAGGTAGAGCTGACGCAGCGCATCGCGGGCATAGTGACTCTCCAAATTGTCCTCGGGGCGGAACAGGCCCTGGCCGCCGGTCTGGCGTTGGCCCCGCGTGATCGCGCCCAAAGTGTCGAGACGCCGGGCGATCGTGGAGAGGAAACGCTTCTCGGCCTTCACGTCGGTCGCGATGGGGCGAAAGAGCGGCGGCTGCGCCTGGTTAGTGCGATTGGTGCGGCCGAGGCCCTGAATGGCGGCGTCGGCCTTCCAACCCGGCTCCAACAAATAGTGGACGCGCAGCCGCCGATTTCGGGCGGACAGCTCGGCGTGGTAGCTGCGACCTGTGCCGCCCGCGTCGGAGAAGACGAGGATCCGCTTCACGTCGTCCATGAAGGCGGCGGTCTCGGCGAGATTGGCCGATCCGGCGCGGCGCTCGACCACAAGCCGCTCGCCTTTGCGCACGATACGGCGCGAACGGCCGGTGACCTCGGCGACGATGTCTGTACCAAAGCGCTGAACGATCTGGTCGAGCGCGCCTGGAACCGGCGCCAACGACGCCAGGTGCTCGATCAGCCGATCGCGGCGAGCGACGGCTTCGCGGCTCTCGACGGGCTGGCCGTCGCGATAGACCGGGCGTGACGACAGGTTGCCTTCGGAATCTGTGAACGGCTCGTAGAGCTGCACCGGGAAGGAATGGGCGAGATAGTCGAGCACATATTCCCTCGGGGTGATGTCGACACGGACGTCGTTCCACTCGTCGGTCGGAATCTCAGCCAGGCGGCGCTCCATCAGCGCTTCGCCCGTCGAAACAATCTGGATGACGGCGGCATGGTTCAGCGCCAGATCGCGCTCGATGGAGCGGATCAGGGTCGGCGTCTTCATGCTGGTCAGGAGATGACCGAAGAAACGCTGCTTGGCGGATTCGAACGCCGATCGGGCGGCGGATTTGGCCTGCGCATTGAGCGTGGCCTTGTCGCCCGTGATGTTGGCGGCCTCCATCGCCGCCGACAGGTTGTTGTGGATGATGGAGAACGCCCCGGCATAGGCGTCATAGATGCGCGTCTGCTCGGGCGTGAGCTGGTGCTCGAACAACTCGTATTCGACGCCGTCGTAGGAGAGCGAGCGGGCCGTGTAGAGCCCCAGCGCTCGCAGGTCGCGCGCGAGCACTTCCATTGCCGCCACGCCGCCGGCCTCGATCGCCTCCACGAACTCGGACCTGGTCGAGAACGGAAAATCCTCGCCGCCCCAGAGACCGAGCCGCTGCGCATAGGCCAGATTGTGGACCGTGGTCGCGCCGGTAGCGGATACGTAGACCACGCGCGCGTTCGGCAGCGCATGTTGAAGGCGCAGCCCGGCGCGCCCCTGTTGCGAGGCGGCCTGGTCGCCGCGTTCACCCTTGCCGCCGGCGGCGTTCTGCATGGCGTGGCTCTCGTCGAAAATGATCACTCCATCGAAATCGGAGCCCAACCAATCGACGATCTGACGGACGCGCGAAACCTTCTCGCCACGCTCGTCGGAGCGTAGCGTGGCATAGGTGGTGAATAGGACGCCTTCCGGCAGCCGGATGTGCGTTCCCTGGCGGAAGCGCGAAAGCGGCGTCACGAGCAGGCGCTCCATGCCGAGCGCGGACCAGTCGCGTTGCGCGTCCTCGATCAGCTTGTCGGACTTCGAGATCCAGACGGCCTTGCAGCGACCCTGCATCCAGTTGTCGAGAATGATGCCGGCGCTCTGACGGCCTTTGCCGGCGCCAGTGCCGTCGCCGAGCATGAAGCCGCGCCGGAAGCGGACGGCGTTCGGGGCATCCTCGCGCGCGGCGGAGATGACGTCGAAGGTCTCGTCCACCGTCCACGAACCGGCGAGATAGTCGCCGTGGGCCTCGCCGGCATAGATCACCGTCTCGAGCTGGGCGTCGGACAGCAGGCCCTCCATGAGAAGGCGTGCCGGCAAGCGCGGCCGGTAGCTCGGCTTGGGCGGCGCGACCGAGGCCATCGCAGCGGACTGCACGAGCTTCGTCGGGTGGGCCTGAGAGCCGGGAATACGGATCGACTGCAATCCGTATTCTTCATAAATCGCATCCGTGAGCCGGGAACCCTCGGCCGGCTGCCAGTCGATGGTCTCATAGGCGAGATCGACGCCTTCGGGTTCGCCCAGAACGGTGGTCTCGGGCGCCGACGAACGTGGTCGGGCGAGGTAGCCGCGCACGGTGCGGGGAACTGCGGGACGCAGCGTGGCCTGGGCCGCCGTGGATGCGGCGACCGGCAAGCGCGCTGGCATATCGCGGATCACCCAACCGAGCAGCGTGGCGGCGTCCGGCGCGGTGCCGCGCGAGGTGGCGACGACCATGGGATCGTCGGCCGGCGACTTGTCGATAACAGTCAGCCGCGTGTCGATCGTCGTGCCATGCTTTGCGTAGACCGAGCCATCGACTGCGGCCGAGAACACGACGCGGCCATGCTCCTGAAGCCGGACGAAGGCTTCACGCCACGCCGGCGCGTCGGGCGCGAAGCTCGCACCGGTAATCGCCACGAGACGTCCGCCGTCAGCCAGGCGCGCCAGTGCGGAGGCGATATGGCGATAGGCGGCGTCGGCCATGCGGCCGGAGACGTTCGCCATCACCGAGAACGGCGAGTTCATCAGAACGATGCTCGGCACGATCCCGGCATCGAGATGATCGTTGATCTGGGCGGCGTCGAAGCGGGTGACGGGAACGGTCGGAAAGAGGTGGGGGAGAAGACCGGCACGGGCCTCGGCCAGTTCGTTCAAGACCAGCGACCCGCCGGAGAGCTCGGCGAGAATGGCGAGCAGGCCAGTGCCGGCCGAGGGCTCCAGCACGCGATCGGCCGGCGTGATCGACGCCGCGGTCGCGGCAGCGAACCCGAGCGGAATCGGTGTCGAGAACTGCTGAAACGTCTCGCTCTCCTCGGAGCGCCGAGTGTGGGTAGGGAGAAGGCTGGCGATCCTCGCCAGCATCGGCAGTGCGGCCGCCGGAGAACCGGCTTTGCGCAAAAGCGCCTTTCCGTATTTGCGGAGAAACAGCACCGTCGCCGCCTCACCGGCGTCGTAGGCGGTCTTCCAATCCCAGGCGCCAGACGCATCGGAGGCGCCGAAGGCCTCCTCCATGGCCGCGCGCAGCATCGCAGCGTCGATGCGCTGACCTCGGTCGAGAGGGGGGAGAAGATGGCCGGCGGCTGCGGCGACAGCGGACCCGGTGTCGATGGGAACAAGCGGAAACGGCGCGGCCGCGCGGGCTGCGGTGACGGAAAGGTCGTTCATGGAGGGAACCTCGGGAGAGCGGGAACGGGGCGAGCCGACCGGCGCTCTCTCTCGACCGCACCGGCTCAAACCCGTCCCGGCCGACCTCTCCCTTTGGCTTCAATGGCTTAGCGCCTAGCGTCGCCGCACAAGCCACTCGTTACGGCGCGATCCTCATGTTGACGGGTTTCGGTTGTCGGACGGCGCGGCTACACTTCCTCCGATAATCCCAAGGCGCGTATCCGTTCGGCCCCGAGCCTGTCCGCGTCTTTTTGTGTAACGCGGTCGAAAGGAGGCGAACGATGAAAGGAAGCGCAGTCGGGATCATCGCCGTGGTCGCGCTGGCGGTGGGTTTTGGTGCGGGGTTCGGCCTGCGACCGGTTCTCGTTCCAGTGACCTCGGCCGCTGCGGTAACAGGCCTTGCGCAGCCGACCGAGCAGGAAGCGACGGACGCCGTGCGGCGTCACAAGCTCTTTACGGGCACGTCGCTCGCCAACGCGACGCTGAAGCTTGGCGATTGCTCGCCGGGCGGCGTGGGGCCTGGCGTCACTTGCATGACGCAGCTCACCATGGATCCCACGCGGCCCAATGCCGAGCCGCAGAACCGCCCGATCGGCTTCGCGCGCGTCAACGGCCAATGGGAGGTGGCCGTCTGGTAGCGGCCAGGACCCGCTAACGCCATCAACGGCTCCTCCAAAGAAAAAGCCCGGCTGATCCCTGTGGCGCAGGGGGCCGGGCTCTGAGGGATTGGTATTTCGGGCGAGGCAACGATTGCCGCCGCGCCGTCTCGCCTATTCCGCAGCGATAAGGTGGGCAGGGTCCTCTTCGTTGTCGGCCGAGGTCTCATCATCGCCGCTGAGGAATTCCGGCAGCGCCTCGGTCTCACCGTCGCCCTCGACCGCCGACCCGGTGGCCGGTTCGACCTCGGTGAGGCGCAGCGGCTCGGGTAGCCAGCCGCTGTCGGCCAGCAACCGTTCCGCTTCCTTGGCCATGTCGCCCTTCTTCAGATGGTCGATGAGCTGCGCGGCCCGCTCGCCAGCCCCTTCGCGCACGGCTTCGAGGATTCGCGGCTTGGTTACGCGCCCGAGATAGTTGTCGACGGTAGGCGTCCAGCCGACCTCCACCATGTCGAGCCGGACCGCGCGGGCCAACCGGTCGGCCTGACCGAGCCGGCGTTCGAGGCTGTGCTGCGAGACGCCGGAGCCGCCATAGCGGTCGACCTTCTCGAACAGCGCGTTGACGCCGTAGCTGACGCAATGGGCGAGCAGCGCCAGACGGCTGGCGTCGTCCAGTCCGTCGAGCCACTCCCACAGCGCCTGATCCTCCTGCGGGATATCGGTCTTCCAGGCCTCCTGCCGCTCGCTGACAGCCTTGGCGGACGCGCTGTCCTTCAGGTCGGCGGCCTGCACGGGGAAGAAGACGTGCCGGACGCTGGCTTCCAGGCACCCGCCGGCGGTCGAGCTGCGCTGGAAAATGTCGGTGACGAGCTTGTGCAGCAGCGCTGTCAGCGCGACGTGGGGATTGTTCGCCAGTGCGTCGCGCAGTGCCAGCGTGCGGTGCGCGGTCAGCTCCATCACGAGCCGTTCAGGCAAGGGCTTGATCGTCTCCTCCTCGTCATCCTCCGCCTCGGTCGACTGGCCGCCGATGGTGATGACGGCCCGTTGCACCGATGAAGCGGCCGGATCCGAGCCCTCGACGCCCTGGCTAGCGTCACCGCCATCGGTTTCGATGTCCACTGGAGCTTCATCCTCTGGACGCACATAGCCGCGATCGATCGAGGGCGAGCCATCGGCGTCGATGCTGATGAACACGCCGGCGCGGGCGATGTCGGCCGGATCATAGATGGTGGGCCGCTGCTCGAAGGCGTTCAGCGCCGTCTCGATCTCGCCGAGCCGCTCATCCACATCGTCGGGCAGCTCGTCGGCGCCTTCATAGTCCGCCTCCAGCCTGGCGTATTCGGCGTTGAGGGCCTCGATCGTCGCGCGCTCGTCGTCGGTCAGATCAACCGGCGTGCCGGTAATCTCGCGCAGTCCGCGCGCGACATCGTAGGGATGGCTGACATCGACCTCGATCCATTTCCAGCCTTCGCCCGCGACCTCGTCGGCGATGATCTTCAGCTTCTCCGAAACGAGGCGATCGAGCAGCGCCGGGTCCTGCAGCCATCCGCCATCGTCGGCCTGGAACAGATCGCGCATGATGCTGCCGCCGGCGGCCTCATAGGCGTCTAGCCCGACGAAGATCGCCCGCTTGTCGGACGCGCGCACGGTGCTTTCTGTCAGCATCCGGCGGATCTGATAGGGCTCCTTGGACCAGGAGTTGCGGATCGACTCCCAGACCTGCACCTGACGTGCCTCGTCGGTCGAGACGGTAAAGGCCATGAGCTGCTCCAGCGTCATGCCGTCCTCGGCATAGACATCGAGGAGCGACTGCGCGACTGCAGCCAGGCGCAGGCGCTGCTTCACGACGTTGACGGGAATGAAGAAGGCCGCCGCGATGTCCTCCTCGGACTGGCCCTTCAGGCGCATGTCCTGGAAGGCGCGGAACTGATCGAGGGGATGCAGCGGCGCGCGTTCGATATTCTCGGCGAGCGAATCTTCCTCGGCGAGGATGGCGGTCGAGGGATCGCGCACCACGCAGGGCACCGGGGCGGTCTTGCCCAGGCGCTTCTGCTTCACCAGAAGCTCCAGCGCCCGGTAGCGGCGGCCGCCGGCGGGAACCTCGAACATGCCGGTCTCCTGGCCCTCGGCGTCGAGGACGGGACGGACGTTGAGGCTCTGGATGAGGCCGCGGCGGGCGATCGAGGCCGCAAGGTCGTCGATCGAGACGCCAGCCTTCACGCGCCGGACGTTCGACTGGCTCAGCACCAGCTTGTTGAAGGGAATGTCGCGTGAGGACGACAAGGTGATCTTCTGAACGGAAGTAGCCATCGGGATTTACTCCGCGACGGGCGGCCGAAAGCCTCTCTCTCGGCCTCCAACCCGTCACGAAAATCCCGCGACCCTCTTCCTCTCAGGAGCTCCGTGACGAAGGCCCGCCGAGCCCGGAACCCTTGGAACAAGCGGCGCGGACATCGCTTATGAGTTCCTCTGTCGCCTTGAGCGCCTGTTGCGGTGACAAGAGCGCCGGCTCGTGCGCCGCCAGATCGCGAATGCGATGGCGGCAATAGTAGGGCGTGAGGATCGCGACGAGCGGATGCAGGTCTGGGTAGCTCGGACGGAAGCCGAGCCCCTCGGCGGCATCCAACGCCTTGGTCAGGTCGTGCCGGATTTCGAGCCGGCACTGTTCATCGCTCCAACCCCGGGATTGCAGGAAGGATTTCAGCGACAGTTCGATTGCACAGGCGATTTGGTGAAGCAGGATTTCACGGGAGTGGCGGTCATCCCGGGATAGGTGCTGGGCGCCGGCCAGAAATCCGGCGGCGTTCTTTAGCAGATGCTCGCCACGGAAGCGCGTTGACATCAGGCCGCCTCCCGCTCGCCGGCGTCAACGGACGCCGGAGCAAGTCGTTCGTCTTCGGGCAGAAAGCCGAGCAGGAAGTCGGCAGCTTTGCTAGCCTGTGATGCCGCGCGGATGATGGCGCGATTGTCCTCGCGCAGGACCTCGGCCCACGAGCCAATATAGTCGGCGTGGCGCACGGTCGGGACGATGCCGAGGGCCGCGCAGCAGAACGCTGCCGAAATTTCGGCCACCAGCTCCTCGAAGGCGTACTTCCGGGAACCGAAGGAGCCCGAGAGATCGCGGTTCAGACGGTGCGGCGCCCCGCTGGCATGGGAGCATTCATGCAGGGCCGTTCGATGCCAGTTGATCGGCTCGAAAAACGCCTGGGGCGGCGGGACCATGACATAATCGTGCGCCGGCACATAGAAGGCGCGGTCGCCGCCGATGCGGAAATCGATTCTGCTCGCCTTGATGAGCGCCTCGACCCTCGGCTCGATCAGGCCGGGCTCAGGCGGCGGTGCGGCAACGGCGAGGTCTTCGGGCAGACCCTCGCATTGCGCCAGGTTGAAGACCGTGAACCGCTTGAGGAAGGGGATGGCCTGGGCGTCCTCGCCAGTCTCGCGGGCGCGCCGCTTCTCGTCGTCGGGAACGAAGCGGTCGGCGTAGACGACGGTGATGCCATGCTCGCCCCGGCGGACATGGCCGCCGAGCGAGAGGGCTTGGCGAAAGGTCAGCCAGCTCTGGCAGGGGAAGCCGTGCTGGACGACAGCGCCCCAGAGGATCAGCACATTGACGCCGGAATAGCAGCGGGCGGTGGCCGCGTTCCTCGGCATGGCGAGGGGCGCCTTGGCCGCCGCTGTCCCCCAGGGCTGAACCCAGGGCAGCCGGCCGGCTTCCAACTCGGCGAGGATCCTACCGGTGATTTCGTCATAGAGGCCCGTCCGGTCAGAGCCGGAACTGGCGCGCGCATCATGTCTGGACATTGCAGGTCTCCGCGACGGGCGCCGGAGGCCTCTCCTCCAGCCCTCAACCCGTCACGGAAACCCGGCCTGCACTCTCACTCTTTGGGGGCGTTGCGGGGTCTTCCCGCAGAAGGGGTCGGCCGAGACGGAAGGCTCGGCCCGCAGGGGAAGGCTTTCCCCACCACCCATTTCCAGATCACGGCTCTAGCAGTTCCAATCTACAGGCCATTGACTTCCAATTATCATGCTTCATAGTTCCAATCGTCAGAGAATCGGAAAGTGCATGTACGAGCGGTTCGTGGAGCGTCGGGCGGAGGAAGCCCTCTCAGACACCCCGGTGGTCCTGATCGTGGGACCGCGCCGGGCCGGCAAGACCACGCTTGTCCGGAAGATGGGAGAAGCGGGTCGGACTTATATCACGCTCGACAATCAGACGGTCCTCGACGCTGCACAGTCCGATCCGGCCGGTTTTATTCGTGGCCTGGACAAAGCCATCATCGACGAGATCCAGCGCGCGCCCGACCTGCTGCTAGCGATCAAGAAGACGGTCGATGAAGACTATCGTCCTGGCCGCTTTCTGCTGACCGGCTCCGCCAATGTGCTCACCTTGCCCCGGGTCGCCGACAGCTTGGCGGGGCGGATGGAAACCCTCCGGATGCTGCCGTTGGCCCGGGCTGAAATAAAGGGCAGGGCGCCGACCTTCCTGGAACGCCTGTTCGCGGGAAAACTTCAGGGGGAGCGGGGGGCGATCGTCGGCGACGATCTCGTCGAGCTCGCGCTGGCCGGGGGCTTTCCCGAGGCGATCAGCCGTGAGAGCGAACGGCGGCGACAGGATTGGGCGCGGTCCTACCTGACGTCGGTTCTGACTCGCGACCTCAGAGACATTGCCGAGATCGAGAAGCTAACGGAGCTGCCGAAGTTCGTCCGGCTGCTCGCGGAGCATTCGGGGCAGTTGGTCAACTACTCGCAGTTCGGCTCCAGCATCAATGTCAGCCACAAGACCGGACAGCGCTATGTCGCGCTGTTGGAGCAGGTGTTCCTCGTCTCGACATTGCAGCCCTGGTACACGAATGCGCTGAAGCGGATCGCCAAGACGCCGAAGCTGCATTTCCTCGATTCCGGCCTGCTCGCCACGGCGCGCGGATTGAGCTTCGATCGGGTGAAGGCGGACCGCGAGGTGTTTGGCCCGCTTCTGGAAAGCTTCGTGTTCTCCGAAGTCCTGAAGCTCATGACGGCGTCGGACTTGCGACTGTCGCCTTACCATTTCCGCGACCAGCAGATGCACGAGGTGGACATCGTGCTGGAGCGCGACGACGGCATGATCGTGGGGATCGAGGTGAAGGCGGCCGCAACGGTGAAGTCCAGCGACTTCGCCGGGCTGCGGACCTTGGCCGAGGCCTGCAAGGAACGGTTCGCCTACGGCGTCGTGCTCTATGACAGCACCGATCTCGTGCCTTTCGGCGACAGGTTGGCGGCGGCGCCATTATCGTCGTTGTGGGGCTGATCGCCATGGGCCGGCGCGAAGACACACTGCGTAAAGGAGCTGGCGGGCAATCAAGCTCAGGTCAGGAAGGCTGGGTCTGTCCAAGGACGTTCTTGCGCCTGCAAGGCAACAGATTGATGAAGCCATTTGGGATAGATGGTTGCAGTATAATAGAAATATTGGGGGGCGAGACGGGCAATGAAGGCGTTTGAATTCGACCATCGTCTTATCAATTCCTACGCCCGGTTCTCGCGGTCGTTTAGCACCATTCGATCTGAAGACCTAAAATCAGAGATCGGTCGGCAGTACGATGCCGGGCGCTTCTGGCCGGACGCTCTACTGTCGCTGAACCCTCGATATCTTGAGGGCCCGACCGTCGATGATCTGGTCGCCTCGGGTGATCTCGACGAAGCGACCGGCAGGATATTTCGTTTCGGCGAAACGCCCCTCCGGTTTCATCGCCACCAGGCGCAGTCCATCGCAAAGGCCCGCGCCGCGCAGAGTTTTGTCGTCACGACCGGAACTGGCTCGGGCAAGTCCCTTTGCTTCTTCGTGCCGGTGGTCGATGCGATCGTCCGCGCTCGGAAATCCGGGAAGCCGCGCAGGACCAGCGCCATCATCGTCTATCCGATGAACGCACTGGCCAACAGCCAGCTCAAGGGGATCGAGGACTTCATTTCCCAGTCCGGCCTGCCCGAAGACCTGAAGCCGGTCGTACGGCGCTACACCGGCCAGGAAAGTCAGGAGGAGCGTCAGCGGATCGCAGACAGGCCGCCGGACATTCTGCTGACCAACTTCATGATGGCTGAGCTGCTCCTGACTCGGCAGGACAGCCTCGACACCAAGGTCATCGAGAACGCAACCGGTCTGGACTTCATCGTCCTCGACGAGCTGCACACTTATCGCGGCCGCCAGGGCGCGGATGTCGCCATCCTCGTCCGTCGTCTTCGCAACCGCTGCGCAGCGGACAAGGCGCCCATCTGCATCGGCACCTCGGCCACCATGGCGAGCGAGGGGTCCGATATCAATCGCGCGCAGGCCGTGGCGGATGTTGCATCGCGCCTGTTCGGAACCCCTATTGGCCCCGAATCCGTCATTGATGAGTCCTTGCAACGCGCAACGGACGATCTGCTGAAGCTCGACGATGTGCGGCCGAAGCTCGCGCCGATCCTGACATCTGCGCTTCCCGACGTGCTGACAGATGAGGTTCTGAGAAAGCACTCGCTGGCGGTATGGACCGAGCTGGCAATCGGCCTTGAGGACGCGCAGGAACTCAAGCGCAAGAAGCCCATTCCCTTTGAAGAGGCGGTTTCCCTTCTGTCAAATGACAGCGGCGTCGACCGTGAAACCTGCCGAAGTGGCCTTGAGACCTTCCTGACCCGTGTCAGCCTCCCGGAAGCTGAGCGGGGCGGTTCTGGGGCCGGCGCATTCCTGGCGTTCAAGCTCCATCAGTTCATCTCTGGTGCGGGAGAGATTTTCACCACCCTGACTGAACGACCCAGGAACGTCCTGTTCGAAGGGCAGCTCGAAGACCCCAGCGCGCCGGGCCATCGCCTCTATCCAACCCGCTTCTGCCGGGACTGTGGACATGAGGCCCACGTCGTCACGAAAACCGAGGATGTCGAGGGCATTGCGTTTCTGCCCAGGAATATTGATGACACGCCGCTCGACGACCAAGAGGGCGACATTGCGGGCTATCTGACCCCTACGGGCGATGGCGATCCTGACTATGCCTTCACCGGCGAGGTCGAAACGTATCCCGAGGATTGGCGCGAGGAGCGCAACGGCGTCGAGCGGCTTCGGGCAAACAGGAAAGGCAGAGTTCCCCAGATGGTCACAGTGGCCCCGGACGGGCGCTACGATTCATCGGGGAAGAGCTTCTGGTTCATACCGGGAAAGTTCGGCTTCTGCCCGTGCTGTCTCGACCAACCGCATCCCAGCATGCGGGAACGCAGCAAGCTCGCGGGCCTGTCGGGCGAGGGCCGTAGCTCGGCCACGACACTTCTCGTCTCGACAGCACTGGAATGGATGAGCGGGAGCGGCAGCGGCGTTCCCAAGGAAAAGCGCAAGCTCCTCGGTTTCACGGACAACCGGCAGGATGCCGCACTCCAGGCGGGCCACTTCAATGACTTTCTGTTCGTCAGCCTGCTGCGCGGCGCGATCCTGCGAGCCGTTCTGGATGCCGGCGAAGATGGCATGACAGAGGACGAATTCGGCCTGCGGGTCGTGAAGGCGCTTGGGTTCACCGCGGGCAACAAGGACGCGCGGATCCACTGGATGTTGGATCCCGAGGCAGGTGCCGTGGTCCGCGAAGACGCCCAACGCTCCCTCGCCAGGGTTCTGGCCCATCGGCTCTGGACTGATCTTCGCCGGGGTTGGCGCTACACCAATCCGAGCCTGTCGGTCCTCAAGCTCATCGACGTTGCATTCATTGGGCTTGACGACATCGCGGAAGATACTGAGCGCCTCGCAGCCATCCTGCCGGAGCTCGGAACGCTCGATGCCGCGGCACGCAAGGCGATGTTCAAGCAGCTCCTCGGAGCGATGCTCGAAGGCTTGGCGGTCGGGACGGAAGCGCTCGATCTGACCGTGCTCGACACCGTCGCGCAAAAGTCGCGAAATCTCCTGCGTGCCCCCTGGGCTATCGACGCAAAGGAGACGCCGAGAAGCCGCACAACCCTGTTTCTGCAAGCTCCGGGCAAGGACCGGGTGGGGCTGCGGGAGGAACAGACAATCATTCGCGCTGGCCACAATTCCCGTATTGGCCGCCTCATCAATCGCAAGAGCGCTATCGGAACCAAGCTCGGCAAGACGGACTACCTGACGGTGATGACGGGCCTGATGGAGCTTCTGGCCCGCGAAGGGCTGGTGTCGCGCGTCGACATAGAGGCGGACCTGCAGGGCTGGCGTCTATCACCCTCGGCGGTTCGTGTCATTCCGGGCGAAGCCATCCGGACGGGGACAGCGCAAGGGAACCGCTACTTTCATGATCTCTACAATGCGATCGCTGCCGATCTGAAAGCGGGCCATAGCAGCTATTGGGGCCTCGAAGGCCGCGAACACACAGCCCAAGTGTCCCAGAGACAGCGTGAATGGCGGGAGTGGCGTTTCCGCTTCGAGAAGGACGATCGGGAAAATCTCGCGGAGAATGCAGCCGATCTCAAGGCCTCAGGAGAGTCAGAGCAGTTCCTGCCCGCCTTGTTCTGTTCGCCGACGATGGAGCTTGGCGTCGACATTTCGGCGCTGAATGCCGTGTATCTGCGCAACGTGCCGCCGACACCGGCCAACTATGCACAGCGGGCAGGCCGTGCCGGTCGCTCCGGACAGGCCGCTGTCATCGTGACCTATTGCGCCGCCCAATCGCCGCACGACCAGTATTTCTTCGAGCGGCGCAATGACATGGTGGCCGGTATCGTTCGCCCGCCGGCACTCGACATCACTAACGAAGAGCTTGTGCGCTCGCATCTGCACGCCGTCTGGCTTGCCGAAGCCAAGATCGCCCTGTCGCCGGACATCCCCGAGATCCTCGATCTGAAGCAGCCGGACTACCCGCTGAAGCAGGAGATCCACGATGTCGTGAACCGGCCGGGGCTGGCGAGCTCGACGCATTCCCCGATGAAGCGCGTCCTCGACCAGATACTCGCGTCAGTGGATGGCCCGAAACCGGTCTGGATGGGTGGGTCGGACGACTTTGTCTCCGACGTCGCCCAGCGCGCGCCGCAGGAATTCGACCGAGCCTTCGATCGTTGGCGTGATCTCTACAATTCTGCCCGAACGCAGCTGATGGAGGCCAATGCCCGTTCCGAGATCACCGGCCTCTCGGGTGCCGACCGCCGACGAATCAAGGCTGCGCAGATGCAGGCGAGCGACCAGATCACCATTCTCGAACAGGGCAAGGCCTCGAATGGCTCGGACTTCTATTCCTACCGCTATCTCGCGACGGAGGGCTTCCTGCCGGGCTACAATTTCCCCCGGCTGCCGCTCTACGCCTTCATCCCTGGAGAGGGAAAGACGGGCTCATTCCTCCAACGCGCCCGCTTCCTGGCCATCTCGGAATTCGGCCCGCGCAGCCTGATCTATCACGAGGGCCGCGCCTACAGGGTCATGAAGGCAAAGCTGCCGCCCGAGGTCAGGACCGGAGACGGGTCAGAACTCGCTACCAGGGACATCTTCATCTGCTCGAACTGCGGCGCCTGTCACGACGGCGAGGTCGAGCGCTGTCACGCCTGCAATTCGCCGATGGCTGGCGAAGTGCCGGTCCAGCGCACTCTCAGGATCGACAATGTGGAGGCTGCGCCCGCCGACCGAATCACGGCGAACGACGAGGAGCGCGTCCGGCAGGGCTTCGACATTCAGACCGTCTTTTCGTGGCCGAAACGGGATGGTCGGGTTCAGATCACCGAGGCTGAATTCCGCTGCGAAGAAACCTCGATCCTCGCCCTGCAATACGCCAACAGCGCTGAAATCAGCCGGATCAACAAGGGACTGAAGCGACGCGCGAACCAGACGGTGTTCGGTTTCTACATCGACCCGCGCAGCGGCTACTGGGCCAAGGCCGAAGACGAAGATTCGGATGTCGATGTGCCACCGGATGTCGTGAGGCCGGTTCGCATTGTCCCGATCGTCCGCGATCGCAAGAACGCGCTCCTCTTCCGTTTCAGCGAGCCAGGGGCCTACGCTGCCGAGACGATCGCGACGGTCCAGCACGCGCTGTTGCGGGGCATTGAAGTCATCTTCCAACTGGAAGAAGGCGAGATCCTCGGCGAACCACTGCCCGCTCGCGACAATCGCCGGGCCATTCTGGCGTATGAAGCCACAGAGGGCGGCGCCGGCGTGCTCAGCCGCTTGGTCGAGGACCCGCAAGCCCTTGGCAAGGTCGCCCGCGAAGCACTGACCCTCATGCATTTCGAGAAGGTTGATGCAGCGATCACAGCAGGCGATGCGAGGCTGCTTGTCAGTCACGAAGGAGAGGCCTGCGTTCGCGGGTGCTATCGCTGCCTTCTCTCTTATTTCAATCAGCCCGATCACGAACTGATCGATCGCACGAGCGACGAAGCCAAACAGATGCTGGTCGATCTGGCACGGGGTCAGATCGTGCTCGCCGCTGCGCCAGGCCGACCGGCCGAAGGCGCGGGATGGGAAAGCGCCTTCAAAGCGGCAGGCCTTCCGGCTCCCGACTCTTCTGCCGTCAGCTTCTCCGATCAGGAGATGAGCTTTGCCTGGCGCAGTCACTTCGTCGCCGCTTGCGTTGCTCCTCTGGCCGAGGCAACGCGCGAGGAAGGGGAAGCCAAGGGCTGGACGCTGTTCGAGTTGCCGGGAACTGTCACTGCGGGCGTCCCCGACGCGATGATCTCGATGCTGGGGGGATGATCTGATGACGGTGAATTTTTCCCCCGGAGATCTGGTTCGCGCCCGCGGGCGGGAGTGGGTCGCGTTGCCGCCGCCGCGGGACGGCATTCTGGCGCTTCGCCCACTCTCGGGCAGCGAGAACGATACGGTTGTCCTCGATCCGGAGCTCGAGATACTCCCGGTCGAGCCGGCCCGGTTCGATCTGCCCGCCGACGCCACGACGACTGTCCAGGCGAAGGCCGCGCTGCTTGCGGATGCGATGCGTCTGACGTTGCGGCGAGGAGCTGGCCCCTTCCGGTCCGCCGCGCAGCTCGCCTTCGAGCCGCGGACCTATCAGCTTGTTCCCTTGTTGATGGCGCTTCGCCTGCAAGTCCCACGCCTGCTCATCGCGGACGACGTCGGCATCGGCAAGACGATCGAGGCCGGGCTGATCTTGCGTGAGCTGATGGACCGAGGCGAAGTGGATGCGTTCTCAGTGCTCTGCCCGCCGCATCTCGTCGAACAATGGGTGGGAGAGCTCAAGGCGCGCTTCGAGATCGAAGCTGTCGCGGTCACATCCGGCACGGCGAGCAGGCTGGAACGCGGCTTGCCCCTCGCTCAGACCCTGTTCGATGCTTACCCTTTCACGGTCGTCAGCCTCGACTACATCAAGGCCGAGAAGCGCCGAGAAGGCTTCGCACGCGCCTGTCCGGATCTCGTTATCGTCGACGAGGCGCATGCTTGCGTAGGCACGCACAAGGGTCGGCAGCAGCGTTTTGAGCTTCTGTCAGGGCTGGCCCGGAATCCGGACCGGCGGATGATCCTTCTGACCGCGACGCCGCATTCCGGGGATGAGGAAGCCTTTGGGCGCCTTCTCTCCCTGGTCGAGCCATCATTTACGTCGTTGAACTTCGAGGACGCTCGCTACCGGGAGCGTCTGGCGCGGCACTTCGTGCAGCGGCGCCGGATCGATCTCGTCTCGGGGGATTGGGACGAAGATCGCGCCTTCCCAAAGCATGAGACGACAGAATTTCCCTATCGTCTTTCTCAGGCCCACCTCGAATTCCAGGAAACCGTGCTCGACTACTGCCTCGGCATCGTTTCCCGAGCAGGATCCGGACAGCGGGAGCGACGCTTGGCCTTCTGGGGCACGCTGGCCCTGATGCGTTGTGTCGGCTCTTCGCCGGCTGCGGCTTTGAGCGCACTGCGAAACCGTATGTCGAGCGAGAGCGACCGCCTCGAGCCGCAAATCTATGACGAGGACAGTGACGACGAGGACGCGGTCGATATCGAACCGGGTACAGCCTTCGACGTCGATCCGGAGCTTCTTGCCCTGGTCAAGCGCGCCGAGGAACTGGTTGGCAAACCCGATCCGAAGCTGACCGCCTTGGTCGATGCGTTGACGCCGCTCGTCAAGAAGGGCGCCAACCCCGTCGTCTTCTGTCGCTATCTGGCGACGGCGGAGCATGTCCGCGATGGTTTGCGCAAGGCTTTCCCCAAGCTGATCGTCGAATCCGTGACGGGTGTTCTGACCCCCGACGAGCGCCGCGACCGCGTGGCCGACATGGCGCCTGCGGACGAGGAAAAGCAGGTCCAACGCATCCTCGTCGCCACCGACTGCTTGTCTGAAGGGATCAACCTTCAGCAGCTCTTCGATACGGTGGTGCACTACGATCTGTCGTGGAACCCGACCCGGCATCAGCAGCGTGAAGGACGGGTCGACCGCTTCGGTCAACCGGCGGAGCTCGTCCGATCGATCATGATGTTCTCACCGGACAGCGCCATCGACGGGGCCGTGCTCGATGTCATTCTTCGCAAGGCCGAGGAGATCCGGAAGGCGACCGGCGTTACCGTGCCGCTCCCCGATGAACGCGGGCCTGTGACGGACGCGCTGATGGCGTCGGTGATGTTGCGCCATGGCGTGTCCCGCCAGCTCACGCTCGACCTGCGCCTCGACGACGGCGTCAAGGTCATGGAGTCGCGCTGGCGCGACGCCTCCGAGAACGAAAAGAAGTCCCGCGCGCGTTTCGCCCAGAACGCGATGAAGCCGCAGGAGGTCGCCCCGGAATGGGAAAAGGTGCGGACGCTGCTTGGCTCCCCGGCGGATGCCAGGCTTTTCATCGAAAGGGCGATGGCGCGCTTCGGCGTGCCCCTGGAGCCGCGGAAATCCCTGCTTCTCGCCCACGTCGATGAACTTGACGTCGGCCTGCGCGAGCGCCTGAAGGGGAATGGCCTGAGTGGATCGGTGCGTCTGGCTACGTCCGAGCCAGCGCCATCGGGGACAGCGCTGCTGACCCGGACGCATCCTTTAACGGCGACGCTGGCCGAGGCGCTGATGGAGGCCTCGCTCGATCCGGAGTCTCTGTCCAATCTCGGCATCGGCCGGGTCGGCGCCTGGCCGACCGCCGGCGTGCAGCAGATGACTCGCGTCGCTCTGCTCAGGATACGTTTCAAGCTGACCGTCCATGCCCGCAAGGAACAGTTGCTGCTCGCCGAGGAAGCAGCCCTCGTTGCAATCCAGGGCGGTCGGATCGTGGCGATTGGCGAAGCCGCGCGAGAACTGCTGAATACGCCAGCGACGGCCGATCTAGCGTCCATCGCACGCGACAGGTTCATCGCGAATGCAAAGGAGGATCTGGCCGGCCTGCTTTCAGGACCGATCGCCGAATTTGCTCGCTCGCGAGCGGAAGAACTCATGCAGGACCATGCCCGGCTCCGCGCCGCGGCAGGCTCTGCCTCACGCGTCACCGTGGAGGCCGTGCTGCCTCCGGACGCGATCGGGCTGTTCGTCCTGATGCCGGGCGAGGCGTAAGCTATGGCCCGCAAGCCCGTCACCGACATATCGGCCTGGCCCTCGCTCACCCTCGAGGGCAATCTCATTGCGCCGGCAACGGTCGCAAGCATCGACAGGAGACAGGCCTCCGAGCAGTCGGAAGAGGACTATCGGATCCGCAAGGGGCTGACGATCCGCGAGGAGATCTCGACCGCCTTCCGCGTCGGCCAGTCACATTTCGATGCTTTCGCGAAGTTGGAAACCCCCTCGGTCGAAGCGACCCGCCGCTTCGTGCGTGACTTCCTCGCGGAAACCTTCGGCTTCGACGATCTCGCCCCGGCCAATGGCGTGATCTCCTTCCTCGCCGGCGGCCGGGTGCCCATCGTTGTCGTGCCGCCGTCCGACGAGAAGCTCGACCGGCGCAGTCCGACGCTGTCGACCGATCGCTCGCGATCCCCGGCCTTCGCGCTCCAGGACTATCTCAACGACAGCGATGACGTGCTCTGGGGCGTCGTCACCAACGGCGCCGTGATCCGTCTCATGCGCGATAACGCCTCGCTGACCCGGCCGGCGTACATCGAAGCCGACCTTGCCCAGATATTTACGAACGAGGACGCTGCCTCCTTCGCCGTCCTCTGGTCGCTGATTCACCGGACACGGTTCGGCATTGTCGGCGCGCCTGCGACCGATTGCGCGCTCGAACGCTGGCGCGAAAGCGGTTCGCGTGAAGGTGAAGCCGCCCGCGACCGGCTGGCGGCCCAAGTCGAAACAGCGCTCAAAGTGCTCGGCTCCGGTTTTCTCGAAGCCAACCCCGATCTCGCCACCCGGTTGAAGTCTGGCGAGGTCAATCTGACCAAATGGTTCAATGAGCTTCTGCGCCTCGTCTACCGCCTGATCTTCCTGATGGTGGCTGAGGATCGGAACCTTCTCCACCCTGATACGGCGAAGCCGGAGTCCCGCAAGCTTTACGTTGAAGGCTACAGCCTCGCCGCGCTACGTGTGCAATGCGTCCGCGCCGCCACTTGGGACAAGCATCACGACCGCTACGAAGGCATCAAGGTTGTCTTCCAAGCTCTTGCCCACGGTCAGGAGGTGCTCGGCCTCCCAGCCCTTGGCGGGCTCTTCGGCACCGACATGCTGCCGCATCTGGAAACCGCGCGCCTGCGCAATCGCGCCTTCATGGAAGCGCTCTACCGCCTTTCCTGGCTCTCCGACAAAACCGGCATGGTGCCGGTGAACTGGCGCGCGATGGAGACCGAGGAGCTTGGCTCGGTTTATGAATCCTTGCTCGAACTCCAGCCGCAACTCGGCGACGACGGCAAGACATTGATCTTTGCCTCGGAAGCGGCCGAGCAGAAGGGCAACCAGCGCAAGACAACCGGTTCCTACTACACGCCCGACAGTTTGGTGCAGCTTCTGCTGGATACCACTCTCGATCCGGTGCTCAATGAACGGGAAGCGCAAGCCGTCGATCCCGCCGAAGCGCTCTTGAATCTAACCGTCATCGATCCTGCCTGCGGCTCGGGGCATTTCCTGCTTGCGGCGGCGCGGCGCATCGCCACTCGTGTCGCCCGCCATCGTGCCGGTGGAATTCCTTCGGCCGCCGACTTCCGCCATGCATTGCGCGACGTCGCCTGCCGCTGCCTCTATGGTGTGGACCGCAACCCAATGGCGGTCGAGCTGACCAAGGTGGCGCTCTGGATCGAAGCTCTAGAACCGGGCCGCCCGCTCGCCTTCTTCGACGCGCAGATCCGCTGCGGCGATAGTTTGATCGGCGTCTTTGGCCGATCGATGCTGCGGGCAGGATTGCCTGACGAGGCCTACAAGCCGCTGACCGGCGACGATAAGGAACTCTCCCGCCGCTACGCTCGCCTCAACAGGGAACAGCGTGATCGGGCAAAAGGCCATCCACAACTGTTCAAGAACTGGTCGCCGCCCGAAATCCTGGCCGAGTGTGATCACAAGCTGAAGGGGATGGCGCAGGACGATTTGGCGAGCGTCGAGGCAAAGGCACTTGGCTTTGCAGACATGCGCGCATCGGACGATTGGCAGAGCCTGAAGACAGCCAGCGACCTCTATATCTCGGCCAATTTCTACATGGCGGCGTTCTTTATGTCGAAGGCCGCCAGCGCCACAGGCGCGGACGCCATGCCGCTCACCGAACATGTGTGGCAGGCGGCAGGTGGCGAAGCGCCTGCCGAGCATCTGCGGCAAGGCGCAAGGCTGACCTCTGAGAAAGTAAATGCCTTCCATTGGTTCATCGAATTTCCAGAGATCATGGAACGCGATGGCGGCTTCGATGTGGTCATCGGCAACCCGCCATGGGAGCGGATTAAGCTCCAGGAACAGGAATTCTTCGCCGCGCGCTCGCCCGCCATTGCCAGTGCGCCCAATAAGGCGGCACGGCAGGAGCTGATCGACACCTTGGAAAAGGCTGATCCGGGCAGCGCAGATGGCCGCCTGTGGCGGGATTTTGTCTTCGCAAAGCGCGCGGCGGAAGCGGCCAGCGAATTTGCGCGGTCATCGGGCCGGTATCCGCTCACCGGCCGGGGCGATGTCAACACCTATGCCCTTTTCGCCGAGCTGTTCTCGCGGTTGGCCGGAACGCGCGGGCGGGCGGGAATCATCGTGCCTAGCGGTATCGCCACGGATATTACAACCGCGCCGTTCTTTGCATCGCTGGTGGATCAACGACGCCTGGTAAGCATGCACGATTTCCAGACAGGACTCGGCTTCTTCGACCGGATCGGACACGCCCGGTTCAAGTTTGCGCTTCTGACATTGGCTGCGCCTGGAACGGGGCCAATGAAAGTGGCTTTCAGCTTCTTCTCCCGCACTGTCGAGGAGTTCGCGGACGATAGAAGACATTTTGATTTGTCACCGTTAGAGATCGCCGCCATCAATCCGAATACCAAGACCGCGCCGGTCTTTCGGACACGTTCAGACGCTGATCTGATCGCGAAAATCTACTCCAAAGTCCCGGTGCTGATCGAGGAACGGCCTCAAGACGAAGGAGGCGACATCAATCCCTGGGGCATCTCATTCCAGACGATGTTCCACATGTCCGGCGATTCCGGTTTCTTCCGCACGCCGACGCAGCTGGAAGCCGAGGGCTGGCAGCGCGAGGGAACGGACTGGGTACGAGGGATCGGAACAGGCGTTGAGCGCCGTGTGCCGCTCTATCAAGCCAAGATGATCCACCACTTCGATCATCGGTGGGCGACCTATGGCGTCGATGCAATCGACGACGACGAAGGCGCCCGCGATTGCACCATTGCCGAGAAGCAGAACCCGGCCTTTGAGCCATCGCCGCGTTACTGGGTGCCTGAGGAAGAGGTCATCTTACGAGCCGCCCGCGTGCCGTCGGCGTTGAAGAGCGCCGTTAGGATGGCGAGAAGCGAAGGCGGAAAGGTACGCCGCAAGGCGGATGCGGACACGCAGGCAAGCGCCCGTGCCGCCGCACTTAAAGCGCTCGTCAGCTGGCTTGCCGGGGCTATTCCTGTCCTTGAAGGCCAACCGGCGCGAGAGGCCGACATATTTCACTTGCTCGGCCGCGCACAGGATTGGCGCGGAGCACTGAAGGCATCGGCCGAACGCTTCCTGCTCGATCCCAAGACGCTCGCCACTGGTGCAGAGATGCAGCGCGAGACGCCGCTGGCGGCGGATGATCTTACCCTTATCGCCGAGGGACAGAAGGATGCGCTGGCCCTTGCCGAACTGTTGATCGACGCCAAACAGCCGCGCTGGCTCATGGGCTGGCGGGACATCTGCCGTTCAACAGATGAGAGGACGGTAATTGCGAGCGTGTTTCCGAAGGTTGGAGTCGGACATACGATGCCGGTCTTCTTTTTGAATAGAGGAGCTGATCTGGCGGCGGCGCATTTGGCGATGTGGTTGTCGCTGCCATTTGATTTCATTGCCCGGCTCTCAGTAGGCGGAACGCATCTGACTTACAGCTATCTGAAACAGTTCGCAGCCCTGCCTCCATCCACCTTCTCTACCCTTGAGCTCGACTTCATTCGTCCACGGGTTCTGGAACTGACTTATACGAGCCACATCATGAAGCTATGGGCGGAGGATCTAGGATATTCCGGTCCGCCCTTCGCTTGGAATGAGGACCGACGCGCCCAATTGCGCGCCGAACTCGATGTCTTGTTTGCCAGAAAATTTGGCCTGACCGAGGAAGAACAGCGATACGTCCTCGATCCCGCCAAGGTCAAAGGCGCCGACTACCCGTCTGAAACCTTCCGCGTGCTGAAGGAAAAAGAGATCCGCCTGTTCGGCGAGTACCGCACCGAACGACTGGTAATAGAGGCGTGGAACCGGTTGGAGGTAGGTCGGCCGGCCGACACGCTTCCTATCTCCGTCGAATTGCCGCCTCTCGATGGTCTGCCAGACGGCGCATGGACGTGGTCGGCAAGCGTCCAGGCCCGAGACCGTCTCCGCTACGCGGCGCAACACGCTCTTTGGCAGATGGATCAAGCGAATGATGGTTCACGCGCGCGCTTCGTTATCGCCAGCATTGCAGAGCCCGCACTGCTTACGCCTCTGCTGACGACCAGCGACCGGAGTCAGTGGATCAGGCTCGTCGGCCCAGAGGCGCAGCCCGCACAAGGCGCGGTCCGGCTAAGCCCGGCCATCAATGCGGCGTGGCGATCGATGTTCGAGACGCTGCTCACCTCAGGCCAATTGGAGGAGCGCGCCGACGGGGCGTGGACACGGGGTCAGCATTTTAGTTCGGCGGGACTGCAGGCCGTTTCCGCCGACGCCCAACGGGCCGCTTTCGCGATCCGTGCGGCCCGGAACATCGACGTAGGCAGCCTCACCGCTGCCGTCGCACCGGAAGACATTGTGATCTGGGCGAGGTTCGGCAGTGGCCAATCAGGCTGATCTGTTCGCCCCGGCAATCGGTCCGCCGGCGGCGCCTGAAGGCCGGACCGGGCCTCGGCTCTGGGTCCGTCGGCTGGCCATCTTCAGCGATCCACAGACCATCATCCGGGACGTGACGTTGAAGCCCGGTCTCAACATCATTTGGACGCCGGATATGTCGAGCAGCGGCAGCCGCGCCCTGGCCCACGGCAGCGGCAAAACAACCTTCTGTCGTCTGCTTCGGGCCTGTCTGGGGGAGCCCGGCTATGCCACGGATACCCAGCGCTCACGCCTCATGGCGCGGCTTCCGAACGGCCTGATCGCGGCTGAGATTCTAATCGACGGCGTGTGCTGGGTCGCTGTCCGCCCATTGGGACTGCCAGGCGGTGAGTTCGTCGCTCAAATCAATTCCATCGAAGACGGAATCGCACGGGGACGCCGAGACGGCGATCAAACGTCTATCGATCCCGTCATCATCGCCGGCTTCTTTTCGACGATCGCGGAAGCCACGCCGCCAGACGTGAGCCGTGAACAGGTTTGGGACGTGCTTCGGGCCTGGTTGACCCGCGACCAGGAGTGTCGCTTGGCTGATATTCTGGCGTGGCGGTCATCGCAGACGCAGACTCGGTCGCGCGCCCAGGTGATCGGCGAAACCGCCAAGCTGACCATGGTGCGCCTCGCCTTGCGTGCTCTGGATGCTGACGAGCGCGCGGCCGCCACCCGCGAGCGGGAACTCGTGGCTGCCGTCGAGGACGAACGGCGGCGCCAAGCTTATCAGCAACAGCGGTATGCCGACGGCCTGAAGGCCGTGAGGCTCGCCTTGAGTACCGACGATGAGGTCGGTTTCGACGACACGATCGATCAGAAGGGGCTGGTCTCGCTGGCGGAGGCGGCTTTGGCCAACGCCATGCGAGCCGATCTGCCGAAGCCGCCGAATGTCGGGTCGATCTTCGCGCGCCAAAAAGCGCTCAATGAGGAGCACGAGACGTTAACGGCGAAACGTCAGCAGTTGGAGAACGAGTCGCGTTTCAAGCGAGGTGAAGCTGAACGATACCGCTCCGAGGCAAGCCTAGGGGAGATCGACATTACTCAGGGACGGATCAGAGTCTGCCCCGTCTGTAGGGTCAGCATCGATGAGGTCAAGGCAAAGGGATGCGGGATTTCGCTCGAAGCCTGTGACCTGGCCGCACTGAAGGCCGCGATTGCGGACAAACAGAAGAAGGCCGCCGACCTGGATGCAGAGGCGAATGGCACGGAGCAGGAGGCCAAACGCGTCGAGGCCCTGATTCAGCAGCTCGGCTCCCAACGGCAAGCACTCGAGGCGGAGGCAAAAGCCGCTGATGCCGCCAGTCGCGCCGCGCAGGCGGCTGCGAAGGAGGTGCAAGATCGCATCTATCAGGCGAGGCGCACGCTTGATGACGTGCGATCGCTGCGCGAACGCGAAGCGGCCGCCAAGCCCACACCTCCGGGGACCACGGAATTGGAAGCGGTCCGCGCGCAACTGGACGCCGGACGCGCGCGGGCGCGAGCAGCCATCAGGACGCTGGAGGAAAGGTATCAAGGGATCATGGCCGCCTGGCTCCCCGAGGGGGTGGCGGGCACCATCAAGCTCGATGGTAACGGCTTGAAGGTCGATGCCGAATTCTCAGGGCGAGGCGAAGTTTCGACAGCGGCCTTGGACTCCCTGAAGATCGTCGCATTCGACCTCGCCGCACTGCATATGGCCATCGAAGAGAAGGCGGACCTGCCAGCCTTCCTTGTACACGACAGTCCGCGCGAGGCGGATCTGGACGGGCAGCTCTACGCCGGCCTGTTCAAGCTCGTGCATCAATGGGAGGAAACAGCGGGCAAGCCCGCCTTCCAATACGTTGTAACTACCACGACCGCTCCGCCGCCCGAGCTGCAGGGAGAAAGCTACGTAAGACTCGAGATGAGCTCGACTCCGGCGGAGAAACGCCTGTTTGCAATGGACATTTGAGCCCCGCTACGATGACGATTGAATCGCCCCAGTCCTTTGTTGTCCGCGAAGAATGCCAGAAGGCCGCGTCTCAGAACGGCTTCCGCCGCATTCTGGCGGAAGAGGCGGGCTGGGCGGCCTTCGGATCGACCACCGCGCATGGCACGATCTACCTTGCTGCCAAAGGGGCGCAGGGGCCATGGTTTCTCGCGCTGGACCACGGGGGCGTCATCGCTGAGCTGGGCCTGCCCCCCGCCGATATGCCCGGTCCCGGACGCGCCTGCCACGCCTTCGACAGCCTTGGCGCGCTTTATGCGGTGCTGCACCGCGTTTATGAGCTCGGAGTCAGCTTGCCCGACGCGCCGCTGCGGGAGTTTGAGGCCCGGGTGGCAGATCTGCCACGGACGACCGAGGCCGAGCGGTTCGTCGTCCAGAGAATCGGTCAGGACATCTTTCGCGCTCGATTGATGGATTATTGGCACAGCCGCTGCCCTCTGACCGGAATTTCGGAGCCGGCCCTTCTGCGGGCGTCGCACATCATCCCCTGGAGCGAATGCGAAAGTGATGCCGAGCGGCTCGACGTCCACAACGGATTGCTGTTGTCTGCACTATGGGACGCGGCATTCGATGCCGGCTTGGTAACATTTGATGATGACGGAAAGGTTCTGCTTTCTTCTGATCTCGAAGCGGCAGCACGAGCCGAGTTGAGCGGAGCCGTCATCCAATGCTTGATTCTGCGTGACGAACACAAGCCCTACCTCGCTTTTCATCGAAACCAGATTTGGAAGCGATAGTGCTTGGGATGTCGCGAATGTCTCACTAGGTTCTTTGACGATGGGGCTGGAGCACTGGGATTCGAGAAGACAAAAATATGTGCTGTACCAAGACCACGGTCAGCACAGCGACGACTGTGCTCGTTTTCCATTTGAGAGCATCCCAAGGCGCGTATTCCTAGACACGAACGTAGTCAATGTGCTCGTCAAGCACAGTATGCATGTTTTTGAACATGAACCGATCCCGCCCTGCACCGAGCCAACTCTCGCGATCGATATCGAAGCACTGATGCATGTGTTCTACGTGGGTGCACGGGCCGACTGGGACCTCCTAGCCTCGCAAAAAACGATAGATGAACTGTCACGCACGAGAGATGTCTCGCTCCGCGAGGATCTTCTGGAGTACACGCTCGGATTTGTTAACCAGGGTCTCGAAGACGACAATCGAAGGTTTGCGGCCGATTTCGGACGTCGGCTCATTAACGCACCCTTCGTCGCTGCGCTGCCGGACTTGGCTGACCGAGAGCTCATCGGCAACGCGATCGGATTTGGTTGTGATGCATTCTGTACGCGTGACAGAGCTACGATTGTGAACAAGCGTACTCAGTTGCGACAAGTGCCTTTGCGTATCATGACGCCGGCAGAGTGGTGGGCACAAATAAAACCGTGGGCCGGGCTCTGGGGTTAGTGGCTTCTATTTGGATTTCTGCACTTGGCTAAGTGTGATGCATGAAGCGCAGCAAGTCGTGACGCTGGTGAGCAAAGGATCGTTAAAGGCCACTGATGATTTCAATGTCGGCGAAGCTAAGCGTCCGGCGCGAATATTGTCTGTCGGTTCGGATTACATACGTTCGCACCAATTTGCCAATTTGCGGGGATCAGGGGGTATGAGTGGTCTAATTTCGACGACGAGTCTTTGGGAGACGGACAAGATATTAGCGTTGTCCACCCACACCCGGCATCGGCATGTTCCCAGCCCCATTTCGCCGAACTTTGCTGCTCCGCCGGCCGTACTGAGCTTTTCCTTCGGATCGTTAGCGCTCGCGGCGGCCGTCGCTCGAACGGCGACCACTTGGGATGACGCGCCGGCGGACTTACTCGATGGTCTGCAGAGGAGCGCGCTGATTGAGCTAGAGACACTCGTCGAAGGAGGCAGCACATTCGAGCTAAAGTCGCATTTCCGATTTCTGGCAGATACGCACAGATCGCAGTTCGCTGCGAAAGTCGGGGCGGGGATGACCGACCTCTACATGAACGTCTTGGGATACACATGGAGAGCCAATGCGGCTTGTCTCTCCTCGACGCTCGATCCCCATGCGGACTTCATCTACGACGGCGGCAATGTTGCCAGCCATGGCGTGGTGCTCGCCGAAGCACACGGGTCGTTCGCTACTGGCACCTCTAGGCAAAGCGTCAAGCGTCAGGCGAAGCGAAAATATGCGAGGCAGGTGAAGCCCTATATCGGCACCGCGTCACCGTTCGGTAAGGTGATCCACGGCTATTCGGTGGCGTTTGGCTCATCTCCGGGGACACCTGGCGGCTTCTTGAGCCTATCGGAGACGAAGATAACCAGACCGCGGGGGACGCGAGGCCCTCCGGCGCCTGTTTCGGATGGGGCTCGGCCGGACGGTACACCGACGTCTATCGTGCTGGCGGCACACCGTTCGAACTTCCTTCTCATGGGCGCAATCGACATCGTCGACTGGATTGACCGCATCCGATTGGGGGACGGCGTAGCGCCAGAGTCTGAACCTGTCGAATTCATCCGGCTACAATATGCCGGCCGCAGCTATCTGGCGTGTGTGCCCTGGTTGTGGCGAGCCGATCTTCCGCCTTGGTGGGTGGAGGACCTCTTCGAGCATCCGGGTTGGTGGCGCCACGTACGCGGTCCAAGGCGGTTGACGTCGGTCGCGGGCGGCCCGCGCTTCGGCTGGTTTGTGATCGAGGAAAAGGCCGGTGCCGAATTTCTGAACGCGCTCACGGGGATCATCCGGAGCGGTGGGCGTGCGATACCATCCACGCTTCAGCTACCAACCTTTCAGCCGGTTGGATTGGGCCTGCCGGACGGCGATGGCGCAGCGGCGAGCCGAGAGGGGGAATACCGATACGCGCTGTTTCGCGACGGGCTGGCGCTGCTCGGCGATCCGTTCCGTGGCCGCCTCCGCGATGTGGTCATCTGGTCGCCAAATGAAGGGTTATCATTGCGTTGATCTGCTCTGACGGCGTCATTCTAGAGCGACATTGAGCGCCGGATACGGCTTCCGGAAGGCGGCCAGCACCCTATCGCGGGCTTGATCAAGTTCGCGGGCGGCTGCATCGGTGAGCATGAAGGTCGGACAAGCAGGATTGCCACAGCCGCAGTGCCTGATTTCGCCGGAGACGAGCAGCTCCTTGAATCGTCGTCGGAGGTGATCCAATTCGCGGACGGTCAGTCCCAGCGCGTCGCGGATGCCCGCGTCGCGAATATGATGAAGTGATGGAAGGCGATGGATTTCGACTCCTTCGCGCGTTTGCCAGATGCCTGTGTTGAACACCCGAATCGTATCGTCGATAGCCTGTTGGAAGGCGTGGAGATTACTCTCCTGATGAAACGGCGTCCGAAAGGCGGGGCGGTCGAATGCGCGGGCGAGCATGGCCAGAGCCTGCGTGTCGTCAACGTCTTGAAATTGATCAACGAAGTTCCGCAGCTCCACCTCCGTATCGGGAAATGGCACGCCATCAATCAGGCGCCGTAGTAGGAACTCGGCTCGAAGGCGTAGGTGTTCCTCGAACTCGATGCCGGACCAAATCGTCACGTTAGAGACACCTAGCTTTGCGGCTGCGGAACAAACCTCGTCGCGACGCTGGGCGGAGACGTTGCCGCGACATACGAACTTGAAGGCGTCCGGCTTACCTGTCGCAGCATTGACCGCTGCGGCCATGTCCTTCTCCGCTTTCGCTTGGGTCAGCCTGTCCCGATTGACGCATTGAATGACGGTGCGTTCGTCAGGCTGATCGTCGAAGGGATGTATTCCGATGATGTCACGGCCTTGATCGCTTCCCGTCTGACCGAACCAAGCGAGATCCGTCCAGCCGTCGCAAAGATGATAGGCGAATACGAGGCGTTCGAACTCGGCTCCGCCAAAGTCCTCGAAATGAATCGGTCGGACGGTTCGTGCGATTCTCATCTATCAGCCTCTAGCTGCCCCACGTCGCGCATAGGATTGATGATTTCGATGCCGGTGAAGTCGCACTCATTGCCCGTGACGACCAAGCAGTCATTTGCTTCCGCAACTGCGGCGATAATCGTCTCAAGCGCGCTGCGCGGTTGCCCCGCCGCCGTGCCCTCGGCCATCAGCCGAGCCCAGACTAGGCAAGCCTTCTCGTCGAAAGGCAGAATCCGGCCGGCGAAGAGAGCGGGGGGGCCTTCCGGCCCGGCGAACCACGCTTCGAGTTGGTTTCGCTTCCGGCCGGCAGGCTTCTCCAGCACGCCGCGCCGAATCTCGGCGATGGTGAGCGATGCAATGAAAAGGTCTTCGTCGGCCTGCTCAGCCATCCACGCCTGCAGCGATTCCGATGGGACCGGCTTGGTGATGTTGCTGATGATGTTGGTGTCGAGAAGATACCGGCTCACAAGTCAACCTTGCGACCTGGCTCGAAGGGACGGGCTGGCAGGGCGTCGGCGCCGACCAGAGGCGAGCGCCGGAGCGCTTCGAGGATGCGGCCTTTTCGCGGCGGGTGACCGGCGATGCCTTGGCTGACGGCCACCCGCAAGCGCTCGGCTTCGGGGCCGTCCTCGGCCAAGCGCTTCGCAAATGAGCGAATTAGCTCGCGATCGGAATCGCGACCGAGAACCTCGAAGCGCGCCATGCCGCGTTCCACCAAGCGGTTCCGGTAGTTCTTGATGGCGCGCCTCTGGGACGTGTCGCTCATGATTGACCTCCGCGTTATTACCAGTAATATATCCAGTTACAGGCCGGCCGGCAAGGTGGCTTGGAACAAGAGCATGTCTCGGAAAGGAGGCGATGATGGTCGATGCCCGCAAAAACCGCCCGCGACCGCATCGCCCTGCCGCCGATTGCAGGTATTTGCGCTTCGCCGCGACGCACCATGCTTCGCCAACGGAGCCGAGCGCAGCCGGGAGCATCCGATATTTTGCTGCACGTTTCGCGCATAACCAACTGAAACTGTTCAATGTCGTGTGGTTCGATGCAACAATCGCGGCATGTCCGCCAACGTGTTGCAGTTCCCAGCGTCGCAGGGCGACGCTGACCTTTACGACTACGTCCGCCCGGTCCGGTCGGCGGCGCCCGAGCCGCGGTCACGCGCTCGGAAGGGGGGCGAGCACCGAGCGAGCCGCAAAGTCTCCGACGACTGGCCCGAGCACGTGCCGATCACTGAGGCTGAGCTGGACCTTTTCGAAGTCCATTTCGGTCAGATTCTCGACGAGCTGTTGGGCTCGAAAAACTAATACTGTGAACGGAGGTTCCGCATGAATGCCAAAGCGACCCCCGCCTTGGCATCGCCGGGGCGTGCCGCGCTCTATTTGCGTGTTTCGACTGGCCGGCAGGCCGAACACGATCTTTCGATTCCGGACCAGCGCCGCCAACTTCAGGCCTATTGCCAAGCGAAGGGGATCGCCGTCGTCGCCGAGTTTGTCGAGCCGGGCGCATCGGCGACAGACGACCGGCGGCCTGAGTTTCAGCGGATGATGGATGCCGGAGCGCAGAAGCCTGCGCCGTTCAACTTCATCATCGTCCATTCTTTCTCGCGCTTCTTTCGCGATCAGTTCCAGCTCGAATTCTACGTCCGGCGGCTGGCGAAGAACGATATCCGCCTGACTTCCATCACGCAGGACCTCGGAGACGATCCGATGAGCGTGATGATGCGCCAGATCATGGCGTTATTCGACGAGTACCAGTCGAAGGAGAACGCCAAGCACACGCTCCGGGCCATGCGCGAGAATGCCCGCCAGGGCTATTGGAATGGCTCGCGGCCGCCCTTCGGCTACAGGATCGTGGCGGCCGAGCAACGGGGCGCGAGGACCAAGAAGAAGATCGAGCCCGATCCGGCCCAGGTCGAGACGGTCCGGCTCATGTTCCGCCTTGCACGGGTCGGCGCCGACGACGGTCCAATGGGGTCCCGCCAGATCGCCGACTATCTGAACACGCGCGGTATCCGGACGCAGACCGGCGGGCGCTGGGGCGTCGGGGCGGTCCACCAGATCCTGACGCGGGAGACCTACATCGGCCACCATCGCTTCAACGTCTCGGGCAAGCGCAAGGGAGAGCAGAAGTCGGAAGACGAGATCGTCGATGTGGTGGTCGAGCCGATCATCGACGAGGAGGAGTTCGCCGAGGTCCAGGCGGTGATGCGATCGCGCAGCCCGCAACTGAAGGCCCCGCGGTTCGTAACGGCCGGGACGCTCCTGGGCGGCGTGTGCTTCTGTGCCGATTGCGGGGGAGCCATGACGCTCCGCACCTCCGGCAAGGGGGACCAATACCGCTACTACACCTGCTGCACGACGGCACGGCAGGGGAAGACGGCGTGCCGCGGCCGCACGATCCCGATGGACGAACTGGACACAATGGTTGTGTCGCATCTGGAGAAGCGACTGCTTGCACCCGAGCGGCTTGAGGAGCTGCTCGCTGGTCTGCTTAAGCGTAAGGAGGAGCACGCTGAACGCCTGAAGGGTCGCATTGCCGAACTGAGGAAGCAGGCTGCGGACGCTGAAGCCAAACTGACTCGGCTGTACGAGGCCATTGAGAATGGTCTCGCTGAAATGGACGATTCCAACCTCAAGGGACGGATTGTCGAGTTGAAGCGGATCCGTGATTCGGCGCGGGCCGATGCGGACCGGGCCGAAAACAGGGGAGAGGGCGACGACAATCGAGTGACGCCGGAGCTGCTGCGTCGGTTCGGGATCGAGGCTCGTAAGAAGATCAGGGATCGAGAGGGCGGTTTCCGGCGCCATCATCTCCAGGCGCTAGTTCAGCGGGTGGAGGTCGGAGCCGACGAAATTCGGATCAGGGGATCGAAGCCAAGGCTCCTCCAGACGCTTGTGGCGTCTGGAGGAAACTATGGAGTGGAAACTGCGGCGCACGGCGTTCGCAGTTTCGTTCCGAATTGGCTCCCAGGGAGGGATTCGAACCCCCGACCGGGCGGTTAACAGCCGCCTGCTCTACCACTGAGCTACCTGGGATCAGTGCGGCGCGCAACCTAGCGACCCGGGCCCCCGACCGCAAGACCTCGTGTTCAAAAATTTCTCCGCCCTTTTCCGTGCCTTGCGCCAATGCTAAGCGGGTAGGGGGAGGAGCCCGCAGCATGAAAATGGACAAGGCCGGACTGGCCGTCTTTCTGGATCGCGAATTCCCGCAGATGCGGCCGCTGGCCATGCGAATCGAACATTGGGACGGGCAATGCCTGCGTCTGGCCATGCCGGTCGGCGAGGCGCAGCTGCGCCCCGGCGGCACGGTCTCGGGCCCCGCGATGATGACCCTGGCCGACTGCGCCGCCTATCTGCTGCTGCTCGGCCTGATCGGCCCGGTGGCGCTGGCGGTCACCACGAATCTGAACATCAACTTCATGCGCAAGCCGGGCCCGGGCGAGCTGTTGGCCGAGGCCAGCATGCTCAAGCTGGGCAAGACGCTGGCCATCATCGAGATCAGCCTCTTTTCCGCCGGGGTGGACGAGCCGGTGGCCCATTCGGTGCTGACCTACGCCATTCCTCCAGCGCGGTAGGCGGCGGGGCAGGGGCGCGACAGGCGCCGAGGTACAGGCGGCGCGGCACAGGGCGGGTCGGGGGCCCTTGACCTTCGGGTTCTCGTTCCCATCTTGTTCCTTGCGTGTGTGCCGGCCCGGCTGCAAACCCGCACAGACAGAAACGAACCCAAACGAACCTCAACGAACCTCAACGAACCTCAACGAACTCAAAACGAACCTGGACGAACCGAAACGAACCTGGGTGGACCAAAACGAACCGAAACGGCTCCGGGTAGGTGCAGGCGAACCCTGCCCGAGCAGAATGGCCGGGCAGAATGGCCGAAAACGGCCAGGTTCAGGTTGGCGCGCGGCGGATCGGGAGAAAAATAGCACCGATGGCTGCCGGGGCGTGGGCCGGCGATACTGTTAAGTCATTGATTTGTATTGTATGATGTAGTGGTAACATAATACCGTTATCTAAAGTATTGATTTTCATGGACAGAAGGGGTTTGACAGCGCGCCAGAAATCGCCATAGTGCGCGCCGATCCGACCGCCGGTCCGCCGGTGGTTATTTCCACCCGTTAGGAAGTCCGATGAAGACCTACAACGCCAAAGAGTCCGAAGTGGACAAGAAGTGGGTGCTGATCGACGCCGATGGTCTGGTGCTGGGGCGGCTCGCCTCCCTGATCGCCATGCGTCTGCGCGGCAAGCACAAGGCGATTTTCACGCCGAACGCCGATACCGGCGACCACGTCGTCGTCATCAATGCCGAAAAGGTGCGCGTCACCGGCCGCAAAGACCAGCAGAAGGTGTTCTACTGGCATACCGGCCATCCGGGCGGCATCAAGGGCCGCACCATCGGCGAGGGCCTGAAGGGCCGCTTCCCCGAGCGCGTCATTGAAAAGGCCGTCGAGCGCATGCTGCCGAAGGAGAGCCCGCTGGCCCGCCGGCAGCTCACCAAGCTGAAGGTCTACAAGGGCCCGGCGCATCCGCATGAGGCACAGCAGCCGGTGAAGCTGGATGTCGCCGCGCTCAATCCGAAGAACAAGAGGAACGACTGATCATGGCCGAGGGACGTACACTCGCCGATTTGAGCAAGGCCGACGCCGTCGCCAAGGATGCCGCTCCCAAGGCTGCCGCGGCCGCCAAGGCCAATGGTGAAGAGCGCAAGCTGGACAAGTTCGGCCGCGCCTATGCCACCGGCAAGCGCAAGAACGCGATTGCCCGCGTGTGGATCAAGCCCGGCTCGGGCAAGTTCACCGTGAACGGCAAGGAGAGCAACGACTACTTCGCCCGTCCGGTGCTGCGCATGCTGCTGGCCCAGCCGCTGGTGGTGGCCAACCGCGTCGGCCAGTTCGACGTGATGGCCACGGTGGTCGGCGGTGGCCTGTCGGGCCAGGCCGGCGCGCTGCGCCACGGCATCTCCAAGGCCCTGACCTATTTCGAGCCGGCCCTGCGGCCGGCCCTGAAGGCCCAGGGCTTCCTGACCCGCGACAGCCGCGTGGTCGAGCGCAAGAAGTACGGCAAGCCGAAGGCCCGCCGCAGCTTCCAGTTCTCGAAGCGTTAAAAACCTCCGGACCATCGGTCCGCATGCAGAAGGGCCGGGAGCCAATCCCGGCCCTTTTTACGTGGGGTTAACGATATCGGGCTGATTCTGTACGCCCCCGCCATCCATCCACTCTGGCCATGACCCTGACCGATGCCTTCATCCTGGTGATCCCGGCCCTGCTGCTGCTGCTGGGGGCGGGCGCGCTGGCGCCGCATATCGAGCGTATGGCCTATTACCTGCACGATGCCGGCGAGTTGCGCACCGTCAACGGCATGGCGCCGCACCAGATCGAAACCACGCATGGCGAAAGCCGGCGCGAGCTGGAGCGCCTGCGCGTGCTGGTGGCGGATATCGGCGAGCATATCGAAAGCCTGCAGAAGGAACGCGCCAGCCTGCTCGGGCAGGAGCGGGCGCTGGCCGACGTCACCGCGAATTTCGTCGCCGAGGTCGGCTACCCGACGGTCGGCGCCCTGGGCTATTTCATCAAGATGGAAGGCCCGTCGAAGGAAATGCCGTTCGCCGGCCTCGCCTCGGTGGCCACCGCGCTCAGCGGCCGCCGCCAGGTGCGGCTCGTCACCTGGGGACTGGCGCAGGTCGAGGCGCAGAATTTCGCGATGAACTGGGGCGGCGACGGCATGCGTATCCTCAACGTGCGCCCGTTCGAAGGCCGCCTGCTCTGGCATGAGGCCTGATCATGCCCGATCTGGTTACCCTGCTGGCCATCGTCATCATCCTCGCCCTCGTCGGTCTGACGCTGGCGATCGTGATCGATCGCGGCCGCATGGGCTGGGCGCGGGCGGAAGCCGAGATCACGGCGCGTCAGCGTCGTTATGAGGACATGGCCGAGCGCATCGAGCATATGCGGCGCGTGATCGGCGAACAGAATGCCGACCTGGTGGCCAAGGAAGGCAAGGCCGCGGATCTGAAGCGGGAAATCGAAACGCTGAAGGCGCAGCTCGACAACCAGGAGCTGCCGTTCCGCTTCACCTCGGTGCCGATTGCCAGCGGCGACATGTATGGCCCCACCTGGCGTTTCGTGGCGCGCCAGCCGGCGCTGGCCGAGGGCGCCAGCCCGGATCACCCCGCCGCGTCATGGGATGCCGGCCGCTCCTACATCGTGGCCAGCGTGAACCAGTCCGAGGCCCGCTCGACCATGGACCGCCTGCTGCCGCGCCATCGTGGTTTCACCATCGTTGCCGTCGGCGCCATCGTGGCAAACGCCCCGACCTCGACTTAGGCGGTTCCTGCCCCGGACTGCCGGTTTTCCGCGCAATTCCCGCGCGTCATGGTTAAAACCGCGGGCCGGCGAGTCGCGGCAAATCATCCGTTGATTTGGCGCCTGCTTTGCTCGACAGTCAGTTCCGGGGACAATTGCTGGGACCAGCGGAATGGATCCCGTCGATATCGTTTTTGCGCTGCTGCCATCGCTGCTGATGTTTTTCGCGGTGTCGCTCGGGGCCAACAGCCTGGAGCGCTACGTGTTCAACTACGCGCGCGGCCGTTTTGAACTCGACCGCCTTGCGGCAGATGTCGAGAGCGTGCGCACGCGCATCAGCAATATCCGCATCGAATATGACGCCCTGGTGGAAGACAAGGCCGAGCAGGAGCTGCGCCTGGGCGAGCGGCAATCGGCTTATGGCACGCTGATGGCGCGCGAGGTGGAATTCAGCGACCCGCGCAACATGGTGGTCTACGAGATCGGCATCCCAAAGCCGCGCATGACGGGCTGGTATGTGAAGGCGATCGGCCCGGAAATGCACGAGATGTTCAGCGGTCCGGGCTCCACCGTCTGTCCGTTTCCCGGCCGCCGCGCGGCGCGTCTGGTGATCTGGGGACTGCCGAACGAGGAGGCCGTCCGCCTGCGCGCCAAGAAGACCTTCGGCGCGCTGTCGGAAATCATGGTCATCCGGCCGTTTGACGGCAAGATACGGCTCGGCGATGCCTGAGTTCACGCTGCCGCAATTCATCGGCATCCTGGCCGCGGCTGCCAATATCGGCATCGCGGTGATGATCGTCATCCTGCTGGGCGAACGTTCGCATGCCGCCTGGACCAGGGTGAGGCTGCGCGCCGAGGAATTCATCGCCCTGCATGCCGAACTGGAAGCCAGCGCCGGGGAGAGCGAACGGGCGGTGCAGCAGATGCGCGAGGATATCGCCGACCTGAAATCCCAGGTGCAGCGCGCCGAGCAGGATATAGAGGCCCTGAACAAGCGGCATCGCGAAACCGACCTGCCGGTTGGTTACACCGCCACGCCGGTTGACGTGGTCGACCGGCGCTATCGCACCTGGCGGGTGGTGGTGCGCAATGCCGATCTTGGCGCCGATGCCGGCTCGTTCAGCCACCCGGCGCATCGCTGGATCGAGGGTCGGCTCTTCGATGTACCAGCCGCCAACATGGATTACGCGGTCGAGATGATGCAGAGCCGTTTCCTGGCCCGCGACGGCTATACCGTCGAGCCGGCTCGGCATTTTGATGCCAAGGATCCGCTGCCAGCCGAAGCCGGCTGATTCCCCCAGATTGTCGTTCTCCTGACTGACACTGCCTGACGGGCGTCGTCTGGCTGCGCCGGCTGTCGTTTTTTAACGCGGAGAGGCGGCTGTTCCTTTATTACCATGCGCGAATAATTACTCGCGGAATTGTATACACAGATTGAAACTGCATGCCTTTATAATAATCTATTTGTTTGATAAATAAGCAATTATTGGGGCATCAGAATACCGATCCGGGGATTTATTTGCACGGAGCCTCAACTATAAGTTCAGGTCCTTTTTGCGGCATATCCAAATAATAATATAATTATCAATAGTTTATTTTTGTACACAAAATTATATTATATACAGGCTATACACAGTATCGAGTCGATAATAATTAACTAAAATGCACAAGAAATGTGCTTGAGGAGGGAACATGACTATCCGCACCCGCTTGATGATTTTGTTGAGCGTGATTTCACTCGTTCTTGTTGGGCTGACCGGTTGGCAGGGTAGCCGCGTGTTTGGCGAGTTGTCGGATATCCGGCGCAGCGAGGCGATCAATTCGATTGCCGCCGCCTTTATTGGCGTTGCCAAGCATCTCGCGGTGGAGCGCGGCCTGAGCAACGGCGCGCTGGCCGGCCAGGCGGCTGTGACAGGTCCGGCGGCGGCGGCGATCAGCGCCGCGCGTGAAAAAAGTGCGGCCCTGATGCGCGATGCGCAAAAGGGCCTGCAGGCATTGCCGCATTCCAGGGCGGTGGAGGAGCGTCTTGGGCAAACCCAAAGCTTGCTGACCGCGGTTGAGGCCCTGCGGCGGACCGCCGATGCCGAGATGGCCAAGCCGCTCGAGCAGCGTTCGGCCGAGATTGCCCCCCGCCTGGTCGCCCAACTGACCGATCTGATCGAAACGTCGCAATTGCTGCGGCGCGCGGTCGAGGAAGACATGGAATCCGCCCGGCTCGATCTGAAGCGGCTGCAGGGGATCGCCCATCTGGCCTGGGGTATTTCGGAGAATCTTGGCCGCGAACGCGCTTATGTGAACGGCCTGATCGCCTCCGGCCGGCCGGTCGGCCCGGAACAGGCCGCGTTTCTGGCCGGGGTGCAGTCGAGGATCAGCCTGCAATGGCCGGAGCTCAGCCTGATGATCGCCATGATGCCGGCCGAAGCCGAGCTGACGAGGAACCTGAATGACACGAGGCAGGCCGTGATGGAGCGGTTTGCCGCCACGCGGCGGGCGGTGCTTACCGCCGGCGGTGCGGGCCAGCCATATCCGTTGACGGCGCAGCAATGGTTTGCCGAAGCAACGGCGGCCATCGATGCCGTGCTGGCCCTGTCCGCCGTGGCAGGAGAGCGGGCCAACGCGGTTTCCAGCGATCTGACTGTAACCGGGCTGATCGGGCTCGGTTTCGCCGCCGTGATCGGTCTGATCTCGCTGGCCCTGATCGGCATTGCCTTTGTCGTTTCCAACCGGCAGATCCTGGCGCCGATCGCGCATATGACGGGCTGCATGCGCAGCCTGGCCGAGGGCAGATACGATGTCGCGGTGCCTGGAATCGGGCGTCGCGATGAAATCGGTGACATGGCGGGCGCCGTCCAGGTGTTCAAGGAAAACGGCATCGAAAACGAGCAGCTGCGGAAAAACGTTGAGAGCGAACGACTGCAGCGCGAGCGTGACCGGGCCGAGCAGGAAGCGATGCTCGAAAGCGCGGTGGGCGAAGTCGTGGCCGCCGCCGCGGCCGGCAACCTGACGCAGCGGATCGACACCGCATCGCTGGCCGGCGTGATGAAAAAGCTGGGTGACGAAATTAACACCCTGCTCACTTCGGTTTCGACGGCGATCGATGAAGTCGGCCGGGTTATCGCCGGCATTGCCGCCGGCGATCTGACCCGCCGGGTGAGCGGACAATACAGCGGCGTGTTCGGCCAGCTGAAAGACAACGTCAATCGTGCGAATGAAACGCTGGCCGAAACGGTCCGCCATATCAGCGAGGCAACCGACACCGTCAGCCAGGCTTCGGGGGAAATTTCCGAAGGCAGCCGCGACCTGGCCCAGCGCACCGAGTCCCAGGCGGCTTCAATCGAGGAAACGGCCGCCTCGATGCATGAGATCACCGCGACGGTGAAACAGAATGCCGATAATGCCCAGGCCGCCAACCAGCTTGCCACCATGGCACGCGAAACGGCCCAGAAGGGCGGCAATGTGGTCAGCGACGCGGTTTCGGCCGTGACGCAGATCGAGGAAAGCGCGCGGAAGATTTCCGACATCGTCGGGCTGATCGACGAGATCGCTTTCCAGACCAACCTGCTGGCGCTCAATGCTTCAGTGGAAGCGGCGCGGGCAGGGGAGGCCGGCAAGGGTTTCGCGGTGGTGGCGCAGGAAGTGCGTGCGCTGGCGCAACGCTCGGCCAATGCCTCAAAAGACATCAAGGCGCTGATCCAGGAATCGAATACGCAGGTCAAGACCGGCGCCAGCCTGGTCAATCAGACCGGCATGTCGCTGACCGAGATCGTTTCCGCGATCAAGAAGGTGAGCGATATCGTGGCCGAGATCGCCGCCGCCAGCCGTGAGCAGGCCACCGGCCTGGAGCAGGTCAATACGGCTGTTGGCTCAATGGACGAAATGACCCAGCGCAATGGCGCGCTGGTCGAGCAAACCTCGGCCGCTGCCCAGGCGCTCAATGGCCAGGCGGAGCAGCTGGCGGAACTGGTGCGACAGTTCAGGATCCGCTAGCCGCTCAGCGGTTCAGTTCACGCATGCCCCGTTCCAGCCCTTCCAGGGTGAGCGGGAACATGCGCTGGCCCATGAGCTGGCGGATCACGCCCACCGAGGGGGTGAAATCCCAGTATTTCTCCTGCACGGGATTGAGCCAGATCGCCTTGGGATAGGTATCGAGCAGGCGCTGCAGCCATACGGCGCCTGCTTCCTCGTTCCAGTGCTCGACGCTACCGCCGGGCTGGACGATCTCGTAGGGGCTCATGGTGGCATCGCCAACGAAGATGATCTTGTAGTCGTGCTGGTAGGTGCGCAGCACCTCATGCGTCGGCGTGAAGTCGCTGTGGCGGCGACGGTTGTCCTTCCACAGTTTCTCGTAGACGCAGTTATGGAAATAGAAGAACTCCATATGCTTGAACTCGGCGCGGGCCGCCGAGAACAGTTCCTCGGTCACGCGGATATGGTCGTCCATCGAGCCGCCGATATCGAACAGCAGCAGCACCTTCACTTTGTTGTGGCGTTCCGGCACCATCTTGATGTCGAGATAACCGGCATTGGCCGCCGTCGACTTGATGGTGTCGGGCAGGTCGAGTTCCAGCTCGGCGCCCTCGCGGGCGAATTTGCGCAGGCGGCGCATCGCGACCTTGATATTGCGGGTGCCGAGTTCGACTGTATCGTCGAGATTCTTGTATTCGCGCTTGTCCCACACCTTCACGGCGCGGCGGTTGCGTGACTTGTCCTGGCCGATCCGCACGCCTTCCGGATTGAACCCATAGGCGCCGAAGGGCGAGGTGCCGGCGGTGCCGATCCACTTGTTGCCGCCCTGGTGGCGCTCCTTCTGCTCCTCCAGACGCTGCTTCAGCGTCTCCATCAACTTGTCCCAGCCGCCGAGCGCCTCGATCTGGGCCTTCTCTTCCTCGGTGAGCACCTTCTCGGCCAGCCGGCGCAGCCATTCCTCGGGGATCTCGGCGGTCACCTCGCTGCCGGCAGCGCCGGCGCCGATGAAGCTGAGGCCATTGAAGCACTGGCCGAACACGCGGTCGAACTTGTCGAGATTGCGTTCGTCCTTCACCAGCACCGAGCGCGCCAGATAATAGAAATCCTCGACCCGGTATTCCGGCACGCCCTTGTCCATCGCCTCGATCAGGGTGAGGTATTCCCGCAACGTGGCGGGCACCTTGGCCTTGCGCAGTTCGAGGAAGAAGGTGATGAACATGGTCTGTCTCCCTGGGGCGGCCTCCGCTGCAGGCTAGCCGCGTTCCCGGCGGGCAATGAAGGCGAGGCGCTCGAACAGATGCACGTCCTGCTCGTTCTTCAGCAGCGCGCCAGCCAGAGGCGGGATCAGCTTGCCCTGGTCTTTTGCGCGCAGGGCATCGGCTGGCAGGTCCTCGGCCATCAGCAGCTTGAGCCAGTCGAGCAGTTCCGAGGTGGAGGGTTTCTTCTTCAGGCCGGGCGTTTCACGGATGTCGTAGAACACATTCAGCGCGTCGCGCACCAGGTTCTTCTGGACGCCGGGGTAATGCACCTCGACGATTTCTTCCATGGTCTCGCGGTCGGGGAAGCGGATGTAATGGAAGAAGCAGCGGCGCAGGAAGGCGTCCGGCAGTTCCTTCTCGTTGTTCGAGGTGATGATCAGGATTGGGCGCACGGCCGCCTTGATCGTCTCGCCGGTCTCGTAGACGAAGAATTCCATGCGGTCGAGCTCGAGCAGCAGGTCGTTCGGGAATTCGATATCGGCCTTGTCGATCTCGTCGATCAGCAGGACGGGGCGCTGCTCTGCCGTGAATGCCTCCCACAGCTTGCCCTTCCTGATGTAGTTGCGGATGTCCTTCACCCGCTCGTCGCCCAGCTGGCTGTCGCGCAGGCGCGAGACGGCGTCGTATTCATATAGGCCCTGCTGCGCCTTGGTGGTCGATTTCACATGCCAGGTCAGCAGCGGCGCATTCAGCGCCTTGGCGATCTCGATGGCCAGCACGGTCTTGCCGGTGCCGGGCTCGCCTTTCACCAGCAGGGGCCGCTCCAGCGCGATGGCGGCATTCACGGCCACCTTCAGATCGGTGGTGGCGACGTAGGACTCGGTACCGGTGAACTTCATGCGACGTTTCCCAGGCTTTTCTGTGGAGGCTGTAATCGAAGCAGAACGCTAGGTCGCGCGCGACAGCGGCGCAAGCCGTGACGTTGCGTCAAGCGCGGCGGAACCGCCGTGTGCCGGCAGCCTAGCTGACGGTCTTGTAATTGATGCAGATCTTGGATTTTTCGACGGCGTCGATGGCCTCGCCGGTCGAGCCGCAGGCGCCGTCCGCCCCATCGAGGCTGCCATTGCCGGAATTGACGCAGAACAGCGAACATTCCTGGCAGACACCGAATTCGACCACCTGATGGCGGGCCTGCAGGTCATGCAGCAGGCGGGTGAGGCCTTTGACCATCTCGGCGCCCAGTTCGTCGGCGATTTCCAGGCTGGCCTGTTCCAGGGTCTGCATCGGATCGCGGGCCAGCATGGCCTGGCCGGCATCGGTGAGGCAGAGGTCAACCTGGCGGCGGTCGCAGGTTTTTTTGCAGCGGGTGATCAGGCCCTTGTTTTCCAGGGCGATCAGGGTTTGCGAGACCGTGCCTTTGGTGGCGCCGAGATATTCGGCCAGCGCGGTGGGCGAACGGGAATACTTGTTGGCCTGGGCAATGAAGCGCAGGGCCTCCCACTGGGCGGGATTGAGGCCGCCGGCGAATTGCAATTCCCGGGTGAGGCGGCTCAGACGGTCAAGGAGCAGGATAACCCTTTGAGCCAGTGCGTCTTTTCCACCAGCATGGGAGGCGATGCCCGGCTGTTGGGCCGTGGCGAGCGATGGTGCGGTGACAGGCATCACAGTTTTGTTTCGACTCGCTATTATGCCTTGCGGCGGATAAAAGGCGCGGCGTAGACTTCCATCGTATCGACCCGATACCAAAGCCCCCGCCCGGCAGCCAGTCGACACTATGGTAGTGTAGGCCCGGGTGAAAGTCGATGGAGGACCTGACAATGGCCATCGCATCTGCCCCCCGGACCCTGGACAGCGCCGACCGGCGCTATCTCTCGACAGTCATGACCAAGCCCATGCTGTCTGAGGAAGAAGAAATAAGTCTTGCCCGCCGCTGGCGCGTTGATGGAGATCAAAGGGCGATGCAGCAGCTGGTGACGGCTTACCTGCGTCTTGTCGTCGCCACCGCCACCCGGTTCCGCAATTACGGCCTGCCGATGCCTGACCTGATCCAGGAGGGCAATATCGGCCTGATGCTGGCGGTGAACCGCTTCGACCCTGAGCGCGGCGTGCGGTTCTCCACCTACGCCTCGTGGTGGATCCGCTCGTCGATCCAGGAATACGTGCTGCGCAACTGGTCGATCGTGCGCTCCGGCACCTCGGCGGGCCAGAAGGCGCTGTTCTTCAACCTGCGCTGGCTGCGCGCCAAGCTGGAGCGTGCCGGCGGCGGCACCATGACGCTCGACAGCGCCACCCGCGATGAAATCGCCACCGCGCTCAAGGTTTCGCCGGCCGACGTGACGGCCATGGCCCAGCGCCTGGCGGCCCGCGATCACTCGCTGAACGAGACCGTCGGCGGCGAGGAGGGCGGCGATGCCTTCCAGGATTTCCTGGTCGATCCCGGCCCGAATCCGGAAGAGATCGTCTCCGACAAGGTTGATGGCGGCCAGCGCCGCGCCTGGCTGGCGGAATCGCTGAAGGAACTCAGCCCACGGGAACAGCTCATCATCGTCGAGCGCATGCTCAATGACGAGAAGGCGACGCTGGAAGAGCTGGGCGGCCGGCTCGGCGTGACCAAGGAGCGCGTGCGCCAGATCGAGACCAAGGCCTTTCGCAAGCTGCAGGGCGCGGTGCAGCGCCGCGCCCGCCAGGCCGGCGAAAAGCTGGTCGGCAAACTCGACAGCCTGACGGCGCTGGAACCCACCCACGCATAATTCTGTCGGAATTATCCTTGCGGCCCGGGGCCATGCTTGACATCGGAATGGGCGAAGGGTAAACCGCCGCCTGCCGCGGGGGTGTAGCTCAGTTGGTTAGAGCGCCGGCCTGTCACGCCGGAGGTCGCGGGTTC
>NZ_JANLJJ010000067.1 GCF_029255545.1 Ferrovibrio sp. | reverse complement strand
CCAGGGCGCGCACCTCCTGCGCCACCACGGCAAACCCCTTGCCGGCCTCGCCGGCGCGCGCCGCTTCGACGGATGCATTCAACGCCAGCAGGTTGGTCTGGAAGGCGATCTCGTCGATCAGGCCAACGATGTCGCCGATCCGGGCTGCGCTGTCCTCGATGCGGGCCATCGCCTGCACGGCTTCGTGCACGACCTCGCCGCCTTTTTCGGCCGTGTCGCGGGCCACCGCCGTGAGCTGGCTGGCCGCCTGGGCATTGTCGGCGGTGAGCTTCACCGTATCGGTGATCTGGTGCATCGCGGCGGCGGTCTGCTCCAGGGTGGCGGCCTGGCTTTCGGTACGCGCGGCCAGATCGCGGCTGCCTTCGTCGATTTCGTTGGCGGCGGATTGCACGGCCTCCGTCGCCCGGCCAAGCTGCTGCGCCACCTCGCGCAGGGCGTCGATGGTGCGGTTGGTATCCTGCTGCACGGTGGCAAAGACACCCTGATAGTCGCCATCGATGCGTTTGCTGAGGTCGCCGGCCGCCAGCGCGGCGATGACGCGCGCCACGTCGCCAAAAGCGGTGCCGGTGCGCTCCACCAGCATGTTGATGCCCTCGGCCAGGCGGCGCATGAAGCCGTCCTTGCCCTCCAGGCTCAAACGGCCACCCAGATCGCCGGACGCGGCAGCCGTCACCAGTTCGGCCACCTCGGCCTGCAGGCGCGCGGTTTCCTCGGCGCCGCTTTCCATCGTCTGGCGCGCGCCGTTGATGATGTCGGCGCCGCCGCGGAAATGGCCGACCATGCCCTGCGGCAGGAAGGGCCGGAAATGCTTGCCCTGCGCGGCGAAGGACAGCGACGCGCTCGATTCGCGGATATAGGCATCGGTGAGATCGAGCAGGCGGTTGAAGGCGGCCAGCGTGGGCGCGAGGTCGCCATACTGTTTCAGGTGCAGGATGCGGCCCGACATGTCGCCCTGTGCCGCCCGGGCGCAGATCGCATCGATCTGGGCCAGGGCCCTCCGGTGTCGCGACGCAGCGAGCAGCATGGTGGTGATCCTTCCGGATTTTCGGGTTTTGCGGTGTCAGTTCTGCGCGGCCAGCCCCAGCACGAAGCGGTCGTAATCCAGGCCGCGTGTCTGCAGATCACTCTCGATCAGCGCCAGGCCGGCCTGCATGCCCTGCTTGCGGTCGGCATGGCGCTCTTCCTCAGCGCAGAGCCGGCGATAAAGCGGCTCGATCACCGCCAGCGCCTTACGGCTGGGCACGCGGCGATTGGAATGGAAGCCGTCGACCTGGCCCTGCAGGTCGCGGCTCGGCGTCACATGCGCCAGCACCCAGTAGTGGTCGCCATTCTTGGCCAGGTTCTTCACATAGGCGAAGATTTCCTCGCCATCGCGGATGCGCTGCCACAGCAGGTGGAACACCACGCGCGGCATCTCGGGATGGCGCACGATGGAATGCGGCTGGCCGAGCACCTCGTCTTCCTCGTAGAGGCCGACCTGGCAGAACACATCGTTGACGTAGGTGATCCGGCCCTTGAGGTCGGTCTTGCTGACGATGATCTGGTTTTCCGTGAACTGGCGTTCCCGCCCGGTCGGCTCTGGCCGCTGCATTTCCACCTCCCACCCCGAAGGTTGAATATTTCCTTATTAGTCTCAGCAGGAGATTGTTCTGGCAAGAATAATTTAGATGTGAAACATAATCTTAAAATATTGAGTCGATAATAAAATTCACAAGTAAATTGATATTAATCAATTTCTAAACCTGCCCTGCTGACCTGCTGCAAGGCAGAAAAAAAGGCCCGGTCTCGCGACCGGGCCTCTCTTGTCTTCCGAGCGGAGACGGATGGATCAGAAGTCCATGCCGCCCATGCCGCCCATACCACCCATGCCGCCGCCGGGCGCGCCCATCGGCTGCTTCGGCTCCGGCTTGTCGGCCACCATGGCTTCGGTGGTGATCAGCAGGCCGGCCACCGAGGCGGCGCCCTGCAGGGCGACGCGCACGACCTTGGCCGGATCGATCACGCCGGCCTTGACCAGGTCGGTATACTCTTCGGTCTGGGCATTGAAGCCCCAGCTGGTGTCCTTCGACTCGAGCAGCTTGCCAGCCACCACGGCGCCGTCGACGCCGGCATTCTCGGCGATCTGACGGACCGGGGCCTGCAGGGCGCGGCGGATGATTTCCACGCCATGCTTCTGGTCGGCATTGTCGACCTTGACCTTGTCGATCGAGCGGACGGAATACAGCAGGGCGGTGCCGCCGCCCGGCACGATGCCTTCCTCGACCGCGGCGCGGGTGGCGTGCAGGGCATCGTCAACGCGATCCTTGCGCTCCTTCACCTCGATCTCGCTGGCGCCACCGACCTTGATGACGGCAACGCCACCGGCCAGCTTGGCCAGACGCTCCTGCAGCTTCTCGCGGTCGTAGTCCGAGGAGGTCTCCTCGATCTGCGCCTTGATCTGCGCAACGCGGGCCTGGATATCCTTGTTCTTGCCGGCGCCGGCGACGATCGTGGTGTTTTCCTTGTCGATCGTCACCTTCTTGGCGGTGCCCAGCATCTGCAGGGTCACCGACTCCAGCTTGATGCCGAGATCTTCCGAGATCAGCTGGCCGCCGGTCAGGATGGCGATGTCTTCCAGCATGGCCTTGCGGCGATCACCGAAGCC
>NZ_JANLJJ010000066.1 GCF_029255545.1 Ferrovibrio sp. | reverse complement strand
GCCGCCCATCTGCGTGGCCTGGTCGCCCGCCGCAGGGTGGCCTGCGAGGAGAAGGACCGTGACCGTTATGGCCGGGTTGTGGCGATCTGCCGGGCCGGCGGCATCGACCTGAACCGAGCCATGGTGCGGGCCGGGCTGGCCTGGGCCTACAGCCAATATGCCCGGGATTACGAGACGGCCGAGCTGGAGGCGCAGATCATGGGCAACGGCATCTGGGCCGCCAATGTGCAGGCCCAGCCGGCCTGGGATTGGCGGCGGATCAGGAAGCAGGCCACGCGTTCCAAAAGCCGCACGAATCCGGGGTTGACAGGCCTTGGCCGGTAGTTATAGTGCGCCACCTCGAATTCAGGCGGCGCCGGACGGCTGGCGTGGCCGCTTTGTTATGGAATATCAACATGTTCGCAGTGATCAAGACCGGCGGTAAGCAGTATAAGGTGGCAGCGGGCGACGTGCTCGAGGTCGAACTGGTTGCCGGCGAAGCGGGCGACAAGATCCAGCTCGGCCAGGTTCTGGCCGTTGGCAATGGCGGCGACGTCAAGGTCGGCGCGGCCGTGGCCAATGCCAAGGTGACCGCCGAGGTGATCGGCCGCACCCGCGGCAAGAAGATCATCGTGTTCAAGAAGCGCCGTCGGCAGAATTCGCGCCGCAAGAACGGCCACCGCCAGAGCCACACTGCGGTGAAGATCCTCGAGATCGCCGCGTAAGCGCGACCAAAGATTTAAGGAGACAGTTCCATGGCACATAAAAAAGCTGGCGGCTCCTCGCGCAACGGTCGCGATTCCGAGTCCAAGCGTCTTGGCGTGAAGAAGTACGGCAGCCAGGCTGTCGTCGCCGGCAACATCATCATCCGCCAGCGCGGCACCAAGGTGCATGCGGGCAAGAATGTCGGCATGGGCAAGGATCACACCCTGTTCGCCACCGCCAACGGCGTGGTGAAGTTCCATGACGGCAAGCAGGGCCGGTCTTACGTTTCGGTGCTGCCGCCGGAGGCGTGATCACACGCGCCTTTCCCGCAAGCATCACACGGATCAAGGGGAATGGCGCAGGCCATTCCCCTTTTTTATTTGGCCCCTTTTTCCTTTTCCGCTGTCCAGTGAACTCCGATGAAATTCCTCGATCAGGCCAAGGTCTATATTGAAAGCGGGCATGGCGGCGCCGGCGCCGTCAGCTTCCGCCGCGAGAAGTTCATCGAATATGGCGGTCCCGATGGCGGCAACGGCGGCAAGGGCGGCGATGTCTGGGCCGAGTGCGTCGACGGGCTGAACACCCTGATCGACTATCGTTACCAGCAGCATTTCCGCGCCCAGCGCGGCGGCCATGGCATGGGCCGGCAGCGTTCGGGCGCCAACTCGCCCGATGTGATCCTGAAAGTGCCCAAGGGCACGCAGATCCTGGCCGAGGACAACGAGACGCTGCTGGCCGACCTGACCGAGATCGGCCAGCGCGTATTGCTGTGCAAGGGTGGTGATGGCGGCTTCGGCAACGAGCATTACAAATCCTCGACCAACCGCGCGCCGCGCCGCGCCGATCCCGGCTGGCCGGGCGAGGAGAAATGGGTCTGGCTGCGGCTGAAGCTGATCGCCGATGCCGGCCTGGTCGGCCTGCCCAATGCCGGCAAGTCGACCTTCCTGAGCCGCGTGTCGCGCGCCAAACCCAAGATCGCCGATTATCCCTTCACCACGCTGAAGCCGCAGCTGGGCGTGGTGAAGGCCAATGACAAGGAATTCGTGCTGGCCGACCTGCCCGGCCTGATCGAGGGCGCGGCCGAAGGCGCCGGGCTGGGCCATCGTTTCCTCGGCCATGTCGAGCGCTGCGCCGTGATCCTGCATCTGGTCGACGGCACGGCGGAAGACCCGGTCGCCCACTGGAAGCTGATCCGCAAGGAACTGAAAGCCTATGGCGGCGGCCTGGACAAGAAGCCCGAGATCATCGGCCTGAACAAGATCGACGCGCTGTCGCCCGACGAGCTGAAAGAAAAAATGACCAGGCTGAAGCGCTCGGCCAAGCGTCCGGTGCTGGCGTTGTCGGGCGTGTCGGGTGAAGGCATCGATGCGGCGGTGAGCCAGCTTTACGCCGTGATCGCCGAGGCGCGCGAAGCGGAAAAGGCCGCTGTGCAAACCGGATCCGACGATGAGTAACCGGCTGGAGCGCGCCAAACGCGTCGTCGTGAAAGTCGGCTCGTCGCTGCTGGTCGATGCCGAAAAGAACACCCTGCGCGAGGCCTGGCTGAATGCGCTGGTCGACGATATCGCGAAGCTGCGCGAAGATGGCAAGGATGTGCTGGTGGTCTCCTCGGGCGCCATCGCGCTGGGCCGCCGCATCCTGGGGCTGAATGCCAGGGCCTTGCGGCTGGAGGAAAGCCAGGCCGCGGCGGCGGCCGGCCAGATTCGCCTGTCCTCGGCCTGGCAGGAAGCGCTCGCGCGCCACGAGCTGAAGACCGCGCAGATCCTGCTCACCCTGGGCGACACCGAATCGCGGCGGCATTACCTGAATGCGCGCGAGACGGCACATACGCTGCTCAGGCTCGGCGTCGTGCCGGTGGTGAACGAGAACGATACCGTGGCGACGGCGGAAATCCGCTTTGGCGACAATGATCGCCTCGCCGCCCGCGTGGCGCAGATGATCTCGGCCGACTGCCTGATCCTGCTGTCCGATATCGACGGGCTTTACACCGCCGATCCCGGCGTCGATCCGAATGCGAAATTCCTCGCCACCGTGCCGGCGATCACACCCGAGATCGAGGCGATGGCCGGCGTGTCGCGTTCCGGCCTCGGCCGCGGCGGCATGGTGACCAAGATCGTAGCCGCCAAGATCGCCGTCGGCG
>NZ_JANLJJ010000065.1:28333-35916 GCF_029255545.1 Ferrovibrio sp. | reverse complement strand
TGCTATTCCGCCGCCTGCATGGCGCGGTTTTGGCCGGCAGCGAATGGTGCCGCACCCTGCCGGCGCAGCCGCGCGGCGCGCTTGCGATACCAGATCACCACGCCGGTGACCGACAGCGCGGCGGCGACCAACCCCATCACCGAGATCAGGATGCGCCCGGGCAGGCCGAGGATGCGGCCGGAATGCAGCGGGAACTGCGCCTGCACGAAGATGTCGGCTGCCGTGCCGCTCCACGGCACGCGGTCGCCGACCAGCGCACCGGTGGCGCCATCGTAATACAGCCGCGCCGGCCCGACGCCGGCCGCGCCATGCTCCTCGCCCGGGGCGAAGAAGCGCGGGCCGTAGATGCCATAGCGTGGCGCATAGGCGATTGCGCCGACCGGCGCGGCCCAGCCGCGCCGCGCGCCTTCGGCCGCCGCCAGCGCAACGACCTGCTCACGCGTGACCCGCGGCTCGACCGGATCGTTGCGCGACCGCCGCACGCGCTGCTCGAACGGCGTCGGCGTCAGCTGCGACACCACGCTCATCGCCGGCAGGAAGACCTCGCGATAAAACGCCAGCGAAAAGCCGGTGAAAGCCAGCGTGAACAGCAAAATCCAGGTCCACAGGCCAAAGGCGCGGTGGATGTCGAAGGTGATGCGATAGGCGCTGCCCGTGGTCTTGATCAGCCAGGCCGGCCGCCAGCGCGCCCACCAGCCCTTGGCCAGCTGCCGTTCCACCTGCGGCGCGCGGCTGGAGCGTTTCCCGCGCCGCGCCGGCAGGGTCAGGTAGAAACCGATGAAGCAGTCGATGGTCCAGATTATCGCGATGCCGCCGAGGAACCACAGGCCCCAGCGGTCGGTGCCCCACATCTCAGGGATATGCAGGCTGTAATGCAGCTTGTAGAGGAACGAAACCAGCGTCTCGCGCGTCACCGGCCAGGCCTGGCCCCAGAGCCGCCGGCCCAGCTCGTCCCCGCTGGCCGGATCGAGGAAAACCTGGCTGTAGCCGGGCCGGTAGACCTGCCCGGTGGCCGGGTCGATGCGCGGGGCGACAAAAACCGACAGCGATTCGCCCGGCGCGGCGGCCAGCGGCACATAGGTGACGAAGACGCGTGGATCGCGCGCCTCGACCAGGCGGGCCAGCTCGAGACCGGATTTAGCCGGGCCGGTACTGCGGGCCTGGGAGAGCTGCGGGTTCAGCCAGGCATCCAGCTCGTGGTCCCAGGAGATCACCGCGCCGGTGATCCCGGTGAGGAAAATGAACGCCGCGATGGCGAGGCCGAACCAGCGGTGGATGACGGTAAAAACGGCGCGCATGGATGACCCCGGCAGTCTGAATGCGCGGAGATTACATGAAAATGAGAACTAATATCAATTACTGCGCCGCCGGGCGCCCTGTTTTGCCGCCTGAATGGGTTTTGCCGCCTGAATGGGGTCCCGGCTCGCACGCCACGAAAAGCGGCGCTTCGCCGAAATGACGCTCAAGTTCAGTTACCGTCACCCCAGGCCTGACCAGGGGCCCATTTTGGCGTCACTTCCCCGCCGTCTTGGTCTTTTCCCGGATCAGCGCGTCGATCAGCGCCAGCGCATCGGGGGAATCCCAGGCCGCCTCGCCGACCAGGCGGCCGACCTCGCGGCCTTCGCGGTCGATCAGGATGGTGGTGGGCAGGCCGATGGCGCCCCAGGCGCGGCCCGATTTCATGCTGACATCCACATAGGGCGCGATGCGGCTGGCGCCGATCTCGGCCAGGAACTTCTCCACCTTGGCACGGCCGCCGCGATCCTGCGCCACGGCCACCACCTCGAAATCCTTAGACCCGCGCTGGGCCTGCAGGCGATCGAGCGCCGGCATCTCCTCGCGGCAGGGCACGCACCAGGTGGCCCAGAGATTGAGCAGCACGACCTTGCCACGCTGCGCCGACAGCGTGGTCGGCAGGCCGGCGGGGTCGTGGAATTCGGCCGGCGCGACTGGCTTCCGCTCGGCCGAGAGGCTAAGTTTGCGCATCTCGCCGTCGCGGGGCAGATCGGCGGCCAGGGCCGGCACAGCCAAGGCAACCGACGCCAGCACGGCCATCATCGCAACCCGTTTCATCAGCACCATCACCAGATCCTTCATGTCGGCACGCAAAACATCAGATAAGTCGAAGCCCCGCTCTAAACAAGCCGGCTCCAACAGCATGTGGGGCGGGCGTTTCGCCGCAGGGCCGGCGGCGATCATGACCGAAATCAACGCCTCGATCCGCTTCGACCAGCGCCTCTATCGCCAGGATATCCGCGGCTCGATGGCGCATTGCCGCATGCTGGTGCGCCAGGGCCTGATCTCGCCCGCCGAAGGCAAAAAAATCCAGGCCGGGCTACAGACAATTCTGCGTGAGATCGAGGCCGGCAGGTTCAAGATCGACCTGAAGCTGGAAGACATCCACATGCATGTGGAGGCGCGGCTGGCCGAGCTGATCGGCAAGCCGGCCGGCCGCCTGCATACCGCACGCTCGCGCAACGACCAGGTGGCGACCGATTTCCGCCTCTGGGTGCGCGATGCCATCGACCGCATCGATGCCGGGCTGCTGGACCTGCAGAAGACCCTGCTGCGCCGCGCCGAGGAATATGCCGCCACCGTGATGCCGGGCTTCACGCATCTGCAGGCGGCCCAGCCGGTGACCTTCGGCCACCATCTGATGGCCTATGTGGAGATGGTGGGCCGCGACCGGTCGCGCCTGAACGATGCGCGCGCGCGGCTGAATGAAAGCCCGCTGGGCGCGGCCGCCTTGGCCGGCACGTCTTTGCCGATCGACCGGACCAGCACGGCGATGGAGCTGGGCTTCGACCGGCCGATGGCCAATTCGCTGGATGCCGTGGCCGACCGCGACTACGCGCTGGAATTCCTCTCGATTGCTTCGATCTGCGCCGTGCATCTCTCAAGGCTGGCGGAGGAAATCGTCATCTGGACGTCGGCGCAGTTCCGCTTCATCACGCTGTCGGATGCCTTTACCACCGGCTCGTCGATCATGCCGCAGAAGCGCAACCCCGATGCCGCCGAGCTGGTGCGCGGCAAGGTGGGACGCATCATCGGCAGCCTGAATGCCCTGCTGATCACCATGAAGGGCCTGCCGATGACCTATGGCAAGGACATGCAGGAGGACAAGGAGCCGACGTTTGACGCCGTCGACAGCCTGGAGCTCTGCATCGCCGCCACGGCGGGCATGGTTGCCGACCTGAAGGCCAATTCAGCCCGCATGCAGGAGGCGGCCGGCGAGGGTTACACCACCGCCACGGATCTCGCCGACTGGTGCGTGCGCAAAATCGACATGCCGTTCCGCCAGGCCCATCACGTGGCCGGCAGCCTGGTGAAGCTGGCCGAGAGCCAGGACAAGCCGCTGGAGGCGTTGACGCTGAAGGAGATGCAAAGCGTAGAGCCGCGCATCAGCAAGGACATCTTCGCCGTGCTGGGCGTGCAGAATTCGGTGAAAAGCCGCGTCTCCTATGGCGGCACCGCGCCGGCCAACGTGGCGAAGCAGATCGCGCGCTGGCGCAAGCTGCTTGCGAAAGAGAAAGGCAAAGCCGATGCGCGCTAAAGCCCTTCTCCTGCTGCTGATCCTCGTGGCCGGCGGCCTGTCTGCCTGCGGCCGCAAGGACCTGCCGGATTATCCGCCCGACGCCGTCGAGCGGCCCGGCACCATCGACCGCAACAACCGCAACACGCCCCGCTATTATTGAGTTTTCCATGACAGGTCTGCCCTGGTTCGACTATCGCGACGGCGTGCTGCATGCCGAAGGCGTCAACCTCAATGCCATCGCCGCGGCCGTCGGCACGCCGGCCTATGTCTATTCGAGCCAGGCGCTGACCGCGCAGTATCGCAGCCTGGCCGATGCCTTCGCCGGCATCGACTGCCTGATCGCCTATGCGATGAAGGCGAATTCCAATCTCTCCGTGCTGCGCCATTTCGGCAGCCTGGGCGCCGGCGCCGACGTGGTGTCGGGCGGCGAGTTGCAGCTGGCCATGAAGGCCGGCATTCCGCCGGGCAAGATCATCTTCGCCGGCGTGGGCAAGACGCGCGAAGAAATGACGCTGGGGCTGAAAGCCGGCAATACCGGCATCGCGCAGTTCAACGTGGAATCGGAAGCCGAATTGCAGGTGCTGTCCGAGGTCGCCAGCGGCCTGGGCGTGAAGGCGCCGGTGGCGATCCGCATCAATCCCGACGTGGATGCCAAGACGCACAAGAAGATCACCACCGGCAAGGCCGAGAACAAGTTCGGCATTTCCTATCGCCGCGCGCTGGAAGTCTATGCGCTGGCGGCCAGCCTGCCGGGCATCGAGGTGGTGGGCGTGCATGTGCATATCGGCAGCCAGCTCACCGACCTGGCGCCCTATGAGGACACCTTCATCCGCCTGGCCGAGCTGGTCACCGCGTTGCGCGCGGCGGGCCACAATATCCGCCGCGTCGACCTGGGCGGCGGCTTAGGCATCCGCTACGACGACGAGACGGCGCCCGATCCGCAGCTTTATGCCGCGATGGTGCGCCGGCATATCCTGCCGCTGGGCATCGCCGTGGCGCTGGAGCCCGGGCGCTTCCTGGTCGGCAATGCCGGCCTGCTGCTGACCCGCGTGGAATATGTGAAACAGGCCGATGAAAAGACCTTCCTGATCCTCGATTCCGGCATGAACGACCTGATCCGGCCGGCCATGTACGAGGCCTTCCACCGCATCGTGCCGGTGAAAGCCCCGGAAAACGGCGCTGAACTGGCGCCTGTCGATATCGTCGGCCCGATCTGCGAAACCGGCGACACCTTCGCGGAAGGGCGCCCGATGCCCCCGGTTGTCGCAGGGGATTTACTCGCCATCCTCTCGGCCGGTGCGTATAGTTCGGCCATGGCCTCCACCTACAACGCGCGGCCGCTGGCCCCGGAGGTGCTGGTCCATGGCGACAGGTTTGCCATCGTGCGGCGTCGCCCTAGCATCGATGAGATGACGGCTTTGGAGACGATGCCGGGATGGTTCAGCGAGGCGCAGGGATAACACCCACCACGGAGACGGCCCCGGTCGATGACCGGGTTGCCGGCCGCGTCTCCGATTCCGGCGCCAGTCTTTCGCCTGTTCTGGCGCCCGTTCTGGAGCGCCGGCTGGCCCTCGCCCGCGCCGCGCTGTTCTGGGAAAGCTTCTGGCCCGGCCTGATGCCGGCGGGCGGCGTGATCGCCGTTTTCCTCATCCTCGCCGGCTTCGATGTCTGGCGCTTCACCCCGGTCTGGCTGCACTGGCTGGCGCTGGCCGGTTTTGCCGGCGGCATCATTGCCGCGCTGTGGCAGGGCCTGCGGCATCTGCGCTGGCCCGACCGCGCCGCCGCCATGCGCCGGCTGGAACGCGTCAACCTGCTCGACCATCGCCCGCTGGAAGCCGCCGCCGATACGCTGGCCGCCGAACAGCAGGACCCGATTGCCCAGGCCTTGTGGGCGCTGCATCGCCGCCGCGCGCTGGAAAAACTGGCCGCCGTGCGCGTCGGCACGCCCGAGGCCGGCTGGTGGCGCCGCGACAGCTGGGGCCTGCGCGCGGCGCTTGGCCTGCTGCTGATCGTGGCCTGGGCCAGCCCGGGCGAGGACCGCGCCCAGCGCCTGGCCGACACGCTCAAGCCCGGCACGGCTTTGCCGGCCGGCACCACGTTTGCGCTGGACGCCTGGATCACGCCGCCGGCTTATACGGGCCGCGCGCCGCTGTTCCTGAGTCGCGACGGCAAGCCGGTGCAGACGGCGGCCATGCCCGGCGGGCAACCGGCAGATGCCGGCAGCGATGCACCGCCCGCCCTCGCCGTGCCGACCGGCAGCCTGCTGAAACTGCGCCTGGCGGCGCCGCCATCGGGCTTCAGCCTGCGCTTCGGCGCGCAGGACCAGGCGCTGCAGGCCATCGACGAGCGCAACGGCGAGATCGACCTGGCGCTGGATCTGACCCAGGGCAGCGATCCGGTGCTGGTGCTGCACCGGCGCGACAAGGTTTTCGCCAGCTGGCCCCTGCGCATGATGCCCGACCTGCCGCCCATCGTGGCCTTCGCGGGCGAGCCCAAGGCGGCCAAGCGCGGCGAGTTGGACATCGCCTTCGAGGGCGAGGACGATTACGGCATCCACAGCCTGCGCATCGAGATGCGCCGCGACGGCGCCGAGCAGCCGCAGAGCGTGGACTGGCCGGCGCCGCCGGCCGGCGGCGGCGCGGTGAATGCCACGCAGGGTTTCGATTTCACCGCGCATCCCTGGGCCGGCCTGCAGGTGAGCATGACGCTGGTGGCGACCGACGCGCTGGGCCAGGTGGGGCGCAGCGCGGCCGTGGTGGTGACGTTGCCGGCGCGGCGTTTCCTGCATCCGGTGGCCAAAGCCATCGTCGAGCAGCGCCGCGAGCTGGCGCTGAAGCCCGCAGCATGGTCGCGCGTGGTGACCGCGTTGCAGGGCCTGAGCCTGGCGCCGGAACGCTATCGCGACGACGTCACCGCGCATCTGGGCCTGCGCATGTCGGCCGCGCGCCTGCGCCTGAACCGCGGCGTGGAATCGGTGGCCGCCGTGCAGGACCTGCTGTGGCAGACCGCGTTGCATATCGAGGATGGCCGCGCCAGCCAGGCCGACCGCGATTTCCAGGCCCTGATGGACCGGCTGCAGGATGCCATCGACCGCAACGCGGATGACGAGGAAATCCAGAAACTGATGCAGGAGCTGCAGCAGGCGATGGACCGCATGCTGGAGCAGATGCTGCAGGATGCGCTGGACCGCCTGGCGCGCGGCGAGCAGCCCGAGGAACTGGGCGAGGACGACGAGGCGATGTCCGGCGAGGACCTGCAGGACATGATGGACCAGGCCCAGGACATGGCGCGCATGGGCGACCGCGACCAGGCCCGCGACATGCTGCAGCAGATGCAGCGCATGCTGGAGGCGATGAAGAACGGCCGGCTGGCCATCGCGCCCCAGGGCCGCCAGGGCAAGGGACAGCGCGGCCAGCGTGGCCAGGGCCAGGCCGGCCAGATGATGCAGGAATTCGGCGACATGATGCGCCAGCAGCAGCAGTTGCTGGATCGCAGTTTCCGCCGCAGCCAGCAATATGGCCGCAACAATCAGCCGGGGAACCAACCGGGCGGGCGGCAGCCGGGCGGCGAAAACGAGGCCGATGCGCGGCAGCAGGAAGAGCTGCGCCGCAAGCTGGGCGAGATGATGGGCCGGCTGGCCGAACGCGGCGTGCCGCTGCCCGACCAGCTTGGCCGCGCCGACCGTTCGATGCGGGACGCGCGCGAATCCTTACGCCGCGGCGAACCCGGCGAGGCGATGCAGGGCCAGACCGATGCGCTGGACCAGCTGCGCCAGGGCCTGAACCAGATGCAGCAGGCGCAGCGCGGCAATCCCGACGGCCAGGCGCCCTCGGCCGATGCGCGGCAGAACCAGCGCAACCAGGTGCGCGACCCACTCGGCCGCAACACCACCGGCTACGAGAATGCCGGCGAGGCCACCGCGGTGCCCGACCTGGCGCCGGTGGAACGCGCGCGCCGCATCCTGGAAGAGCTGCAGCGCCGCGCCGGCAACCGCGAACGCAGCCCGGCCGAGCTGGATTACCTCGAACGCCTGCTGCGGCGGTTCTGA
>NZ_JANLJJ010000065.1:22959-28233 GCF_029255545.1 Ferrovibrio sp. | reverse complement strand
CGAACGCAGCCCGGCCGAGCTGGATTACCTCGAACGCCTGCTGCGGCGGTTCTGACAATTACAACACCAATACAACACCAGCCCGTCATGCCCGGGCTTGGCCCGGGCATCCACGTTTTCGTTAAAAGCAACTCGTGGATCCTCGGGCCAAGCCCGAGGATGACGGATGATGCTTTGTCGTGGGCTTGATAATTTCTCGCACCCGTCACCGACACAGCGATGCTAAGTTGCCCCCATGATCGACTCACTTGACCATCTGGTGCTGACCGTGCGCGACATCGAGGCCACGGTGGCTTTCTATGAAACCGTGCTGGGCATGCAGCCGGTGCGTTTCGCCGCCGCCGATGGCAGCCAGCGCGTCGCACTCGGCTTCGGCCGGCAGAAAATCAACCTGCATCAGCAGGGCCGCGAATTCGAGCCGAAGGCGCGGCAGCCCCTGCCGGGCAGCGCCGATCTGTGTTTCCTGACGCGGATGCCGCTGGACGAGGTGATCGCGCATCTGCGGGCCTGCGGCGTCGCCGTCGAGGACGGACCGGTGCGGCGCACCGGCGCGACGGGACCGATCCTGTCGGCCTACCTGCGCGATCCCGACGGCAACCTGCTGGAAATCTCCAACGCGCTATAGGCGCGGCAGCTCTGAATCCGACCTGCTTCTCACACAAAAAACCGTCATCCTCGGGCTTGGCCCGAGGATCCACGTTTTCTTTTTAACAAACTCGTGGATGCCCGGGCCAAACCCGGGCATGACGATATTTGTTGCAAGCGACAGCTGACGCGCCTAATCCGCGTCCGCCGCGAGCTCAAGCGCGGATTCCACCGCCTGGGCCAGGTCGGCCATGCTGAAGGGCTTGTTCAGGATGGCATTGGCTAGCTGGCCGATGCCATGGGCGCGGCGACGTTCCATCGCGACGCCCGACATCAGCAGTACGGTGAGATGCGGCCAGTCGCGCGCCGCCTTGAGCGACAATTCGACGCCATCCATGTTGGGCATGACGATATCGGCGAGCAGCAGGTCGAACGCGCCACGGCTCAGCTTGACGACGGCTTCGGCGCCGTCGCCCACGGCGACAACCTCGTGTCCACGGGCTTCGAGGACACGACGGATGAACTCGCGCACCGCCACTTCGTCTTCGGCGACCAATATCCGCGCCATCTTCCCTCGCCGACGGCTGCCCGTGTTGCGGACGGTTTCTCGCCCCGGGACAGCCACCTTTTCTGGATCAGCTGGGCGTGGCCCGGCATCCGCGATGCCGCAACCAGCGGTTAACCCTAACACCGATTCGCCTTCAAGAGAAACGGGCAATTGATACGTAAACGCACAACCGCTGGGTTCAGGATAAAACAGTCAGGAAGAGTGGATTGCGGCGGCGACTCTTGCGGCGCTTTTACTGGGCCGGCTGGCTGGCGAAGGCGACTTCCAGGTCGGTGACCTCCTCACGCGGGGCCGGCAGCTTGACGTCGAAGCTGAGCTTCTCCTCGGCGGCGATGCTGCTCTGCTCGAGCTGGAGGGTGTAATTGGCCAGTTCCTGACCGCCGGCGCCGCGCATGGCGACGCGGAGCGCCGGCAGCGGCCGGTCGCTGCCGCCGACATTGACCACCTCGCCCGACACGGCAATGCGGGTCTGGCCGCCATCGAGGATGGTGGCGGATTTCAGGTTATGCAGCTCCAGCCCCAGCCATTCCGAGGTTTCGACCGGCAGGCCGATCATCTCGTAGAGCTTGGCCAGCGGCGGATAAAAGGCAATCAGCTCGGCCCGTTTGGTGTAGCCGCCATAGCCGGCGGCGCCGAGCAGGGCGAACAGCAGCAGCCAGCCGAGCCAGGCCCAGGACCGCTGTTTCCGCACCTTGGACGGTGGACGCTGCACGCCGGCCTCGGCCAGGCGGGCGCGGCGGCGGTTCAGCACCGCGTCGGGATCGTCGTCCCCGTCATGCTCGCCGGAAAACGGCTCGTCCAGCGGCGGATGCAACGGCGGGCGGTCGTCGTCCTTCAGCAGCAGGTCGTCGTCATCCTCGTCAAAGCCGCTGATGCGCGGCGGCGGCGGCGCGTCGAGGTCGGGCGGGGATGGCGGCGCCATGGGCGGGGGCGGCGCACCACCGGGCGGCGGCGGCGGCACCCATTCCTCATCGTCCAGGGCGGGCGGTTCCGGGGCCGGCGGCGCGGCCGGATTCTGGCCGGCGCCCTGGATCGTCGCCTGGACAGCCGGGGGTGCCGGGGCAATCTCGGGCTCCGGTTCGGGCAGCGGTTCCTGCCGCCAGGTCTCCCGGCAGCGCGAGCACCGCACTTTCCGCGGGCCGGCGCCAAACACCGTGGGATCGACGTGAAACCGCGTGGCGCAGCTTGGGCAGGTGAGGATCATGCCTGTGAACTGCCTGAAGCCAGCCCCTTTTGCGTTTCCGGATGCTTTCCCTTATAGGACGGACGGGGCCGCCGAAGCAAGGCTACTTCCCCGCAAGATATTGGCGCGCAAGGCATTGGGAGATTCGGGCTTGGTGCGTTTCCAGAATGTCGGCATGCGGTACGGCCCGGGGCCGGAGGTGCTGCGGGACGTCAGCTTCGCCCTGGCGCCCGGGTCCTTCCATTTCCTGGCCGGGCCCAGCGGCGCCGGCAAGACCTCCCTGCTGAAACTGCTCTACCTGGCCCAGCGGCCCAGCCGGGGCCTGATCACCATGTTCGGCCAGGACGTCTCGACCGCCAGCCGCGCCGCCCTGCCGATGCTGCGGCGGCGCATCGGCGTGGTGTTCCAGGATTTCCGCCTGCTTGATCACCTGACCGCGCTGGACAATGTCGCCCTGCCGCTCCGCATCGCCGGCGCCGACGAGCGGCGCACGCGCGAGCATGTCATCGAGCTGCTGACCTGGGTTGGCCTGGGCGACCGGCTGGAGGCGCGGCCGGCCACCCTGTCGGGCGGCGAGAAACAGCGCGTGGCGATTGCGCGGGCCGTGATTGCCAGGCCGAGCCTTCTTCTGGCCGACGAACCCACCGGCAACGTCGATGCCGATATGGCGCAGCGCCTGATGTACCTGTTCGTCGAGCTGAACAAGCTGGGCACGGCTGTCGTGCTGGCCACCCATGACACGCAGCTTCTGCAGCAGTTCCGCTTTCCGGTGATGCGCCTGCGCGCCGGGCAGCTGAACATCGAACGGAACGCCGCATGAGCAAGAAGCGCCGCGCCGTTTCCGACCTGCAGCTGGAAGCCGATTCCGGCACGCGTTTCCTGCCCTGGGCGCTGGCGGTGATGGTGTTCCTCGCCGCCCTGGCGCTCGCCGGCGCGCTGAGCCTGGGCGGCAGCATCGAGGGCTGGCGGCGCGGCGTGTCGTCGAAGCTGACCGTGCAGATCGCTGACCGGCCGGGCCAGCCGATGCAGCCGCGCGTCGATGCCGCCATCGCGCTGCTGCGCGGCGTGCCCGGCGTGCAGAGCGCCGAGGCTTTGCCCAAACCCGCCGTCGAGGCTTTGCTGCAGCCCTGGCTGGGCCGCGACGCGCTGCAGGCCGACCTGCCGTTGCCCGGCCTGATCGACGTGACGCTGGCTGAGAATGCCGCGTTGTCGGTGGATGCCCTGAGCGCGCGTTTGCAAAGCGCCGTGCCGGGCGCGCGGCTGGATGACCCCAAGCCCTGGCTCGACCGCCTGGTGCAGCTCGGCCGCCTGCTGCAATCCTTAGGCGGCGGCATCGTGCTGCTGGTCGGCCTGGCGATGGCGGCAATGGTGATCTTTGCAACACGGGCCGGGCTGGCAGCCCGGCGCGACACGATCGAGCTTTTGCACCTGATCGGCGCCGAGGACGGCTATATCGCCAGGCAGTTCCAGCGCCATGTGGCGCGCCAGGCTATCCATGGCGGCACCGCCGGCATCGCGCTGGCCATCGCGATCCTGCTGGCGATCCAGTTCCTGGCCGGCGGCGTTGGCGCCGGGCTGCTGCCCGGCCTGGCCCTGGCCTGGTGGCATTGGCTGGCTTTGCTGGTGCTGCCGCTGGCGGCGGCGGGACTTGCCATCGTCACCGCGCGGCTGACCGTGCTGGGCGCACTGCGGGCCATGGTGTGACCATGCTGATCCTGCTCGACCGCGACGGCGTGCTGAACCAGGACTATCCCGACGATTACGTGAAATCGCCGGCCGAGCTGATCCTGTTGCCCGGCGTGGGCGAGGCGATTGCAAAACTGAATGCGCGCGGCTGGCCGGTGGCGCTGTGCACCAACCAGGCTTGCATCGGCAAGGGCATCATCGACGAGGCGATGCTGGCGCGTATCCATGCCGACCTGCGCGACCGCATCGCGCCCGCGCGGATCGACGCGATCTTCTTCGCCCCCGATCCGCCCTGGGCCGTGACCGACCGGCGCAAACCCGGCCCCGGCATGCTGCGCGAGGCGATGGCGATGTTCCGCGTCGCGCCGCATGAGACCGTGTTCATCGGCGATGCGGTGACCGACATGCAGGCCGCCATGGCGGCCGGCTGCCGCCGCATCCTGGTGCGCACCGGCAAGGGCAAAAAGACCCAGGCGACCGGCTTGCCAGAGGACGTGCTGCCGGTGACCATTGCCGAATCGCTGCCCGATGCGGTGGCGCGACTGCTGAGCGACCTGAACGAACCGAGCGAAGCAACCACCCGCTGAGACAATGAAACCCTGATGGCCCGCCGCGATACCGATATTCCCGTGACCACCCGGCTGGGCCGCTGGCTGCTGGCCTTTGCCGCCATCGCGCTGCTCTGGCTGGGCGGCGGCCTGGCCTATCTGGAGCGCGTCGAGCAGTTCGTGCCGCCGGGCGAGGACCGCTCGGATGCCATCGTGGTGCTGACCGGCGGCGCGGTGCGCCTGAGCACCGCGTTGCGCCTGCTGCATGAGGAAAAGGCCGAGCGCCTGCTGGTCTCGGGCGTGGCGCCGACCACCACCAAGGCCTCGCTGATTCAGGCCGCCATCCCGGCGATGCCGGATTCGGCGCAGGCCTCGAATGACTGGAACGGCATCGACCTGCAATTGCTGTTCGACTGCTGCGTCGACCTGGGCTTCGAGGCCGTGGATACGGCGGGCAACGCCATCGAGGCGGCGAGCTGGGCGCGGGCGCGCGGCTACAAATCCCTGCGCGTGGTGACGGCGAATTACCACATGCCGCGCGCGATGGTGGAATTCCGCCGCCGCCTGACCGACATCGCCGTGCTGCCGCATCCGGTGCGCTCGGATGCCATGCGGGTGGAGGACTGGTGGCAGCGCCGCGCCGCCACGCTGTTCCTGCTCGGCGAATACACCAAATACGCCGCCGCCCTGCTGCGCGCGCATCT
>NZ_JANLJJ010000065.1:5978-22859 GCF_029255545.1 Ferrovibrio sp. | reverse complement strand
TGTTCCTGCTCGGCGAATACACCAAATACGCCGCCGCCCTGCTGCGCGCGCATCTGGACACCATGCTGGCCGAGACGGTGGCCGCCAGCGGCGCCGAAAGCACGGTGCGCAAGGCATCGCCAGAAGCGAAGCCGGAAGCCCCCGAGACGCCCGCACCAGCACCGGCAACGGAGCCAGAGGAACCGAAAGCGGCGGAACCAGCGGCGCCTGAACCGAAGACACCTGAACCCAAGGCGACCGAATGAGCGGGCTGCGCGGACTGCTCTTCCAGATCGCCTTCCTGGCCTGGAGCACGCTGATCGCGCTTTACAGCCTGATCCCGCTTATTCTCGGCAACCGCGCGCAGATCTTCGCCATCGGCAAATTCTGGTCGGATAGCATCAACTGGCTGCTCAGGCGCATCGCCGGCATCACCTATCGCATCGAGGGCGTTGAGCATATCCCGCAGGGCGCCGCGCTGATCGCGTCCAAGCACCAGTCGCTGTGGGACACCGCCATCGTGCTGGCGCTGTTTCGTGGCCCGGCCATCGTGATGAAGCAGGAATTGCTGAAAATTCCGATCTACGGCGCGCTCTGCCGCGTCCAGGGCATGATCGCGGTGGATCGCGCCGGCGGCGCCAAGGCGCTTAAATCCATGCTGAAAAGCGCGCGTGACGCGGCGGCTGAAGGGCGCAAGCTGATCATCTTCCCGCAGGGCACGCGCACCCTGCCCGGCCAGCCGCACGCCTACCAGCCCGGCGTGGCGGCGCTCTATCGCGATCTGAAGATTCCCGTCGTGCCGGTGGCGCTCAATTCCGGCTTCTTCTGGCCCAAGCATGGCCTGAAGCGCCCGGCCGGCACCATCGTGATGCGCTTTTTGCCCGCGATACCAGCGGGACTGGACCGCGAGACATTCATGGCGCGGCTGGAAACCGAGATCGAAACCGCGCAGGCGGCGCTGGAAGCGGAGACGCGGGCGAAGCTGAAGACTTAAGCCGCCGCTTTCGGCTGCAACGCCTTCACCGGCGGCTGCTTGCGCTTCTGCGCCTGGGCCAGATCGTAATTGGCCTGCAAAGCCATCCAGAACCGCGCGGTGCTGACGCCGGCCTTTTCCAGCCGGATCGCAAGATCGGGACTGATGCCGGCGCGGCCGTTCAGCACCCGCGACAGCGCCACGCGCGACATGCCGAGGCGGTCGGCCGCCTGCTTCACCTGCAGGCCGAGCGGTTCAAGCACATCCTCGCGCAGCAGCAGGCCGGGATGGGGGTGGTGTTTCATCATGGCCGCCTCCTTCAATGATAATCCTGGTAATCGACCAGTTCGACATCGGTGCCGATGAAGCGGAAGGTCACGCGCCAGTTGCCGTTCACCCAGATCGACCAGTGGCCTTTCAGCTTGCCCTTGAGCGGGTGCGACCTGAACGCCGGCAGGTTGAGGTCTTCACTGCCCGCCGCCACATCAAGTGCGGCGAGGATGCGCGACAGCTTGGGCGCATGGGCCGCCTGCACGCCGCGCGTCGATCCCGTGCGGAAGAGAAGCTCCAGGCCCTTGTGCCGGAAACCGACGATCATGGCGGCAGGATAGCGGGCTTTGCGTATCGCGTATAGATACACTATGCGGACTAACCCGGCATGCACGATCTAATCCGGCCTGTGCATAACCTGGGATAACTGCAAAAGACCTGTGTGCGGATCACGGGGATAAGCCGGATTCTCCAGACTTCACAAGATATTGTGCCCTGCCTGCCGGTTGATCAATCTGTAGAAACATTAAGAGAACATTACGCTGGACTCTCACCCCCCGGGCGATAGAGTCAAAGAGCTGCGGCGCCGGCCGTTTTGAAGCCATCGGCGCCGCTTTCCGTCTGCTTTTTTCCGTCTGCTTTTTTCACAGGATTCCGTATGTCGCCGATCGCGCCGATTTCGCAGCAAATCTGGGACATGAAGTACCGGCTGAAAGGCCCGGACGGGAATCCGCTCGACCTTGCCATCCCCGATACCTGGCGCCGCATCGCCAGGGCCCTGGCCGCGCCGGAGAAAAATCCGGCCCAGTGGGAGCCGGATTTTTTCGAGGCGCTGGAGGATTTCCGTTTCCTGCCGGCCGGCCGCATCGTGGCCGGCGCCGGCACCGGGCGCAACGTGACTTTGTTCAACTGCTTCGTCATGGGCACGATCCCCGACGACATGGGCGGCATCTTCGAGCATTTGAAGGAAGCAGCGCTGACCATGCAGCAGGGCGGCGGCATCGGCTATGACTTCTCGACGTTGCGGCCACGCGGCGCGCCGGTGAAGGGCGTGGGCGCCGATGCCTCGGGGCCGCTCAGTTTCATGGATGTGTGGGACGCCATGTGCCGCACCATCATGTCGGCCGGCAGCCGGCGCGGCGCCATGATGGCGACGCTGCGCTGCGACCACCCGGATATCGAAGCCTTCATCGAGGCCAAGCGCGAGGCGGGCCGGCTGCGCATGTTCAACCTGTCGGTGCTGGTGACCGATGCCTTCATGGCGGCCGTGAAGCAGAATCTGCCCTGGGAACTGAAATTCAACGGCACCGCCTATCGCACCGTGCAGGCCCGCGAATTGTGGGACAAGATCATGCGGGCGACCTATGCCTTCGCCGAGCCCGGCGTGATCTTCATCGACCGCATCAACCGCCGCAACAACCTGGCCTATTGCGAGACCATCGCCGCCACCAATCCCTGCGGCGAGCAGCCCTTGCCGCCTTACGGCGCCTGTTTGCTGGGCTCGATCAACCTGGCGCGGCTGGTGAAACAGCCCTTCGAGGCCGAGGCCGAGCTGGATATCGCGGCGCTGGAGCGGCTGGTGCGCAGCGCCGTGCGCATGATGGACAACACCATCGACGTGTCGCGCTTTCCGCTGGAGCAGCAGCAGCACGAGGCCCAGGCCAAGCGCCGCATCGGGCTGGGCGTTACCGGCCTGGCCGATGCCCTGATCATGGTGGGCGCGCGGTATGGCTCGGCCGCCTCGATCAAACTGATCGAAACCTGGATGAAGCGGCTGCAGCGGGTGGCCTATCTCACGTCTGTTGAGCTGGCGAAGGAAAAAGGCGCCTTCCCGCTGTTCGACCGGGATGCCTACCTGAATGGCGAGAGCATCCGCGAACTGGACGAAGACGTGCGGGCTGCCATCGCGCAGCATGGCATCCGCAACGCGCTGCTCACCTCGATCGCGCCGACCGGCACGATCTCGCTGTTCGCCGACAACATCTCGTCGGGCCTGGAGCCGGTCTTCAGCTTCACCTATACCCGCAGCGTGCTGCTGCCCGATGGCAGCCGCCAGCAGGAAGAGGTGAGCGATTATGCCTATCGCCTCTATCGCCAGCTGAAGGGCGACAACGCGCCGCTGACCGAGGCTTTCGTGACGGCGCAGGACCTGTCGCCCGCCGACCATGTGCGCGTGCAGGCCGCCGTGCAGAAATACATCGACAGCTCGATCTCCAAGACCATCAACGTGCCCGAAGACATCGATTTCGATAGCTTCAAGGACGTCTACGCGATGGCCTACGAGCAGGGCTGCAAGGGCTGCACCACCTATCGCCCGAACGACATCACCGGCTCGGTGCTGAGCGTGAAGAAGGACGACAAGAAAAAGCCGGCCGAGGCCGCCCAGCAGGCCGAACTGCCGCTTGGCTCCGCCATGCGCCCGGCCGAATTGCGGCCGGTGGAAAGCCGTTCGCGCGATCCATTATCCGCTGGCGGCGTGGTCTACATGACCAAGCCGCTGGACCGGCCCGAGGCCCTGCCCGGCCGCACCTACAAGATCACCTGGCCGGACTCCGAGCACGCGATGTACATCACGCTGAACGACATCATCCAGGATGGCCGCGTGCGCCCCTTCGAGGTGTTCATCAACTCGAAGAACACCGAACACTATGCCTGGACCGTGGCGCTGACCCGCATGATGTCGGCGGTGTTCCGGCGCGGCGGCGACGTCAGCTTCGTGGTGGAGGAGCTGAAGGCCGTGTTCGATCCGCGCGGCGGCCACTGGATGGGCGGGCGCTACGTGCCCTCGCTGCTGGCGGCCATCGGCGAGGTGATCGAACGCCACCTGATCGAGATCGGCTTCATGGCCGATCCCCATGCCCAGCGCGAGGAAAAAGCCGTGCTGGCGCTGGCCGCCAACGCGGAAACGCCGAAACCCTTATCCGGTCTGCGGCAATGTCCGAAATGCGGCCAGCCCGGCCTGATCCGCTCCGAGGGTTGCGATACCTGCACCTCCTGCGGCTATAGTAAGTGCGGATAAGGCAGGGCTTTACGCGCGCGTAAGGCGTTGCCGCTAGGGAAACGCACCGCGCAGGCCGCATGAGTTCCGATCAGGCACAGCCGTCCATCCGGGCGGTGTTATGGGATTTCGGCGGGGTGATCCTCACCTCGCCCTTCGAGGCCTTCCGCCGCTATGAAGAGGCCCGCGGCCTGCCGCGCGATTTCCTGCGCCGGGTCAACTCGATCAACCCGCATGCCAATGCCTGGGCGCGCTTCGAGCGCGGCGAGGTGGATGCCGCGACCTTCGGCGATCTCTTCGCGGCGGAAGCGAAGGCCCTGGGCCATGACGTGCACGGCCGCGAGGTGCTGAAGCTGGTCTCGGGCGAGGTGCGGCCGCGCATGGTGGCGGCACTCAGAACCGTGAAGACGCGGTTCCGCATCGCCTGCCTGACCAACAACATGCCGCTGGGCCACGGGCCGGCGATGGCGGTGAGCCCGGAAAAGGCCGCGGCCGTGGCCGGGGTGATGCAGCTGTTCGACGTGGTGGTGGAGTCGAGCAAGGTGGGCGTGCGCAAGCCCGAGCCCGCCTTCTACGAACGCGCCTGCGCCCTGCTGGACATCCAGCCGGTTGAGGCCGTGTTCCTCGACGATCTCGGCATCAACCTGAAACCCGCCGCCGCCATGGGCATGCGCACCATCAAGGTGGAAGACCCGGACAGGGCCCTGGCCGAGCTGGGCGCGATCATTGGCATGGAGCTGTGAGATGAGCAGAGCCGACGACATTCTCAACTCCGAATTCGGCACGCTCTCCGGGCTGGTCGCCGCCCATGCGACCGAGCGGCCGGACCATCCGGCGCTGGTCGACGCGGAAGGCCTGCTGACCTACGGCCAGCTCGACGCCCGCGCCAACCGTGTCGCGGCGGCGTTGCAGCGCGACGGGGCAAAACACAGCGTCAACATCGTCAGTTATTCGCGCAACGATTACGTGGTGGTCTATCTCGGCGCGTTGCGCGCCGGCCTCGCGGTGGCGCCGCTGGCGCCCTCCTCGCTGCCCGAGCAGATCGTCGCCATGGCCAGCGACGCCGATGCCGCGCTGCTGTTCCTCGATGGCGACAACGAGACGGCGCTGAAGGATGTTCTGCCGCAGCTGCCGCGCCGCATCCGGCTGGATACGCCCGCCTTCGAGACCTGGCTGGCGCCGGTGGGCACAAAACCGGCGCCGGTGGGCATTACGCCGGCGATGCCGTTCAACATCATCTATTCCTCGGGCACGACCGGCACGCCCAAAGGCATCGTGCAGTCGCATGGCATGCGCTGGATGCACATGCAGCGCGCCAACATGTACGGCTATGACCGCGCCGCCATCACGCTGCTGTCCACGCCGCTGTATTCCAACACCACTCTGGTCAGTCTGTTTCCGACGCTGGCCGGCGGCGGCACGGCGATCCTGATGGCGAAATTCGACGCCTTGAAATACCTGGACCTGGCGCAGCAGCACCGCGTGACGCACACGATGCTGGTGCCGGTGCAGTACCAGCGCATCATGGCGCATCCAGATTTCGACAAACATGACCTGAGCGCTTTCCGCGCCAAGTTCTGCACCTCCGCGCCATTCAATGCGGCCCTGAAGGCCGACATCCTGAAACGCTGGCCCGGCAAGCTGATCGAGTATTACGGCATGACCGAGGGCGGCGGCACCTGCATCCTGATCGCCGACGAATTCCCCACCAAGCTGCATACCGTGGGCCGGCCGGCCGAAGGCCACGACATCCGCCTGATCACCGAGGACGGCAAACCGGCGAAACCGGGCGAGATCGGCGAGATCGTCGGCCATTCCGGCGCCATCATGACCAATTACCACAAGCAGCCGGGCAAGACGGCGGAAGCCGAATGGTTCGACGAGACCGGCAAACGCTTTATCCGCACCGGCGACCTGGGCCGCTTCGACGAGGACGGTTTTTTGCAGCTGATGGACCGCCGCAAGGACATGGTCATCTCGGGCGGCTTCAACATCTATCCCAGCGACCTGGAAGCCGTGCTGCGTCAGCACCCGGCCGTGTTCGACGTGGCCGTGGTGGGCGTGCCGAGCGAACAATGGGGCGAGACGCCGGTGGCCTTCGTGGTGAAGGCGCCGGGCGCTGAGATCGGCGCGCCGGAGTTGCTCGCCTGGGCTAACGGGAAGCTCGGCAAGATGCAGCGCATCTCAGGCATCGAATTCCGCGACCTGCTGCCGCGCAGCGCGATCGGCAAGGTGCTGAAGCGCGAATTGCGGGATGAATACAAGGTGGCGGCTAAAATCTAGCCGTCATGGCCGGGCTTGACCCGGCCATCCATGTCTTTGTCGCAGAAAAAACAAACTCGTGGATGCCCGGACCAAGTCAGGGCATGACGGTTTCAGTAGGGATCAAATCCCCGGACAGCGTTTTTTCACTTCCGCCAGCAGGTGATGCAGCGGGCCGTCGCCGATGCCCAGTTCGTCCAGATGCGCCACCGTGTTGGCCAGATACACCGCATTGGGGCCGCGCGCGCCGCAGCAGGAGGCGATGGTCTCGATCACCTGCTGCTCGCCTAAGTACCCTGCATACTGCTTGTGGTGCGGATCGGCCACGAAGGCCAGCACCTTCACCCTGGTGCCGTCTTCCATCTGCGCCAGATGGAAGCCCGGGCGGTAGACGCCGGTGACCATTTCGCGGCGATAGAGATAGTCGATCACGGCGGTTTCGTCGCCGCGCTTCACGCGGAAGGCCTTGCCGGTGCAGGAGCCGCCCGGCATCAGGCCCAGCACCAGGCCGGGCCGCTCCGGCGTGCCGCGATAACGGTGCGACCAGACGCAGAAACCGCGATGGTAACCCCAGAGCCGCGCCGTCATCTGCTTCGTGAACGGGAAACCCGGGTCCCACATGAGCGAGCCGTAGCCGAACACCCAGAGCGGCTGGCCCTTCTCAGGGATGATCTGGGGAAACGGCGGCGCCAATTCGCCGGGCAAAGGCTCTTCGTGGTCGAAAGGAATATGGCGCCGGTTCATTTGCTGGGGTTCATGTATTCGTCTTGGGCGCGATGTTGACCAAAGCTACGCCCAGCATGGTGGCGGCCATGCCGACGAGCGCCAGCGCGCTTAAGCTTTCGCCGAACAGGAAATAGGCCACCAAAGCCGTGCAGGGCGGCACCAGGAAGAACAGGCTGGAGACCCTGGCCGCCGCGCCGCGCCGGATCAGGATGAACAGCAGCGTGATGGCGCCCAGGGAGAGCACGATGCAGAGCCAGCCGAGCGCAAAAAGGAATTCGCCGCTCCATTGCACCTGCCGGGTTTCGAACAGCAGCGCAAAGGGTACCAGGGCAACCGTGGTGGCGGCGAACTGGATCGCCGTGCCCGAACGCAGGTCGATGGCGGGGCAGGATTTCTTCTGGTACAGCGTGCCGGTGGTGATGCCGAGCAGCGCGATGCCCGAGAGTGCGTAGCCCCAGGCGGTGCCGACGCCGATATCCAGCTTGGTCCAGACCACCAGCACCACGCCGCTCAGGCCCAGGCCTAAGCCGAGCCATTGCCTGGCCGTGACGCGTTCGCCCAGCACCGGGCCGGCGGCGGCGGCCACCAATAACGGCTGGATGCCGACGATCAGCGCCGAGATGCCGGCCGGCACGCCATGGAAGATCGAGGCGAAGACGCCGCCGAGATAGACGCCGTGCAGCAGCAGGCCCGCCACCGCGATATGGCCGGCCATGGCCCAGTCCCGCGGCCAGGGCGCGCCGCTCAGGCCCGCGAAGATGCAGAGCAGAACGGTGACGATGGCGAAGCGCAGCACCAGGAAGGTCATCGGCTCGGCATAGGGCAGGCCGAGCTTGGCGCCGATGAAGCCGGTGGACCACAGCAGCACGAACAGGCCCGGCATGGCAGCGATGGCCCAGGTCTGCAAGGAAGCGGGTTTGGTGACAGTCGAAGAGGACATAACGGCGGGAGGCGACGGATTGTTCATGGCACTATCGGTTTAATGACCAGCTATGGCAAGCAGAGGCTGTTGGCAAGCTGGAGAAGGCCGGGAGGGCCTGCTATATCCTCGCCATGCGCTATATCGTCCTGGCCGGCCTGATCGTCGGCGCCCTGCTCGGCTATTACGTCCTGTGGTCGCACCTGGCCGACCAGGTGGCGGCCCAGGCCAACGCCTGGATCGAGGTCCAGAAACGCCTGGGCCGCGAGGTGGAGCATGCCGGCCTGCGGCTCTGGGGTTTTCCCTACCGGCTGTCGCTGACCATCGAGCGGCCACGCTGGCGCGATCCGCAGAGTCCGTTCGGCTGGCAGATCGCCGCCGACGAGATCACCGCGCATCTGCAATTCTGGGATCGGCATCACGTGATCTTCGAGCTGCCGGGCCGGCAGCGCCTGGTCTGGCGCGAAGCGGGCCAGGACAAGCGGCTTGACCTGGCGGCCGAGCGTTTCCGCGCCAGCCTGGTGCTGGACAGCACCAACACGGCCCTGCGCTTCGCCGCCGATATCGCCAGGCCGCAGTTTTCCGGCGCGGCGCTGAACGGCTGGACGGCCGACAAGCTGCTGCTGCATGGCCGCCGCGCCGGCAACCAGCCGCCCAGCGCCGACCTGTCGCTGCAGGCGGAAAACATCCAGCTGCCCGACAGCGCCGAGGGACCGCTGGGCCGGCAGATCGCGCAGCTGAAACTGATCGGCACCGCGCGCGGCGCCGCCTATGGCAACAGCCCGGAAGCCCTGCTGGCCTCGTGGCGCGATGGCGGCGGCGTGATCGACCTGCAGACCGTGAGCCTGCATTGGGGCGGCATGATGCTGGATGGCGACGGCTCGCTCACCGTGGACAGGCAATTCCGCCCGCTCGGCGCCATGGGCGGCCAGATCCGCAATGCCACCATCGGCATCGACGCGCTGGTGGCCGCCGGCAGGATGAAGCCAAACGAGGCGACGGCGGCCAAGGCCGCCCTGACGCTGGTGACCAAGCGGGATGCGAAGGGTGAACCCTATCTGCCGGTGCCGCTGACCGCGCAAGACGGCAAACTGTTCCTCGGCCCGGTGGCCCTGTTCACTCTGGCGCCGGTGCTGGCGGTGCCAGTGCAATAAGGCCACCAGAAAAAATGGGATGCCGGGTCAAGCCCGGCATGACGATGGTGGAATAAGCGCCTGGACTTTTCTTCCGTCACCCCGGGCTCGACCCGGGGCCCCATTTTGTAATCAGGACTGGGCGTCGCCCTTCGCACCGGCGCCGCGGCCGAAATCGGGCGCGGCGGTTTCCTGGCCGGCATCGATGATGGCGCGGCGGATGGCGCGGGTGCGGGTGAACAGGTCGAACAAAGCGTCGCCCTCGCCCCAGCGGATCGCGCGTTGCAGGGCGATCAGGTCCTCGGTGAAGCGGCCGAGCATTTCCAGCACCGCTTCCCTGTTGTTGAGGAAGACGTCGCGCCACATGGTGGGGTCGGAGGCGGCGATGCGGGTGAAATCGCGGAAACCGCCGGCAGAATACTTGATCACTTCCGATTCCGTCACGGTCTCCAGGTCGTCAGCGGTGCCGACGATGTTGTAGGCGATCAGGTGCGGCACATGGCTGGTGATCGCCAGCACCAGGTCGTGATGGCGCGGCTCCATGATCTCGACCTTGCTGCCGATGGCGGCCCAGAAGGCCTTCACCTTCTCCACGGCGGCGGCGTCCGTGCCGGCCTCGGGCGTGAGGATGCACCAGCGGTTCTGGAACAGCGCGGCGAAACCGGCCTGCGGGCCGGAATGCTCGGTGCCCGCCACCGGATGGCCCGGCACCAGATGCACGCCTTCGGGCAGATGCGGCGCCACATCGCGGATCACCGCCTGCTTGCACGAGCCGACATCGGAAACGATGGCGCCTTTTTTGAGCGCCGCGCCGATATGGGCGGCGACCGCGGCATTGGCACCCAGCGGCACGCAGAGCAGCACCAGATCGGCATCCTTCACGGCCTCGGCCGCATCGTTATGCACGCTGTCGCCCAGCTTCAGGTCTTGCGCCTGTTTGCGGTGCGTTTCGCTGGCATCGGCAATCGCGATATGCTTCGCCAGACCATGCTCGCGCGCGGCGCGCGCGATCGACGAGCCGATCAGGCCGATGCCGATGATGGCGAGACGATCGAACACCGCGTTCAGCCTTTCATCACGTCGGTGAGGGCCGCGATCACCATGTCGTCTTCCTCGACCGTGCCGATGGACAGGCGCAGGGCATCGTTCAGGCCATAACCGCCCATGCCGCGCAGGATCAGGCCGCGTTGGCGCAGGGCGGCATCGGCCGCCTTGACCTGCTCGGGCCCGCCGGGGAAACGCATCAGCAGGAAATTCGCCACGCTGGGCAGGATTTCGATGCCGAGTTTCTGCAACGCGGCGGTGACGCGCGCCAGTTCGGCATCGTTATGGGCGCGGGCCTTCTCGACCCAGGCGGTGTCTTCCAGGGCGGCGACGCCGGCGGCCTGGGCCGCGGCATTGACGTTGAACGGGCCGCGCACGCGGTTGAGCACGTCGATCACGTTGGCCGGCGCATAGGCCCAGCCCAGCCGCAAAGCGGCCAGGCCGTAGATCTTGGAGAAGGTGCGCAGCACCATCGTGTTGTCGGAGCCGGCCACCAGCTCCATGCCGTTGGAATAGTCGTTGCGGCTGACATATTCGGCATAAGCCGCGTCGATCACCAGCAGCACATGGGCCGGCAGGCCGGCGCGCAGGCGGCGCAGCTCGGCGGCCGGGATATACGTGCCGGTGGGGTTGTTCGGGTTGGTGAGGAATACCAGCCGCGTCTTCGGCGTGACGGCGGCCAGGATCGCATCCACATCGGCGGTGAAGTTCTTTTCCGCCGCCTTCACCGGCGTCGCGCCGCGCGCCTGGGTGGCGATCGGATACATCATGAAGCCGTATTGCGAATAGATCACCTCGTCGCCCGGGCCGACATAGGCGGCGCAGATCAGCGAGATCATCTCGTCCGAGCCGTTCGAGCACACGATGTTGTCGGCCGGGATGCCGTAATGCTTCGCCAGCGCCTGGCGCAACGCATCCACCGCGCCGTCGGGATAGCGGTGCAGCTCGGTCGCCATCTGCTGGAACACCGCCATCGCCTTCGGGCTGGGCCCCATCGGCGTTTCGTTCGACGACAGCTTGTGCACCTTCGTCACGCCGGGCACTTTGCCTTCGCCGCCCTTGTAGGGCGCGATATCGAGAATTCCGGGTTGCGGCTTCGGCGCGGTCACGGCAGGCACTCCTTGGTCGAAATCAGTCTTACGCCGGATCGGCGGGCAGCGGCACGGCATAGGCGCCGATCACCACCGCATCGTCGATCAGTTTCGGGTCGGCGGCAATCAGCGCGGCCAGCCGGGCATCGTCGGCCGCCATGAACCCGTCGCTTTCCAGCAGCACGCGGGCGCCATCCTCGCCGCGCCGATGCTGGGCCAGCACCCGGCCTTCGAGACCCACCTGGGCCAGCAGGGCGGAAATCCGCGCGATGCTGGGCGCGGACTCGGTCATGGTCAGCACCAGCAGGCTGCGATCCTCGCCCGAATCCTCGGGCGGCGCATTGGCGATCACATAGGCATCCAGCTCGGCCAGCCGGCCATGGGGATTGGGCACGAAGGGCAGGCGCGCGATCACGCGAGGCGTGCCGGGCGAACGCGAGGCGAGCTGCGGCCACCAGCTTTCCTTCTCGCCGTCTTCCGGCTGGGCCATCACGCCGATGGCGGCCGGCTGGGCCGAGATCGCGCGCATCACCGCGTTGGCGGTGGTGCAGAGCTGCAGCGGCGTGGTGGAACCGTACCAGTCGCGCGCCAGGTCCCAGCGGGCGGCCGATTTGTTGGGGGCATGCACCGCCACCTTCACGGCATTCGCCTGCAGGGGATAGAGGGCGGCGATCATCTCGCGCCAGATGCGCGACACGGACGCGGCCGGCAGGGCGCCGCGATGGCGGGCGATCAGGTGGCGGATGATCTGGGCCTCGCGGCTGGGCCGCAGGAAACCGTCACCCGTCGCCTGCTTGGCGGTGGCGACGCGCTGCACGGCCTCGGCGCGCCGGCGCAGCAGATCCAGGATCTGGTCGTCCAGCACGTCGATCTCGCGCCGCAGATCGGCCAGGCTCGGGATATGGTCACTCATGGGAAACAGGATACCGGGGGCTGAAAAACCGCATAGTCTTAAGAGCTTCGCCCCTGAAAAGCAAAGAAAACATTGACACCATCGGCGGGGGTCACTAAGCACGGGGGCCCGCGCCGGACAGGGTCCCGGCCGGGCTTCGCCACACCCGTCAGGGCTGGCGGAAATCCCCGCTCCAAGCCCTGTAGGATATCCCGGCTGCCTGCCATGAGTGCCGCACTCCCCCCCCTGTCCAGCCACGATCCCGTCGGCCCCGGCCACCGGGTCACGTTAGGCGAAACCCTGCCGCTCAAGCTCGATTGCGGGCTGGATCTCGGCCCCTACCAGATCGCCTATACGACCTATGGCCACCTGAATGCCGAGAAGTCGAACGCGATCCTGATCTGCCATGCCCTGACCATGGACCAGCATGTCGCCAACACCCATCCGGTGACCGGCAAGCCGGGCTGGTGGCTGACCGCCGTGGGCCCGGGCAAGATCATCGATACCGATCGATTCTTCGTGATCTGCGCCAATGTGCTGGGCGGCTGCATGGGCTCGTCCGGCCCGGCCGAGACCGACCCGGCCACGGGCAAACCCTATGGCCTGCGCTTTCCCGTCATCACCATTCGCGACATGGTGAATGCCCAGGCCATGCTGCTGGACCATCTGGGCATCCACCAGCTGTTCTGCGTGATCGGCGGCTCGATGGGCGGCATGCAGGTGCTGCAATGGGCGGCGAGTTATCCCGAGCGCGTCTTCTCGGCGATTCCGATCGCCTGCGCCGCCAAACATTCGGCGCAGAACATCGCCTTCCACGAGGTCGGCCGCCAGGCGATCTATGCCGATCCGCAATGGCACCAGGGCGATTATTTCGACCACGACACCATTCCGCGCGCCGGCCTGGCCGTGGCGCGCATGGCCGCCCATATCACCTACCTGTCGGAAGCAGCATTACACCGCAAGTTCGGCCGCAACCTGCAGAACCGCGAACGCATCACCTATGGCTTCGAGACCGAGTTCCAGGTGGAAAGCTACCTGCTGCACCAGGGATCGAGCTTCGTCGAGCGATTCGACGCCAATTCCTATCTCTACATCACCCGCGCGATGGATTATTTCGACCTGGCGGCGCAGGCCGGCGGCAATCTCGCCAATGCCTTCCAGGGCACGAAGACGCGCTTCTGCGTAGTGTCCTTCACCTCCGACTGGCTGTTCCCGACCTCGGAAAGCAAGGAGATCGTGCGCGCGTTGAACGCGGCGGCGGCCAATGTCAGCTTCGTCGAGATCGAGACCGACAAGGGCCACGACGCCTTCCTGCTCGACGAGCCGGTGATGTTCGCCACGCTGAAGGGTTTTCTCGATGGCTGCGCCGAGCAGCGCGGTCTGAACGGGAGCCAGACATGACCAACAGCGCTCCGATCAAGGATGTCGCACACAAGGACATCCGCCGCGACCTGCTGATGATCGCCGAGATGGTGGCGCCGCAAAGCCGCCTGCTGGATGTCGGCTGCGGCGACGGATCGCTGCTGGAATACCTGGCGCACGAGAAGCAGGTGGATGGCAGGGGGATCGAGATCCGCCAGAGCGGCGTGAATGCCTGCGTGGCGCGCGGCCTGAGCGTAATCCAGGGCGATGCCGATACCGACCTACCCGATTATCCCGATGCCGCCTTCGACTACGTGGTGCTGAGCCTGACCCTGCAGGCCACGCGCAATCCGCGCAAGGTGCTGCACGAGATGCTGCGCATCGGCCGGCGCGCCATCGTGTCGTTTCCCAATTTCGCCTACTGGCGGGTGCGGCTGCAGCTGATGTTCGGCGGTCGCATGCCGATGACGGCGGCGCTGGACGATCCGTGGTACGAGACGCAGAACATCCATCTCTGCACCATCCAGGATTTCGACGAGCTGTGCGCCCGCGACGGCTTCATCGTCGAGCAACGCATCGCGGTGGACGGCCATGGCAACCGCAATGGCTGGAAGCTGCAGGGCGCGGCGGCGAACTGGTTCGGCGCGCAGGCTGTCTACGTCTTGCACCGCCGATAGGCGGTGCGGGCTGTAAATGTGTTACGCCGACGCGGGGCCTGAGCCGTCGCGCTTGCGGAAACTGCGGGCGGGGCTTGCGGGATTGAGCACAAAGGCGCGCTGCTTCTGCTTCACGGCCTTCACCGGGGCGGCGGCATAGACCTGCTTCTCGGCCTCCACCAGCAGCACGCCGGAGAAGCGGCTCCACAGGATTTCGCCGGTCTTCTCCCAGGCATTCACCGCCCGGATCACGAAGGCGCGGTCGGACGGCGGCAGCCACAATGCGGCCTGCGACTGGGTGGGCGAGAACATCGCATCGCGCATCAGCCGCGTGAGCTGCGGCGGCGTATAGGGGTGGCCCTGGCCAAACGGCGTGGCCTCGATATGCGCCCACAGGCCGCGCCGGTTCGGCACCACGGCCAGCAGACGGCCCTGCGGGGTCAGCACGCGCCACACCTCGCGCAGAAGCGCCCGCGTGTTTTCCGAATTCTCCAGCGCATGCATCAGCAGCAGGCGATCCACGCTGGCATCGGGCAGCGGCAGGTCGTCCTCGTCCACCAGCATGACGCGGCCGGGCAGGCCGCGCGGCCAGCGCACCACGCCCTGCGGCCCCGGCATGGCGGCGATCACCCGCTCGGCCTCGCCCTCGAAGATGCGCAGGTAAGGCGTGGCATAGCCAAGGCCAAGCACCGTCAGGCCATGCACATCGGGCCAGAAGGCGCGCAGTTTCGGCCGCAGCAGGCGGCGCACCGCGCGACCCAGCGGGTTGGCGTAGAATTCGCGCAGATCGATGATGTCGGGGCGCAGCATCGCGCTATATTAGCAGCTTCCGCCGCCCCTGTTGAGAATGACGCCATGCCTCTCGAAATCGTGCAGATTCCCGTGCTCAGCGACAATTACGTCTACCTAGCGCATGACCCGGCGACGGGCGCCACCGGCGTGGTCGACCCCGCCGTGCATGAGCCGGTGCTGGCCACGCTGGAAAAACGCGGCTGGCGGCTGAGCCATATCCTCAACACCCATCATCACCCCGACCATGTCGGCGGCAACCTGGCGCTGAAAGCCGCCACCGGCTGCCAGATCGTGGGGCCCCAGGCCGATGCCGACCGCATCCCCGGGATCGACGTGCAACTGGCCGATGGCGAGACGTGGAGTCTGGGCGGCGAGGAAGCCCGAATCTTCGACGTGCCAGGCCACACGAAGGGCCATATCGCCTTCTGGTTCGCCGGATCGAAGGCGCTGTTCTGCGGCGACACGCTGTTCGCGCTGGGCTGCGGAAGGCTGTTCGAGGGTACGCCGGCGCAGATGTGGCAATCCCTGAGCAGGCTCGCCGCGCTGCCCGACGACACGCGGATCTACTGCGCCCATGAATATACCGAATCCAATGCCCGCTTCGCCGTCACCGTCGAGCCCGGCAACGCGGCGCTGAACGCGCGGTATGATGCCATCAGGGCGGCGCGGGCAAAAGGCCAGCCGACCGTGCCGTCGCTGTTGGGCGAGGAAAAGGCGACCAATCCCTTCCTGCGCCCGATGAGCGAAAACCTGCGCGCGACCCTGGGCATGATGGCGGCCGACGACGTGACGGTGTTCGCCGAGACGCGCAAGCGCAAGGATACGTTCAGGGGCTAGCGACGTAGACCGGCGTCAGCTCGGCATAGGTGGCGTCGCGCAGCTCGCCGATCATGGCCCACAGCCGTTCGGCAAAGTCGCGGTTGGCCGCATGGAAGGCGCGGCCAAGCGGCACGTGGAAATCCTCGATCAGCACCGGCGGCATCACCTTTTCGATGCGGGCCCCCGCCTGTATCACAGTCTGCTCCATCATTTGGCGGTCGCCGATGATGTCGAGGGTCACCACGGCATCGACGCGACCCAGCGCCAGCATGCCAAACATCTGGCCGCTGCCTTCGATGCGGATGATCTCCACGCCCTGGGCCAGCAGCGCGTCGGCCACCAGCTGCGTGCCGCTGACCGCAATCGGCGTGGTGAGGCCTCCGACATGCCGGCCATCCCAGGTGATGGCACTGCCCTGCCGGCGGTAAAGCGAATGGGCCAGGCGGGCGGCGTAGCGGGTGGCATCGGGCTGACCGTTGCGCATGGGGAAGACCAGGTCGCGGGCGCGCCCGGCGGAATAGCGGAAACCGAGAATGCCGTCCTGCTGCCCGGCCTTGACCTCCTCGGCCATGCGGCGCGCCGGCAGGCGGGTGAGAACCAGCCGACCGCCGAGGCGCTCGACCGCGCGCTGCACCAGTTCGACCGCGATGCCGGGCCGCGCCGGAATGGCCGTGCCGTTGCCGGCAAGATAGGGGCTGGCATCCTGGTTGATGTAGCCCAGCCGCAGGTCGACCGCGTGAACGGGCGAAGACAGGCCCAGCAGAACCAGGCCGGCGATGACGAACGGGCGAATCATTCCGCCCAGTGTAGCCCAGCGCAACGGCGCGGCGGAATACGATAGTAGTGCGGGGCATTCTCATACGTCATGCCCGGGCTTGACGATTTATGTGTTGGTCTTCAGAGCGGCCGTCGCGCCTTCAGCGCGGCGCCCAGGGTGCCGTCGTCGAGATAGTCGAGTTCGCCGC
>NZ_JANLJJ010000065.1:0-5878 GCF_029255545.1 Ferrovibrio sp. | reverse complement strand
CGCGCCTTCAGCGCGGCGCCCAGGGTGCCGTCGTCGAGATAGTCGAGTTCGCCGCCGACCGGCACGCCATGGGCCAGGCGGCTGATCGCCACGCCAGTATTCTGCAACCGGTCGGTGATGTAATGCGCCGTGGTCTGGCCTTCCACCGTGGCGTTGGTGGCGATGATCACTTCCCTGATGCGCCGTTCGTCGCCGGCATTGCCCTGCACGCGGGCGATCAGGCCATCCACATTGAGGTCGGATGGCCCCACGCCGTCCAGCGCCGAGAGCGTGCCGCCCAGCACATGGTAGCGGCCGCGGAACACGCCGGCGCGTTCCAGCGCCCAGAGATCGGCCACGCTTTCCACCACGCAGAGCAGGCCGGCATCGCGGCGCTCGTCGCTGCAGATGGCGCAGGGATCGCGGGTATCGAGATTGCCGCAGACCGAGCAGGCATGCACGCTGTCGCCCACCTCGCGCAGGGTGGCGGCCAGCGGATTGAGCAGAGCGTCTTTTTTCTTGAGCAGATGCAGGGCGGCGCGACGCGCCGAACGCGGGCCCAGGCCGGGCAGGCGGGCCAGCAGCTGGATCAACCGCTCGATCTCGGGACCGGCCATCGCGGAATACTCAGAAGGGCAGCTTCATGCCCGGCGGCAGCGGCAGGCCGGCGGTGAGTTTCTGCATCTCGTCGGCCATCTCGCGATCGGCGCGCGTCTTGGCGTCGGCATGGGCGGCCTTGATCAGATCCTCCAGCACCTCGACCTCGTCGGCCACCAGCAGGGAGGGATCGATCTTCACGCCGCGCAGTTCGCTGCGGCCGTTCAGGGTGACAATCACCATGCCGCCGCCGGCCGAGCCCTGCACCTCGCGCTGCTCCAGCTCGGCCTGCATCTCCTGCATGCGCTGCTGCATCTGCTGGGCCTGTTTCAGCATGTTGCCGAGATTCTTCATGGCGAAAACTCCTGACCGCTAATCCAGCTCGTCGAGCGGATCGATATCGTCGGTGACATAGCCGTCGCCGGCATCCTCTTCGGCCGTTTCCGGCTGTGGCGGCGCCACCTCGCGCACATTGTCCAGCACGGCGCCGGGAAAGGCGGTGAGCACGGCCTGCACCAGCGGATGCGCCTGCACATGGGCGCGGCGGCGGGATTCCTCGGCCTGCTCCTGCTCGGCCAGAGTCGGCTCGCCCGGCAGCTTGCTCAAGCTCACCACCCAGCGCTGGCCGGTCCAGGCGCGTAGTTTCTCGATCAGGCGGCCGGGCAAATCGTGATGCGCGCCGGGCTCCAGGCGCAATTCGATGCGGCCGGGCTCGAAGCTGACCGGGTGCACGTCGTTGTAAAGCTCGGCGGCGAGGATGCCCTCGCGCATGTCTTTCGCCAGCTGCACCAAAGCAGGAAAGCTGGTCGGCATGGCCGCCAATGCAACCGTTTCGCCCGGCTGCGGCGCCAATTGTCCTTGGGGCGATGCAACGGCGCGCGGCTGCGCGGAAACCGCCAGGCCGGCCGAAGCGCCATTGCCACCGCCGCCCAGCGGCGCGCGCGGGCCACCGGGAGCAACACCAGCAGCAGCACCGGGACCGCCCTTCTCTTTCCATTCCCTGGCCAGGTCGGCCGGGCTGGGCAGGTCGGCGGCATAGGCAAAGCGCACCAGCACCATTTCGGCCGCCGCCAGCGGCACCGGCGCCGAGCGCACCTCCTGCAAACCCTTGAGCAGCATCTGCCACGAGCGCGCCAGCACCGGCATGCCGAGCCTGGCGGCCAGCTCCTTGCCGCGCTGGCGCTGGCTTTCCGGCAGGGTCACGTCGTCGGGCGTACCGCCGATCACCTTCACGCGCGTCAGCCAGTGGGTGAGGTCAAGCAGATCCTGCATCACCACGGCAGGGTCGGCGCCGAGATTGTACTGCGCCTGCAGGTTATCCAGCGCCTCGGCCAGCTGGCCATGCAGCAGCAGGTCGAGCAGCGCAAAAACCTGACCGCGATCGGCCAGGCCAAGCATGTCGCGCACCAGCTCGGCATTCACCTGGCCCGCGCCATGGGCAATCGCCTGGTCGAGCAGCGACAGACCATCGCGCACCGAGCCTTCGGCGGCACGCGAAATCAGGGTGAGCGCATCCTCGTCGATCTGGGCGTTCTCGGCCTCGGCGATGCGCTTGAAATGGCCGTTCAGCACGGCGATCTCAACGCGTTTCAGATCAAAGCGCTGGCAGCGCGACAACACCGTGACGGGAACTTTACGGATTTCAGTGGTGGCGAAGACGAACTTCACGTGCGGCGGCGGCTCTTCCAGCGTCTTGAGCAGGCCGTTGAAGGCCGCCGTGGAGAGCATGTGTACTTCGTCGATGATGTAGATCTTGTAGCGCGCCATCGAGGGCGCGTAGCGCACCGCCTCGATGATCTCGCGGATGTCGCCAATGCCGGTGCGCGAGGCGGCGTCCATCTCGAACACGTCGGGATGCCGGTCTTCCGCAATAGCTTTACAATTGTCGCAGACGCCGCAGGGCGAAATGGTCGGGCCGCCCTGGTTGTCGGGGCCGGTGCAGTTCAGCGCGCGGGCGATGATGCGGGCGGTGGTGGTCTTGCCCACGCCGCGCACGCCGGTGAGGATGAAGGCCTGGGCGATGCGGCCGGTGGCGATGGCATTGGTGAGCGTGCGGACCAGCGCATCCTGGCCGATCATCTCGGCGAAATTGCTGGGGCGGTATTTGCGCGCAAGCACGCGATAGGGCGCCGGCTGGGTCATTCGCTCACATGGCCCTTTGATTGAAGGGGCTGCGCCCGCAGGCGGAGATCGGAGAGGTGGGAGGCTGACAACGACCCGAGCGGAAACTCGTTACGGCTGCTTCCTTCCGGACCTGACCGGGTTGGCGAGGCGCCCGTCCGCCACCAACCTCCCGAGCCTTATATCCGTCATCGGGACCGGGTTTTCAATGGGTAGCCCGATATGATTCCCGGCCCATTTCCAGCTCCCGGACGGATGGACGCGGCGCGCCGGATATGCCAGCGTTTCGACATGCTTACCGCCCCCCGCCCAGCCAAACCAATCTGCTTCTCCGGCTCCAGTCTGGACCGCGCCGGCAATCCGCGCCGCGACCCCGCCTGGCTGGCCGAAAAACGCCGCCGGGCCGACAGCCGCTTCCTGCCCCTGCGTGAGCTGAAAGCCCTGGTGGACATCACGGCCAAGCCGGCGCGCATCGCCTGGCAGGACACGGTCTGGGCCGATGCCCATGCCACCCTGCCCTGCCTGTTCCTTGGCCTGGACGCGGCCGGGATCGCCCATTTCACCATCGACTGCGACGCGGATGAGCGCACTGCCGCCCTGCATGGCGAGGCCATCAAGTTCATCGACGTGCGCTCGATCGCGGCGATGCTGCCGCCCGAGGAGGCCGCGATCCTGGCCCAGGCGCGCAGCCTGACCGACTGGCACCAGCGCCATCGTTTCTGCGCCCAGTGCGGCAGCCCGACCCAGCTGGCCGAGGCCGGCTACAGCCGGCACTGCACCAGCGAGGCCTGCAAGGCGCAGCATTTCCCGCGCACCGATCCGGTGGTGATCATGCTGGCCGTGCGCCGCGACGAGCGCACGGGCGAAGACATGGTGCTGCTCGGCCGGCAGTCGCGCTTTCCGCCCGGCATGTATTCGGCCCTGGCCGGCTTCATGGAGCCGGGCGAAACCATCGAGGAGGCCGTGCGCCGCGAAATCCTGGAGGAATCCGGGATCAAAACCGGCGATGTGCGTTATGTCGCCTGCCAGCCCTGGCCGTTCCCCTCCTCGCTGATGATCGGCTGCATCGCGGAAGCCACCAGCAGCGCGATCACCGTGGACCCCACCGAACTGGAAGAGGCGCGCTGGTTCAGCCGCGACGAGGTGGAGGAGATGCGGATGAAATCCACCGACATGGAAGCTTCGCCCCGCCTCTCGCCGCCACTGGCGCTGGCGCACCAGCTGGCGAAGCGGTGGCTGGCGGGGGCGTGACGGCTCCGGTGGGGGGCTGGCCGGGGCGTGAGGCTACAGCTTCCGTATATTTCCACGCACCCATTCAGCCAGCGCCGTTTCGGCAAGCTCGCCAGCCGCCAAAGCCAGCATGACAGGCAAAGCATCCGCATCGCTCGCCGTCAGTTCATAGCCATTCAGATCGAGGAACAATTCCATCGCGACAAACGCGGTACGCTTGTTGCCATCGACAAATGGGTGATTCTTCGCAATCCCAAAACCATAGGCCGTCGCAAGATCAGCAACATCGGGCTGCCCGTAAGCGGAAAGATTCACAGGTCGCGCCAATGTGGATTCGAGCAATCCGGCATCGCGCAGCCCCTCGCCGCCGCCATGTTCGGCGATCTGCACGTCATGCACGGCCAGCAACAGGGCCGCGTCGATCCACTCCCATTCCATGGGAGGTGCCTATTTCGCCAACTCACGGAGCAGATTGCGCCGCTTTTTCATGATCCGCTGCGCCGCTTCCATCTGGCGCTCGAATTCCGGGTTGTAGGGCGTGAGCCGGAAACCATCGGGCGTTTCGGTCAGGTAGAGCGTGTCGCCCTTCTCGACTTTCAGCTTGGCCAGCGCATCCTTGGGCAAAACCACGCCGGTGGAATTGCCGATCTGGGTCAGTTTGAGCGTGAACATGGGCGATCCGAGATCGTTATAACGTTTGTTATAAACAACTATACGCGGATCACTACAAAAACAATCCAAAAAACGGGATTGTTCATATATTGCAATAAAATCAATTATTTACTTGGCTTCCAATTATCAGCCAGCCAGCCAGCGCCGCACGTTTTCCCTGATAAAAGCCGCGTCCGGCGGGTTCTGCACCGGGTTGCCGGCGCGGTGGCCCCAGATGCTGGGGATCGGTTTCAGTTCGGCATCACGTAAAAACGGCAGCTCGGCCGCGTTGTCGGCGACGCGGAAATAGAGATCGGTTTCGCCCGGCATCAGCAGCAGCTTCGCCCGGATCGCATGCAGGGCCGCCGGCAGGTCGCCGTTATAAAGCGGGTTGGCGCTGATATCGCCGGCTTCCCAGGTCCGCAGCTGGGCATAGAGATCAGCGGCATCGCGGCGGGCGTAACGCTCTTCCCAGTCGCGGCGCAGGAAGGTTTCCAGGTCGGGCGCGTCCAGCGCCGAGAGATGCAGCCCGGCGCGATAGAAATCCTGGCTCAAGGCCCAGCTGGCATAGATGCGACCGAAGGCGCGGATCGCAGCCCTGGGCGGCGCGCTGAACCGGCCATGGCCGACATGCTCGGCCGCGGCTTCCAGCGTGGCCATCAGGCTTTTGAGGAAGACGGTGTTGTGGATCGCGGTGCGCGCCGCGCCGCAATTGATCACCGCGCGCTGCACGGCATCGGGGAAGATGGCGGCCCAGTGATAGGCCTGCTGCGCGCCCATCGACCAGCCATAGGCGCAGGCGATCCCGTCGACACCGAACTGTTCCCGCAGGAGCCGACGCTGTGCCTGCACGTTGTCCCAGGCCGTGACGAGACGCGGATAATCCGGCGTGTTGGACGGGCTGGAGGACAGGCCATTGCCGAACATGTCGGGGATGACGATGAACCAGCGTTGCGGATCAAGCACGCCATCGGGCCCGATCAGCCATTCCAGGTCGGGATGCTGCGCCGAATAACTGGTGGGATAGAGAATGACATTGTCGCGCGTCGCGTTCAGCGTGCCGTGGGTTTTCCAGCTGAGCCAGGCGCCCCTGATGGTCTCGCCCGACAGCGTGGCGAGATTGCCCAGCGCGAAGCGGCCGGATTGCGTGGGCCAATTCATCGCCCCAGCATCCCGAGCAGTTTGCGCGCCGCGGCCGCCGGGGTGATCTTGCCCTGGGCCACGGCCTTCTGCTGGCGCGGCAGTTCCTCGGCGATGGCCGGGTCGCGGCGCAGCCACTCCAGCAGGCCGTCCTGCAATT
>NZ_JANLJJ010000064.1 GCF_029255545.1 Ferrovibrio sp. | reverse complement strand
ATCCGGCCTTCTCCTTCGCTGGGCGCACAGGCTAAGGCGTCCGCTTTACCGTCGTGTTAACGGACTTCGCCCCTAACGAACTTCGCCGCTGCGCGGCTGCTCGGTGGCGCCATCCTCGGCGATCACCGTCTCGCCGGCGATCATGCGCTGGCCGACGCAGACCAGCGGCACCATGCCGTCATCGAGATAGACGTCGACGCGGCTGCCGAAGCGGATCAGGCCAAAGCGTTCGCCGGCCTTGAGCTCGCGGCCTTCCTGCACCTCGCAGAGGATGCGCCGCGCAACGAGGCCCGCGATCTGCACGACCGCGATCTCCTTGTCGCCCTTCAGCTTCAGCCGCATCGACTGGCGCTCGTTGTCGGTGCTGGCCTTATCCAGCGCCGCATTGAGGAACTTGCCCGGGCGATAGGCCAGCGTCGTAACGATGCCGTCCACCGGCGAGCGGTTCACATGCACGTCGAACACGTTCATGAACACCGAGATGCGTTGCCGCGGGTCGGCGCCCATGCCCAGCTCCTCGGGCGGCGCGGAGCGCTCGATCATCTGCACCACGCCATCGGCGGGCGAGATCAGCAGGCCGTCGCGCACCGGCGTGACGCGCGGCGGATCGCGGAAGAAATAGGCGCACCAGCAGGTCAGGACCACGCCCAGCCAGCCGAGCGGCTCGGCGACCCAGAACAGCACCAGCGTCACCACGGCAAAGATGGCAATGAACTTCCAGCCTTCGCGATGGATCGGCACCAGAACGGAACGGATCGTGTCCATAGACGGCATAACCCTTTGAAAAATGCAGTGGCTGCAATGTAGCGATTGCGGCCCCCGGCTTAAAGGTCCTGCCGGCCAGAATCGCCGCCTGGATCCCGTGGCCTGGAATAGCCTGGGCGATTGGCGATGCCCCGTATTCGCCCGGCCCACACATTTCCTCCGTATCGGGATCATGCTAGAGGGAACCGGCAAAGCCCAACCAGTAAAGCCTGACCCAGGAGGAACAACCATGGCGCCCATGCAGCGTCTGATCCGATTTTTTGCCGCGGCCGTCGCCGCCATTACCCTGTCCGGCATCCTGCCGGCCACCCTGACCAATGCCCGGGCGCAGGCCTGGCCGTCCAAGCCGGTCACCATGGTCGTGCCCTTCCCGGCCGGCGGCACCACCGACATCGTCGCCCGCCTGGTCGCCGCGAAGCTCAGCGAGGTCTGGGGCCAGCCGGTGATCATCGACAACCGCGCCGGCGCCGGCGGCAATATCGGCTCGGCCATGGTGGCCAAGGCGGCGCCCGATGGCTACACGCTGCTGATGGGCACGGTCGGCACCCATGCGATCAATGCCAGCCTCTATGCCAAGATGCCCTATGACGTGGTGAAGGATTTCCAGCCGATCACCAATGTCGCCGCCGTGCCGAACATGCTGGTGGTGCATCCCGAGCTGCCGGTGAAGACGGTCAAGGACCTGATCGACTACGGCAAGAAGAATCCGGGCAAGCTGAACATGGCGTCCAGCGGCAACGGCACCTCGATCCATCTCGCCGGCGAATTGTTCAAGGTGATGACCGGCGTGCAGATGGAGCACATCCCCTACAAGGGCTCGGCCCCGGCGATCACCGACCTGATCGGCGGCCAGGTGCAGGTGATGTTCGACAACATGCCCTCGGCCCTGCCGCATGTGAAAGCGGGCAAGCTGCGTGCGATTGCCGTCACCACGGCGACCCGTTCGGCCGCCATGCCTGACCTGCCGACCATCGCCGAAGCCGGCCTGCCCGGTTTCGAGGCCGCCTCGTGGTTCGGCATGCTGGCCCCGGCCGGCACCCCGAAGGAGATCGTCGCCAAGATCCATGGCGATGTGGTGAAGCTGGCCAAGAGCACCGACCTGAGCGCCAAGCTGGCCCAGCAGGGCGCCGTGCCGGTGCTGAACACGCCGGATGAATTCACCGCCTATATCAAGGCCGAGCTGGCCAAGTGGGAAAAGGTGGTGAAGGCCTCGGGCGCCCGCGCCGATTAAGCCTTCCGCATGGACGAATAGGAAAGGCCGGCAGCAATGCCGGCCTTTTTTATTGCACATTTGCGCGCATTACACATCCGCTCCGCCCTTTGGCGGAATGTCGGCATATATCTCCAGCAGGTTGCCGTCGGGATCGCGGAAAAACAGCGTGCGATGACCAAAAGGCTGGTCGGTGGGCGGTATCACCAGCGCGATGCCCTGCCGCAGCAATTCATCCGCGCAGGCATCCACCTCATGCGGCGCAACCTTGAAGGCAAGCTGTAAAGCCGCGCTGCCCGGCGGAAGCGGAGTATCCTTGGCCGTCAGGCCCGGAATGGCGAGCGCCAGCGTGTTGGCGCCGACGCGATATTCGATCCAGCGCGGCGAAAGTTCACGGATCACGTCGAAGCCGAGCACGTCTTCATAAAAGCGACGCATGGCGGCCAGGTCGCGCACATAGATCACGGTATAATCGATGGCCTTGATGGCTCGAAAGGCGGAGTCGGGAGTCCGCACTGGCTGATCCATCGTATTGTCCTTTCCTGTACGACGCGGCTTTCGCCGGGTGTCTACTATAGGCAGCGACAAAGGATCGTTCTGGTTCTAATTCTGAAGCACCGGATTGGCGCGCAGGCGTTCGGCGGCGAAGTCGATGAAGGCGCGCAGCTTGGCATTGGCGCGGCGGCCCTCGGCATGCAGCAGGTGCACCGGGATCGGTGGCCTTTCATGCTCGGCCAGCAGCACCTGCAGTTTTCCCGCCTGCACCTCCGGCGCCACCATGTAGGACAAAACGCGCGTGACGCCGCGCCCGGCCACGGCGGCCGCGATCACGGCTTCAGCCGAATTGATGAAAAAGCGCGACGGCGGCTCGATCATCTCGTCGCGGAAATGCCAGCCCTCGGCCACGATCGGCGGCGCGAACAGCAGGCAGGTGTGATCCATCAGCTCACGCGGCCGCAGCGGCGCGCCATGACGGGCGATGTAGTCGGGCGACGCCACCACCACGGGCCGCACATGGCCGACGCGCACGGCGCTCAGGCTCGAATCCTGCAGATGCGCGATGCGCACGGCAACGTCGAAGCCTTCCTCGATCAGGTTGGTGACGCGATCGAGCAGCAGCAGCCGCGCCGAGACATCGGGATAGTGGTCGAGGAAATCCAGCACCACCGGCGCGACATGCCGGCGGCCGAACATCAGCGACGCGGTGATGCTGAGCTGGCCGCGCGGCGCACCATGCAGGCCGGCGGCCGAGGCCTCGGCCTCCTCCAGCTCAGCCAGGATGCGGCGGGCATCGGCGAGGAAGCGTTCGCCCGCCTCGGTCAGGCGCACATGGCGGGTGGAGCGCTGGAACAGGGCCGTGCCCAGCCGGTCTTCCAGCAGGGCGACGGCGCGGGTGACCGAGGGCGGTGAGAGATTCAACCGCCGGGCGGCGCCGGCAAACCCGGCCCCCTCGGCGGCGGCGATGAAAATCCGCATGGCGTCCAGACGATCCATGATTGTTTCATAATATGAAACACTGACTTGTCAATTAGCTGAATTCCATCCAAAGGCGGAAACATCATATTCAGGAGCGCACATCATTATCCTGCTGAGGACCACCCCATGCCCATCGCCCCCACCCGCCCGATCCGGCTGCATCGTTTTCCGCTGTCGGGCCATGCCCATCGCGCCGAGTTGTTCCTCTCCCTGCTCGGCCTGCCATTCGAGAAGATCGAGGTCGACCTGCGCAACGGCGCGCAGAAGCAGCCGGATTTCCTCCGCCTGAACCCCTTCGGCCAGGTCCCGGTGATCGAGGATGACGGCCATGTGGTGGCCGACAGCAATGCCATCCTGGTCTACCTGGCCACAAAGTATGACCAGAGCGGCCGCTGGCTGCCGCGCGATCCGGCGTTGGCGGCGGACGTGCAGCGCTGGCTCTCGGTCGCGGCCGGTCCGCTCGCCATGGGGCCGGCGCTGGCGCGCCTCGTTGTCCTGTTCGGCGCGCCCTACGATCAGGAACGCGCGAAAGCTGGCGCCGCGGCACTGTTCGCCGTCATGGAGCAGCATCTGGCCAGCCGTCCCTTCTTCGTCGGCACGACGCCGACCATCGCCGACATCGCGCTCTATTCCTACATCGCGCATGCCCCCGAGGGCGGCGTGTCGCTGCAGCCCTATCCGCAGATCCGCGCCTGGCTGCAGCGTATCGAGGCCCTGCCCGGCTTCGTGCCGATGGTAAAGAGCCCGACACCGCAGGCGGCGGAGTAAAGCGTCATGGGCCGCTTCCATGCCGGCGAACAGGCGTTGCAGGCGCGGCTGCATCCCGCCCTGCCCGCGCGCATGCAGCAGACCGCGGCCATGGTCATCCGCGAATTCATGCCGGACCAGCATCGCGAGTTTTTCGCGCTGCTGCCCAGCCTGATCATCGGCAGCCTGGATGACGCCGGCCGGCCCTGGGCCTCGATGCTCAGCGGCCTGCCGGGCTTCATCCTGTCGCCCGATCCGCAGACCCTGCATGTGGCGGCCAAACCCATCGCCGGCGATCCGCTGGGCCGGCATCTGACGCTGGATACGCAGCTCGGCCTGCTGGGCCTGCAGCCGGAAACGCGGAGGCGCAACCGCATGAACGGCCGCGTCACCGCGCTGGACGGCAGCGGCTTCACCGTCACGGTCGAGCAGAGCTTCGGCAACTGCCCGCAATATATCCAGGCGCGCGCGCCACGCCTCGTTGCTGCGCCGGCCGCGCCGCCGCTGCGGCCTGAATCCGCGTCGCTGTCGCCGCGCGCCGGCGCCATGCTGAGCCAGGCCGACACTGTGTTCATAGCCACGGCCGCGAAAGACGAAGGCGTCGATGCGTCCCATCGCGGCGGCCGGCCCGGCTTCCTGCGCGTCGAGCAGCGCGATGGCGCCACGCAACTCACGTTGCCCGATTTCCGCGGCAACAAGTTCTTCAACACGCTGGGCAACATCGCGCTCAATCCGCGCGCCGGGCTGCTGGTGGTGGATTACGCCACCGGCGACCTGCTGCAGCTCACGGCCCATGCCGAGATCATCTGGGACGGGCCGGAGGTGGACAGCTTCGCCGGCGCCGAACGCCTGCTGCGCTTAAACGTCGAGACCGGCCACATCATCGAGGGCGGCCTGCCCTTGCGCTGGAGCGAACCGGATTATGCGCCGCAGCTGATCGCGACGGGAAGCTGGACTTAATCCCCCGCGGCCGAGAGCACGCCGAGGCTGTCCTCCGTCTCGGCGGCGCGGGCTTCCTGCTGCTTGTGCCACAGCGCGGCATACAGCCCGCCGGCCTGCAGCAATGCATGATGCCGTCCGCGTTCGGCGATGCGGCCCTGGTCCAGCACGATGATCTCGTCGGCGTCCACCACGGTGGACAGGCGGTGGGCGATCACCAAAGTCGTGCAGCCTTCGGCGGCGCGGCTCAAAGCCGCCTGGATCTCGCGTTCGGTATGGGTGTCAAGCGCCGAGGTGGCCTCGTCGAACACCATGATCTTCGGATTCTTCAAGAGTGCGCGGGCAATCGCCACGCGCTGCTTCTCGCCGCCCGAGAGCTTCAGGCCGCGTTCGCCCACCATGGTGGCCATGCCATCGGGCAGGCGGGCGATCAGGCCATCGAGCTGCGCCAGCCTCGCCGCCTCGGCCACGTCTTCATCGCTCGCATCCACGCGGCCATAACGGATGTTGTAGAGGATCGTATCGTTGAACAGCACGGTATCCTGCGGCACGATGCCGATGGCGCGCCGCAGGCTGGTCTGCGACACCTCGCGGATATCCTGGCCGTCGATGCGGATGCATCCGTCGCTGACATCGTAGAAACGGTAGAGCAGGCGCGAAAGCGTCGATTTGCCCGCGCCCGAGGCGCCCACCACCGCCACCTTGGCGCCGGAGGGAACGCGGAACGAGACGCCGGCCAGGATTTCGCGGCGCGGGTCATAGGCGAAGCGCACGGCATCGAACTCCACTTCGCCCCGCGTGACATTGAGCGCCGGCGCGCCGGCCTTGTCCTGCACCTCCTGCGGCACGTCGAGCAGCCTGAACATCGCCTCCATGTCGATCAGGCCCTGCTTGATCTCGCGATAGGCGAAGCCGAGGAAATTGAGCGGCAGGTAGAGCTGGATCAGGTAGGCATTGACCATGACGATGTCGCCCAGCGTCATGGAGCCGTCGCGTACGCCCAGCACGGCCAGGCTCATCACGCCGATCAGGCCGACGGCGATGATGGCGCCCTGGCCCAGATTGAGCAAAGCCAGCGAGGTCTGGCTTTTCACGGCGGCGCGTTCGTAACGGCTGAGCGCCTCGTCGAAGCGGCGAGCTTCATGCGCCTCGTTGGTGAAGTATTTCACCGTTTCGTAATTGAGCAGGCTGTCGACGGCGCGGGTATTGGCGCGCTGGTCCTCGTCGTTCATCTGGCGCCGGTATTTGGTGCGCCATTCGGTGATGCTCAGTGTGTAGAAGATATAGCCCGCGATGGTGCCGACCGTGATCAGCGCGAAGCTCCAGCCATACAGCCACCACAGGATGCCGCCGACCAGGCCGATTTCGACGATGGTGGGCAGGATGTTGAAGGTCATGAACTGCAGCACGAACTGGATGCCCTTGGTGCCGCGTTCGATCACCCGGCTCAGGCCCCCAGTCTGGCGCTCCAGGTGGAAACGCAGCGACAGGGCATGCAGGTGGTTGAAGGTCTGCAAAGCCAGGTCGCGGATCGCCGCCTGGGCCACCTTGGCAAACACCGCGTCGCGCAATTCGCCAAACCCCTGGGCCGCCATGCGCGCCACGCCATAGGCCAGCACCATGGCGAGCACGGCGCCGACGGCAATCTGGCCGGCCGATAATCCGGTATCCAGCAGATCGACGGCGCGCTTGAAGAAATACGGCACTGCAACATTGACCAGCTTGGCCAGCAGCAGGAACAGCAGCGCGATCACCACGCGGCGGCGCAAATCGGGCCGGCTGGCCGGCCAGAGTCGCGGAATCAGCAAGCCGGGTAGCGTTTTTTTCAAGTCGGTCATGATGGGCAGGCTTTGCTGGCTGGATTAGGCTGGCGGCGCTTGATCGGGGTGTGTACGGAGCGTATCGTTTGCCCCCAAAACAATCGACCCCGAAGATTCCTTTTTCTGACCAGGGAGCAGTCCGATGAAAGTGGTGAGCTTCGTCCGCAATGGCAAGAGCTCGTATGGCGTGGTCTCCGGCGACGGCATCGTGGATGTCGGCGCCAGGCTGGGCGGCAAGTATGCCGATCTCGTCGCGGTTCTCAAAGCCGGCGCGCTGGCCGAGGTGGAAGCGACTGCCAAAGGTGTGACGGCCGACATGAAACTGGACGGCACCACCCTGCTGCCGGTGGTGCCCAATCCGGGCAAGATCGTCTGCGTCGGCGTCAATTATGACGAACACCGCCGCGAAATGGGCCGCGAACCGCCGGGCCAGCCCACCATCTTCGTGCGCTGGCCGGAAAGCCAGGTCGCCCATAACCAGCCGCTGCTGAAGCCCGCCGAATCCGACAAGCTGGATTACGAGGCCGAACTGGCCGTGATCATCGGCAAGCATGGCTACAAGGTCTCGGAGGCCGACGCCTTCGGCATCATCGCCGGCTATTCCTGCTACAATGACGGCTCGGTGCGCGACTGGCAGACCCATACCAGCCAGTTCACCCCGGGCAAGAACTTCGTCGCCACCGGCGGCTTCGGCCCCTGGATGGTGACGGCTGACGAGATCCCCGACCCGCAGACGCTCGACATCGAAAGCCGCCTGAACGGCCAGGTGATGCAGAAGTCGAACACCGAACTGATGACCTTCAACATCCGCAAGATCATCAAATATGTCACCGCCTTCATCCCGCTGGAAGCCGGCGACGTGATCGCCACCGGCACCCCGGGCGGCGTCGGCACCAAGCGCAATCCGCCGGTCTACATGAAGGACGGCGACATCATCGAAATCGAGATCGCCAAGGTCGGCCTGCTGCGCAACCCGGTGAAGAACGCGTAAGCGGTACTGAATTCCGGTTTAGAGCGGCGCCCTTTGTGGCGCCGTTTCTTTTCCTGTCCGCCGCTCCCGCCGGAGGTGACGGCATCAACTATCCTTCCCCACCGCCTCGGCGATACTCCTGAACCCGTCTCGCTTCAGCAATGCAGCGAGCTCGCTCTTGATGCGACCGACCAGGCCGGGGCCTTCAAACACCATCGCCGAGTAAAGCTGCACGGCCGAGGCGCCGGCGCGGATGCGCGCATAGGCATCTTCGCCCGAGGCAATGCCGCCCACGCCGATCAGCGCCATGCGGTTGCCGATCTTGCCATGAAGCTGCTTCAGCACCGCTTCGGCGCGATCGCGCAGGGGCGCACCCGACAGGCCGCCGGTCTCGCCCCTGTGGCGGCTGCGCAACGTATCGGGCCGCGCGATGGTGGTGTTGGTGGCGACGATGCCGTCCAGCCCGTATTGCAGCGCCAGCTCCGCCACCGCGTCGATGTCATCTTCGGCCAGGTCGGGCGCGATCTTGACCAGCAACGGCGTCCTGTATTGCGCATGCAGGGGCTGCAGCCGGGTGAGCAATGCAGCCAGTTCCTCGCGGCCCTGCAGGTTGCGCAGGCCCGGCGTGTTGGGCGAGGAGACATTGACCACGGCGAAGCCGCAGAGCGCGGCCAGCCGCGCATAGGAAATCGCGTAATCGCCGGGGCGATCCTCGGAATCCTTGTTGGCGCCGAGATTGACGCCGACCAGCCCCAGGCGGCCGCGCCGCTGCTCAAGGCGCGCGGCCACCACATCGAGGCCTTCGTTGTTGAAGCCCATGCGGTTGATCACCGCGTGGTCTTCCTCCAGCCGGAACAGCCGCGGCCGCGGATTGCCCGGCTGGGATTTTGGCGTGACGCCGCCGACCTCGACGAAGCCGAAACCCAGCCGCAGCATGGCATCGGGCACTTCGGCATTCTTGTCGAAGCCGGCCGCCAGCCCAACGGGATTGGGAATGCGCCGGCCGAACAACGTGGTGGCCAGCACCGGATCATCGGCCTGGCGGGGCGGGAGGACCAGCCCGGTCTTGAGCAGGTCGAGCGTCATGCGGTGTGCCCGCTCGGACTCGACATGCCGCACCAGCGGCCAGACCAGACAACGATAGATGTTCATGCAACGGGCTCCGGGCTGCCCGATGGTAAAGCGACGAGGGGCAGCGTGGCTAGGATGTCGAATTCCAGCGCGGGATAAACCGCCTCGCGCATCAGCGCCACCGTATGCAGCGGGAAAGGCAGATCGAGCGGCAGGGCACTGATACGAGCAGCGAAATCCGCCGGCAGTGCCACGGCATCGGCATACCGGGCCAGCGTGACATGGATCAGGTCATACTGCGGCGGGCCGCCGGGCGGTGGTGGCAACATGGCGGCCAGGCGGCGGCGCAGCGACCAAACCGCATCATCGGGTTCCGCCACGGCGATCACGGCAATCGATGTGGCGCGCAGGCTGGTGAAGCGCAGGGTGACCGGCGGCTGCGCCGTGGCCCAGTCGCGCAGTTCGGTCAGGGCGCGTTCGCCATGGGTTTGCCAGTAGGCCGTCTTGTCGAAATCCGAACGGACCGGCGCGATGCCATAAAGCGACAGGTGCAACGTTTCGGCCGGCACGATGCGCAGGCCGGCCGGAGCCGCCGCCGCCGCCACCCGCGCCAGAACGGGCTGCACGCCGGCCTGCACCCCCAGCGGCGCGAGCGCCACGGCCGTATAGGACAACGCCGCCTGCCGCCACAAGGGATCAAGGCTGAACCTGTCGCTCATGCCTCCAGCTCCGGGAAAACGTGGCGGCCATCGGGGCCGAGCGGCAGGGGTTCGACGCGATGCACAGCCAATGCCGGCAGGTCGCCATAGAGATGGGGAAACAGATCGTCGTTGCGCGATTTTTCCCATTTCAGCGGCGCGGTCAAAGATTCCGTCGCCACATAGAGCAGCACCAGATCGTGCAGCCCGGCATAATGTTTCGCCGCCGTCTCGGCCACCTGAGCGGCTGTGGAAAAATGGATGAAGCCGTCGCGGATGTCATGCGCGCTGCCGCTGAAGCAGCCGGCGGCTTTCGCGGCCGCCCAGTCGGCGGCGGGCAGGATGCGATAGATGGTGGTCATGGCGATGGCATAGCAGAAAGCTTGCCGGCCGGGGAGAGTTCCGCCGTCATTTCGCCCGGCCGGTGGTTTTCTCGAAACTGCGCAACCCGGCCATGCCCAGCATGGCCAGCACCAGCTCGAACAGGCTGTCGATCTGAATCTCCGGCGGCTGCACGCCCGGCGCCCAGAGCGCGGCGGCCCAGAGAAACAGCGGGTGGCCCAGATAGGCCCAGCCCACCCCGGCGGCGCAGATCCAACCCACGGCGGGGCGCCAGCCGGCGACGAACACGCTGCGATGCGCCGCTTCGATCTTGTTCAGCTCAACCTGGAGCGCGGCAGGATACTGGCGCAGTTTCTCCAGCACGGCTTCAGCCTGGGCGCGTTCGGCATCGGAGGTGAACAGTTTGTCGAAGACATTACCGATCGCCTCGATGGGCGAAGCGATATTGGCCACCAGCAGCTTGTCCAGCATGACACGGTCTCCGTTCAGGCGATGTCGTTGTAGAAGGCATGACGGCCGATCACGACACAGGGCGTATGGCCCTGCGCCCAGTTCGGCGCGATATCGACCATGTGATAATGCGTGGCACCAAAGGTGTAGTCCGGCAGGCCGCCACCCAATGCCTGTTCGGCGATCTGCTGTGCCAGGCGGAACTGCGGATCCCGTTCACCCACCTGCTCCAGCTTGGCGCGGTTGGGGTCGTCGGCCAGCCAGCAGGAAAACTGCCAGGGCCGCAAACAGACCTCGGCCACGCTGCGGCCCCACCAGCCGGGTTTCGCCGCGCGGTTCAGGATCACGCTGGCCACCGCCATCATGCCGTTCCGCCCCTCGCCTCGCGCCTCGCCCCAGAGGGTGCGCGCCAGGGTGTCGCGCGTGAAGGCCTGGTCGCTGAAGCCTGCGGCGCGCCGCAGGTTTTTCAACGACGGCATATCCTGAATCGTCATGCTGCGCTTCCTTTCCGGATCACGATGACAACCTGGCCGGCAGGTCGAGCTTGGCCTCGATGCGCAGCAGATGCTCGGTGAGCCGCGTCTCGACATCCTTCAGGTAACCGATCGAGGCGTAACGTTGCGCGACCTCAAGCTTGTAATCCGACAGCGCCGCGCGGGTGGCGGTGATCGCGGCGCGCTGCTCGGCCTGCATCTGGGCAATCTGCTGCTCGGTGCGGTCACGCTGGCGCTGGATCAGCCAGAACAGGCCGGCCAGCACGGGCAGCTCCACCGCGCTGAGCCACCAGGTCCAATCGAAGGCAAGGTTTGCCATGGCGCTCTCCTTTCCTGTTGTCACAGATCGAATTCTCAGGGTTCAAAGTCATTGGGCGCGATATGGGTTTCGCCGCCCAGCCGCCAGTTCGGCCGGCCATGGCGTGACGGCGCCACACCGAGCCGCACCGGTTCCGACAGCAGGCAGCCCGCCACGGCGTCCAGGCCGTCGTCGCGGCCGAGACTCGAACGCCCCTGATGGCCTGGGCGCCATTCCCGCATCTCGGCGAAGAAGGATGTCCGCGCCACGCTGTCATGCGCCTTCAGCGCACCGGCGGCGAGCACGGCGTCGAAGGCTTCCAGGATACGCACCGCCTTGGCCTTGCGGCTGGTGCATTCGATCACGCCGCTGCCGCATTCGGCCTCGGCCAGGGCGCGGCGCAAAAGGCCGGGCAGGAATTTGCCCAGGCCGTTGGTTTCCAGTCGGATGGCGGGCAGATACAGCGCCTTGGCGAATTCCGCCGCCTGGCGGCAGAGCTGGGTGGCGGCGTCAGCGGGATCACGCGGATCCTGCTGCAGCCATGCGATGCGATGCAGCCAGTAGCCACCTTCGCCATCGGCGAAGACGGCCGCGATCACGCTGCCATCGCCCTTGCGCGGTGAGCCGAAGGACGGGTCCCACCAGCAGCTGGCCGAGACCATGCGCTTGCCGCCGATCTCGATGCGCAGGCGGTCGCCGCTCAGCACCTCGATCGCCAGCTCGTCGCGGTAACCCGCGATCATGTTCGGATCGAGGCGGCCATCCTCGGCCGAGGTCGGCTGCAGCAACATCTGCGCGGCAAAGCGCGCCGGACCGGTGCGCCGGCGGATCACCTCCAGCCGCTCGCGCGAGAAGCGCTCGGGCCAGCGACTCTGGCCATTGATATCAAGGGCCGGCAGCACCAGGCGCTGGAAGCCGGCCAGGAACGGCGCCTCCTCATTGACCTCGTGGCGCGGCTCCAGCGCGTAGATGGAATAATACGAGTGCGGCGTGCCGATATAAAGCTGGGTCCCGTCGGGCACCAGCACGTAATCGATCTCGGCCAGGCGCGCGCGCAGCTCCTCGCGCTTGGCCGGCGTGTCGCAGGTGGCCGGCACCTCGACATCATCGCACAGCACGATATCAGCGCGGCAGCCGGTGATGTTGCCATTCAGGCCGCGCGCCAGCATGGAGGGGTCGCGCCATTCCTTCGCGCGCTGCACGGTGAACTGGTCGGCCGCCCATTGGTCGCGCCGCATCGGGCGTAACGAAATCGTCAACGGATGGCGCTCGATGATGCGTTTCACGTTGCGCACCATCTTGCGCGCCAGCGCCTGCTCGGCCGCCAGCACGAGGATGCGCAGCGAAGGATCGCGCAGCAGCAGCCAGGCCGCGAACAGACCAACCAAAGTGGACTTGCCGGCATCGCGGAACACCAGCAGCAGCAATTCGCGTTTGCCCTCCAGCCAGTTCTGCTCGAGCCAGGCCAGAATCTCGCGATGCAGCGCGGGCAGGCCGAGATGCTGTCGTTTGTTCCAGAACTGCACGAAATCAACCAGCGAGACCTGGCCTGCCACCTCGGGCGGCACGCTACGGATCGGCAGCAGCTCAGCCATGCTCGGCCTCGTTCAGCGCGGCGACCATGGCGCGGTAGCTGTCCATATCGAGATCGATGCCGGGTGATGCCTCGGGCCCGACATCGTCTTCCTGCGCCAGCAATTTGCGTAGCAGGGCCAGATGCGTCAGCACCGTCCTGCCGGTGGCATGGCGCAGCGCCAGAGCCTTGTCGTCGCCGGGCGTATCCGGCCGCGCCTCGAGCGCATCATAGACTTCGGCCACGTCAAGCAGTTTGCGCGTGATGACCTCGCGGAAACGCCCGGCAATATCCGTGCTCATGAATCACTCCCAATGAATCAGCAACGCGGTGAGCAGCAGCAAGGCCGCCGCCAGGTCAGGCAATGTGCATGGCCCGCTCATGCCGCTTGCTCCAGCGCATAGGTGATGTCGAGGCCGGCGCGGAATGCTTCCGCGCGGCGCGCGCACTCCTCCGCGTTGCCGCCGAGCGTGATGAAGCCGGGCGCCTGGCCGGCCTTGTCGAACCCATGCCGCGGCACGGCGCAATCCGCCGCGTCCAGACGCCAGGGCATGACGCCGTCGCCAGGGGGCGGATGATCGATCCGCTTGATGGCGCGGCCGGATGGCCCATAGACCAGATCGATCGCCATGGCCGGCGCCGGCCAGACCGGATCAAAAGGCTCATCGAACAGCAGACTGGCCAGCAGGCGGCGGTGGAAGGACGGGTCGACCTGCGCGATCAGCCAGTCCCATGGCGTGGGCAGGCGCTGGTTTATGTCGGTGAGGCAGAAGCCGCCCGGCGTGACGATGCCCTGCACATGCAGCAGCCCGCGGTTCCAGCCCGGCACGCGGCCGATCAGCCGGGCCAGTCGCGGCAATCGCTCCGCCAGGATGCTGGCCGCGGCGGCATGATAGGTCGCCCGCCACCAGCGCCGCCCCTGCCCGCTCTGGGTCTCCACCTCGAACTCGGCATGGCAGCGCGCGTAAACCGTGCCTGCGCCTGCCGTGAGCAGCATGGCGGCGCCCTCGATACGGTCGCCATCGACCGCCGCCTGCAGCACGACCGGCCCGAGCGGACCGGGCCGGCATTGTTCCGCGAAGAAGGCCTTGGTGAGCCCTTCCGCCTCCAGCCAGTCGAACAAGGCGGCGGCATGGTCGAAACAGCGATAGCCCCAGGGCCGTGGCGACCAGCCGCCGGCCGAGCATGCCGGCTTGGCGATCACCGGGCCGACATAGGACCAGGCCAGCAGCTCCGCCGCCGTGCGCGGCACCATCTGCGGCAGCAGCGGCAGATCAAGCAGGTCGCTGAGCAGCGGGATGCCACTCGCCTTGTCGACCAGCCTGGCCGCCAGCGGCGCGGCCAACGCAGCGACGCCGCAGCGTGCATTCAGCATGGCCGCCGCTTCTGCCAGGGCATCACTGCAGGCCAGGACGAAGATGTAATGACCCCGAGCGGCGTCATTGATCATGATTTGTTCCGACCGATCCGCAACCAGAACCCGTGCCGGGATTCCCAGCGCGGTGGCGGCGGCGGAAAAATGCGCCGCCTTGTCGCGGCTTTCGCGACTGGGCGCGGCCAGCAGGAGCAAGGGCGTGGTCATGCCGCCACCTCCAGTTCGGCCGGATCGATCACCGTCATGCGCGCCGGCAATCCGTCACGCCGCGCCGGCCCCTCGATCTCGATCAGGACCAGTCGCGTCAGCCAGTACAGCGCGGCGGCGAAGATGGCGAGATTGTGCCAGTAGCTGTTGTCGCAGGCCTGGCGCCACAGATCTTGTTCCAGAAACAGGCAGGCCTCCTGACAGAGCGGCAGCACCGGGCAGCGGCCGCATTCCTCCCGCGTCGACCAGTGATGCGCCGTGTTCAGCCTGATTTCCGAAATGGCCGATACATGACCGATGCGATGCCTGGTGTCGGCCGACATGTTCTGGCAGGTCAGCGCATTGCCTTTCAGGTCGACCGCCAGTTTTGCAGGATCATCCATGCCGCATTTCTGTCCCAGGCTGGCGGCCGGTCGCGCGGTAGCGACAAGGCGGAAGAAACCGCTGATCTTGTCGCGGATGGTGCTGACCGCCATCGACTCGCCGCGCACCGCTTCCCAGAACACCTCGTGCATGAAGGCGCGACCATCCCGTTCGTTGCGCAGCGACAGGCGCAGGCCGCCGTCATCGTAGGGCAGCAGGATTTCCTCGGTGACCAGCGGCAATTCCGCGGCCGGCACATCCAGCCGTTCGGCGATATGGCGGCGCACGGCCGTGAGCGACATGTTGCGCCGGTGCAGCACGGTGTTGAAGCTCATGCGGCCCTGGGGTTTCAGCCGGTCATAGAGCATCCGCAGGACATCGCGCTGCTGCGGATTGTCCAGCGGATCCGGACCGCGGTATTTCATCGCCGGCCCGTCATGGCTGATGCCGATGCCGAAACCCAGGCGATCCAGCCAGTCGATCTTTGCTTCATCCAGCAACGAGCCGTTGCTGACAATGCCGAAGGACGCCGCGGGAAACCGCTCGCGCAGGGCTTCGGCCAGCGGCCTGAGCGTCTTCCAGTAGGCGAAGGGTTCGCCACCCCAGAATTCGATCCGCTGCGGCGCGGCTTTCAGCCAGGAGGGCAACCCGGCGAGGAACGAGGCAACATCGCCTGGATCGCCCTGGCTGTCCTGCGGTTGGGCGGCCTGGTTGCAATACTGGCAGGTGTAATTGCATTTGAGGCCGAGCTGGATTTTCAGCACCCGCGGCGCCGGCGATTTGCCGGCCGGAATCGCCGGACTGACGGGAAAGGCCGGACCAGCCTGTTGCGTGGCTCGGTAATCCTGACCGACCGGACGCAGGTCAACGTCCGTGCCATCTTCCCATTGCAGTGATGCTACGGACGGAGTCCAGAGCAGAATCTGCCGGTGGCCCTGCGGACCCGCCATGTGCAGTCGATACGACAGCGTCATGGCAGCCTCACACCACCGCAATGATTTTTTCATCGGCGCCGGAGTAATTGCGCCAGCCAACCTTGAGCTTGATTTTGTCGCCCGGCTCCAGCCCAAGTGCCATCAGGTTGAAATTTGCCACGCCGTCCTTGGTGAAGACTTGGCGATGCGGCAAATACCCGGCATTCGTCTCCAGATACAGTCGCACGGAGTGATCGGTGATCAGGGCGTCGATATTCTTGTCGAACAACTCGACGGCATAACTCGCCATCTGACCAGCCCCAATGACATCCGGCCCCACGAGCCGCAACGAGGGCAGAAGGGCTTTAACACCGAAGAGAAAATTAATCGAAGGATCATTAGTTTCAATTTGAGTCGCGGGCATAGCTAGTGGGCTTGGCATGTTATGTGCGCACCCATAATCTTCGTTGTATTTTAAAACAAGTGTACATTTATCCAAGTTATCACGTGCAAAAGGCACGCAAAGCATTAGCAAGGTGATTTGGTGCTTAGACGCCAAAATCATTTGGCGATGAGCTTTGCTTGGGTAACTTTCAAGATACCTGTTGAATGGAATTTCGAGGGATCCATTGCGCTGAGCATTAAAAACCCACAATCCATAATCAGACCACGCACCGCAACCAGCTATTGCCATGCCTATTTCAAAGCTGACTTCTGAGATTGGCTTTAAAAATAAATCATTACGCCTAGAAGCATGCCTTAAGGTGCCGCCAAGCGCCTTTGCTGGAATCCATTGATCTAGGCCAAGCCTTTTAAAATTGAAAGGATCAGAATTTACTTGAAAAGGATGTACTGGTTTTTGAAGGATATGCTCAGCCTCGTCTAAAGATACTGCATTTTTTATCGGCGCATCTGTGCTTGTGTGCCAAGTTCTTAATAATATTGTTGGTTCGATAATTTTTGCTTCGACAAAAAAAGGGATGTTCAATTGTGAAAAAAGATAGTGGCGGCGTTTTATCATATAATTATTCCTTGTTTGCTATTTGCAGTTACAATCGCACACACAATTACAGTTACAGTTACAGTTGCAATTCGAATAGCAATTGGTTACGCCGCAATTGCAGTTCATCCAGTCGCGGCGCTGCACATCAAAACCGACTTCAGTGCGCAGCAGGTAATAGCTGCCATAGATGCGCTGGTTGACCTGGCTCATGGGCTGATCCGTCGTGCTGGAGCCGCCGGCGAAATCATAACCCGGATTGACATAGCCGAGGCCGAGTCCCCAGCTCCACCAATCGGCATTGGGCATGCTCCACAAGGCATCGCTCTGGCAGTTGCCGTTCGGAATCGCGCCGGCGCAATTGGCCACCTGCTGCTCGAGATAGAGTATCTCTCGCGCGCGGTGCAGGATCGCATCACCGATATCCTGGCCATCAGCGAGCTGGAATCCGGTTTCCAGAGATGATGTGCCTGCGCTCTTCACGCTCGGCACCAGCAGCGGACCGGTCATCGTGTCACCGGATCTGGCAACCGCCTCATCTGGCGGAGTCTGCCAGACCACATCGCCATCAACCGCCGAGGCCTTGGCCAGGATTTGTCCGGTGATGCCGCCATAAGGCAGACCGACGCCTGGCGCACCATCCTGCCCTGCAACGCCCTGCGGTCCGATCGGGCCGGCGACACCGGTTTCACCCTGCGGGCCCTGCGGGCCGGTCGGTCCAACCGGCCCGGTTTCACCCTGTAGGCCCTGCGGACCAACCACGCCGCGTGCCGCCAGCAGAGTCCAATGCACGGCATCCGTATCGGGCGTGATCACATCAGACACATCGGCAAGGCAGATATAGGCGTTCCCCTCATGCTGCACGGCATCGTCACGCTGATAGGCCGTCGCCGCCAACCAGGCGCCGCGCCATGTCAGGCCACGCGGCCCCTGAGGTCCCGTTTCACCCGGCACACCCTGCAACCCCTGCGGACCGGCGATACCTTGCAGGCCCTGCGGCCCCTGCAGGCCTTGCGGGCCGGCATCGCCCCGGCCGAAATAGATGCCGCCGGACCAATCGGCGGCCGCATTCGTGAGCTTGAAGAAGAGCTGGCCAACATCAGCAGCCAGATAGGCAAAGCCGGCAATTGCCGCGTCATGCAGGCTGCGGTTGGCCAGGATGCCAACGGCATCTGGCGTGAATGACTGGCCCGCCGGTCCCTGCATGCCCTGAATGCCGGCCGGCCCCTGCAGCCCCTGCGGACCGGCCGGTCCCTGCGGGCCGGCGGCTCCCGCCGGACCAGCATCGCCTTTTGGTCCGGGCGGACCACCAATTCCCTGCGGCCCCTGGATACCGGTATAGCCGCGCAGACCGGTTGGACCGGGCGCGCCCTGCGGCCCACGCGGGCCAACCGGGCCGGTTGGGATGCTGTCTTCGCCAATCAGGATCGGTCTGCCAGCGCCATCAAAACCGAGCACGCGGTTGGCACGGCTGCCTGGCGTGATCAGCAGATCCTCGGCGGGCGACTGATCGGCGGCCGGCGCCAGTTTGACACTGCGGCCCGCCTTCTCGTCGACCTGCTGGATCAGGCGGGTCAGCCGCTCGAATTCCGCGTTCAGCGCCGCGGCGCGCAACACGCCGCCTTCGGCAAAGCGCGGACCGCTGCTGAGCGCCAGAATACGCGCCAGCGTCACCCGCTGGCCGGCGGACGGCGGCGCATCGCCGAAATCGACATAGCCACCCCCGGCGCCGCCATCGAGCAGATCAACGGAAAAGTCGCCGCGGGGCGTGTCATCGACCCAGACATGCAATTCGCTGGCACTGCTGACCGGAAAGCCAAAGCCAAAGCGGCTTTGTGTGCCGGTTGCAATCAGCTGCACGCGCGGAGGGAGGCTCGATATTGTCATGCGATTGCTCCATAGATCCTTTATCCAATCAGGCCGGCGCCGGCCTTGGCATAGGCCGCCAGGGTTCCGAAGGGATCCGAGCCGGAAGACCGGCTCAGCAGATTGAGCTGAACCCCGGATTGCAGGCTGCGGATCTGGCGATCGATCTGGCTGTCGATGTCCTGGTTTTCGCGCTGGCTTTGGCTCAGCAGATTCTCGAACACGGCGTCGCCCGAACCGTCGCCACTCACGCCGCTGCCTGCGAAAGCCGCACGCTGCGCCGCCGTATTGCGCGCCAGGCGCTCACGCCGGTCGCGCTGGACCCTGGCGCGTTGCTCTTCCAGCGCCGCCAGCTGGTCCTGAACCTGCTGCATCTGGATGGCCTGCGCCTGGCTCTGCGCCTTCTGCTGCTGGTTGGCCTGCCTGATCTTGCTGACCGCGCCCAGAGCCGTGCCGGCTGCCATAAGGAAAGGTTCAAAACCGCTCATCAGTCAGCTCCCTTGATTTCGGTGATCACGGAAAGCAGGGTGCAGGGCAAAGGTGCATCCTGCTCGATACGCCACAACGGCATGTCTGTGCCCCGGACCCAGCCCAGGCCGCGCACCTCGATATCGCCATTCCTGACCGGCAGGGCGGTATCAAGCATGTCGCCGCCACGGCCGAAGGGCAGTTGCCGCAGGCCCTGGCCGACATCGACGGCCAGGGCCTTGGCGGCATGCAGCCGGAACACCGCGCGGACCAGGCGGACCGGACCGCCCTGGCTGGTCACCGCGCCATTGCCCAGCTCCGGCGGCAGGGGACGGATTTCATGGCTGTAAGGCAGGCCGATCTCGACCACGCGGGCCGGACGGCTGAGCGTGATTGCTCCATTCTGCACGACACGCCTGGCCTGCGGCATGCCGTCCGCCACGATGACCACGGTACGGCCTTCGAGATGCTCGAGGCCGCTCCAGCCCTGCCTCGGCGCATCACTGGTCTGCAGCAGATGGGCATCGCTGTGGGTATCGGGCACAAACCGCTCGATCCGCATGGTGCCGGCACGCAGCACCGCGACGTAGATCGTGTTATCGACGACCGCGATGGCCCGGAACGGCCCATCCGTCATGAAGACCGTCCAGGCCGCGACCTGCTGGGCACGATACAGCGTCAGCGCCGCGATCCGGCCATTGGCCATCACCACCAGGAACAACCGGTCGCGCTGAGCGTAATCCTGATCGACCGGATCAGCGAAAAGATGGCTGGATAACAACGCCAGATCGGCTGCCGTGTAGGACTGGTCGATATCGGTATAGATGAATTCACGCAGTTCCTTGCCGGTGCGCGACAGAAACAGCGTGGCGCCATCGACATGGCGCGGCGGGATCGCCCGGTCGGCGAAGGAGCCAACCCGGGTCTGCCGGTCGGCGCGCAGCTTGGTCGGCGTGAGCGGCTCGCCGGTGATCATCCATTCGGCGCCGGTGGTGAAAAGCTGCAGATGCCGGCCGGCCACCACGGCACGGATCGCATCGACCTGGTCGGTCAGCAGGGCGAATTCGATCGCTTCGTCATCCAGTCCGGTACCAAGATCGAAATTGTCGATATCCGACGTCTTGGACAGCCACACCCGGTTCGGCAGGTCGCGTGAACCGGCAAAGGCCAGGCGGTCCTGATAGATCGTGGTGCAGACCGGCCAGCCGTGAATCGCCGAGAAGGCCGGCTCCTCCCAATCTGCCGTGGCGCTGGTATTCTCCAGGGTCTGCAGCACGGTGGCCTGCGCCACTTTCGGGCTGGTGATGGAGTTGATGCGGACGGCCTTCTTTTTGAGGCGGAACTGCAGGTTGACGTGGCCGGGCAGGAAAAAATCCTCCGAAGCCGTCAGCGAAATCGTGCCGCCGGTGGCCGATGGAATCAGGGTGATGTCGTCCCTGGCGAACTTGAAGGTCGGCTCATGCCGCGCGGCGCTGGCGCTGTCGGCCGCGAAGGTAAAGGTCTCGATATGCCAGTCGGTGTGGCTGCGCCGGGTAATGCGCTGCGGCGGCAGATCGGGATGGCACAGGAACAGGGTGTCGGCGCTTTGCGTCCAGGTGAGATTGGGCAGCATCGCCGCGGTCCATGGCGCGCTGCCGGTGAAAACCGGATTGCCGTTGCGGAAGACCCGCAGGATTGCCGCGCTCAGCACCAGTAGATAGGCCTGCTCGGTATTGAAGGTGAAGGCGATGAGCCGAACCGCCGTCACGCCATCGAGGGTCGCGACATGGCCAAGCCCCGGCCGGCGCGTCACGCCGCCGGTCGGCCGCAGCAGCACGTTGCGCAGCCGCGCGGCGCCGTTCATATAGCCCTGCAGGTCGGAACGTCCCCACAGGTCCGGCGCGATCTCGCCGGCGGTGAAGTTGTTCTTCGATATGGTGAGCTTGGCCATCAGCCCCGCACCTCCACCAGCGAGAAATCCTCGATGCGGCCGGGCTCGTCCTGCTGGCTGTCTATGGTCTTGGCGCGCCGGAACTCCGCCTCGGCCAGCTGGTGCAGCAATTGCGCCCGCGTCGTGCTTTCGGTCAGTGGCAGGCAGAACTCGGCCGCCAGCCGGGCAATCAGCGCCAGGTCGAAGAAGGGCGGAAAGCCGCTTTCATCGGGCCGGCAGATATAGGTGAGCAGCACCGCCTCGGCATTGCATTCCAGCCGCTGGCCGCTGATGCGGTAGACCAGGCCGCGGCCACGGTCCGGCTGGCCGGCCGACAGGGCGCGCAGGAAATCCGGCGGCAGCTGGAAGGCATGACCGTAATCGCCCTCCGGTCGCTGATTCAGCCGCGGCAAATTCGCCTGCATGGTTGCGAAGCGCCAGGGGTGCACCGACAGCAGGGCATCGCGCAGGCTGGGATACAGATGTCGCGCGATATCCGCTTCCACAGTGGCATCGTCGAAGCCGGTGATGGGTTTGGCCCCCAGCGTGATCAGCGCGCGGCAACAAAGATCGGTGGCGGTCAGCGCCATGATGAAGCTCCTGTTGACTGGACCGGCCCGTTGGAGCGCTCCGGTGCGACGCGAGGAAAAAACAATCGCACCGGAGCGCTCCGCAGGCCGCGCGGCCCCGGCCGCCGCAGCACGGCGATGACCCGGTCTCCGGGGTCATCGCCGGCGCGGCGGCGGATAGGTCAGTCGGTGTTGCCGCCGCCCAGCGGCGCCAGGTCGGCCAGGTCAACCACGCCGTTCTGGCTGCTGGCGACCACGAAGATGCCGTGCTGCGGCGAGCCGCCGACGCCGGTATTGGCCAGGATGAAATCGCCGACCCGCAGCATCTCGGCGGCGGCATTGAAATAGCCGCTGCTGTCGACCGTGCCGGCCGGATCTGGCGTGCTGTAATGCCAGAGCGTGAAGCCGTTGGCGTAACCCAGCACCGAGAGGGTTTTTGAGCTGTAAGCCATCTCAGTCTCCTCACACTTCGCGGCAGCGCAGGGTGACGATGCCGGCCGGATCGATCAGCGCGGCGCCCTGGCTCATCATGTTGTTGATGAAATGCGCGGCGCGATCGCCGTGCCAGGTGATGTCGGATTTCACCTCCTGACCCGAGGCATGGCCGATCGCGGTCTTGTGGTACCAGTGGCAGAACCGCACGCTGTTCTGCACCGTCAGGCCGCTATGGGCCATCCACAGCGTGCCGAGCCACTGCTTGGCCTGGGCGCCCTTCCACGGCAGATCCTCGTCGCCGATATAATCGGCATCGGCGAATTCGGGGATCTCCAGCAGCTCCGACCATTGTCGCCAGCCGACCACGGCATACCGCTGGCCATCGTCGGGCACATCGGCGTTGCCGAGCAGTTCGAAGGCGGTGAGGATTTTCGCCTTGGTCAGGCCATCGCTGTCGCCGCCGGCGAAACTGGCCGAAAGATCGAGCGAGCGGATGATCAGCTCGTCCGTCTTGCGGCCCAGCGCGTAGGCGCCGGCATTGATGATCACCTCGCGCTCGTTATGGCCGACCTTCAGTTCGTCCAGCGCGTCGAGCCATTCGCCGGCATAGTAATCCTGCAGCAGGCATTCGACGGAGCCGTGATCGACATTCATCACCGGCACCTTGCCGTGGCGGGCCTTGGTGCTGGCGGTACCCTTGCCGACCTTCTGGAAGGTGGTCGACGAACCCTTCACGGACGTCTTCGACCGCACAGTCGGACGCAGCTTGGCACCCAGCCTCTGGTAAGCCTGGTGTACGTCATGCTCGAACTGACGGACGAAGGATTGTTCGATTGTGGGCGTCACGGGACGCTCCTTTCGTCACAGGGGTTGCGTTGCCGCCCTGCAGCAATCGCAGGGCGGCTGGTTCATGCGGCCCACGGTGTTATCCTGCCGAAAACAAGCAGGGCACCGCCGCCGCCGCGCCTTCCGGCCGCGCCGGAAAAACCCGGTTCGCGGTTATCGGCAGGCGGGAAATCTTTCCGGCCGGCATCTGCGATGCGGCGCGCCCCATAACGAGGATGCCGCTGTCGCGAGCGCCAGCCGGCCGCGATCAGCCCGGATAAAGCCTCCGGAAACCTTCGGTGACCTTGGCGAGGATTTCGGGGTCGCGTTTCTTCCAGTAGCGCGGGTCGCGCATCAGCCCGACCAGCTGCTCTTCGCTCAGCGTTTCGCCGCCGCGTTCGCCCATGGCCAGTTTCGGATCACCGCCCTGCATCATGGTTTCCAGCGCAACGATGCCTTCATAGGACGAGGCCAGCGCGGCAAAGACCGGCTCCGGCAGGTTGCGTTTGCCCCAGGCCTCGAGCGCGCGCGCCGTTTCGGCAAACCGCGCTTCGCTGCCGTAGCGCTGCACCAGTTTTTCGCGTTCGCCGCGGTAGCGGAATTCGCCGGCCAGGCGATGCAGGTGCGGCGCCACATGCTCGCAGGCCAGGTCATAGACCAGCTGCGCCTGGGCCGGCGTGAAACCCGCTTCATGCAGGCGGCGATTCACGTCCGGATCGGGCAACAGCGCCGGATCCTTCAGGGCGATCTCGTAACCATCCGGCGAATCCGGCACGCCCATCGCCTGCAGGAAGCGCTGGCGGCTGTCGTCGTCGGCATCCTCGCCCGGCACGCTGACCGTGCCGGCCAGCTTCTGCTCCAGCGCGCGATAGGATTTCAGCAGCAGATCGACGCGCAGCTCGCCGCTTTGCGGATCGCGGAATTTTTCCGGAATCGCGTCGCTGCCTCCCTCGCTGCGCGCTTCGCTTTCAAGCAGTGTCGTCATGATGCCGTCCTTTCGCTGATCCCTGAATGTTCCAGTGTGTGTCAGAGCGCGCTGCCCAGCTGGCCACGCGCGACGAGTTGCGCGATGTAGGCCGCCAGATGGCGCTGGCCTTCCAGGTGCCGCAGCTCGGCCTCGCTGCAATCGGGCGCCGCGCGCCGGTCGATGGTGATGCGCCGCAGATGGCCCAGCACACGCTCGCCATCATTGCCGCGGAAACAGCGCGCGAAGGCGGCCGCCAGATCGTCATTCTCGATAGCGGGTTGAGACATCGCGCTCATACGCTGGCCCCCTGCTGGATCGCCGAGTTCTGCAACAGCTGCTGCAGCATCTGCTGCAATCCTGCATCCGCCACGCCAGCCGCCTGATCAATTCCGGGCTGGCCCTGCGGCTGTTCGCCGGCCTCAAGCAGGAATTCACCCGGCACGCCAAGCGTGCGGCCAAGCCAGCGCGCCACGGCCATGGCATCGACGGCCTGCATCGCCTGCGGACCCAGCATCTGAAGCTGCTGCAGCCAGTTCAGCGTGCTCTGCACATCGCCCTGGGCCTGCAGCCGTGCCAGCGGCGATTGCAGCACCAGCGCCACCTCGCGGCCATCGAGGGCAAAATGCGGGATTTCGCCGCGCCGCTGCAGGATGGCGACGGCGCGGTGCAGCAACGGCACCAGCAATTCGGCCTGCAGGCGGCCGAAGGTGGCGCCGAGCTGCCGCGCCATCTCGGCCGAACGTTCCAGCACTTCGGTCGCCGTCATGCGCGGCGCGTCGACCTGGCCGAGGCGATCGGCCAGCAGCGCATGGCGGATGCGGCCCCGCAGGTCGTCGAGCACCAGTTGCGAGATATCGAAGCGGCCGGGCGCCGCCAGGGGCGTCAGTCCCGAAGAGCCCACGGCCTTGGGAATGATCGCGCCCGGCACCAGCTTCACGTTGGCCGGGTTCAGCACGCCATCGTCATCGGCCTGCCAGATGCCGGTGACGGCGATGGAGGCATTCTTGAGTACGAGTTCGACCACTTTATTCGCGGTCTTGATATCGGGCAGCGCCTTCATCACCGGCGAGCGGCCATAGGTTTCGCCCGGCGCCTTGAGCCAGCGAAAAGCGATGAACGGCGCCTGATCGAAGCGGCCCTGCGCCAACAGGCTGGCCGCGTCATCGGGCGCGGCATCCTCCAGCAGGGCGGCATAGGCATAACCCTGCAGCGGCAGCGGGGCGGGCACCACGCATTCCAGCAGGCCGAGGCGGGCATCCGGCTCGCGCTTGCGCCGCTCGGTGAACCAGGCATGCTGCTCCAGCGCCGGATGCCGACGCGCCAGCAGCTCCAGGCTGAGCTCCTGGCGACGGAACACCGTGTCGAGCCGGCCGCCAACACCTTCCTCCAGCACCAGATCGTTCAGCGGCACGGCGGCGAAGCGGAAAGCGCTGGGCTCGCCCAGTGGCGCTTCCTCGCAGGTCAGGCAGGCGGAACCGGCAACCACGAGATCAAGAAACGCCTGATGGATTTCCACGCTGAAATTCGAGCGGTCGAACTGCGCCTGCAGCACTTGCGCCGCCTTGTCGAGCTCGGCCGCCATTGCGCCCTGCTGCTCTGGTGGCATGTCGCGGCCGGGTTGGAAGCCGAACCAGCGCGACCAGGGCGGCGTGAGCTGCGACAGCAGGCTGCCGGCCAGCTGTTCGGCGGCATCGGCGGCGGTGGCATCAAACAGCCGCTCGCCGCCCTGCTGTCCGGGACGGCTGCCGATGCTACCGGTGCTGCCGGGACGACGCGCCGGCAACGCATAGTCGTAGCAATCCTGCCACAGCGATTCCCAGATGCCGCGCTGGCTGCGCGCCCGCTCATACCGGCGGCGCAGCGCCTCGGGCTGCAGATCATCGGGCAGCGCAGAATCGCGGGATGCGGAAAGATGAGGGACAGGCAAAATGGAGGCGCGGGTCATGGCATCACTCGCCCAGCAGGCGCTTCGGGGCCGCGCCGGTCGCCTGGGCCTGATCCACGCCGCGCCAGGAGGTGGCGATGGTTTCGGCCTGGGCCCGGCGACGGCGTTCGCGGGCCGCCTTCTCGGCGATCTCGGCTTCGCTTTCCGTCGGCGCCGGCTCGGGCAGCGGGGGTGGCGGAGGCGGGGCCGGCGGGGGAGAAGACCCGAAAATACCACCCATGGGGGCAATCCTTTCGCGGAAATGTTTGATAAATGTTCCTATCGCAGAGAGATATAGAACAAATTATATACATCGTCAAGGCATATTTTCCGCAACTCATGAAAAAGTTCCCATGGCGTTCTTACGCGCCAGCTATGCAGGCCCACCAGCCGTTTTATGGTCTCGACACAGGAAAACGGCAGCGGCGGCGCCAGGCGTCGCGGCGGTTCAAGCACCGGCACGGTGAGTGCGCATTGCCCCAGCCGGCGCAGATGCGCCGCCAGGTCGGCATCCCGGCTCCAATCTGGAAATCCTTTTATTTCAAGACGATGCGCCAGAGGATCGAGTCCCACCCAGCCCTGGTCGAGGGCCAGATAGGCAAAGCAGTGGCGAAAACCGGGCTTCAGCCGACGCAGTTTGGCCAGGCGGGTTTCCTCGGCGAACACCACCACGGCCCGCGCCGGCAGCGGGCCGGGCTCTGCCGTTTCTGCGAGTGAGGCATAAGGGGGATAATCCGATTCCGCTGTCATTGGCCCAAGAGCCCGATGCCGCACATTGCAGAACATTCATACAACACCCGCAACCCGGTATCTTATAATTCACTTTATGTTCTAGTGTCAAACCCATTATCAGAGAATATTCCTGTAGCCAAATCGACCAATTTGTAAGACGATCTTCCCATGCTGACTCACCGGGCGATTTGGGCCGCCATCGACGGCCTGGCCGAACGTTATGGCCTCACTGCGTCCGGCCTCGCCCGCAAGGCCGGGCTCGATCCCACCACCTTCAACCGCAGCAAACGCGTCTCGCGCGACGGCAAGCAGCGCTGGCCGTCCACGGAATCGATTTCCAAGGTGATTGAGGCCACCGGCGCCAGCGTGCCGGAATTCATGAGCCTGCTCAGCGATGGCAGCCCGATGCCGAGCGCGCATCGCATTCCGCTGATCGGCATGGCCCAGGCCGGCAATGCCGGCTATTTCGACGATGCCGGTTTCCCCATCGGCGAGGGCTGGGAAAAGGTGCCCTTCCCGCAGATCGACGACCCGCAGGCCTATGCGCTGGAGATCACCGGCGACAGCATGCTGCCGGTCTATCGCGACGGCGACATCGTGATCGTGTCGCCGGCCGCCAATGTGCGCCGCGGCGACCGCGTGATCGCCAAGACCGTGCAGGGCGAGGTGATGTGCAAGATCCTCGCGCGCCGCACCCTGACGCGGATCGAACTCTCCTCGTTCAATCCGGCCTATCCCGACCGCAGTTTCGACGTGCCCGACATCGCCTGGATCGCCCGCATCGTCTGGGCGGCGCAGTAGCGGCGATGACGGATACCCTGCAGTCGGCCATCGCCCGCCTGCCGGCGCTGGTGGCCGGCGGCGGCGTTGCCTGGTGGGCGGAAGGCGGCCGGATCGAGAAACTTTCGCCCGATGCCGCCGCGCGCCGGGCGCGGGCCACGCCGCCCCTGCTGGTGCATGGCCGCGCGACGGCGACGCGGCTGGGCATCGAGCCCTTCCCCGCTTTCGACCTGCTTGATCTGTTCGCCTTCGTGCGGCCCGCGAAATTCTGCCTGCCGACGCCGCATGGCCTGCTGGCCCGCATCGGCCTGGATGCCGCCGATGATGAAGAGGCCGCACAGTATTTGCAGGAAGCGGCGCTCACCCTTTTGCATGAACTGCCGCAGCAGAAACCACGCGCCTTGCGTCGTGCCGCGCGACTGGCGCAGACGTTGCAAAAGGCCGGCTGGCCCTGGGCGCCCTATCTGCTCGCCGCGATGGGGCCCGAAGCTGCCAGTGTTCCCGCCAGCGGCTTCGGCGGTCTGGACATATGGCAGGAACTGCCCGAATGGGTGGATTACGCGCCGCCACCGCCGCCCGATACACAAAGTGTTTCACCCACGGAAGCGCGTGAACGCCTGGCACGCCTGCTGGGCACCGCGTCAGAGCTGCGCGAATCCCAGGCCGATTATGCTGCCACGGCCGCGCAGGCTTTTGCGCCGCGCGAGATGATCGGCATGCCCGAGCTGGTGCTGGCCGAAGCCGGCACCGGCATCGGCAAGACGCTGGGTTATATCGCGCCGGCCAGCGTCTGGGCCGAGAAGAATGGCGGCACGGTGTGGCTGTCGACATACACCAAGAACCTGCAGCGCCAGATCGACCGCGAACTCGACCGTCTGTTCGCCGATCCGGTCGAGAAGGCGCAGAAGGTGGTGATCCGCAAGGGCCGCGAGAATTATCTCTGCCTGCTTAATCTGGAAGATGCCGCCCAGGGCGGCGCGGCGCGGCCGCAGGATCTGGTGCCCTTGAGCCTGATCGCGCGCTGGGCCGGCGCCACGCGCGATGGCGATCTGGCCGGCGGCGATTTCCCCGCCTGGGCCGTGGACCTGCATGGCCGCAACCGCACGCTGGGCCTGACCGACCAGCGCGGCGAATGCATCCATGCCGGCTGCCCGCATTACCGCAAATGCTTCATCGAGCGCGCCGTGCGCAAATCGCGCAAGGCGGAGATGGTGATCGCCAACCACGCATTGGTGATGATCCAGGCCGCGCAAGGGATGAACGCGGCCGAGGACGATCCGCAGAAGCCCTTGCGTTACGTGTTTGACGAAGGCCATCACCTGTTCGATGCCGCCGACAGCGCTTTTGCTGCGCATCTGACCGGGCAGGAAGCCATCGAACTGCGCCGCTGGCTGCGCGGGCCGGAAGGCGGCCGGCGGTCGCGCGCCCGCGGCCTGGCCAACCGCATCGGCGATCTGGTCGCGCAAGACGAACGTGGCCGCAATGCATTGGAAGGCGTGAACGAAGCGGCGCGCGCCCTGCCTTCCGATGGCTGGCTGGCGCGTATCACCGACGGCAATCCGGCCGGCCATGGCGAGAAATTCCTTAGCAAAGTGCGGCAGCAGATCCTGGCGCGCAGCGCGCAGCCCGACAGTCCCTATGGCCTGGAATGCCCGACGAAGGAACCGATCGCCGGCCTGCTGGAGGCCGCCGAAAGTTTTGCCACCGGCATCGAGCGCATGCTGGAGCCGATGAACGGGCTGGCGAAAAGTTTAAGCGACATGCTGGCCGACGAAACGGCGGAGCTGGACACCGCCACGCGGGCCCGCATCGAAGGCGCCTTGCGCGGCCTGCTGCGCCGCAAGCTCACGCTGGAAGCCTGGCGCAGCATGCTGCTCGATCTGCGCACCGAAACGCCGGCGACCTTCGTGGACTGGTTCGGGCTGGAACGCATCGACGGCCGCGATTTCGATCTCGGCCTCTATCGCCACTACCTCGACCCGATGCTGCCCTTCGCGGCGGCCGTGCTGAAGCCTGCCCATGGCGTGGCGATCACCTCGGCCACCCTGCGCGACATGGCGCCGGCAAAAGCCGATGCCGCGCCAGGGCAGGACTGGGCCAGCGCCGATATCCGCACCGGCGCGCGCCACCTGCCGCAGCCGGGCCGCCATGCCGCCTTCCCCTCGCCTTTCGATTACGCCGCCCGCACCCGCGTGCTGGTGGTGACCGACGTGCGGCGCGATGCGATGGACCAGGTGGCGGCGGCCTATCGTGAGCTCTTCCTGGCCGCCGGCGGTGGTGGCCTGGGATTGTTCACCGCGATCTTCCGCCTGCGCGCGGTGCAGAAGCGCATCCTCAAACCCCTGGCCGCCGCCGGCCTGCCGTTATACGCGCAGCATGTCGATCCGCTGGATAACGCCACGCTGGTCGACATCTTCCGCGCCGAAGAACATGCCTGCCTGCTGGGGACGGACGCGATGCGCGACGGCGTCGACGTGCCGGGCGCGAGCCTGCGCCTCGTGGTATTCGACCGCGTGCCCTGGCCACGACCGGATCTGCTGCACAAGGCGCGCAAGGCCGCCTTCGGCGGTCAGGCCTATGACGATCTGCTCACGCGCCTGAAACTGAAACAGGCCTATGGCCGCCTGTTGCGTCGCGCCGAGGATTACGGCGTCTTCGTCGTGCTGGATGCGCAGCTGCCTTCGCGGCTACTCTCGGCTTTCCCGCCCAGCGTGGAGGTGCGTCGCATCGGCATCGCGGAAGCCGTGGCCGAGACGCGCGGCTTCCTGCAGCAGATGCAGGCGGGTCGTGTGACGCAGGACACGCTGGAAGCCTGACCCGTCACGCTTTTGCCGCATTCTGCCGCTAGCGGGTTGCTGGCGCCGGCCGGCCCGATCCGGCATAGTGTGGCTTGTCTGTCTTTCCCCCCTTGCCCTTCCAGGAACCGATGTCGACCATCACGCCCCAGAATGCCCTGATCTATGCCATGGTGATCGCCGCGGTGGCCGACGGCAAACTGAAGGATTCGGAAGTCGCGGCCATCGAGGTGGCGGTGCGGCATCTGCCGATCTTCAAGGATTACGGGCTGGACGCGATGCGGGTCGCCACCGGCGACTGCGTCGCCCTGCTGGACCAGGATGATGGCATCGACGCGGCGCTTGGCCTGGTGAAGGAAGCCCTGCCGCAGGACTGGTGCGAGACGGCCTATGCCCTGGCCTGCGACATCGTCGCGGTGGATGGTCATGGCCGACAGGAGGAACTGCGCTGGCTGGAGATGCTGCGGCACGAGCTGGGCGTCGAGCGCCTGCATGCCGCCGCGATCGAGCGTGGCACCGGCGTGCGCTACAAGCGGCTGCCGAACGATCCGCCGCAGCGGTAGACTCTAATCCACCTGCGGCGCGTTGAAATTATAGGCGCGCTCGACCTTCGCCACGCGCAACTCGTAATGCGAATACCAGGTCTCGCGGCCCTTCTGCCGCGCGGCGGCATGTTCCATGTTGCGCTTCCAGGCGCGGATATTCTCTTCACTGTCGAAATAGGCCACCGTGATGCCGAAGCCGTCGGCGCCGCGCGTGCTTTCCATGCCCAGGAAGCCCGGCTGCTGCTGGGCCAGCTCGGCCATGCGATCGGCCGTCTTGCCATAGCCGTTATCGCCCTCCGTGCGTTGCGAGGAGAAGATCACGGCGTAATAGGGTGGTTTGGGGGTTTGGGCGAAGCCGGGTGCGGACATTGCGGGGCGGTCCCTTGCTGGGTTATTCCGCCGCCTTCTCTAGCATGCTTTGTCCCAGCGCGCTGCCTTTCGGCACGATCAGCGGAATGGCTTTCGCCCCGATGGCGATGCGGGCCGGCAGGGCGGCGACGATATCGCCATCGGCCTGCACCGGCTGGTCTGCCGGGCCATGAATCTCCACCACGCGGCCGCGCACCAGCTCGATTTCCGGCAGGCGTTGCAACTGCCCGAGCGCCAGCGCGGCGGTGGCGCGCAACGCGCCGAGGCGGCCGCCCATCCTGAACAGGCAGATCTCAAACGCCGGATCGTCAAGCCGCGCATTGGGCGCGCAGACAAACTGCCCGCCATAGAAATGGCCCTTGGCGATCACCGCCGAGGCGCAATCGTAATCGCGGCCGTCGATGCTCAAGCGATAACGCGGCACGTCATAGGCGACCAGCCGGCGCAGGCTCTCGATCACATAGGCGCCCTTGCCAAGCCAGCGTTTCAGTTTCGGCGGCAGCCCCGCCACCACATGGGCATCGAAACCGATGCCGGCCATGATGGTGAACAGCCTGTCATTCGCGAAACCCGGCCAGATCTGCGCCACCGCGCCATGCAACACGGCCTCCATCACGGCTGGCGGCTGCAGCGGCAGGCCGATTTCCATCGCCAGCACATTGGCGGTGCCGAGCGGGAAAATGCCGAGCGGCGCCGGATTGTCGGCCGGCAGGCCGTTGGCCACTTCGCCGATCGTGCCATCGCCGCCGGCTGCCACCACGGCATCGTATCGATCGGCATGGCCTTCGCCGGCGAAGGCTTCGGCATCGCCGCGTTTGGTGGTGGGGCGGAATTCGACCGCGCAGCCGGCATCTTCCAGCAGGTCGAGATAGGCTTCCAGCCGCGCGCGTTTCCGCCGGCCGGCGGTCGGGTTGTAGATCACCAGCAGGCGGCGGCGGTAATCGGGCATGGCGGCCCGCATAGCAGATTTCGGCCCCGCGCGGCAGGGATGGTTTTGTGACAGCGTCGACCAAGTCTGTTCATACTAACGTATGCTGCTATACCCGGCTTTGCACACAAATGCCCTTCTGAGCGGGATTAATTGTGCAAATTCCGCCTTTTTTGTGCAGATGAAGGTTTGAGTGAAACCCAGTATGGCGATTTTATCGATGATGGTTGTCCTAGAGCGGTTAATACATTAACGGGATTAATGATTATTCATTATTTCATAAATACATAGGCTATGTTTCCGGTTGCGATTCAGGCTTGCAACCGGTTACAAAATACGATATGTTTCCGGAAACGAGGAAGAGGTCATGTCGAAGCAGGCATTGTTAGCCCATGAGAGAGTCCGCCTGTCGCGAGCCCGGCGGCAGAAGGCTGGTCTGAAACGAGTCGAAGTCTTTATCCCTACCGATAAAGTCGGCGTGTTAAAGGCGTTTGTCGCTGACCTACGCGCGGGTTCTCAGTCGGAAGCAAGGGAGAAAGTTCGCAGTCTCATTGCGAAGGCATATCGCCAATTCCACGCCAGTTGTCTCGACAACATCCAAGTCAATCCGGCGAAGGCCGACTTTGGCGATGCTGCTGTAGTTGCTGCCGCGCTTATGCATCGTGGCAACGCAGAAGCGTACCGGCTCGGACGGGAAATTAGCGCATTAGTGAAATAATGCCGCTAACCGAACTTCAACACATGGTTATCAGGGCGCTTCGGCCGTTCCGGCAGCCTCGCGACTATGTTGGTGGCGGTGTTGCTCTTAACCAGAACTGGCCGCGCCTTTCCGACGACATGGATATATTCCATGACGAAAGAGGGCGATTACCAGAAGGCGTAAATCCGGAACTAGACGCTCTTCGCGAAGCGGGATTTCTAGTCGAAGTCACTACCCAAACCGAATGGATGGTTGAAGCCATTTTGACGCAGTATGGCTATCAAACAAGGGTGCAATGGCTGGATGATCCCGAGTCCTGTTGTAGATTCTTTCCCGCTATTGACGATGATGTTTTGGGATTTCGGCTACATCAGTCAGATGTCGCTATCAACAAAGTTCTATGTGCAGCATCAAGACAGAATGCCGCACGTGATGCGGTGGACCTAGTTAGCATCGTCCAGAATTACTGCCCGCTTGGCCCACTCGTATGGGCAATTAGCGGTAAAGATGAGAGGCACACGCCTCCGAATATTCTTCGTGAAATGCGCCGCATTACCTTCGGGTACGCAGACAAGGAGATTCGAACCGTTCGTATGGAAGACGGGAGCGAAATTAATCAAAATCAATTACGTAGCGTTCTCGGGCCGGCATTTGACGCCGCCGAAAAATACTGCAGTCAAATCGCTCCTCCGGCACTACTTGGCCAGCTTTTCGTTAATATCAATGAAGTTCCCGTAGAAGCCTCTGGCGATGATGTCGAACAAGGTCGCGTTCCCTCGATCCCCCGGCTTTTTTGCCGAAGTAAAAAGCACGCGAACAAGCTGTTCAGTTTTTCGTGAAATAATCCGCTCCCCTACTCCGGCGATGAGTGCTCCAATTAAGCATATGATTAAAAGAGTACGGCGCATTTTGCTAATTCCCTTTTATTGTAATGCTGGCCGTACATGCAGGAAAACGTCAAGACCGTATATTGGCCGCCTACGCGCCGCCAAGTCCGAATAATCGGAATAAGTAAATCGAACTATTGGAAGATTGAGTGATTAGAAGCTTGCTCACCCAATTTCAGCCAGCTTCCCTTTAGTAAAAAATTACGGGCTCAGTTATTTCGCGGGTCGCCGACCGCCACGGAGGGGCTTCGGCTGCGGTGCGCCGGGTAGGGGTTCGACGAAGAATTCGACGATCCGGACCTTGAGGACGTTAGCGAGGCGTTCCAGCAGGTCGATGCTGGAATTCACGGTGCCGCGCTCGATCCGGGCGACCATCGAGGAATCGACCTCGGCGTCCCCGCCGAGCGCCTCGATGGTAAAGCCGCGTTCAACGCGGATTTTCCGCAGATTCCAAGCAACAATCCGTCTGGCTTTCATACAGCGGAAAGCAGCAGCTTGCGCGAACCTTAAACAGGGCATATATTCCCTATAAAATAATTGACCACTCGGGAGACAATGATGCGGATCGCAACGCTGCTATGCGTGGGACTGTTCGGGTGTGCAGGATTGTTCGGGGGAACCGCTCTGGCACAGCGGACGCCTGCGAATTCGCCCGTGGAGACGCCGCTGGCACGTGTCTGGTCGGCGACGAAGATCGTCTTCCCGGCTGAGCCTGATAATTTCTTCTACAGGCCGGGGTTCACACTGGACCGCGCCATCGCTGAACACCGGCCGAAGTCGGTTCCAGCAGTCGTGTATCTCCACGACTGCGCCGGCATCGCGGTCGCGTCACCGGAAATGCGGATCATATCCGGACTGGCCCGAGCGGGCTTTGTCGTGTTCGCCCCGCATTCACTCGACCGCCCACGCGATGCCTTTTGCACGGATGCCCGCGATTACCACGCGAATGCAGAAGATGTCGCTCAGCGGTTGGCGGAACTCGAATACGTGCGTGAACAGCTTCGACAGTTTCCGTGGCTCGATCAGGCGAACGTGTTCGCCGTCGGTCACGGCCTCGGTGGGTGGGCGTTGACCCAGCTTTCGGTTTCAACCTTCCCTGTTGTGACGATAACTGGAGTCAATTGCCTTCCCGCCGAGAGTGCTAGTTTGAAATCCGGCATTGCCGCACCCGAGGATGTCGCCGTGCTGACGCTGCTCGGCAGCCATGACGAAACGCTTGCGGTAAATCTCCACGAACGGAACTGTTCGATTTTCCCGGAAATGCAACGTGTGAACCGTAAGTCGGTGTTGCTACCCGGTGTCGGTCATGACATCACACGCGATCCCGCAGCGGTGCCGTTGATTGTCGATTTCTTGAAGCTGCGAATGGTTCGGCCAACGCGGACTGTCAGAAAATAAGTTCGATTGAATAGCTGCTACGCGGGCGCCCCAACAATTGAGACTAATTCGGCGAGCTTGCCTGCGACGACGGTCATCGACGATTCTGCCGTACTCAGGCCGCTTCGCGAGGCGAGCATAGGGCTGACCTCGCGGAGAGCGTCATACGTCGTGTTGTGTACGACAGGAACGAGTAGTTCACGCGCTAGGAGTACCGAAAGCTCCTTGTCGGCAATGCCTTCTCCGCGCAGGCGGCTCAGCAGCGCGGGAGTCACCAGCACGACACCGACACGCGACTTCGCCAGTCCCTTGTCGATTTCGCGGAGCAACGGCGTGCCGAGGGCAACGTCCTTCTCGCTAAACCAGACCGAAACACGGCTTGCTTCGAGCAGATCGTGCAGTTCCTTGGCGGCTCCCTGCCGGTCGTCCCATGCGTGACAGAGGAATACGTGCCGAAGATCGGGTTCGGATGCTGCCCGCTTCTCGACGTTTTCGCGGACCGGTGTGAGCGCCAGCACCTCGGCAGGCGTGTACAGCAAGGATGACCCGGCTCGCGACCAGCGCGGCTTTACACTGCCCCGGCTGCCTCCACCGCCACCCGACGAAGACGAGTAGGACGAGGACGGGTAGGATGGGGGCGAGTAGGACGGTGGCGAGTAAGACGACCACCCGCCGCTAAAGCGAGAACGCCCACGGCATGCAGGGCAGTTCGCTGCGGCGCTGGATGAGCGATGACCTTCCACTGGTGCTGTGCATCGAGCCATGTTGCTAATGATACCCAGTACCCTCGCCGGCCTCAAGCAAGAGTTGTATGCAACTCGACGGCGCTAATTGTAGTTTCAACTAATTCTGACTAATCAAGGTCAGACTTTTTGTGCAGTTGTTCCTCTTTTTGTGCTCAGGACTGAAAATGTGCAAAGCCGCTATACCCGATTGCATGACATGGTATGCGATTCGGGCGACTTTCCTGGCCCTGCTCCTGCTGGCCGGCCCCGCCTTGGCCGAACCGGCCGCCAGCGTGCTGGATGGCGACACCCTAAAGCTGAACGGCGTCACCTACCGCCTGCATGGCATCGACGCCCCAGAGAAAACCCAGACTTGTCAAAGGGATGATCTGGACTGGCTGTGCGGACAGGCGGCTGCCGCCCATCTGCGTGGCCTGGTCGCCCGCCGCAGGGTGGCCTGCGAGGAGAAGG
>NZ_JANLJJ010000063.1:16018-36199 GCF_029255545.1 Ferrovibrio sp. | reverse complement strand
CTGATCGGCCTGCTGCAGATACCGGCATTCCTGCTGATCAACACGGCGCTCGGCGCCTCGTCATCCTATGTCACTGTGGCCGGTCATCTGGCCGGCTTCGTTGATCCCGCCGTGGCGAAGATCGACTACTTCGCCAAGCATCTCGCCGGCGCCAAGAACTGGTGGCAGGTCGCGCTGGTGATCGGTGTCGCCCTGGGCGCGGCCCTGTCCGCGCGGCTGTCCGGCGCCCAGCGCCCGGCCATGTCCTATGTCTGGTCACGGGGCTTGGGAATCACCAGCCTGTCCGGCCGCCTGCCGCTGGCTTTCGTGGCCGGCTTCATCATGCTGTTCGGCGCCCGCATCGCCGATGGCTGCACCAGCGGCCACGGCCTGTCGGGCATCGCCCAGCTTTCCATCGGCTCGTTCATCGCCGTGGCTGCCATGTTCGCCGGTGGCATCGCCACCGCCTTGTTCCTGCGCCGCGTCTAGGAGGAGGGGATCATGAGCGTGTTATCCGCCATCTTTGTTGGCCTGGCCATGGGGCTCGTCTTCGGCCTGGCCCTGGAAAAATCCCGTGTTTTTGAACCCGGCGTGATCGTCGGCCAGATGCAGCTGCGCAATTTCACCATGCTGAAGGTATTCCTCAGCGCGGTGGCCACCGGCCTGGTGGTGCTGGCGGCCCTGAATGGGTTCGGCATGATCAAGCTGGCGCCCAAGGCCACGCTGTACGCCGCCGATATCGTCGGCGGCCTGATCCTGGGCGCCGGCATCACCCTGGCCGGTGCCTGTCCCGGCACGGTGCTGGCCCAGGTTGGCGCCGGTTACCGCGATGCCTGGGTTACGCTGCTCGGTGGTGTCTGCGGCGCCATGGCCTTTGGCTATCTGGAACCGACCCTGAAGCCGTGGATCTCCGGCGGCCCCGGCAAGCTGACCCTGGACCAGATGGCCGGGTTGCCCTTCTGGCAGGTGGCGCTGGTTCTGGCTGCCCTGCTGGTCGCCCTGCTGGTGATCATGGAGCGCTGGCGCCCGTGGCGCGGCGAGCTCGGCCGCAATGTCGACGGCGATACCGAGCGGACGATGCCGGTCGGCGGCGGCACCCGCATTGCTCCGCAAGTCTGAAAGGAAGGCTTCCCCATGAGAAGCAATGTTGGCGGCATCGACCGCGTTCTTCGCATCCTGGTTGGCCTCGGGCTGCTTTCCCTGCTGGTCTGGTATCCGGGCGAGTGGCGCTGGGTCGGCCTGGTTGGCCTGGTACCGTTACTCACCGGCCTGTTCAGCTTTTGCCCGCTCTATACCCTGCTGGGGCTGAATACCTGCCCGCTGAAATCGGCGGAGTGAGGCCGGCCCGGCGCCTCGCCCGGCACAGCCCTAGGACTACGACCAAGGCATAAGCAGAGCCCGGTCCGGCCCTCTGGCCGGGCCGGGCGCCGGCAGTTTAAGCTGGCGCCATGAGCAAGATGGTGCACCGCTATTTCGTCACCGGGCGAGTCCAGGGCGTCGGTTTCCGCTACTGGGCCGCCGGCCGGGCGAAGCATTACGGGCTGGTCGGCTGGGTGCGCAACCGCCGCGATGGCCGGGTCGAGCTCCTTGTCTATGGCGAGACCGATGCCCTGCGCAGCCTGGAAAATGAGCTGCGCGACGGCCCCCCGGCCGCTTTGGTACAGGGCGTAGAACCCGCGCCGGTCACCCCCGAGGAAGCCGAACTGGCCGCCGGCGCAACCGGCTTCGAGCAGACGGCAACGCTGTAACTACAGCGCGTTGATATCCGGCACGTCCAAGACGTGCTTGGGCGCCCCTGAATGGGCGCAGGCGATCATGGCGCGGCCGACCTGTTCGGTGGTGGTCAGCGATTGCGGCCACAGCGTCCTGATCAGCGGCAGGAACGGCATCAGCAGGATGTAGGCCAACCGGTAGACCCGGCTTTTCGGCTTGATGCCATGCAGCGGTTCGATGGCGCCGGGGCGGAACATATAGGCAGCCCTGAACGGCAGGGCGAGCAGGGCATTCTCGGTGCGGCCCTTCACCCGCGCCCACATGACCGGGCCGGTTTCGCTGCTGTCGGTCCCGCGGCCCGAGACATAGGTGAAGGTCATGCCGGGATTGAGCCGGGCGAGCGTGCGGGCGGCAGCCAGGGTCAGGTCATGGGTCACCCGGCTGTAAGCCGCCTCGCTCATGCCGGCCGAGGAAACGCCCAGGCAGAAGAAGCAGGCATCGAAGCCGGTGAGGCGATCCTCGATGGCGCTGTAGTCGAACAGGTCGGCATGGATCAGGTCTTCCAGCTTGGCCGCCTCGGGCAGGCGACCCATCGGGGTCGTGCCCTTGGCCGGGCTGCGGCCGATAGCAACCACCCGGGTCACGCCGGGGTCGGCCAGGCATTCGCGCAGCACGCCCTGGCCGACCATGCCGGTGGCGCCGAAGAGTAGGACGTTCATGGGGACCTGCCGGGCGTGAAGTGAGGGGATGGTGCAATCAGGCGATCATAGTCTGTCGCTATGTTCCTGTAATTGGACATCCGGCCGGCTATTCCCGGTAATGCGAAACGAGCGCTAACGAACCTGACCGGTGAGAAACGAAGCAAGGCGAAAGTCGACAAGGGTGGCGATGGCGCGGCGGCGTGGAATGCAGCAAACTGGAAATACAACGGGTGGCCCTGCGTTATCTGATCTTTTAGACATGAAAAATGTAATAAGTATATGGAAAAAAATAAAAAATACAAACTAAGCCTGAAGGAATGGCTGGTGTGCTACGCGGGCTCGCTGGGCTTTGGCGGCCTGGCCTGGTGGGCCACCGGCAATCCCTGGATCGGCGGCGGCGTGCTGGTCGCCTTTACGGCAGCCTATGTCTTTTATCTGTCGGGCCGGGTGCCCAAAGAGGTGCGGCCGGTCTCCACTGAAGGGTTGTCGCGGCAGCAGAAAAGAGAGCTTAATAGAAAGTCTAAAAATAAGTAATTTTAATAAGTTATTTTGTATTATTAATCTTGTTTCTGACATGAATTACCCAGCCGGTCGAGCAGGATGGGTTTGAGGGTATCGCGCAGGATGAGGTCAACCTCGGGCAGGCTGGCGGTATGGCCCAGGTCGGCCAGAGAGGTGACGCCAAAGGGCTCGGCCTCGGTATTCTGGATGCCGCAGGCGACGATGCCGTCATAGTGGTCCAGCGCCGGATCGACGTTCAGACTCAGGCCATGGAAGGTGATCCAGTGCCGCACCCGCACGCCGATGGCGGCGATCTTGTCTTCCCGGCCGGGGCCTTTGTCAGACGGTTGGCCCTGGTCCGGGCGGGCGACCCAGACGCCGACCCGGCCGGCACGGATTTCGCCCCTGATGTTGAAGCGGGCCAGGGTGGCGATCACCCAGTCCTCCATCCGGCAGACGAAGGCCCGCACGTCCTTCCCGCGCCGGTTGAGGTCGAGCATCAGGTAAACCACCCGCTGGCCGGGGCCGTGATAGGTGTACTGGCCGCCGCGGCCGGCGGTGTAGACCGGAAAGCGCGGGTTCAGCAGGTCGGCCGGCCTGGCCGAGGTGCCGGCGGTATAGAGCGGCGGGTGCTCCAGCAGCCAGATCGCCTCCAGGGCCTGGCCGGCCCGGATCGCCGCGACCCGCTCTTCCATGGCGGCCAGGGCGGCCTCGTAGGGTATCTGGCTGTCGCTGACGACCCATTCGACCGGGCCGGCCGGGGTGTCGATCTGGGCGGAGGGCGGGGGAAGGGCCGACATGGGGATAACGGAAGCCTTAACGCTGTGCTAACCTTGCCCGGGTTACTTAGCGTCTGCAGAGTTCCGAAGGAAGGTGCAGCATGGCCATCAATACGGCGGTGAACGACGTCTCGGTCGAAATCTCGGTCGTGCTGGGCAAGGCCACCATGCCGATCCACCAGGTGCTGAAGGTCGGCCGCGGCGCCGTGATCGAGCTGGATGCCAGCGTCGACGACCATGCCTGGATCTTCGCCAACAACAAGCTGATCGCCCGGGGCGAAATCGTCATTTCCGGCGAGAAGGTGGCGGTTTCGATCACCGACACCATGTCCGACGAATAGGGCCGGATCGGCCCCGAGGAATAGCCCCGGCCCGGCCTTGAATACCCCGGCCGGATTTGCTATTCCCCCGCGTCGCCCGAAAAATGCGGTCGTGGCGGAATTGGTAGACGCGCAGCGTTGAGGTCGCTGTGGCCGAAAGGCCGTGAAAGTTCGAGTCTTTTCGACCGCACCATATCTCTGAAGGCAGGGGGATTATCCCCCCGATGGCGGCCCTCCCACTTTCATCCCCGATGCGGCTGTTGTAAGCCTGATTCCCCCAAGAGAAGCTGGCGGGGCAATCCTGCCTCGGCCGGCGAACACTGATCGTTTCGATCTCACGAGTGATTCGATGACCTCCGATCTCGACCGCGCGGCGCTGGAATACCACCGGCTGCCCAAGCCCGGTAAGCTGGAAATCACCCCGACCAAGCCGCTCGCCACCCAGCGCGACCTGGCCCTGGCCTACAGCCCCGGCGTCGCCGCCGCCTGTGATGCCATCGTTGGAGATCCGGCCCAGGCCGCCGAGCTGACCGCCCGCGGCAACCTGATCGGCGTGATCTCCAACGGCACCGCCGTGCTCGGCCTGGGCAATATCGGGCCGCTCGCCTCCAAGCCAGTGATGGAAGGCAAGGCGGTGCTGTTCAAGAAATTCGCTGGCATCGACGTCTTCGACATTGAGATCAACGAGACCGATCCGGCCAGGCTGATCGACATCATCGCGGCGCTGGAGCCGACCTTCGGCGGCATCAACCTGGAAGACATCAAGTCGCCGGAATGCTTCGTGGTCGAGCGCGCCCTGCGCCAGAAGATGAAGATCCCGGTCTTCCATGACGACCAGCATGGCACGGCGATCACCGTGGCGGCGGCCGTGCTGAACGGCCTGCGCGTAGTGGGCAAGAAGATCGGCGATGTGCGCCTGGTTGCCTCCGGCGCCGGCGCCGCGGCGTTGGCCTGCCTCGACCTGCTGGTCGAACTGGGCGTGAAGAAGGAAAACATCGTCGTCAGCGACATCGTCGGCGTGGTCTACGAGGGCCGCACCGAGCAGATGGACGAGTTCAAGGCGCGGTATGCGCGGCCGACCAACCATCGCACCCTGGGCGATGCCATCGTCGGCGCCGACGTTTTTCTTGGTCTTTCGGCCGCCAATGTGCTGAAGGGCGAGATGGTCGAGAAGATGGGGCCGAAGCCGCTGATCCTGGCGCTGGCCAATCCAACTCCGGAAATTCTGCCTGAGGTGGCCAAGAAGGCGCGGCCGGATGTGGTGATTGCCACCGGGCGTTCGGATTATCCGAACCAGGTCAACAACGTCCTGTGCTTCCCCTTCCTGTTCCGTGGCGCGCTCGATGTGGGCGCCACCACGATCAACACGGAAATGGAACTGGCCGCCGTGCGGGCCATTGCCGACTTGGCGATGGCGGAAATCTCCGACATCGTTGCCCGCGCCTATGGCAACGACGAGGAAATGAGCTTTGGCCCCGACTATTTCATCCCCAAGCCCTTCGATCCGCGCCTGATCCTGCAGATCGCGCCGGCGGTGGCGCAGGCGGCGATGGACAGCGGCGTCGCGACGCGCCCGATCGCCGATATGAATGCCTATCGCGAAAGTTTGGAGCGGTTCGTCTACCGCACCGGTTTCGTGATGCGGCCGACCTTCGAGCGGGCCAAGCGTCGTCCGATGCGCCTGATCTATGCCGAGGCCGAGGACGAGCGCGTGCTGCGCGCGGCGCAGATCGTGCTGGATGACAAGGTGGCCCAGCCGATCCTGATCGGCCGTCGCGCCGTGGTCGAAAAGCGCATCGAGAAACTCGGCCTGCGCCTGAAGCTGGGCCAGAATGTCGAGTTGATCGATCCCGAGCGTGACGACCGCTATCACGAATACTGGAGTGGCTACCTGGCGCTGATGAAGCGCAAGGGTGTGGCGCCCGACGATGCCCGCATGGTGATCCGCACCAATACCACGGTGATCGCGGCCATGGCCGTGCATCGCGGCGAGGCCGACGCCATGATCTGCGGCGCTGTGGGCCAGTATGACCAGCACCTGCCGCATATCGTCGATGTGATCGGTCTGCGGGCCGGGGCGCAGCTGCCGGCGGCGATGCAGTTGCTGGTGCTGCCGCATGGCATGCTGTTCATCGCCGACAGCAACGTGAACCTCGATCCCAGCACCGACGAGATCGTGGCCATTGCCCAGCTCGCGGCCGATGAGGTGCGTCGTTTTGGCCTGGTGCCGAAGATCGCGCTGCTGTCGCATTCCAATTTCGGCACCTCGTCGGCGCCGTCGGCACGGAAGATGCGGGAGGCGACCCGCCGCCTGCATGAATTGATGCCCGATGTCGAAATCGAAGGCGAGATGAAGGCTGATGCCGCAGTCTCGGAGGCGATCCGCGAGAAGCTGATGCCCGATGGCAACCTGAAGGGCAGCGCCAACCTGCTAGTGATGCCCAATCTGGATGCGGCCAATATCGCCGCCAATCTGGTGCGCCAGATGGAGCAGGGCTTTTATGTCGGCCCGATCCTGATGGGCATGGGCAAGTCAGCCCATATCGTGTCGCGCAATGTCACGGTGCGCGGCCTGGTCAACATGAGCGCCGTCGCCGTTGTCGATGCGCAGGATCATGCCGATGGCGCCATGGGCCGCGGAGCCTAATGCCCGATGACAGGATGCCGCGTTGCGGCATCCCAGTCATGACCGGCGGCGAAATCGCGGAAAGGCTGCGTGACGGCTTCGCCGCCTTTGCGCCAGACCATCCCGATGCGATGACTCTCGCGCAGTTCGGGTAGCGTCAGGGTGGCCACGGTTTCATCGGCCAGCCAGTGCGGCAGGATCGCGATGCCAATCCCGGCGCCGACCAGGGCCAGCAGGCCGTGATCGCTTTCGGCGCGGCCGATGATGCGTGGCCGCACATTCAGCGTGGCAAACAGTTTTTCGGCAGCCGGCATGATTTCGGCCTGCGGGCGGATCACGAAGGGCTGGTCCTGCAGGTCGCTGATCCGCGCCGTGCTGCGATGGGCCAGCGGATGCTGCGGCGGTACCGCCAGAAGATAGCGCTGGCGAAACAGGTTCAGGGCCTGTTCGTCCTTGTCTTCCGGCAATGGCAGGATCGCTGCGTCGATGCGGCCCAGATCAAGCCGTCTGCCCAGGGTCGACGCCGGCGCCTCCAGGATTTCAAGGGCCGTGTCGGGATGCGCAGCGGCAAAGCTGCCGAGCAGGGCAGTCAGCCGCGGTTGCGGTAATCCGGAAACATAACCCAGGCGCAGGCGCTGGCGCGCCGGCTTGCCTTCCTGGCGCAGTTCGCGCCGCGCCGCGGTCCATTCCTGCAGCAGCAGACGGGCGCGGGGTAGGAAGCGGGCGCCAGCCGGGGTCAGTTGGGCGGCCCGGCTGCGGTCGAACAGGCTAGCGCCGAGGGATTCCTCCAGCCGCTTGATGCCGGCCGACAGGGTCGGCTGGGTCACATTGGCGCGCTCGGCTCCCCGGGTGAAACTGCCGGTTTCGGCCACGGCCATGAAATAACGGATCAGGGTCAGGTTCATGATTATAGAGAAAACCTATTTGGATTATAAAGACAATTGATTTTCTCTATTTTGTCCTGCGCGTTATAGAGGCAGGCGAGGAAACACCAAAAAGGAGCAGACGATGGCCGAACGCTACGTCGAAACCCTGCGGCTGATGACCCAGGCCTGGCAATGCGACCATCTGGGGCACGTCAATGTCAGCTTTTACGTCGGCTGGCTGGGGGATGCCGCTTTTGCCATCGGCGCCATGCATGGCATGCCGCGCGAACGGGTGGAGGCGGAGAATATAGGCACGGCTGCCGTGCGCATGGAAATCGACTATCAGGCCGAGCTGCGCGGCGGCGACATGGTGCGGATGGAAACCACCGTGGAAAGCATTGGCGAGCGCAAAATCGTATTCCGGCACCGGCTGATCCGCGTCGGCGACGAGAAGCTGGCCATGTCAGCCCGGTTGACCGGGGTCTGCATCGACCTGGGACAGCGCCGGTCGCGCGCCTTTCCGCCGGACTTCGTCGAGCGGATCGCGGCAACCTTCGGAATTACGCCTGTTGCACCGAAGAGCGCAGTAGCATGAATACGGTGCCTGATTTCAAACCGCAGGACCCGGATTTCGAGGCGCGCATCCGCGACAGTTTCGACCGTCAGCCGGCCATGCACCTGATCGGCGCCCGCATGATCGTGGCGCGACCAGGCCATTGCGAGATCGAATTGCTGCGGCAGCCGAAGGTGACCCAGCAGCATGGTTTCGTGCATGGCGGCATCGTCGGCATGGTCGCCGATTCTGCTGCCGGTTATGCTGCCTATAGCCTGTTTCCGGCCGATTCCACGGTGCTGACCGTCGAATACAAGCTCAACCTGATGGCACCGGCCGATGCCGATCGCCTGGTGGCGCGCAGCATCGTCACCCGCCATGGCCGCATGCTGACGATCTGCAGTCTCGACGTGTTCGGCCATAAAAATGACAAGATGACGCATTGCGCCACCGGTCTGGCAACCATGATGTGCATCATGGGGCGCAACGATGCCCCGCTGGATGCGCAGCCGGGCCCGATCCGTTAATATCCTGCCACCCGATTCAGAATATTCCTGTCCGAGAAGGGTATCATCATGATTGCCAATTCCTATCCGACGCTCGATTTCGGGCTGGGCGAAACCGCCGATATGCTGCGCCAGTCCGTGCGCGGCTTTGTCGACAACGAACTGGCGCCGCGCGCCGACGAGATCGACAAGAGCAACCATTTCCCGCGCGATCTGTGGACCAAGCTGGGCGATCTGGGGCTGCACGGCATCACCGTGGAGGAGGAATATGGCGGCTCGGGCCTGGGTTATCTCGAGCATTGCATCGCGATGGAAGAGGTCAGCCGCGGCTCGGCCTCGGTGGGCCTGTCCTACGGCGCGCATTCCAACCTCTGCGTCAACCAGATCCGCCGCAATGGCAACGCGGAGCAGAAGAAGCGCTACCTGCCGAAACTGATCTCGGGCGAGCATCTTGGCGCGCTGGCGATGAGCGAACCGAATGCCGGATCCGATGTCGTGTCGATGAAGCTGCGCGCCGAGAAGAAGGGCGACCGTTACATCCTCAACGGCAACAAGATGTGGATCACCAACGGGCCGCAGGCCGATGTGCTGGTGGTCTATGCCAAGACTGATCCCGCCGCCGGGCCGCGTGGCATCACGGCCTTCCTGGTCGAGAAGGGTTTCAAGGGATTCTCCACCGCGCAGAAACTCGATAAGCTGGGCATGCGTGGCTCGGACACCGGCGAACTGGTTTTCACCGATTGCGAAGTCCCGGAGGAGAACGTCCTCAACCAGGTCGGCCGTGGCGTCAATGTGCTGATGAGCGGCCTGGATTACGAGCGTGCCGTGCTGGCGGCCGGCCCGATCGGCATCATGCAGGCAGCCCTTGATGTGGTGCTGCCCTATATCCATGAGCGCCAGCAATTCGGCCAGCCGATCGGCAGTTTCCAGCTGATCCAGGGCAAGGTCGCCGACATGTATACCGAGATGAACGCGACCCGTGCCTATGTCTATACGGTGGCGCGTGCCTGCGATCGTGGCCAGACCACGCGCAAGGACGCCGCCGGGGCCATCCTGTTCGCTGCCGAGAAAGCCACCAAGATCGCGCTGGATGCGATCCAGATCCTGGGCGGCAACGGTTATATCAATGATTATCCGACCGGCCGCCTGCTGCGCGACGCCAAGCTGTACGAGATCGGCGCCGGCACGTCGGAAATCCGGCGCATGCTGATCGGCCGCGAAATCTTTGAGGAGACCAAGTGAGGCGGCTGCCATTCTTTCTTGCCGTATTGCTGTTTGCCTGCCCGGTCGCGGCTGATGAGCATGAGTCGCAGTGGGAGGCGTTGCGCGCCGCCCGGCAGCGCGTCGGCTGGACCGCGGAGGGGCTGACGCCAGCACCGCAGATCGCCGAGACTTTCACGGCGCCGATGGGTTATCGCGTCGAGCGGTATTTGTGGAAAGCCCAGAAACCGGCCGGCGCCTTCGCGCTTGCCGTTCTGCGCGACCTCAGTGATGACGATCATTACCTGAGTGGCCCGGTGGACCTGATGAAATTCGCCACCACTGTGCTGAAAGGCCTGGAGGCTCCGACGCCCAGGGCGCTGGAGCAGTCGGATATCCGGGTGGCGACTGGCAATGGTCCGGTGCTGACGCGGCGGTTCGAGCTCGGTCTGCGGCAATGCCTGGTGCTGGGCTTTTATGCCGAACCGCAAGGCAAGCAGGATGGCCCGGTTGCCGCGAAGGAAGAACCGCTGGCGGAAGGCAGCCTGCGGCTGGATGGTGTTTACTGCGCAACGGCCGGCCAGCCGCTGACGCCGCAGCAGGTGCTGGCCTATGCCGCCGGCATGAAGCTGCGGCCGGCAAAGAACTGAGAACGATCGGGGAGGACGGCAATGCTGAGCCAGGAACAGCAGATGGTGCGCGACATGGCGCGCGATTTCGCCCGTGAAAAGCTGGCGCCGGGCGCTGCCGAGCGCGACCGCACAGCCGAACCGCCGCGCGCCCTGCTGCACGACATGGGCGCGCTCGGCCTGATGGGCATGGGCGTGCCGGAGGAATGGGGCGGCGCGGGAGCCGATTTCGTTTCCTATGTGCTGGCGCTGGAGGAAATCGCCGCCGCCGATGGCGCGGTCAGCACCGTCATGTCGGTCAACAATTCGCCTGTATGCGCGGCCCTGCTGCGCTACGGCACGCCGGCACAGAAGGAACGCTACCTGAAGCCGCTCGCGCGTGGCGAATGGATTGGCGCCTTCTGCCTGACCGAGCCGCAGGCCGGATCGGATGCCTCGGCGCTGAAGACCAGGGCCCGTCGCGAAGGTGATGGCTGGGTCGTCAGCGGCGTGAAGCAGTTCATCACCTCGGGCTCGATCGCGAAGCTGGCGCTGGTCTTTGCCGTCAGCGATCCCGGCGCAGGTAAACGGGGCATTTCCTGTTTCCTCGTGCCGACCGACACGCCCGGCTACACCGTCGCCAGCGTGGAGAGGAAACTGGGGCAGAAATGCTCGGATACCTGCCAGATCGTGTTCGACAACCTGAAAGTGGGGAATGATGCGCTGCTGGGCGAGGAGGGCGAAGGGTATCGCATCGCCCTGGCAAACCTGGAATCCGGCCGCATCGGCATCGCCGCCCAGGCCACCGGCATGGCGCGGGCGGCCTTCGAGGCCGCTCTGGCCTATGCCGGCCAGCGCGAGGCCTTCGGCACGGCGATCATCAACCACCAGGCCGTTGGGTTCCGCCTCGCCGATATGGCCACCCGCATCGAGGCGGCGCGGCAACTGGTGCTGAACGCGGCACGGCTGAAGGATGCCGGCCGGCCCTGCCTCAAGGAAGCCAGCATGGCCAAATTGTTTGCATCCGAAATGGCCGAACGCGTATGCTCGGATGCCATCCAGATTCACGGCGGTTACGGCTATCTCGCCGACTTCCCGGTCGAGCGCATCTATCGCGATGTCCGGGTCTGCCAGATCTACGAAGGCACCAGCGATGTGCAGCGGCTGGTCATCAGTCGCGCCCTGACGGGAAGCTAGCGGCCACGGCCAGAAGGAACGAGGATTGAACCAGGCCAACGAGATACTCTTTGTTGCATCTCTGTTGGTCCTGGTGAGCATCTTCGCCGGGTCGGCCTCCAGCCGCTTGGGCGTACCCTTCCTGCTGGTCTTCCTAGGTCTCGGCATCTTTGCCGGCGAGGGGGGGCCCGGCGGCATCGTCTTCCGTGACTACCAGCTTACCTATGCGGTGGGCTCCGCCGCGCTCGGCATCATCCTGTTCGATGGCGGCCTGCGCACCAAATTCGCCACCGTGCGCCTAGTGGCCGGGCCGGCTTTCGCCCTCGCTACCGTGGGCGTGCTGGCTACTGCCGCCCTGGTTGGCGTGGCGGCCCATTTCGCTCTCGGGCTCGGCCTGCTCGAATCTTTCCTGGTTGGCGCCATCGTCGGCTCGACCGACGCGGCGGCCGTGTTCTTCCTGCTCAACATGAAGGGCCTGGCGCTGCAGAAGCGCGTCAGCGGGACGCTGGAGGTCGAGTCCGGCATCAACGATCCGATGGCCATCTTCCTGACCATGGTCTGCGTCGAGCTGGTGCGGCTGGGCCAGCCGCCCGACAGCCTGCAACTGGCCCTGCTGTTCGCCGCCCAGATGCTGGGCGGCCTGGTGGTCGGCGTGGTCGGCGGCTTCCTGCTGGTGGCCCTGTTCAACCGTGTTCCGGTCGCCGGTGGTCTTTACCCGATCGTTGCCATGGCCGCGGCCCTGCTGATCTTCTCGGGCGCGCATTTTGTGCAGGCCTCGGGCTTCGTCGCCGTCTATGTCGCCGGGCTCGTGCTCGGCAACCGCCGTCATCGCGGGGCTCAGGTGATCCTGCGTTTCTACGACGGCTTGAGCTGGCTGGGGCAGATTGCCATGTTCCTGCTGCTCGGCCTGCTGATGACGCCAGAGGAAATGACACCCTATACGGTGGGCAGCGGCATTATTGCGGCCATTCTGATCCTGCTGGCTCGTCCGGTGGCCGTGCTGCTCTGTCTGGTGCCATTCCGCTATACGTGGCGCGAGATCGGTTTCGTTTCATGGGTTGGCTTGCGTGGCGCCGTGCCGATTTTCCTTGCCACCATTCCGGTATTGGCACAGTTGCCCAGATCGGAGCTCTATGTGACTGCGGCCTTCGTCTGCGTAGTCGCGTCTCTGACTGTACAGGGCTGGACCATCGGTCCTGTGGCGCGGTTCTTCGGGCTGGAACTGCCGCCCAAGCCAGAAGCGGTGACACGAACCGACCTCGATCTCGGCTCCACGTTGGATCGCGATGTCGCCAGTTATCGCGTCGAGGCCGATGCCCCGGCGCTGGGCTATCGCTACAGCGAACTGCCGCTGCCGCGCCGCTCGCGCATCATCAGCGTGATCCGCGATGGCGCCGTGATGGATCGTTTGAAATTGGAGAATCTGGCGCCCGGGGATTACCTCTTGGTGCTGGCCCCGGCCGAGCATTTCTTCCAGCTTGATCGCCTGTTCACGGCGCGCCGGCAAAGCAAACGCGAACGCAAGCGCGCTGAACGCGGTGAAGAAGTGTTTGGCGAATTCGTACTGGCTGGCGACACGCTGATGGGTGAGGTGTCGATGCTCTACGGCATTCCGGTGGACGAAAAAGATCACAGGGAGCCGGTGGGGGCTTATGTGCGCCGCAAGCTGCGCCACCGGGCCGTGGTCGGCGATCGCGTGCGGGTCGGTCCGGTGGAATTCGTGGTGCGGGAAATCCGCAATGAGAGGATTACCTCGGTCGGCATCGAGCTGGAGCCGGAAGAGCACCCGATCCTGCGTGGCTTCCGTCGCGCCTTCGGTTTCGACTAGACTGCAAAGAACAAGAAACGACGGAGGAAGTCATGCCGGCCCCGCTGGAATTCTATTTCGATTTTTCCTCTCCCTACGGGTATATCGCGGCCGAACGGATCGACCGGATTGCAATCAAGCATGGCCGCAGCGTCGACTGGCGCCCGATGCTGCTGGGGGCAGTGTTCAAGGTGGCCGGCAGCAAACCGCTGACGGAGTATCCGCTGAAGGGGAAATACTCCACGCACGACTTCAACCGGTCGGCGCGCGAGCATGGTATCGCGTTCAATATGCCCGCCACCTTTCCGCTGCCGACCCAGGGCGCGGCGCGCGGCGTTTATTGGCTCAAAAAGCTATTGCCCGAGAAGGCTGTGCCTTTCATTAAAGCTGTTTATGCCGCGTATTTTGTCGAGGGCAGGGATATTTCTTCGCCAGACATGATTGCCGATATTGCCGCTGGCCTTGGCATTGATCGCAAGGCGTTCCTGGAAGGGATCGAGAATCCGGAAATCAAAGCCAAACTGCGCGAGGTGACCGAGGACGCGATCCATAATCGCAGCGTCTTTGGCTCGCCGTTCGTTTTCGTCGATGGCGAACCCTTCTGGGGCGCCGACCGGCTGGATCAGATCGACCGCTGGCTGCAGCGCGGCGGCTGGTGAGTTTTTTGTAGATAAGAACAAGGAAACGTCCGATGGCCGACCCGATTGTCTTTTACTGGGATTTCCCTTCACCCTACGCCTATATCGGCGCCAACGAGATCGAGGCAGTGGCGGCCAGGCATGGCCGTGGCGTCGACTGGCGGCTGGTTTCGATTGGCCATCTGTGGAAGGCGATCCCCGACCGCACGCCGTTTCCCAAGATCAAAATGGATTACATGATGCATGACTGGACGCGCTCGGCCCAGCTGGCCGGCCTGCCCATCGTCACCACGCCCAATCCGTTTCCCACCGATGCCAAGCTGCCGCGCCTGCTGTTTTATCGCCTCAAGGCGCAGGATGCTGCAAAAGCCGCGGCCTTCGCCAAGGCCGCCTTCCGGCAATACTGGGGCGAGGGGAATGACATCGCCAGGCCTGAGCAGCTGATGGGGATCGTGAAAGCGCTCGGTATCCCTGAAACGGAGATCGCCGCCGCCGCTGAAGATGGCGCTGCCCGGCAGGCCGTGCTGGATGCCACCGCCGAGGCGATCGCCCTCAAGGCGTTCGGCACGCCGACCTTTGTTGTCGATGGCGAGATGTTCTGGGGTTCCGATCGCATCGATCATCTCGACAAATGGCTGGCCCGCAAGGCCTGAGTCAGTCACGATGAGCAACAAACCTGCCGGCGGCAGCCTGCTTGCCGCGCTTGGTCTCGTGGCCACCGCGCTGCTCTGGGGCGCGATGATCCCGATGACCCATGCGCTGGCGACGCGCTATCTCGATCCGTTTTTCGTCTCGGCGATCCGCTACCTGATCCCGGCGCCCCTGCTGATCGGCATGGCCTTCCTGTTCGACCGGCGCTCGCCATTCCATGCGCCGCTGCCCTGGGCGATCGTGTTCAGGCTTGGCGCCGGCATGGCCTGTTTCTCCATCTTCTACACCATCGGCATCATGCTCTCCGATCCGGTACGGGCCGCGATCGCCATGAGCTGCGGTCCGCTGGTCGCGGCTCTGCTGACCAAGCTGATGCTGCGGGTGCCGCTGGCGCGCGGCTTCTGGCCGGCGGCGATCTGCGCCGTGATCGGCGCCAGCCTGGTGGCGCTGGATGCCGTGCGGCCGCGGGCGGGGAGCGCCGCCGATACCGGATATGCCGGCGAGGTTTTGCTGGTGCTCGCGATGGTGAGCTGGAGCTGGTATTCGATCAAGGTGCAGGCTTGGCTCGGGCCGCTGGGCTGGAGCCAGATGCGCATCACCTGCCTGACCTCATTGGCCGGCGGCATCCTGATCTGCGCATTGTTTGCCGTGCTGGCTGGATTGCAGCCGACGCGCCTGCCCGCTGAAATGCCCTCGGCCGCAGTGCTCGGCATGCTGGCCTGGGTCGGCATCGGCGGGGCCGGGCTGGCGATCCTGTTCTGGAATTTTGGCGTCAGCCGTGTCGGCGTGCCGGTCGCCACGCTTTATACCAGCTTGGCGCCGGTGTTTTCCGTCGGCGTGGCGGCGGCTTTCTTTGGTAGCACGGTGACCCTGCAGCAGATCGCCGGCGGGATGCTGATCCTCGCCGGCGTGGTCCGCATGCAATGGCTGCAAGCCAGGTCGATCCGACTTCAGAAAATGGTGTAGGCGCCGTCGATCACGAAGCTGTCGCCGGTGTGATAGCTGCTGGCGTCGCTCATCAGATAAACGGCAATGCCGGCGAAATCCGAACCCTGGCCCCAGCGGCGCGCCGGGATGCGTGGCAGCACGTTGCCGCTGAATTTCGGATCGGCCACACCGGCAGCGGTCATTTCCGTCTCGATCCAGCCGGGCAGGATCGAATTGGCGGTCACGTTATAGCGCGCCATCTCGACGGCCAGGGCGCGAATCACGGATACCATGGCGCCCTTGCTGGCGGCATAGGATTGCGCGCGGGCGGCGCCGTGCACCGATGCCGTGCTGGCCATGCCGACCAGACGCCCGCCCGAGGTGTCGCCATTCTTGCCGCGCTCGACCATGTGCCGGGCGGCGGCGCGCAAGGTGAAAAAGGCGCCGTCCAGATTGACCGACAACACCCGGCGCCATTCCGCCGTGCTGAGTTCGTGGAAGGCGGCGCGGGCCTGGCTGACGCCGGCATTGGCGAAGCAGCCATCGATCCGGCCCATCATCTTCAAAGCCTCGGCGAAGCTGGCCTCGACCTGGGCTTCGTCGGCAACATCCACCTTCTGCACCAGCACGCGATGGCCATGAGCCTTCAGTTTCGCTTCCGCGGCGGCATTCTTGTTCGGATTGCCGCCCCAGATCACCAGGTCGCAGCCGGCCTGCGCCAGGCCCTCGGCCATGCCCAGTCCGATGCCGCCGTTGCCGCCAGTCACCAGGGCAACCTTGCCGTTCAGATCGAAGCCTTTGCCGGCCATGTTCCCTCCATAGATTTTGTCGATGTTGCCAATAGATAGAGCAAATTCACCGCCCACTATCCGGCACGTATGCTTTTCGCGTCAAGACGGGGGCCGCACCCCTTGCGGCGGGCGGGGGGCGCTGGCATGTTCGCCCGGTATTGCCCGAGAATGAAAAGCAGAACGCCAAGGTCATGAGCGCGCTAACCAGCCAACTCGATACCCGTTCGGCAGCCTTCCGCGACAACGCGGCGCAGATGCAGGCACTGGTCGACGATCTCAAAGCCAAAGTCCACCTGATCAAGCAGGGCGGTGGCGACAAGGCACGCGAAAAGCATCTTGCCCGTGGCAAGCTGCTGCCGCGCGACCGCGTCCGCACCCTGCTGGACCCGGGTTCGCCTTTCCTCGAACTCAGCCAGTTCGCCGCTTGGGACATGTATGGCGGCGACATCCATGCCGCCGGCGTGATCACCGGCATCGGCCGGGTGATGGGCCGTGAATGCGTCATCGTCTGCAACGATGCCACCGTGAAGGGCGGCACGTATTTCCCGATGACGGTGAAGAAGCATCTGCGGGCCCAGGAAATCGCCTGGCAGAACCGGCTGCCCTGCCTGTACCTGGTCGATTCCGGCGGCGCCAACCTGCCGACCTGGGACGATGTGTTTCCCGACCGCGAGCATTTCGGCCGCATCTTCTACAATCAGGCCAACATGTCGGCCGACGGCATCCCGCAGATCGCCGTGGTGATGGGATCCTGCACCGCCGGCGGCGCCTATGTGCCGGCGATGTCGGACGAGTCGATCATCGTGCGTAATCAGGGCACCATCTTCCTTGGTGGGCCGCCGCTGGTGAAGGCGGCCACCGGCGAGATCGTCTCGGCCGAGGAACTGGGTGGTGCCGACGTGCACGCCCGTGTCTCCGGCGTCAGCGACCATTATGCCATGAACGACGCCCATGCCCTGGGGCTGGCGCGCCGCATCGTCGGCAACCTCAACGGCGTGAAACAGGTCTCGGGCGATATCCGCCCGCCGCTGCCGCCGCGTTTCGACCCGGCCGAGCTTTACGGCGTGATCCCGAAGGACGGCCGCATCCCGTTTGATGTGCGCGAGATCATCGCGCGCATCGTGGACGATTCCGAGCTGGACGAGTTCAAGAAGCTGTATGGCAGCACGCTGGTCTGCGGCTTTGCCCGCATCCACGGCTATCCGGTCGGCATCATCGCCAATAACGGCATCCTGTTCTCGGAAAGCGCCTTGAAGGGCGCGCATTTCATCGAACTGTGCTGCCAGCGCAACATTCCGTTGCTGTTCCTGCAGAACATCACCGGATTCATGGTCGGCAAGAAATACGAGTCCGGCGGCATCGCCCGCGACGGCGCCAAGCTGGTGACGGCGGTATCCTGCGCGAAAGTACCGAAATTCACCGTGATCATCGGCGGCTCCTATGGCGCCGGCAATTACGGCATGTGTGGCCGGGCCTATTCGCCGCGCCTGCTGTTCATGTGGCCGAATGCCCGCATCTCGGTGATGGGTGGCGAACAGGCGGCCAGCGTGCTGGCGACGGTGAAGCGCGATGGCATCGAAGCCTCCGGCGGCGCCTGGAGCAAGGACGAGGAAGAGGCCTTCAAGAACCCGATCCGCGCGCAATATGACCGTCAGGGCCATCCGTATTACGCCTCGGCGCGCCTGTGGGACGATGGAATCATTGATCCGGCCGATACCCGCACGGTGCTCGGCCTTGGCCTCAGCATGTCCCATAACGCACCGATCGAGCCGACGAAGTTCGGCGTGTTCAGAATGTAAGGCTGGGGAAACGCCATGAGCGAGACGCAGGACCTGGTGCTGCTGAATACCGATGCGCGCGGCATTGCCACCGTGACGCTGAACCGGCCGCAAATCCACAATGCCTTCAATGACGATGTGGTGCGGCGCCTGGGCGCGATCTGGGCCGATCTGGCCGGGCGCAGCGATGTGCGTGTTGTGCTGCTGCGTGGCGCCGGCAAGAGTTTTTCCGCCGGTGGCGATCTCGACTGGATGCGCAAGTCGGGCCAGGCCACGCCGGAGCAGAACCGCGCCAGTACTCTGGGCATGGCGCGTATGCTCAAGCAACTCAACGACCTGCCGCAGGCCGTACTGGCCCTCGTGCATGGCAACTGCATGGCCGGCGGCACCGGCCTTGCCTCGGCTGCCGATATGGTGGTGGCCACCAGGGCGGCGCAATTCGCGCTGACCGAAGTGCGCCTGGGTCTGACGCCAGCGACCATCTCGCCCTATGTGGTGGCGGCGATGGGCGCGCGGCAGGCACGGCGCTATTTCTTAACAGGCGAGCGTTTCGGTGCCGAAGAGGCCTGCCGCATCGGCCTGGTACACGACGTGGTGGCTGATGAAGCCGCACTGGAAAGCCGGGGCAATGAGCTGGTCGCGGCCCTGCTGCAGGGCGCGCCGGGCGCGATCCGCGACAGCAAGGTTCTGATCGGCCGCGTCGCCAACCGCCCGGTCGACGACGAGATCATGGAATTCACTGCCCGCAACATCGCCGACCGTCGCGCCAGCGCGGAGGGGCAGGAGGGGCTTGCCGCCTTCTTCGAGAAGCGCAAGCCGAATTGGGCGAACTGAGTGGAGTTGAGCGCGTGTTCCGCAAGATCCTGATCGCCAATCGCGGCGAGATCGCCTGCCGGGTCATCCGCACCGCCAGGCGGCTCGGCATATCCACTGTCGCGGTCTATTCCGATGCCGATGCCCGCGCCCGCCATGTCGCCATGGCCGACGAGGCCGTGCATATCGGCGGTGCGGCCGTGCGCGACAGTTATCTGGTTGCCGAACGGGTGATCAATGCCGCGAAGCTGACTGGCGCGCAGGCGATCCACCCCGGCTATGGCTTCCTGTCCGAGAATGCCGGCTTCGCAAAGGCCTGTGCCGAGGCCGGGCTGGTCTTCATCGGCCCGCCGCCCGCCGCCATCGAGGCGATGGGCCTGAAGGGCGCGGCAAAGGCGCTGATGGAAAAAGCCAGGGTGCCGGTGGTACCGGGTTATCATGGCGACGACCAGTCGCCCGAGTTGCTGGCGAAGGAAGCCGGGCGCATCGGTTATCCGGTGCTGATCAAGGCGGTGGCTGGCGGCGGCGGCAAGGGCATGCGCCGCGTCGATTCCGCGAAAGACTTTGCCGCCGCTCTGGCTGGCGCGCAGCGCGAGGCCGCCAATGCCTTTGGCGACGACAAGGTGCTGCTGGAAAAATACCTGGTGAAGCCGCGCCATATCGAAATCCAGGTCTTCGCCGATAGTCACGGCAATGCCGTGCATCTGTTCGAGCGTGACTGCTCGGTGCAGCGCCGCCACCAGAAAGTGCTGGAAGAGGCGCCGGCGCCTGATATGCCGCCGGCGATGCGCGCCGCGATGGGCGAGGCCGCCGTGGCCGCGGCCACGGCGATCGGTTATGTCGGTGCCGGCACGGTGGAGTTCATCGCTGACGTGTCTGACGGCCTGAAGCCTGACCGTTTCTATTTCATGGAAATGAACACCCGCCTGCAGGTCGAGCATCCGGTCACTGAGATGATCACCGGGCAGGACCTGGTGGAATGGCAGCTGCGCGTGGCTTCCGGCGAAAGATTGCCGCTGGCCCAGAAGGATCTCGCCATCGACGGTCATGCCGTCGAGGCGCGCATCTACGCGGAAGACCCGCAGAAGAATTTCCTGCCTTCGGTGGGCGTGTTGCATCGCCTGCGGCCGCCGGCGGAGGATGCGCATGTCCGCGTCGATACCGGCGTGCGCGAGGGCGACGCGGTCACGCCATATTATGATCCGATGATCGCCAAGCTGATCGTATGGGACCGCGACCGTCTGTCGG
>NZ_JANLJJ010000063.1:0-15918 GCF_029255545.1 Ferrovibrio sp. | reverse complement strand
TATTATGATCCGATGATCGCCAAGCTGATCGTATGGGACCGCGACCGTCTGTCGGCTTTGCGGCGCATGCGCCAGGCGCTGGCGGAATACCAGGTGGCCGGCGTCTCCACCAACACCGCCTTCCTGATCGCCCTGGCCGGCCATCCGGCCTTCATGTCCGGTGACCTGGACACCGGATTCATCGAACGGTTCCGCGCCGACCTGATCCCCACGCCGCAGCCGGCCTCCACCATGATCCTGGCGCTGGTTGCCCTGGCTGTGACGCTGGAGCGCCGCGAGGCGGTGGCACGCCGGAGCGCGCAGAGCGGCGATCCGTGGTCGCCCTGGGCTGCCGTCAATGGCTGGCGCATGAATGACCAGGGCTGGGACGAGCTGGTGGTGCGCGACCGCGATACCGACATCGCCTGCCGCATCGAATATCTGCCCGCTGGCGATCTGCGTGTGCATGGGCCGGAAAGTAGTCTGGTGGTGCAGGGCAGCCTTGATGGCGATGGCGGCCTGGACGCCGTGATTGAAGGACGTCGCCTGCGCGCCGGTATCGTGCGGCAGAATGACGAGGTCGTTGTGCTGCTGCCTGGCGAAAGCCATCGCCTGACCATCGTCGATCCGCGCGCGGCCGGCGATGCCGAAGAAGGCGGTGGTGGCCAACTGACCGCGCCGATGCCGGGCAAGATCGTGCAGGTGCTGGTTGCCGAAGGCGCCAAGGTCGAGAAGGGCCAGCCGTTGCTGATCCTGGAAGCTATGAAGATGGAGCACACGATCAGCGCGCCGGCGCGCGGCATGGTCGCCAAGCTGCCATTCCAGGCCGGTGATCAGGTCGCCGAAGGGGCCGTGTTGCTCAATCTGGAAACGGAGGACTGAGCCATGGCGATGCCGCCGCGGATCATTCTGTGGGAAGCCGGGCCGCGCGATGGTTTGCAGAACGAGCCCGGTGTGGTGCCAACCGAGGTGAAGGTCGAGCTGATCGATCGCCTGGTCGATTGCGGCTTGCGCCATGTCGAGGCGACCAGCTTCGTCTCGCCCAAATGGGTGCCGCAGATGGGCGACCATAACGAGGTGATGGCCCAGCTGAAACGTCGGCCCGGGGTGACCTATCAGGTGCTGACGCCCAACATGAAGGGTTACGCGGGCGCGCGCGCCGCCGGCGCCGAGGCGGTGGGCATCTTCGCCGCTGCCAGCGAAAGCTTTTCGCAGAAGAATATCAATTGCAGCATTGCGGAGAGCATCGAGCGTTTCCGGCCGGTGGTGGAAGCCGCCAAACGCGACGGCGTAAAGGTGCGCGGCTTTGTCTCGGTGGTGGTCGGCTGCCCCTTTGAGGGCGCCATCGCGCCGCAGCAGACTGCGAAGGTCGTGAAGATGATGTACGATCTCGGGTGCGACGATATCGGCCTGGGCGACACCATCGGCGTCGGCACGCCGGGCAAGGTGAAGGCGATGATCGAAGCCTGCGCCGCGCAGGTGCCGCTCGACACTCTGGGCGGCCATTTCCACGACACCTATGGTCAGGCGCTGGCCAACACGCTGGCGGCGCTGGAATGCGGCGTGGCGCGACATGATGCCTCGGTGGCGGGCCTGGGCGGGTGCCCCTATGCGCCCGGCGCCACCGGTAATGTGGCGACCGAGGATCTGGTCTACATGCTGGATGGCCTGGGCATCGAAACCGGCGTCGACCTGAAGAAACTGGTGCAGACCGCCTGGTGGATTTCCGACCGGCTCGGTCGGCCGCCGGTGTCGCGCGTGGCCCGTGCGCTGAAGTCGAAATGCCTTTAAGCAACAGCCTGTGAGCAGCCTGTGCCCGTCCATCTGCTGAAGATTGCCGTTGGGATCGAAAGCGTCGAGCATTTCCGCGAGCGCATCAAGATCCGCCGGAGGCAGGGCAGGACTTTCACGCATTACACCCGGCACATGCCCAAGCGGGCTGACGAAGTTCTGGCCGGCGGTTCACTCTACTGGATCGTGAAAGGCTATATCGCGGTGCGCTGCCCGATCGTGCGACTGGAAGAAGCCGTGCTGGAAAATAAGGGCCCGCATTGCGGCATCGTGATGAAGACCGAGCTGATCCCGGTGGTGCCACAGCCGCGCCGGCCACATCAGGGCTGGCGCTATCTGGAGGCCGAGGATGCGCCGGCCGACTTGGCCGATCTGGGCAAAGGTGCGGCCGAAATGCCGCCGGAGCTGGCGGCGCAGTTGCGCGACCTCGGCCTGCTGTAATACCAAGCGTCATCTGATTCCGGGGGTATCATGGACGCTCAGGCGCGGGCGCGCATCATCGTCGTTGGTAATGAAAAAGGTGGCTCGGGCAAATCCACCACGGCGATGCATATCCTGATCGCCCTGCTGCTTGAGGGCGGGCGCATTGCGGCCATCGATCTGGATGCCAAGCAGCGCACGCTGAGCCGTTATCTGGAAAACCGCGCGGCCTTCATCGCCCGTCATGGCCTGAATCTGGCCATGCCTGAGCATGTGGTGGTGGGCGAAAGCGACAACCCGCTGAAGCCCGAGGCCGAAGCTGACGAGGCGACGCGCCTGGCCGCGGCCATCGCCGGTCTGTCGCAGCGGCATGATTTCATCCTGGTCGACTGCCCGGGCAGCGACACGAATCTGTCACGCGTGGGCCATTCCTATGCCGACCTGCTGGTCACGCCGGTGAATGACAGCTTCATTGATGTGGATTTGCTCGCCAGTGTCGACCCCGACACCCTGAAGGTGCTCAAACCCAGCCGCTATGCCGTAATGGTGTGGGAGCAACGCAAGCAGCGTTTCGCGCGCGACCGCCAGAATGTGGACTGGGTGGTGATCCGCAACCGGCTGTCGCATCTGGATGCGCGCAACAAGCGCAATGTCGCCCAGGTGCTGGAGGCCCTGCAGAAACGCATCGGCTTCCGCTTCCTGCCGGGATTGTCGGAACGTGTGATTTTCCGTGAGCTGTTTTTATCTGGCCTGACCCTGATGGACCTTGACCGTACCGGATTGTCGGGCGGGGCAGGAGGGCTGAGCATGGCGCAGGCCGCGGCCCGCCAGGAAGTGCGTAATCTGTTATTGGGGCTGAACCTGATCACCGCGGATTGATGGTTTTTTCATCATGCTGCAGTGCGTCAAAGAATGATTTTACCTTACGTTTTGCTGGCAGAACGCAGCGCTCCTATGCTTAATACATCACCCTTAGAAGGCGTCATTTCACAGGGAGAAACATGATGATAAAGACGTTGTCACTGATGGCCGGTGGCTTGATGCTGCTCACCGGCGTCGCCGTTCAGGCGCAGGACTTTCCGAACAAGCCCGTCACCATCGTTGTGCCGTTCGCTGCGGGCGGTCCGACCGATACCGTGGCGCGTCTGATCGGTCAGTCAATGGGCAATGCTTTGAAACAACAGGTGATCATCGAGAATGTCGGCGGCGCCGGCGGCACACTGGGCGCGGGCCGCGTCGCACGTGCGACGAATGATGGTTACACTCTGCTGTTGCACCATATCGGCCAGGCCACCAGCGCCACGCTGTATCGCAAGCTGCCATATGACGCCCTCAACGACTTTGCGCCGGTCGGTCTGGTCACGGACGTGCCGATGACCATGGTGGCGAAGAAGGATCTGCCGCCGAAGGATTTCAAGGAACTGATCGCCTACGTGCAGCAGAACAAGGACAAGGTGTCGTATGGCAATGCCGGCATCGGCGCGGCCTCGCATCTCTGCGGCCTGATGTTCATGAGCGCGATCAAGACGCAGATGACCACGGTGGCCTACAAGGGCACCGGCCCGGCGATGAACGACCTGCTGGGCGGCCAGATCGACCTGATGTGCGATCAGACCACCAACACCACCGGCCAGATCAAGGGCGGCAAGATCAAAGCCTACGCGGTCACCACCAAGACCCGGGTGCCGTCGCTGCCCGATCTGCCGACCATGGACGAGGCCGGCATCAAGGGCTTCGAGGTTGCCATCTGGCACGGACTGTATGCCCCGAAGGGCACGCCCAAGCCGGTGGTCGATAAGCTGGCCGCAGCCTTGCAGGCGGCCTTGAAGGACCCTACCGTCGTACAGCGTTTCGCCGAGCTGGGTACCGAGCCGGTAGCGGCCAACCGCGCAACGCCCGAAGCATTGGGCACCCACCTGAAGGCGGAAATCGTTAAATGGGCGCCGGTGATCAAGGCGGCTGGCGAATACGCCGACTGATCATCGCGTTGTAGTAGCATGCGTTGCGCAGCGCTCGGCCTTGCCAAGGCCGGGCGCTGCTTGTATCGGCAGTCAGGCAAAAAGTGAACGGGGATTTTCATGGCAGCTCCCATCATCCGTAACCCGAAGGACTTTCTGTCCGGGCTGATGTTCATCGCCTTCGGCGCGGCCTTCATTTACATCGCTCAAGATTACACTTTCGGTTCGCCTCGGCGCATGGGGCCCGCCTTCTTCCCGGTGGTTCTGGCCATTATCTTGGTTCTGATCGGTCTGGTCGTGGCGGTGCGCGGTCTGCTGGTGACGGAAGATCCGCCGCGTGGGTTCACCTGGCGCGGCCTGCTGCTGGTGATTGTGTCGACCCTGTTGTTTGGCGCTCTGGTGCGCGGTGCGGGCCTTGTGGTAGCCACGCCGGTTCTGGTCTGCATCTCCGCCTTTGCCAGCCATCTGTTCAAATGGAAGATCACCGCGATCATTGCAATTGGCCTGACGGCGTTCTGCGTCATTGTTTTCGTTTACGCCTTGGGCTTGCCGATGCCCGTCATTGGCCCCTGGTTCGGTCGCTGAGAGGACATCGTCAGTCATGGAACTTCTTGCCAATCTCGCGATCGGTATCGAGGCGGCCTTCACGCCGCTTAACCTGCTTTACTGCCTGGGTGGCGTGTTCGTCGGTACATTGATCGGCGTGCTGCCCGGCCTGGGGCCGACGGCGACCATCGCCATGCTGCTGCCGATCACCTTCGGTTTGCCACCGGTCTCGGCGCTGATCATGCTGGCCGGCATCTATTATGGCGCCCAGTATGGTGGTTCGACCACGGCGATCCTGATCAACCTGCCCGGTGAATCCTCATCGGTGGTGACCGCGCTGGACGGGTATCAGATGGCGCGTCAGGGCAAGGCGGGCCTGGCGCTGTCGACTGCGGCGCTCGGTTCGTTCTTTGCCGGCACGGTGGCAACCCTGCTGCTGGCGCTGTTCGCCCCGCCGCTGGCCGAGATCGCGCTGAAATTCGGCCCAGCCGAATATTTCTCGCTGATGGTGCTGGGCCTTGTCGCTTCAGTCGTGCTGGCGCATGGCTCGCTGATCAAGGCGATCGCTATGATCCTGCTTGGCCTGCTGCTCGGCCTGGTCGGCACGGATGTCACGTCCGGCACGCCGCGCTTCACGTTTGACCTGCCTGAACTGGCCGATGGCATCAATTTCGTGATTGTTGCCATGGGCATGTTCGGTCTGGGCGAAATCATCCGTAACCTCGAACATACCGAGACGCGCGATGTCTTTACCCGCAAGATCAGCGGCTTGCTACCGACCTGGAAAGACATCAAGCAGATCACGGCGCCGGTGCTGCGCGGCACCGCGCTGGGCTCGGCGCTTGGCATCCTGCCGGGCGGCGGCGCCATGCTGTCGTCATTTGCCGCCTATTCGCTGGAAAAGAAGATTTCCAAGAACGGCAAGAAATTCGGCAAGGGCGCCATCGAGGGCGTTGCTGCGCCGGAATCGGCCAACAATGCCGGTGCGCAGACCTCGTTCATCCCGATGCTTACTCTGGGCATTCCGTCCAACCCGGTCATGGCGCTGATGATCGGCGCGCTGATCATCCAGGGTATTCAGCCCGGTCCGCAGGTCATGACCGAGCAGCCAGCTTTGTTCTGGGGCATCATCGTCTCGATGTGGGTTGGCAACTTCTTCCTGGTCGTGCTGAATCTGCCGATGATCGGGTTGTGGGTGCGGATGCTTACCGTGCCGTATCATCTGCTGTATCCGGCGATCCTGGTCTTTTGCTCGATCGGCGTGTTCAGCCTGAACAACTCGAATTTCGACGTCTATCTGATGGCTCTGTTCGGCATCCTGGGTTACGTCTGCTCGAAGTTGGATTGTGAGCCGGCCCCGCTGCTGCTCGGATTCATCCTTGGTCCGATGATGGAAGAATACCTGCGCCGGGCCATGGTTCTGTCGCGCGGCAACGCCATGGTCTTCGTCGAACGGCCGATCAGTGCAGTGATGCTGGCGCTGGCCGTGTTGGCGTTGATCGTGGTGTTCTCGCCGGCCATTCGCAAGAAACGCGAGGAAGCGTTCCAAGAAGAAGAGTAAAGGCTTGTCATATCCGGGCCGAGACGCCGCCGGTATAAGCCGGCGGCGTTTTTTGTTGTGCTGGCAAAAATGGAAGGGCTACTGATCTGCCTGTGCAGTTGCAGCATGGGCCGTTCCGGCCCTGCCGGCGAGGGCGGCAATTGCCTATTAATTGCCTATTGCTGCAGGGTTGTTGCCGGAGGGCGATCTGATTATGCTCCAGCCAAGACGCCCGCCTGTGCGGACGTCTCGGGAGCGCAAAATCAACAAAGATCATCCGGTAAATCCGGCGGATACAAGGAGGAAACGCATGCGGAATCTTCTCACAGGCATGACCGTGCTGGCGGCGGTGTTTGGCCTTGCCGGGACTGCCACGGCCGAGCCGATCAAGATCAAGTTCAGCCACGTGGTGGCCGATGCGACCCCGAAGGGCAAGGGCGCGCTCGAATTCAAGCGCCTGGTTGAAGAGCGGCTGCCCGGCAAGGTTGTAGTTGAGGTTTACCCCAACTCCCAGCTCTTCGGCGACGCCAAGGAGATGGAGGCCCTGCTGCTCGGCGACGTGCAGTTCATTGCCCCGTCGCTGTCCAAGTTCGCCAAATTCACGAAGAAGCTGCAGGTCTTCGACCTGCCCTTCCTGTTCGACGATATCCATGCGATCGACCGGTTCCAGAAGGGCAAGATCGGCCAGGGGCTGCTGACTTCGATGGAGAGCAAAGGCTATACCGGCCTTGGCTACTGGCATAACGGCATGAAGCAGCTGTCCGCCAACAAGGCGATGCGCGTGCCGGAGGATGCCAAGGGCCTGAAGTTCCGCATCCAGCCGTCCGACGTGCTGGAGGCGCAGTTCAAGGCGCTGTCTGCCAACCCGCAGAAAATGGCCTTCGCCGAGGTCTATCAGGCGCTGCAGACCGGCACCGTGGATGGCCAGGAGAACACCTGGTCGAACATCTATTCGCAGAAATTCCACGAGGCCCAGAAGTACATCACCGAGACCAATCACGGCGTGATCGACTACATGGTGGTGACCAACACCAAGTTCTGGAAGGGCCTGCCGGCTGATATCCGCAGCGTGCTCGAGAAGTCGATGGCCGAGGCGACCGCGTTTTCCAACAAGCTCGCCCTCGACATCAACGAAGCCGACAAGAAGAAGATCATGGATTCGGGCAAGACCCAGATCATCACCCTGACCAAGGACCAGCAGGCGCAGTGGCGCAAGGCGATGGCCCCGGTCTACAAGCAGTTCGCGCCCGATGTGGGGCAGGACCTGATCGACGCCGCGCTGGCCTCCAACAAGGCCAGCTGAGCGTCGCGTATCGTCGCGAGGGGGGCGCGACCTTATGATCGAAAAGATCATGAACCGGCTGGAGGAGGGTCTGATGATCCTCCTCCTCGTCGCCATGACGTTGCTCACCTTCACTCAGGTGGTGCTGCGTTACGTGTTCAATTCCGGCTGGGGATGGGCGCTGGAAGCCACCACCTATATGTTTGGGTGGCTGGTGATGATCGGCATCTCCTATGGCATCAAGGTCGGTTTCCATATCGGCGTCGACGCCTTGGTCAAGCTGCTGCCGCGTCCCGGCCAGCGGGCGGTCGGCCTGGTTGCGGCCTTGCTGTGCCTGGCCTACGCGGCGATCCTGTTCATCGGCGGCTACCAGTATTTCGACACCATGCTGATGCTGGGGGTCGAGGCAGAGGATATCCCGCTGCCGCGCTGGCTGCTGGTTTCGATCGTGCCGATCGGCTTCGGCCTGCTCGGTTTCCGTCTTGTGCAGATGACCTGGCGTATCCTGACCGGGCGGCTGGGCGGCTTCAATCTCGGCGACGAGGCGGCCGAGGTGTTGCGGGCGAATCTTACCGGATCGAGCTCAGGTTCTGACGGAGCCGCCCGATGAATACACTCTTCCTGTTTGTCGTGCTGTTCCTTCTGATGATGATGGGGCTGCCGATCAGCATCTCGCTCGGCCTGGCCAGCGTGCTGACCATCCTACTGTTCGCCCAAGATTCCCTGGCCTCGCTGTCGCTGAAATTCTTTGCGACGATGGAATTGTACACCCTGCTGGCGATTCCGTTCTTCATTCTGGCTGGCGCCTTCATGACCACCGGCGGTGTCGCCCGGCGCATGATCAATTTCGCCATCAGCTGCGTCGGCCACACCTATGGCGGCCTGGCCATCGCCTCGGTGATTGCCTGCATGCTGTTTGCCGCGGTTTCCGGGTCCTCGCCGGCTACCGTGGTGGCGGTCGGCTCGATCGTCATCGCCGGCATGGTGCGCACCGGCTACACCAAGGAATATGCCGCCGGCGTGATCTGCAATGCCGGCACGCTCGGCATCCTGATCCCACCCTCGATCGTGATGGTGGTCTATGGCGCGGCGACCGAGACCTCGGTCGGCCGCCTGTTCATGGCCGGCGTCGTCCCGGGCATCCTGCTCGGGCTGATGCTGATCGTCGCGGTTTATATTTCCGCCCGCATGCTGAAGCTGCCACGCCAGGAGCGGCATTCCTGGGCCGAGCGCCTCAGCACCGGCAGGGAAGCCATCTGGGGCCTGCTGCTGATCGTCATCATCCTCGGCGGCATCTATGGCGGAATCTTCACTCCGACCGAGGCCGCCGCGGTTGCGGCCGTCTATGCCTTCGTGGTGGCCGTGTTCATCTACAGGGATATGACCCTGCCGCAGGTGCCGCATGTGGTGCTGGAGGCGGCGAAGACCACGGTGATGCTGATGTTCATCATCTGCAACGCCTTCCTGTTCGCCCATGTGCTGACCACCGAGCAGATTCCGCAGGCGATTACCGCCACCATCATCGACTGGGGCCTGCCGCCCTGGGCCTTCCTGATCGTGGTCAACATCCTGCTGCTGATCGCCGGCAACTTCATGGAGCCCTCGGCGATCATCCTGATCCTGGCGCCGATCCTGTTCCCGATCGCCACCCAGCTCGGCATTGATCCGGTGCATCTGGGCATCATCATGGTGGTCAACATGGAGATCGGCATGATCACCCCGCCGGTCGGCCTGAACCTGTTCGTCACCTCGGGCATCACCGGCATGCCGATCCTGCAGGTGGTGCGGGCGGCGATGCCGTGGCTCTCCATCCTGCTGGTCTTCCTGGTCATCGTCACCTATGTGCCGAGCATATCCCTGTGGCTGCCCAACCTGCTGTTCGGGGTGGCGACGCAGTAGGCGCCGGATCGGCCGGCTGTTGCCGGCCACTGGCATGGGGACGTTTGGCGGCCTATATCTGTGGTGACTGCAGAAAGGCCAGCCATGGATCGACCCGGCAGCAAACCGCCAGGAAACGGCGCCGTACCGGCCAAATCTTCCGGCCAGGACGTCGATGCCTTCCTGCGCCAGGTGGCGCTCAGCCCGCGCGTGGATGTGCCGCAGGGTGGGCGTGGCCGGCTGGTCTTTGCCATGGATGCCACGGCCAGCCGCCGTCCGACCTGGGACGAGGCCCAGGGGATTCAGGCCGATATGTTCCAGGCCACGGCGGGTCTTGGCGGTCTTGATATCCAGCTGGTTTTTTTTCGCGGCCAGGGCGAATGCCGCGCATCGGGCTGGGTATCCGAGACCCGGACGCTGCTGCGGCTGATGCGGCAGGTCGAGTGTGTCGGCGGTTATACCCAGATTGAGCGCGTGCTGCGTCACACCCTGGCTGAGGCGCGCGAGCAGAAGGTCAATGCCCTGGTCTATGTCGGCGACTGCATGGAAGAGGATGCCGACGAGGTTGCCATGCGGGCCGGCGAGCTCGGATTGCTCGGCGTGCCGATCTTTGCCTTCCAGGAAGGCGAGGAACCGCTGGCGCAGGCCTGCTTCCGCGACATGGCCCGGCTCACCCGCGGCGCCTATTGCGCCTTCGACCGCTCCAGCGCGGCAAAGCTGCGCGACCTGCTGTCGGCAGTGGCTGTCTATGCCGCCGGCGGGATCAGGGCGCTGGAAGATTATGCCAGGCAGTCCGGCGAGGCGGCGCGGCTGCTGATCGGGCAGATGCGGTAAGCCCATGATTGCCTGGTTCGCCATCGGCGTTGTTGGCGTCATTCTGCTCTGGCTTGGGGCCAGCGCCTTCGTCAAGGCCGATCCCAGATTGCTGGCGCGCGGCATCAAATATGCCGGCGCGGGCCTGTGTGGCCTGCTCGCCGTGTTCTTTCTTGTGCGTGGCCGGATCGACCTTGCCATGATGCTCGGCGCCGCCGGCGTGGCGGCGCTGGGCTACCTGCCGCGCGGCATGCTGCCATTCGGGACCCTGTTCGGCGGCAGGAGCGGCCGCAATGCCGGCGCCGGCTGGCACAAGGCCCGCACCGGCTACGAACAGGCCGGCGGCGGCGACGCGGCCGGCAGTGGCCAGCAGTCGCAGGTCGAAACCGCCTGGCTGCGCATGCAGCTTGATCATGCCACGGGCCGCATGCATGGCGAGGTGCTGCAGGGCCGGTTCGCCGGGCGGATGCTGGCGTCGCTGTCCTTCGAGGATCTGATCCTGCTGCTGCGCGACTGTCGAGCTGCCGACAACCAGGGCGCCGCCCTGCTGGAGGCCTATCTGGATCGCAGCATCGGCGAGGATTGGCGCGAGAAGGCGGCGCGTGGCGATCCGGGAGAGGCGGCCGATGGCGCCGGTCATGGCGGCGGCGCGCTGACCCGTGAGCAGGCGTTGGATATTCTTGGCCTGCAGCCCGGCGCTACGCCGGCCGACATTCGCGCCGCGCATCGCCGGCTGATGAAGAAATTCCACCCCGACCAGGGCGGCTCGACATACCTTGCGGCCCAGATCAATCGCGCCAAGGACCTGCTGCTGGGCGAGTAGTCCGCTGCTTGAGGGCCTTATCGCCATGCACGCATAACGATTGTTTCTGGTATCCGATTCAATATCGCTTGTATGGTTTCGACTGCCTATTTTTGATCCTGATCAATTCCTGCCAGGCATTTCTGGATACAAGAAAACGCTTCCACTCCCCCCATTCGGTTGGAATGCGGGAGCGTCGGTCGGTAATCCGGCCATTCAAGAAAGGTATTTTTTGCCATGGCCGCCAGCCGGTCGCTGGACATTTTTCCTGTTGCTGCCGGCCTTGCCCGCATGGCGCATGCCAAGGACGGAGACACCTTCGACCATGGCTGCCGCATGAAGCCGGTCTGCGGCATGCTGGCGGTCCGGCTTGGCATTGATGCTGAAGACGTCGAGAAAGTCGGCGTCTGTGCCATGCTGCACGATATCGGCAAGAGCACATTGCCTGATAGCATCCTGTTCAAGCCCGGCCGGCTGGAGGCCGGAGAATACCGCCAGGTGATGGAGCATACTTCGAGCGGCCATGACCTGCTGCGCGGCCTGGGGCATCCCTGGTTCGATGATGCCGCGAATGCCGCCCTGTCTCACCATGAACGCTTTGATGGGAGCGGCTATCCGCGCGGCACTGCCGGCCTGGCCATTCCGCTGTCGGCTCGCATCATCGCGGTGGCCGATGTCTATGATGCGCTGCGCGCGGAGCGGCCCTACAAGCGGGCCCTGAGCCACGAGCAGGCGGTGACGCTGATCCTGCGTGGCGACGACCGCACCAGCCCCTCGCATTTCGATCCCGATGTGCTGGCCGCTTTCGAGCATGGCGCGCCGGTGATCCGGCAGCTTTACGACGGGGAGGCCGGCGCCGCCTGAGGCCGCTTCGGCATGGCCGTCGCTGGCGGCATTGAACCCGCACAATTCCGGCGTTTTTGCTTTCCCGGCGGCTGGCTATAGTTCGCGCCCCGCATCCGGAAGGCATTGCATATGGACACCGCTTCCCAGTTTGACTCCCAGGCCGCCGAAGACATCGTGCAATGGCAGCTTGATGCCTATAACGCCCGCGACATCGATGCCTTCATGGCGTTCTGGGCCGATGATGCCCAGGTCTTCGAGCATCCCGACAAAATACTGGCGTCCGGCGCGGCGGAGATTCGCGCGCGGCATATCGTGCGGTTCCAGGAGCCAGACTTGTTCGGCCGCCTGGTCGGCCGCATGTCGGTCGGCAACCGCGTGGTGGACCGCGAGGTGGTGACGCGCAATTTCCCGGAGGGGAAGGGGACGATCGACGTGATCGGGATCTACGAGGTGGCCGGCGGGAAAATCGCCAGGGCCTGGTTCATCATGGGCAGCCCCATATTGGAAAGCTGACCGGGCTGGACGGCCCGCCACAGGCATGGTGGGAAAAGTGGTGCCGGATGAGGGGATTGAACCCCCGACCTTCGGTTTACAAAACCGCTGCTCTACCGCTGAGCTAATCCGGCAACGCGTCTGAGCCTGCGGCTATTTACGTGACCCTGCCGCCGGCGGCAAGGGAGCAGTCGGTGGATATTCCGGGTGCGACAAATCGGCACTTGATAATCACTCGCAACTCGATTACATCTGATTCTGCGAATGAGTTGCAGTTTTGATTGTCAGGACGGGGCAGAGCGCAGTGACAGTGCAGGTAACCCAGTCAGCCGGGATGGGCGGCCAGTGGCCGACCCATGTGCAGGATCTCAGTGACGGCGAACGCCTGGTGGTCTGGGCCTTCCGGCGCTGGGTCTCTGGGCCACAGCATCTGTCGCTGCTGGCCCGCGAATTCGATCGCCAGTTCCGCCGCTCGGAAGCGCGGCCGGCCTTGCAGGCGCTGGATGCGGCGCTGACCGGCCTGACCCGCCATGCCCGCCGCACCATCATCTACCATCAGCCCTGCTGCGGCTGTCTCGGCGCCGACGAAGTCTGCCTGATTTCCATTGTCGCCGCGTTGCAGAGCGGGGCGCAGCACGCCGCCGACGCCATGGCGCAGTGGCTGGTGCGTCGCGAGGGCGTCGCGGAATTCATCGCGGCCCTGGACGACCTGGCCGAATGCCTGAGCGGCAGCGGGCATGACCTGCCGTATCGCGCGCGTCAGCGCGGCGTGAGCAGCACGACGACGGCGCAGCCGCTGTCGCTGCAGGTTCACTGAAGCGGGGGCGGCGATGTATGTCTGTCTCTGCCACGGCTTCACCGACGGCGACGTGCGCAAGGCGCTGGATGGTGGCTGCCGTTCGGTGGCGGCGGTCTATCGCCATCTCGCTGACCGGCCGCAATGCGGCAAATGCGTGCCCGATGTGCGCGGCATGGTGAATGAGCATCGCGCCGGAAATGCGGGCGGCGGCGTATGCCATGCTCTGCCCTGCGGGGCCGCGGCCCAGGCTGAAACCGCGGCGTGACCGGCACCGTCCTCATCATTGCGGCCTGCCTGGGCAATGCCGTCCTGCTTGGGTTCAAGCTGCGGCTGATGCGCAAAATCGCCGATCTTGAAACTCAGTCGCGGGAACAGGGCACAAGCTGCTGATTTTCTTTGCGACTAACTCGTACTTTCATGCATTTCACTTGAGCCTGCGGTAATCGCGGCGTAAGCCTCCTCCTAGCGCGTCGATATCGATTCCGGCATCGGGTCAGGCGCTGACCGGCAGCAAGGAGGCATGGCATGAAAGGCGACAAGAAGGTGCTTCAGCACCTCAACAGCGTGCTGAAGAACGAGCTCACCGCCATCAACCAGTATTTCCTGCATGCGCGCATGTGGAAGAGCTGGGGCTTCGAGCGCCTTGGTCACCACGAGTACAAGGAATCCATCGAGGAGATGAAGCACGCCGACAAGATCATCGAGCGCGTGCTGCTGCTCGAAGGCGTGCCCAACCTGCAGGACCTTGGCAAGCTCAAGATCGGTGAGACCGTGCCGGAAGGCCTGAGCGCCAACCTCGACCTGGAGCGCAAGAACCGTGTCGACGTCGTGGCCGCCATCGCCCATTGCGAGCATGCGCAGGATTACGTCAGCCGCGACATCCTCACCGAAATCCTCGACGATACCGAGGAGCATATCGACCATCTGGAAACCCAGCTCGAGCTGATCGAGAAGGTCGGCCTGCAGAATTACCTGCAGTCGCAGATGGGCGACGGTTCGCCGTCGTAATCGTTCCCTGAATCGGACGTGACGCGCGCGGCGTCAGCCGCGCGCGCATTCATACAATGCCACGGCCGCCGCCGCGGATACGTTCAGGCTTTCCACCGCGCCGGTCATCGGCAGCTTGGCGAGAAAATCGCATTTCTCGCGCGTCAGCCGGCGCAGGCCTTCATCCTCGGCGCCGAGCACCAGGGCCACGCGGCGGATGTCACTCACCGCGTCCGCCAGCGATTTCTCCGTTTCCATTTCCAGCCCGACGCGCCAGAAGCCGTATTCGGCCAGCAGGTCGAGCGCGCGCGCCAGGTTGGTGACGCGCATCAGCGGCACGACCTCCAGCCCGCCCGAGGCGGCCTTGGCCAGCGCGCCGGTGGCTTCCGGGGCATGGCGGTCGGTGACGATCACGGCGCGGGCGCCGAAGGCGGCGGCCGAGCGCAGGATGGCGCCGACGTTGCGTGGATCGGTGACGTGATCGAGCAGCAGCACGACCTCGCGGTCTTCGCCCAGCGGCTCTTTCAGCGATTCAACGCCGGGATCTTCCAATGGATCGGTCAGCAAGGCGATGCCCTGGTGCACGGCGCCGGGCGGCAGCAGGGCATCCAGCCGGGCGCGATCGACGGTCTCGGCCTGCGGGTTGGCCGGCAGGTCGTCGCCCAGCGCATCGCGGGCCTCGCGGGTCACCAGCAGGCGGCGGTGATAACGTTCCGGGTTGTGCAGGGCGGCCAGGCAGGCATGGCTGCCATAGAGCCAGGCCGGCAGGTCGCGACCATGACCATGACTAGAGGCGCGGCCACGGAATTCACGGCCCTGGCCGCCGCCTTCCATGGGGCGCTCCGGCCGTGGCTCCGGCCGTGGCTCCGGGCGGGCAAAGGCCTGCGGCCGCTCGTCGCGGCGCGGCCGGTCATCGCGACGTGGCCTGTCCTTGTGCGGACCGTCCTTGCGAGGGCCATCCCGGCGCGGCTCGTCAGGGCGGATGGGTGGCCGATTCGGGCCCTTGCCGCCCGGTTTGCCGGCGAATTTTGCCGGCCGCTGGTCGGCCCGGCCACGCCCCTCGGGACCGGCCTCCTTACGGCTGCCAGCCTCCTTGCGGCTGTCGCGGCGATCTGCTCCACCCTTGGGGGCGGAGCGTTTGGGGTTCCGGGCTTCCGGCTTGCGTCTGGACATGGCGGGTCTTATACTGCCGCACGGTAGAAGCAACAACATTGCCGCTCGAACTCTAAAGTTTTGAGGGAAGGGGGCGATGATGGTGCTTTTGTCGCGTTTATCCATTGACGGACGGATATCCCTTCGGTAATCGGGGGGCCGGTCGGAGGGGTGCCCGAGTGGCTAAAGGGGACGGACTGTAAATCCGTTGGCGCACGCCTACGCTGGTTCGAATCCAGCCCCCTCCACCATCTCCGCACCAGCCCTAAAAGCGCTTGCGCGCCAAGGGGTTGGTGAAAAGTCTTCGGGTGTGACGCGAAGCGGCGGGTGTAGCTCAGTGGTAGAGCCCCAGCCTTCCAAGCTGGTTGCGAGGGTTCGATTCCCTTCACCCGCTCCAGCTTGCCGGGCGGAGCACGCTGAAAGGCGAGGCCTGCCCACGGCATGTGGTGACGCGATACGGCGCTTTGAAAAGCGCGGCGCGGGACCGGGTGCCGGATGTGAACCAAAACGACGGCTTCGGGACCGGAGCCGGCGACGAGAAGTCGGATAACAGGACGCTAGTCGGAACAGGACAAAACGATGGCCAAGGCAAAGTTTGAGCGTACGAAACCGCATTGCAACATTGGTACGATT
>NZ_JANLJJ010000062.1:33695-36861 GCF_029255545.1 Ferrovibrio sp. | reverse complement strand
TCAGCACATTCTCCACCTCGACGGAGAAAATCTTGTAGCCGCCGCGATTGATCATGTCCTTCACGCGGTCGAACACCCGCACGAAGCCATCCTGATCGACGGAGCCGACATCGCCGGAATGCCAGAAGCCGGCAGTGAAGTTCTCGGCGGTGGCCTGCGGGTTGTTCCAGTAACCGCGCACCACCATCGGCCCGCCGATCCAGATCTCGCCGCTTTGGCCCTGCGGCAGTTCACGGCCCTGCGCATCGACCACGATCACCTCGGCGCAGGGCGCTTCCAGGCCCACCGAGTCCGAATGGCTGGCGGTGAAGCGCGGCGGCATGATGGTGGTGGGCGATGTGGTTTCGGTGGCGCCGTAGGCGTTCATCAGTTGCAACTGCGGCAGTTTTTCGGCCAAAGCGGCAATGGTGGCCTGCGGCATCGGCGCGCCGCCATAACCGCCGATGCGCCAGGACGAGAGATCGTAGCTGTCGAAATCGGGCTGCAGCAGGCAGAGATTATACATCGCCGGCACCATGATGGTGTGGGTCAGGCGTTCCTTCTGTGCCAGCGGCAGGAAATCGCGCGCCTTGAATTCCGGCACGACGATGACGCAGCCACCGCCCTGCCAGGCGGTGACGATGATGGCGATCAGGCCGGTGACATGGCTGGCCGGCACCGCCAGCAGGGAGCGGTCCATCGGACCCAGCCCCATGCAATGCTGGAAATGCAGGGCTGAATGCACGATGTTGAAATGCGACAGCATCGCGCCCTTGGGTCGGCCGGTGGTGCCCGAGGTGTACAGGATCACCGCTGTCTCTTCCTCGGGCGGCGCGACGAAGGACGGCGCCGACGCCGGGCTGCGCAGATCGGCGAAAGGTATCGATCCTGCACAGGCGCCGCCCACTGCCACGCGGTGTTGCAGTTGCGGAACATCCGTGGCTGAAGGCAGGCGGTCGGCCAGGTCGGTCTCATGCACCAGCAATGCCGCACCGGCGTGATCCAGGATATAGGCGATCTCGGGCCCCTGCAGGCGCGTGCCGAGCGGCACGGCGATGGCACCCAGCCGCAGGGCGGCCAGCAATGTGGTGATGAATTCGACGCGGTTGCCGACCAGCAGGGCGACGCGATCGCCAGAGCTGACTCCCAGCGCCGCCATGCCGGCGGCGACGCGCTCGGCTTCATCGGCCAGCGCGCGATAGCTCAGCCGCGTCTCGCCGGCCACCACCGCATCATGGTCGGGCCAAGCCGCCAGGCTGCGGGCGAAGATATCCCAGACATGGGCCGGGCGGTCGGCGAAGCAGCGCACCACGCGGTCGCCAAAATGCGCCTCGCGGCGGATCATGATGCTCGGATCGAGCGTCCAGGCCATGGTTCCTCCGGATTTTGTCTGTCGGCAGGATGGCCAACGCAGGGTGGGATCGTCAATTAACGGATTGATTGGGCAGCACTATTTGCTGCATCGCGGCAAATTGTCCGATCTGCCGGATTTATTGAGCGTAATCAAATTCCTACCACAAATGACTGCTACAGTTGCGGCATAACAGACGCATCGAACATCCCCCAGGCCAGACATGCACGCCAAGCTTCCCGCCACCCAGCCATCCGCCACCCAGCTGGCCATTACCGCGCAGACTTCCCCCTGCCCGCCCGATGCCGAGGATGGCGCGGCGCTGCCGCTCGACCGGCTGGTGAATGCCACGCTGGCGAAGATGTCGCTCGGTATCTCGCCCCTGGCCCTGCCGGCTGCCTATCTGGACTGGGCGATGCACCTGGCACTGGCGCCGGGCAAGCAGGCCGAACTGGGGCACAAGGCCCTGCGCAAGATGCTGCGGCTGGCGCTCTATGCCGCCAGCGGCGCGGGCCAGGACCAGAGCGCCACCTGCATCAAGCCGCTGCCGCAGGACCGCCGGTTCGCCGATCCGGCCTGGCAGAAACCGCCCTTCAATTTCATCTACCAGTCCTTCCTGCTGGCCCAGCAATGGCTGCACAACGCCACCACCGGCGTGCGCGGCGTGTCGAAGCATCACGAGCAGGTAGTGGAATTCGCCACGCGGCAGATCTTCGACATCTTCTCGCCCAGCAACAATCTACTGACCAATCCGGTGGCTTTGCAGCGCACGATCAACGAAGGCGGCATGAACCTCGCGCGCGGCTTCGGCAATTTCATCGAAGACCTGCAACGTAACCTGGCCGGCAAGCCCCCGGTCGGCGCTGAAGCCTACCGCGTCGGTGAAACCGTGGCCGTCACGCCGGGCCAGGTGGTGTTCCGCAACCGCCTGATCGAGGTGATCCAGTACAAGCCCACGACCGAAACGGTGTTGGCCGAGCCGGTGCTGCTGGTGCCGGCCTGGATCATGAAATACTACATCCTCGACTTATCAGCGCGGAACTCGCTGGTGCGCCACCTGGTCGAGCGCGGCCATACCGTGTTCATGGTGTCGTGGAAGAATCCCGATTACGACGACCGCGAGCTGGGTTTCGACGATTACCGAAAACTGGGCGTGATGGCGGCGCTGGATGCCGTGTCGGCGATCTGCCCGAAACGGAAAATCCACGGCGTGGGCTATTGCCTGGGCGGCACGCTGCTGTCGGTAGCCACTGCTGCCATGGCGCGCGACGGCGACGAGCGCCTGGCCAGCCTGACCCTGCTGGCGGCACAGACCGATTTCTCGGAAGCCGGCGAACTGACGCTGTTCATCGACGAAAACCAGGTGACTTTCCTGGAAGACATGATGTGGCAGCAGGGTTACCTGGATACCAAGCAGATGGCCGGCGCCTTCCAGCTGCTGCGCTCCAACGACCTGATCTGGTCGCAGATGATGCACGACTATATCGTCGGCGAACGCAGCGGCATGATCGACCTGATGGCCTGGAATGCCGACCAGACCCGCATGCCCTATCGCATGCACAGCGAATACCTGCGCCAGCTGTTCCTGAACAACGATTTCGCCGAAGGCCGCATGCAGGTGGATGGTCGCGCGGTGGCACTGACCGATATTCGCGTGCCGGTCTTTGCCGTGGGCACCGAGTTCGACCATGTCGCGCCCTGGCATTCGGTATTCAAGATCGTGCGGCTGGCCGATACCGACGTAACCTTCCTGCTCACCTCGGGCGGCCACAATGCCGGCATTGTCAGCGAGCCCGGCAGGAACAACCGGCATTACCGGCTGGCCCATCACCCCGA
>NZ_JANLJJ010000062.1:28005-33595 GCF_029255545.1 Ferrovibrio sp. | reverse complement strand
TTGTCAGCGAGCCCGGCAGGAACAACCGGCATTACCGGCTGGCCCATCACCCCGAGCACGCGCCTTACGTGGATCCCGACCGCTGGATGAACGATACCCCGGCGCAATCCGGTTCGTGGTGGCCGGCCTGGTTCGACTGGCTGGCCCGGAACAGCAGCACCCGCATCGCGCCACCGGACATGGGCAATGCGACCGCCGGCTACAAGCCGCTGGAGCCGGCACCCGGCACTTACGTGCGCCAGCCCTGAAAATTCAGCGATACAGCGTGTTGATGTAATCGGCGCCGATGCCGACTTTGTCGTAATGCGCCTTGCACATGGCGATATACTGGTGCACGTCGAAATAACCGTTCGGCTCCCCGGCCTCGTCCAGCCAGATCAGCGGCCCGGTGACGATGAAGAAAACCTTCATTGGGTCCTTGTGCTCATAGGCCACCAAGGTATGGCCCTCGCCCGGCGTCTCGTAGACAAAATCGCCGGCCGTCGCCGTCCAGTCATGCTCCAGATAGCCCCATTTCCCCGAGATGGTGTAGGCAAACACTTCGTGGGGATGGTAATGCCGGTTCACCAGGCCGGCGCTTTTGGCCATCAGGATGTCGCACCATTTGTTCTGCGACGGCGAAATCCATAACGGCCGCGACGACACCGTGTCGGTGAACGGCACATACAGTTTTTCGTCGTCGGCCGGTGCGTTGGCGATATAGGCCTCGGGCAGCGCATCGGGCTGGAACACCTTGGCGATGGGCTTGAGGTCTCTCCAGAATTCGGTGGTGGCCAGTTCGGGCATGGGGCGCCTCCAATTGTTTTTGGCGTTTGTTTCTGCTGGTCAGATATGCATGCCACCATCGGCCATGAAGACGCTGCCGGTGGAGAAACTGCTCTGGTCGCTGGCCAGGAACAGCACCGAACGAGCGACTTCATCGGCCCGGGCATGGCGGCCGAGCGGGATGATGGAATCGAGGAGCTTGGTGGCGTCGCGGCCGATGGCGGCCGAAAGCCCCACCTCGATATCCTTCTGGAAGCCGTTGTCGATCGGACCAGGCGCGACCACGTTGACGCGGATGCCGCGCGGCGCGGCCTCTTTCGCCGCCGTGCGCATCAGGCCGATCACGGCATGCTTGGAGGTGGCATAGGCGCAGATGCCGGGATCGCTGGTCACGCCCACCACGCTGGAGGTGATGATGATGCTGCCGCCTCTGGCCATTTTCGGCAGGCCGTATTTGCAGGCCAGGAACGAGGCCCGCACGTTGACGGCCATCACCGCGTCGAACACGTCTTCCGGATACTCGGTGATCGGGCTGATCACGCCGCTGATGCCCGCATTGGAAAACAGCACGTCGATGCGGCCCCATTTTGCCATGGTGGCATCGATATAGCCGCGCGTGGCGGCCGCATCGGCCACGTCGGCGGCGCATACCGCCACGCGGTCCGCCGGGGCGTTCAGCTCACGCTTTGCCGCTTCCAGCCGATCCTGCTTCAGGTCCACCAGCATGACGCGGCCACCCTCGCGCAGGAAGGCGGCGGCGCTGGCCAGGCCTAAGCTGCCGGCCGCGCCGGTGACGATGCAGACCTTGTCCTCCAGCAATGCCATGGTGCGCTCCGCTCAGATTGGGTAATGGCCGGGCTGGGTCTCGATGGTGATCCAGCGCAATTCGGTGAATTCCTCGATGCCGGCCTTGCCGCCGAAGCGGCCATAACCCGACGCCTTGGTGCCGCCGAACGGCATCTGCGCCTCGTCATGCACGGTAGGGCCATTGATATGGCAGATGCCGCTTTCGATCCGGCGCGCCACGCCCAGCGCGCGCGGGATGTCGCGGCTGAACACCGCAGCCGCCAGGCCGTATTCAGTGTCGTTGGCGATGCGGACGGCATCGTCCTCGTCGCGCGCCCGCACCACGCAAGTGACCGGGCCGAAGGATTCCTCGTAATAGACTTTCATCTCCGGCGTGACATGGTCGAGCACGCTGGCCGACATGATGGCGCCATCGGCCTTGCCGCCGGCCACCAGCTTCGCACCCTTGGCCACGGCATCGTCGATCAGATGCACCACCTTCTCAGCCGCCTCGCGGCTGACCACGGCACCCAGTGGCGTATTGCCCTGGCGCGGGTCGCCGGCCACCAGCGTCTGCGCCTTGGCGGCGAATTTGGCGACGAAGGCATCGCCCACCTTCTGGTCCACCACGATGCGTTCGGTGGACATGCATATCTGGCCCTGGTTCATGAAGGCGCCAAAGGCGGCGGCCTTCACCGCCTCGTCGAGGTCGGCATCCTCCAGCACCAGGAAGGGCGCCTTGCCGCCCAGCTCCAGCAGCACGGGTTTCAGATGCCGCGCCGCCGTCTCGGCGATGATGCGGCCCACCTTGGTCGAGCCGGTGAAATTGATGCGCCGCACCGCCGGATGGGCGATCAGCGCCTCGACCACTTTCGCGGCATCGGCCGGCGCGTTGGTCACCACGTTCACCACGCCCGGCGGCAGGCCGGCATCGGCCAGCGCCTCGGCAATCAGGCGGTGGGTACCCGGGCAGATTTCAGAGGCCTTGAGTACCACGGTGTTGCCACAGGCCAGTGGCATGGCCAGCGCGCGGGTGGCAAGGATCACCGGCGCGTTCCACGGCGCGATGCCGAGGATGACGCCCACCGGCTGACGAACCGCCATGGCGATGCAGCCCGGCTTGTCGGAGGGGATCACCTCGCCGCCGATCTGGGTGGTCATCGCCGCCGCCTCGCGCAGCATGCCGGAAGCCAGATGCACGTTGAAGCCGGACCAGGCCGCCGTCGCGCCGGTTTCCTCGGCCATGCGGGCGATGAAATCCTTGGCCCGCGCCGCCAGCGCATCGGCCGCCTTCAGCAGATGGGCGCGGCGCGCGTTCGGCCCCAGCGCCGACCAGGCAGGGAAGGCCTTGGCTGCCGCGTCGGCCGCCTTCACGGCATCGGACATATCGGCCGCCGCCGCGCGGCTGGCCACCGCGCCGGTCAGCGGGTTGTGGCGCTCGAAAGTACGGCCGCCGGCGGCCGCGACATCCTTGCCGTCAATCAGCAGATCGATGGTGAACATGTTTGCTCTCCCTATTTTTCAGTGTTTGTCGGTGGCCACGCCCAGATAGGCGCGCTGTACCGCCGGATCGTCGCGCAACGCTGCCGCGCTGCCCTGCCCGACAATGCGGCCGTTTTCGATCAGGTAGCCGCGGTCGGCGATGGCCAGGCTGCGCTTGGCATTCTGCTCGACCAGCAGCACCCCGATGCCGGCCTCGCGCACATGCTCCAGCGCGCCGAACAGCTCGCCGCACATCAGCGGCGACAGGCCCAGCGAGGGTTCGTCCAGCAGCAGGATGTCGGGCGCCGACATCAGGGCGCGGCCGATGGCCACCATCTGCTGCTCGCCGCCGCTCATGGTGCGGGCGGCCTGGTTCATGCGCTCGGCCAGGCGCGGAAACAGGGTCAGCACGCGCTGCAGGTTCTCGGCCTCTTTGGCCCGCGCGCGCTTGGCAAAGGCACCGAGCTGCAGGTTCTCGCGCACGGTCAGTTCGCCGAAGATGCCGCGCCCCTCGGGCACCAGCGCCAGCCCGGCCTCGACGATCTGGTGCGCGCGCAGCCGGCGCAGATCCTGCCCGGCCAGTGCGATGCGGGCATCGGTCGCCATGGGCTGCAACCCGCCGGCGGCCCGCAGCAGCGAGGTTTTGCCACTGCCATTGGCGCCGAGGATCACGACGATCTCGCGCATCGCCACGCTGAGGCTGACGCCATCGACGGCGCGGTGCTTGCCGTAGGACACCGAGAGGTTGGCGATCTCAAGCATCGGCATCCCCCAGATAGGCGCGCACCACTTCCGGGTCGGCCAGCACGGCGGCGGGTATGCCATCGGCGATCCTGCGGCCGGCATTCATCACCACGCAGCGGTCGCACAGCGAGCGGATGGCATCCATCACATGCTCGACCATCAGGATGGCGACGCCTTCGGAGCGCAGCGAGCGGATCAGCTCGATGCCCTGCAGCAGCTCGGTGGGGTTCAGGCCGGCCAGCCATTCGTCCAGCAGCAGGAGTTGCGGTTTCAGGGCCAGCGCGCGGGCCAGCTCCAGCCGCTTCTGGTCGATATAGGTGAGTTCGGTCGTCATCATGTCGGCCCGGCCGGCAAGCCCGACCCGGTCCAGGATATCCCCGGCCTCGCGAACGGCGGCATTCCCCCACAGATGCCGGGTGCCGAACGCGAGGCCGGCCAGCACATTCTCGCGGCACGACAGGGAACCGAGCACACGGACGAGCTGGAAAGTGCGCGCCACGCCCAGGCGGGCGATCCGGTGCGGGGCCAGGCCATGAATGGCCGCGCCACGCAGGCGGATCGTGCCATCATTGGGCGCCAGGGCGCCGGAGATCATGTTCAGCACGGTGGTCTTGCCCGAACCGTTTGGCCCGAGCAGGCCCAGAATCTCGCCGTCGTTGACGGCGAAGTCCACGCCATCCACCGCGACAAGCCCGCCGAAACGGCGGGTCAGGCCAGAGACCTGGAGAAGGTGCGACGCACTCATGGCCGTTTCTCCCCGCCAAAATTGCGGATCGCGCCACGGCCCTGCTCCAGCAGGCCAACGATGCCGCGGGGGATGGCATAGACGATCAGCATGAAGGCCAGACCGATCAGAATGCTGAAATGATTCGGGAAATTGGCCAGCAGGTATTCGAACAGCAACGCCAGCGGCACCACACCCAGCACCGGGCCATAGAGCCGGTGCACGCCGCCCAGCAGGGCCATGATCAGCACCTGGAAGGAGGTGACCGGATTGAAGGCGATGGCCGGATCGATATAGGTCCAGCGCGGCGCCATCACCGCGCCCGACAGGGTCATGAACACGGCACTCAAGGCAAACAGCGCCACCTTGGCGGTGGTGGTGTTGATACCGACATGGCGCGCCACGGTTTCATCATCGCCGATCACCCGCAGGGCCAGGCCAAGGCGCGACCGCCGGATCAGCATGCCGCAGAGAAAAACCAGAACGGCCAGGCCGAGCAGTTGCCAGTATATCTGCTCGGTGGTGATGTCGATGAAGACGTAGCGGCCGAGCGTGCGGGTGATGTTGACCTCGTACCAGGTGACGAGCTGGCGGATCAGCTCGGCCAGGCCGAAGGTGAAGATGACGAAATAGACGCCGGACAGGCGAAGCGTGGAGAGGCCCACCACCAACGCAACGACCACGCCGACAGCCAACGCGATCAGCAGCACCAGTGGCCAGGCCAGAGCCTCGCCGAATACCGCCACCGTATAGGCGCCGATGCCGAAGAAGGCGACGGTGGCCAGCGAGACATAGCGCGTGGGTCCGGAGAACAGCGCCCAGGCGGTGGCCAGCACGGTGTAGTTCAGGATGCTGATTGCCAGCGAGAGGACATAGCCATCGGCATGGAACGGTACCATGGCCAGCACGGCCACGGCGATCAGGGCAAGCGGCGCACCCAGCAAGACCTGGCGGTTCATCGGCCGGCTCCGCCGAACAGGCCCTGCGGGCGAACCAGCAGGATCAGCAGAAAGATCGTATAGGTAGCCGCCAGGGTGAGGCCGGGATCGATCCAGGTGGCGACAAAGGTCTCGGTCAGGCCGAGGATCA
>NZ_JANLJJ010000062.1:0-27905 GCF_029255545.1 Ferrovibrio sp. | reverse complement strand
GTGAGGCCGGGATCGATCCAGGTGGCGACAAAGGTCTCGGTCAGGCCGAGGATCAGGCCGGCGACCAATGCCCCAAGCAGGTTGCCGACACCACCCATGATGACGACGATCAGCGCCTTCATGGTGAAGACCACGCCGATATTGGCGTTGAAGGTAAGAAACATGGAGACCAGCACGCCGCTGGCGGCGATCAGCGCGCCGCCAATGGCAAAGGCGATGGCGGCGGTGGCACGCACGTCGATGGCAACGAGCTGCGCCGAGATGGGATCCACGGCCACGGCGCGCACCGCCGTGCCGGCCCGCGTACGGGTCAGGCCGAAATACAGGGCCAGCCCGATCACGGCGGCGAAGGCAAGCGCCAGCAGCCGGTTGGCAGCCACGGTCACGCCAAAGATATGCACCGGCACGGCCAGGAAGGCATAGCTGTAATAGGCGCCACCAAACAGCACCAGCATGACGCCCTGGATCACGAAAAGCAGGCCGAAGGTGGCGAGGATGCTGTCGACCTCCAGCGCATCGCGCGTCTTCGCGCGCCGCACCAGCGGGGTAAGCAGGATGCGATAGATCAGCCAGCTGATCACCAGCGAGGCCGGCACCACGATCAGCATGCCCAGCAGCGGCCCGATACCGGCTGCGGTGAACAGCCAGAAAGCGGCAAAAGCTGCCGCGATCAGTAATTCGCCATAGGACAGATTCATGATCCGGGCGACGCCATACTGGAGCGTCAGCCCCATGGCGACGAGAGCATACATGCCCCCCAGCGTGACGCCGGACAACAACGCTTCACTGAACATCAACGACTACCTTTACACAAACCATGGCGGCCACAGCCGGGCAGAGTTTGCGGCAGGCGTCCGATGACGCCCGCCGCAGCACCCTGTTACTGCTTCCAGGCCGGCTTCGGCACGACCATCTGGCTGACGCCCGCCTTCTCCGGCGCAACACCGGTGAAGAAGCCGTTCTGCCACTGGCCGATATGCCAGAAGGCATCCTTCGGCATGTTGTTCTCCAGCTTGATCTTGCCGAGAACGGTGTCGAAGGTGCCGGTCTGCAGTTCCTTGATGATAGCCGGGCGGTCGATCTTGCCGACGCGCTCGATCGCCTGCTCCAGCATCTGCAGCGACGCATAACCCACCTGGCTGCCCCAGTAATCCGGGTCGCGCTTGTGCATGTCATTATGCTTCTTGCGGTATTCCAGCGTGCCCTTGTTGTCGGGCGACCAGCCGCCCAGCGTCATGATGCCTTCGGTATTGGCACCGAATTTCTGCGGATAGAGCGGAAACGCGACGCCGACGCCCAGGAACATCACCTTCGGCGAGAAGTTGGCGATCTTGGCCTGATCGGTGATCGCCAGCGTATCCGGCGGATAGCTGAAGGCGACGAAGGTATCCGCGCCAGAGCGCTGGGCCTCACTGATCAGCGGCGACATGTCCTGCGTACCGATCGGATAGCTCTTGTCATAGACCAGCTTGAGGCCGGCCTTGGCAAAGCCTGCGCGAGCCGCCTTCGACAGGTCGATGCCGAAACCGTCGGCAATGCTGATCATGGCGACATCGCCGCTGATCTTGCCGGCCTTCTTCTGCTTGGCCAGCAGATCGGCCAGGGCATTCACATACATCTCGCTGGTGCCAAGGAACCAGAAGCTGTTCGGCCAGCGCTTGGCCAGAGCCGGCGCCTGGTCGGTCACCGCGCTGAAGGCCAGCTGCGGATAACCGTATTTGTTGAAGACCGGGCCAACGGCCAGGTTCAGGCCGGTGCCCCAGGGCGGGAACAGCAGATCGACCTTGTCCTGGGTCACCAGGCGCTCGACGGCGCGCACGGCTTCCTCGGAATTCGAGCGGTCGTCGTATTCGACCACCTCGATCGGCACACGCTTGCTGCCGAGTTTGAGGCCGCCCTTGTCGTTCACCTCCTTCACCCAGAGCTGGTAATTCGGAATCTGGGTGATGCTGGCGCCGCCGGCATTCGGGCCGGTCTTGGAAATCGCGTAGCCGATCTTGATCTTGTCCTGCGCCATCACTGTGCTGGCAGCGGCGCTGAGCAGGCCGGCGGCCAAGATGGCCGAAAGCACGTGCAATCGCTTTTTCATTGCTTACTCCTCCCGTTGATCGCCAACTCCGGATGACGAACATCGTCCGGGCAAGGCGTTTTTGTTTCCTGATACAGCGTATCGGGAAATCCGCGAGAAGAAGTAGCGCCGTTACGTTCGGCTATCTTGCCTCAGAGTGAACTGGAACTTATCCGGGCGTGAATATCTGTCGGCTCAAACTTTTTGCTGCACCGCATACAAACATTCGTGCAAAACCAATTCGCCGGATACCAGCCGTGGGCGGATGATTACAGGGCCGTTCCAATACCGATGCCCGCGATCTCCAAGATCAGCTTGCGCCGGATCGCCGCGGCAAAGGCTTTGAAATCGCGGGCGGGGACCAGGAAAGCGCCAGGTCCGCCGATCACATGGTTTCGATAATACTCATCGATATCGGGTTCCATATGCAGGATCGGCAGGCCGTTGATGGTGATGCCGCGCGCCGCCGCAAGATCACGGGACGGTTCAGGCCCCGGGCCGTTATTGCTACGGCCATCACCGGAGACATCAATGACGCGACGCAGCGTGTCGACCGGCATCTGCTCCAGCAGTCCCTGGCCAAATTCTATCGCGCCGGCCAGCGACGTGCCGCCACTGAAAATGACCCGTTCAGCCCGCTCGAGTGACAGGGCAAACGCGGCGATCTGGATATCGCTCCGCAGAATGGTCCAGGGAACGAGCGCGGTTTGCAGGCTGTAGCCCGACCACTGGAAATACGTCACCGCAATGGCACCGTGCATCCCGGAGCGGATTGCGCTGATCACCCTCGGGTCGCGAAAAGCGTCAGCATAACCGCGCTGCTGCAGGGTGTAATGCTCGTGCTGGATGCTGCCGGAGCAGTCGGCGGCCAGAACCAGCGCCATATCAACCATGGCGCGCTGGCTGCGGCCAGGTGGCGCATAGCCCAGCGCCATGGCGGCCAGCCCGGCCCCGCCGGCGAGAATGCTGCTGCGTCTCGATAGGCGTCGAGGCGACAAATCCAGCCTCCCGGAAAGCCATGGCCCGACTGGCCGGACAACGATAGCAAAAATCCGAACCGCGGAGAGGCGCCGTGACGCGAAGCGTCGACGTTTTTCGATAACCAATTGAATTAAAAAAGAATTAACAAAACATTCTCTGTGGATAAATATTTTGGTAACCTTAACAAAATGTCCAGTGTGACCGACATCCTTCCGCCGCTGCCCGTCGAGCGGGCCACCATGGTCATCGGCACGGGCGGCAAACCGCAATCCCGCATCGAGGCCATTACGAATGGCCAGTTGCCCGGGGCGGAGATCATGTTGCAGAAACTGCTCGAGGTTCGCGGCGAAATCGGCGGCCCCGACAAGGCGAAAGCCGAACGCGAGGCGGCGGTACGGCAGTTTCACGCCGCCCCAGTCACCTATGACGGTTTTGGCAAAGCGCAGCGCCGGCCGCCGACCGAATCGGTCAATCTGGTCATCTGACCCGCTGCGGCCCGGGCCGCGCTTGTAAATCACTCTGAAAGCCGTTATTCGCGGCTATCCGCTCCCCCCTTCCGACCAGCGGCTTTGCATGTCCGGTCAGCCTGAAATCAGCCCCGATACCAGACCCGAGATCAGCTTTGTGATCCCGGTCTATAACAAAGCCGATATCCTGCCACATGCGCTGGCCGCCCTGGCCGCCCAGAAACTTGATGTCGCGGCCGAATATATCTTCGTGGACGATGCGTCGCAGGATGGCTCGCCGGACATCCTGCAGGCCCATGGCAGCGCATTCCCGCTGCACAGGATTCTGCGCAACACCAAGAATGCAGGACCGAGCATCCGCCTCAATCAGGGTGCGAGGGAAGCGCGCGGCCGCTATCTCTGCCTGATCGATGCCGATGAGCTGATTGCACCCGACGCAGTGGCTGCAATGTTGCGCCTGCTGCGGCAGAATCATGCCGAGATGGCTCATGGCAAGGTTATGCGCACGGCGCTGGCTGCCGCAGAGATCCATCCGCCAGCCATTGGCATGGCTCCATCCTGCGCCATCAGCGACCAGCCGCTGAAGACCATCCTGAATGGTCGCGGCTTTGTGCGCATGGCATGGCTGGTCGAAACGGCCGTCTTCCAGGCTGCGGGCGGCTGCGACGAACGGCTGTTCATCCAGGACGAATCCCTGCCCCTGCGCCTGGCGCTGAAAGCCCGGCGCCTGGTTGACCTGCAGGCCGATGTGATGTGGGCGCCGCAGGCCGCATCGCATCTTTCCGCCAACAAGCGGCAACAGCACCACGACCGCTTCTTCGCCTATTATCACCTGCTGCATGACAATCCGGCGCTGGATGCGGCCGACCGGCGCAGGGCCAGGGCCATCTGCGCCTCGATAGCCTGGAAAGCGATACGCAAAAGCGGTTTGCGCCTTGCATTTGCAACAGCGCTCGCCGCATATCTTGCCGGCAAGCTCGGGATTGACATACCCGGCAGCTATCTTGAAAAAGCCGCCGCGGCGTTCCGCGCCATGCCTGGCATCCGCAAGCCCTGAGATACGGTTACAGATGAGCAGGATGGCTTCGACATATGTCGCTTCCGGCGACGACTGGACCGGCAAGGCGCGCAGCGCGAATCTTGTATTGTTTGCGATTCTGCCAGCCATGCTGCTGTTCTGGCGTGGCGGCGCCGAGGTCGTGATTGGCCTGATCGATGTCAGTTATCTCGCGGTTATGACAACCCGGCGGGAATGGCGCGTCGCTATTTTCCCGCCTTTCATGGCGCTGCTTGCCACCTGGCTGCTGCTCAATCTGGTGGTTTCACCCTTGGCCATCGATCCGGCCACATCCTTCGCCCGCAGCGTGATCTGGCTGCGCTTCATCGTGTTGTTCGCCGCTGTCACGACATGGCTGGTCCAGACGCCACGCGACATCAAGCTGATTGCCGCGGCCTGGGGTTCCACGATCGGCTTCACCATCATCGACGGCCTCGTGCAACTCATGCAGGGGGTCTCGCTTACCGGCCGGCCCATTGCGTCAAACCGACTGACCGGCCCGCTGGACCGGCCGAATATCGGCATGTTTACCGCGCGGATCGGCTTTCCGTTGCTGGGCTGCATGGCCCTCCTGCTCGCGCAATCCATGCGTCTATCGATCACCCGCATCCTGGCCACCGGCATTGCGGCCGTGGCGACTTTTGGTTTCATTCTGCTGACCGGCGAACGGGCAGCCTCGCTGCTGACGCTGCTGGCGATCCTGACCAGCGTCGGGCTGGCTATTCTGCTCGCCCCCAAACGCTACCGCGGTTACGGCCTGCTGCTGCTGATTACCGCCTTCGGCGTGATCGCCGGGATCGGCCTCACCAGCCCGCGAATATTCGATCGGATCAGCAGCATCCTGGATGTACTGAACAATTTCTGGTCGTCGGCTTATGGCGAATTGTTTGCCGCCGGCCTGCATGTCTGGCGGGAATATCCGCTGACCGGCGCGGGCATGAAAAACTTCCAGACCGCCTGCCAGATCGTGATGGGCGATACGCTGAAGGATGGCTGCCATCCGCATCCGCATAACATCTATATCGAATGGCTGGCCGAGACCGGCCTTGCGGGCAGCGCTGGCTTTGTCGCGTTCCTGGTTACCCTGGCTGCCATCTGCATCAATCTGCTGAAGCGCAGCGGCAGGATCAGAGCCATCGGCGCATTGACTGCGGGCAGCTTCGTGCTGCTGCTGTTTCCCTTCACGGCCAGCCAGAGTTTCTTCAGCAACTGGCCGGCCATGCTGTTATGGGCATCGCTGTCATTGACCGTTGCGGTGGCGCGGCTGGCCCACAAATCCCCCAGCGACGGCGAGCCGGCCTGACCATGGCCATTCTCGTCATCAAGCATTCGGCACTCGGGGACATGATCCTTTCCCTGCCGCTGTTGCACGCGATCCGCCGGCATCATCCGGACGACCATATCGTGCTGCTGACCACGGCGCCCTATGTGGACCTGATCCGGCGTTCCGGCCTGGTCGACGAGATCTGGACCGACACGCGCCCCAAACTGTGGCAGGTCGGTGCCACATGGCGACTGATCCGGCGCATCCGCGAGGCCCGCTTCCGTCGGGTTTACGATCTGCAAGGCAGCCAGCGGACGAATTGGTATTATCGCCTGCTGGCTGGCGCGCGCCCTGAATGGGTCGGGAATGCGCCGGGTTGCGACTATCACATCCCCGACCCGACCGAGCCGATGCATATCACCGAGTTGCGACGGCGCCAGCTTGCCCTGGTCGGCATTCCAGATCCCGGCCTGCCAGACCTGGATTTCCTGCAAAGCGATATTGCACGTCTCAACCTGCCGGCCCGCTACGCCCTGCTGGTGCCAGGCGGCGCGCCGCACCGGCCGGCGAAACGCTGGCCGGCCGGACATTTTGCCGCACTGGGCAGCCGCCTGTTTGAAACCGGACTGACTCCCGTGCTGATCGGCCGCGCCGCCGAGCAGGCCGAGATTGAAACCATCAAAGCTGCCTGCCCGGCAGCGATCGATCTGTGCGAACAGACATCAATTGCCGATCTGGCCACCCTGGGCCGACAGGCCGCGCTGGCCATCGGCAACGATACCGGGCCGATGCATATCATCGCCGCCAGCGGCTGCCCCTCGCTGGTGCTGTATTCCCATGAATCCGATCCGCGCAAGGTTTCGCCACGCGGCGACTGGGTCAGGCTGCTGCAGCGGCCAAGCCTGCAGGACCTCTCGCTTGGCGACGTGCTCCGCGCCCTGCCGCCGGCGCGCCAGGCGTAATCACAGCCGGCTCGAATCAAAGCCAGCCCGAATCAAAGCCAACGGAGCGGCCAGCGCGGACCGGGGCGCAGATAACTCCAGACAAAAACCGCCGCCAGCATGATCAGCAAGGCCGGCAGCAGCGGATAGGCCAAAAACAGCCAGCCACTTTTCAGATTGAGCACGATCAGCGGATTGGCGCCGGCCGGCGGATGCATGATGTTGAGCAGCCGCATCACAATGGCGATCAGCGCGACGCCGGCCCCCATCGTCCAGATATTGCTGTCGAAAACCTGCAACAGGGCGATGCCGATGGCGGCCCCCAGCAGATGGGAAGCCAACACGGCAACCGGCCGCGCGCCCTCGTGGCTGGGAAAGCAGAATAACAGGATCGCCGTGCTGCCGAGCGAGGTCAGCGCCAGCCCATGTTCGGCATCGATCAACCACAGGACCAGGGCCAGGCTGGGCACAATGCCCAGAGCCGCCCACACCATTTCCAGGAAAGCCGCACGCGTCATTCACCATCCCCCGGCCTGAATAATGGCAATGCCCGGCGTTCCTCCCCCGATGGCAGCGCCGCGGCCGGATCGGCGATCCATGTCGCCGTATCGCGCCAGACCGTTTCAGCCTGCAGATCACGCAGCAGCATATGCCAACCATTGCGATACACAAGAATGCGCATGGCGATATCCGGCCGGGCCTTCAGTCGCTCGACAAACCGCTCAACCGGCGGCTTGGGAATGACTTCATCTTTCAGCCCATACATCAGCAATACAGGCAGCCGCTCGGGCCGCGCCGTTGATGCCGCGTCCATCAGGTTGACGAGGCCATGGATGGCATCGACGCGCGTGGCCTTGATGAACAGCGGATCACGCGACAGCCGGCGCAGCATCTCGATATTGTCGGAGGCTTGGATCTTCAGGCCGCTGCCGGTGAAGGTCTTCCAGGGAATCGTGTAGCTGGTCGCCCACAGGGCGACACGATAGAGCACCGGCATGCTTTCCCTGCCCCACACCGCCGGAGCAACCAGAATGGCGCCATCAGGACTGACCGTAGTCTGCTCAAGGGCGTGCAGCACGACGGCGCCGCCCATGCTCTCACCCAGCCAGAACAACGGCACGCCCGGATGGCGGCCTCGCAGCAGGGCACTCAGTTCCGCCAGATCCTGCGCCAGTCGGTCCTCGCCGGGCCAAAGACCACGATACGGCGCGGTGCCAAATCCGCGCTGATCCGGCGCATAGGTGGCAATGCCCTGCGCCGACCACCATTCCGCCGCCTCGGTGAAAGCGTTGCTGTAATCATTGAAGCCATGCAGAGCCAGGATCACGGCCTTGGGGCTGGCTGGAACCCAGCGCCGCATGGGCAGGTCCCGGCCATCGCCGGCCTGCCAGCCTGACGCATCCTGCGAAAGTCGCGGCGCCGCAGGGATTTCGCCCATCGGCTGCAGACGTGGCGCGCAGGCGGCAATCAGCAGCAGGGATAAAAGCAGGATGAGCGACGCAGCACGCGCCCGGCGTGATTGATGCAGGGCCGTCACGGCGTCGCGCCGGCGGCGCAAACCCGCCCGGCCGGGAAAACCAGCGTTGCTGTGGTACCGTTGCTTTTGCGGCTGGCCAGGTGGATACGGCCATCATGCAGTTCGATCAGGCGCTTGGTGATCGGCAGGCCGAGGCCGCTGCCGCCCGCTTCCCGCGCCCTTAGGGAATCGCCCTGCGAAAAGGGCTCGAATACCTTCTGCAACTGCCTGTCGCTCATGCCGATGCCGGTATCGCGAACGCGGATCGCCAGTTCGCCCTCGCCGAGCAAGGCTGCGGCAATCTCGACCTGGCCACCCTCGGGCGTGAATTTGATCGCGTTGCTCAGCAGATTGAGCAGCATCTGGCGCACCAGCCTCTCGTCGGCCTGCAGGCGCGGCAGGATGGCCGGCAGGGCGCGCTCCAGCACGACCCCCTTGCCGCTGGCCGTGACCGTCACCATGTCGAGCGCATGATCGACGGCCTGCCCGATATCGAGCTCGGTCTCGGTCAGCTCCAGCCGACCGGCCTCGATGCGAGACATATCCAGCACGTCGTTGATCAGCGACAGCAGATGCTGGCCGCTTTTCACGATGCCGTCGAGATAATCGTCATAGCGTGAATTGCCGACCGGGCCGAAAATGCCCTGCCGCATGATTTCGGCAAAACCAAGAATGGCGTTCAGCGGTGTGCGCAGTTCATGGCTCATGGTGGCCAGGAAATTGGATTTCGTCCGGCTGGCTTCCTCGGCCTGCCGGCGGGCGATTTCCAGATCGTTGGTCATGGCCCGCATTTCGGCATGGGCGGTCTCGCTGGCCCGCAATTGCCGCATCAGCGCATAGGCAAAACCGATCACCAGCAGCCATGTGACAACGCCTGCCGCAATCAGGATATTGTACAGCCGGGCCAGTTTCTCCCGTGCGTCGTCGACGCGTTTGATGCCAATCGCATTCACGCCGGCGGCAAAAGCGCTGAAATCGGCATCCAGCTTGCGCATCGATACCGCTACCGCATCGCCCGCAGCACGGTTGCCGGCGAACAGGCTGGTCAGCTGGCTTTCCCAGCCGCGCACAATCGGATCAATCCGACCAAGCAGGGCGCTGAGATCGGAATCCGCCTGATAGGTCGCGGAAGCCCGACCGGTCAGCAGCATGTCCAGCCGGCTGTAGAGGATATCGTAGCGCCGGCGCACTTCCTGTTCAGTCGCCCCAGGGGTGTTGTTCAGATATTCCAGCAAAGCGGCGCGAAAGGCCTGGTGCTCGTTGCGGAACTGCGCGCCTTCCCAGACGATGTTCTGGAACGAAAAGCGGTTATACTCGCGCTGCTGCACATAAAAATAAGCCGCCAGCACCAGCGACAACCCCACGACCGTAGCAACCAACACCAGCACGAAACGGCGGCCGGCACCGGCCAGTCCCTCGGGCCGGTTTGCGATCTGCTTCGGCAGAAAACGACGCGGCATCAGCGGACCTCAAGCCGGCGCAATTGCCAGACCGAGCGGGCATAGATTCCATCGGCCTTGAGCGTGCGGTCGCTGTCATATGGGTAGATGATGAAAACCGGTCCCATGTCGCGCAGCGTCAGATCGTGGCCATCAGCCCGCAAGGCCAGAATCACGTCATAGCGTTCGGCATCCTGCACCGGCAGACGTGCGGTGTAATCGTTATGGGCGCTGGCCAGCAGGTTGCGGCCCCGCGCCTGCACCGTGGAGAGCAATACGCGCAGCAGCACGCCTTCGAAGCGCATTACCTTGGGATGCCACGGCGTCGAAGTGACCACTTCGGTCATGCCGAGCTGTTCCAGCATGGCGCGGTCGAACCGGGCTTCGCCGGTGCCGGTATTGCTGCGGCCAATCTGCCCGGTCACGGTGAGCAGCACGTCGCCCTGCGGCGGCGGCAACGGTTCGGCGGCATGCGCCGGCAAACCGGCCGCCATGGCCATCACCATGGCAGGAGCCAGCAACGCGCGCCGCAGCGCCGAGCTGATCCTGCTCAATATCGATTCCCCAACCCCGGTCGTGGCGGCGACATTCTGTCTGCGCATCATGGGTTGGGAGTGGCATCGCCGCCGCAAAAAAGCAAGCGAACAGTCGTTTTTTGTACCTAAAGCGTGCGGGTCAGGCCGCCATCGACATCGAGAATCGCGCCCTGCAGGTAACCGGAAACCGGAGAGGCGAGAAAAGCAACCGCTCGAGCAATTTCTACGGGTTCGCCGAATCGCGCCACACCCATGGCCTTCGGCATCTGCCGGGCGGCCTCCGCCTCGCTCAGCCCCTTGTCCAGGGCGAAGCCGCGGATACGCACCTGCAGGCGCTCGGTGGCGATGGTGCCCGGATTGATGGCATTGACGCGCACGCCATCACTGATGCCGCGGTCGGCCAGCACCTTGGTGAGATTTAGACAGGCGGCATTGACCGAGCCGCCGATGGCGAATTCGGCAGCCCCGGTGCGGCCACCGACCCCGACGATATTCACGATGGCGCCCTGGCGCTGCATCAGGTACGGCCAGGCCGCGCGGCTGAGCCGCATGGCGCCGAAGAACTTCATGGCATAGCCATCGGCCCAGTCTGCGTCGCTCAAAGTCAGGAAGTCGCCGCGTTTGGTGGCGCCGGCATTGTTGACCACCAGGTCGAGCCCCCCAAAATGCGCTGCCGCGGCGGCAACCACCTGAGCCGGTACGCCGGGGTCGCGCAGGTCGACCGCCTGCACCAGGCACTCGGTCGTGAGGCTGGCGGCAAGCTGCTCGAGCTGGTCGCGCGACCGCGCCGCCAGCACCAGCTTCATGCCTTCGGCGGCAAGCAGTTCGGCAATGGCCCGGCCGATGCCGCGACTGGCGCCGGTGACGATGGCAACCCTGCCGGTGAGCTGAAGATCCATGACTGGGCGCCTCCTGATGGCATGACTTTGACCCTTTGGCTAATCTGCACAGAATCGATAAGCAAGGGAGGCGACATGTTCCGCAGCGATCTGTTCCAGGGCAAGCGTATTCTGATCACCGGCGGCGGCACCGGTCTGGGCAAGGCGATGGCCCGCCGCCTGATGGAGCTGGGCGCCGAACTGCATATCTGTGGCCGCCGCGAGGGCGTGCTGCAGGAGGCCGCAAAGGAACTGGCAGCCGCCACCGGCGGCAAAATCTTCTGCCATCCCTGCGACATCCGCGTGGCCCAGGCGGTGGACGAGATGATGCAGGCGATCTGGCAGCAGCATGGTCCGCTGGACGGCCTGGTGAACAACGCGGCCGGCAATTTCATCGCCCGCAGCGAAGACCTCAGTCCACGCGGCTTCGACGCCATCGCCAATATCGTGCTGCATGGCAGCTTCTATGTGACCCAGGCCGTGGGCAAACGCTGGATCGCGGAGAAACGCGGCGGCAGCATCATTTCCATCGTCACCACCTGGGTCTGGACCGGCTCGGCCTTCGTGGTGCCCTCGGCCATGTCGAAGGCCGGCATCGCCGCGATGACCCAGTCGCTGGCTGTGGAATGGGGGCCAAAGGGCATCCGCCTGAACGCCATCGCGCCCGGCCCCTTCCCCACCGAAGGCATGACCAAGCGCCTGGCGCCAACGGAAAAGCTGGAGCGCCAGATGATCGGCGCCATTCCGATGCGCCGCGTCGGCAACCTGTCGGAACTGGCCAACCTGGCCGCGTTCCTGCTCAGCGACGAAGTCGGCTATATAAGCGGCGAAGTGATCGCCATCGACGGCGCGCAATGGCTGAACACCGCCGCCGGCTTTGGCGCCCTGACCGAACTGGGCGATGCCGAATGGCAGGAAATCCGCGACAACATCGCCGCCACCAACGCCAGGGACAAAGCCCAGCGGACCGTCTAGGCATAAACATCCCTGATCGGTCCCGATCAATTGGTTGCATGTAAAATCGTAGGTATTTCAACTAAATATCGTCGGCGAAAGCCTTCGCATTGACGTTAGGGAAGCGCAGAATGCGCTTTCCTGATTCCGGTCAACAGCGACAGGCAAGCAACGATGAGCAGTGATCCGGCAACCCGTCTTGAGCATGACAGCCTGGGCGACATGGCCATCCCGGCCGCGGCCTATTTCGGCATCCAGACCCAGCGCGCGCTCGACAACTTCCATATCTCCGGCATCGGCATCAACCACTACCCCAACCTGATCCGCGCCTTTGGCATGGTGAAGAAGGCCTGCGCCTCGGCCAACAAGAAGCTGGGTTACCTGGAGCCGGAGAAATACAAGGCCATCGCCAAGGCCTGCGACGAGCTGATCGACGGCAAGCTGCATGAATGGTTCGGCATTGACGTGTTTCAGGGTGGTGCCGGCACCTCCACCAATATGAACGCCAACGAGGTGATCGCCAATCGCGGCCTGGAGCTGATGGGTTTCCACAAGGGCGAATATGCCCACCTGCACCCCAATGACGACGTCAACCTGTCGCAGTCGACCAACGACGTCTATCCCTCGGCGGTGCGGCTGGGCGTCATCTTAAGCCATGCCGAGCTGATGAAGGCACTGGACGGGCTGGCCTACGAGTTCCGCCAGCGCGGCGTGGAATTCGCCGACATCATCAAGCTGGGCCGCACCCAGCTGCAGGATGCCGTGCCGATGACGCTGGGCCAGGAATTCGAGGCTTTCGCCATCAACATCAAGGAAGACGTGGCGCGCGGCGACGAGATCGTGAAGCTGTTCCGCGAGATCAATCTGGGCGGCACGGCGGTCGGCACCGGCATCAACACCGAGCCGGAATATTCCAACCTGGCCATCGATGAACTGGCGCGGATCTCCGGCATCGAGATGGTGCGGGCGGCCAACCTGATCGAGGCGAGCTGGGACATGGGCGCCTTCGTGCTCTATTCCGGCATGCTCAAGCGCATCGCAGTGAAACTCAGCAAGATCGCCAACGACCTGCGGCTGCTGTCTTCCGGCCCGCGCGGTGGTCTGAACGAGATTGCACTGCCGCCGATGCAGCCGGGTTCGTCGATCATGCCGGGCAAGGTCAACCCGGTGATCCCAGAGGTGGTGAACCAGGTCTGTTTCCAGGTGATCGGCAACGACATGGCGGTGACCATGGCGGCCGAAGCCGGCCAGCTGCAGCTCAACGTGATGGAACCGGTAATCGTCTATAACGTGCTGTCGTCGATGCAACTGCTGGTGCGCGCCGCCCGCACGCTGGCCGAGAAATGCGTTTCCGGCATCCAGGCCAATGTTGATCAGGCCAAACGCCATGTCGAGGCCAGCGTGGGTATCGTCACCGCGTTGAATCCCTATATCGGCTACGAGAAATCCGCCGCCGTGGCGAAAGAGGCGCTGAAGACCGGCCGCACCGTGCGCGAGCTGGTGATCGAAAAGGGCTGGCTCACCGAGGCCCAGCTCGACGACATCCTCGATGTCGCCAAGCTCACCGCGCCAAGGCGGCGCGGGCGGAAGATCGTGGCGCCGGGCTAACCGAATGTCGGGCTAGACGAATACCGCCTCGGCCGTCATCGCCAGCGCGTCCTCGGCATCGACGATCCAGAGCGATACGGCATTCTCGCCGCTCAGGCGACCGCGCAGGCTGAACGGCTGGCTATCCAGCACCGGCCGACGGCCCCGGAAGCTGAAGGAGGCCAGCCGGCGTCCCGGCAGGGCATCGCAGGCGAGATCGGCCAGCAGGGTGGCCAGCAATGGCCCGTGCACCACCAATCCGTTATAGCCTTCCACATGGCGGGCATAATCGCGGTCGTAATGGATGCGATGGCCATTGAAGGTGAGCGCCGAATAGCGGAACAGCAGCACCGGATCAGCGACGAAGCCCTCTTCCCATTGCTGGTTCGCTGCTGCTGCTTCCGGTCGCGGCAACACGGCGCCGGGAATTTCCTCGCGATAGACGATGTCATGCCGGTCGGTGATTGCCAGCGCGGCGCCATAATAGATTTCGTGCCGGACGGTGACGAAGACCAGCCGGCCGCTGCGGCCGGTTTTCTCCGCCACATCCTCAATGGTCGAGATGCGCCGCGCCGGCCGGCCGAGCGGAATCGGCTGGTGGAAGTCGATCCGGCTGCCGGCCCACATGCGGCGCGTCGGCGCGCCATTCCAGAAGCGGCTGACATCGGGCAGGAAATCACCCAAAGCGGGATGGCCGTCGCGACCGAGTTTCGCCCGCGCAGCTATGGTCCAGAAATACAGCCAATGCCGCAACGGCGGCAGCGGCGCGCCCGCCACCAGCCCGACATCGGGCCGGTCGAGCGCATGGGCCAGCGCGACGCAGCGCTCGGCAGAAACGAGATCGGCGGCCGTTTCCGAGCCGCCGATCCAGTCTTTCAGGGCCTTCCTGTCCATTCGCTTACTGGCGGGCCTTGCCGACCGCCTCGCGCAGCAGCAGGTAGACCTTGCCGATATCGGCGGTGACGAAGGCCGATGTCAGCAGTTCCTCATGCTCCACGCCCTTGGCGCCGGCCAGCACACGCTCGAATTCGGCGATATAGCGGTCGGTGAAATCGCGGAACTCGCCGTCTTCCTGATATTTGCCGCGGATCTTGTCCAGGTCGCGCTGGTCGATCAGCTTGCGGGTGAACAGGCCGCGCTCGCCCTTGTAGTAGCGGCGCCACAACTCTTCGGACAGGTCGCGATTCAGCAGGCGGGTGATGTCGATGGCCATCGAGTTGAGATGGCCGGTGATGAAGGCCGCCGTCTTGAGGAACTGCTCGCCGCGCAGGGCCTGGGTGGCCTTGCGGAGCGATTCGGCCTCGACGCTGGCGGTACGCGCCGCATCGGCCAGCGCCTGGGCATCGGCCTTCAGGCTGGCTTCGGCCGAGGCCGCCTCGCTGGCCGCGCGGGCGGCGGCAGAGGCGAGTTCCTGGGCCCGCTGGCCAAGGGTGTCCGCGGTCTCGGCGGCGCGCGCCGTGGCGCGGTCGGTGACGGCGCTGAACTCGGTGCCGGTGCGGGCTAGGCGCTCGCCGATCTCGGTCACCTTCTCGCTCAGGCGCGCCGAACGGGTATCGACCTCGTCGGCCTGGCGGCGGAAACCGTCCGACATGCGGTCGGTCTGCTTCATGGCATCCTCGACGATATTGGCCAGTTCGCGGGTGCGGTTGCGCAGCACCTCGCTGGCATCGTCGATCCGGCCCGAAGCATTGCCGACAGCCAGATTAATCTCGCGGGCGCGAGCATCAAAGGTGGTGCCCACCTGTTCGACCCGGCTGACCGCCTCGTCGGAGACGCGCGAGACTTCCTGGGCCTGGCGGCGGAAGCTTTCGCCGATATTCGCGGTCTTGAGGATCGCGGCATCGGAGGCCTCGGCCAGTTCCTGCACGCGACCGCGGAAATTCTCGCGGATATTCTCGGCCTGGCGGCTGAGCTCGGTGCTGAGCGCGGTGAGCGCGCCGGCCTGCTCGTGAATCGTGCTGCGCAGTTCCAGCGTGCGATCGACCACGCTCTGCGCCGCCTCGCCCAGCTCGACCGAGCGGATGCGCGCCGTGTCGCCAGCGGTGTTGATGCTGCTGGTCGCCTTCTCGGCGGCGGCGTTCAACCCCGTCGTCTCGATCTGCGCCTTCTCGCTCATCGCCAGCAGCGCCGCAGTCTGTGCCGCCGCCTTCTCGGCCAGCAGGGCCATCGCCTCGGCAACGCCGAGCGACAGGTCCTGCAGGTCCTTGGCGCGCGCCTGCGCGGTGCTGCCGGCAAGCTGCGATTCCATCGCCGCGCGCTCGGCCGCGGCGCTGAGCGCATGGGCCTGGGTCTGCGCCGTCTCGCTCACCTGATGCAGACGCTGCGACGCCCGTTCGGCCGACGCCTGCAGCTGCACGGCATCCTGGCCGGCGCTTTCGCCGGCCGCGCGCAGCCGCTGCGCCGTGCGGGCCGCCACCTGGTCGAGGCCGTCGATCTGGTCGCGCACGCTGTCGCCGGTTTCGGTGATGCGCTTGGCCACGCCGTCAATGGTGACGACAAACTGTTCGGCATGCTGACGCAGCTGGCTGCCGGCGGCACCGATCTGGTCATCGGTGCGCTGGGTCGCCTGGGCCAGCAGCGCGTTCGCCTGGGTCATGGTTTCCTGCACCTGCGCCGCCATGGCCAGGGCATCGCGCCCGGCCTGGCCGAGGCTTTCGACCCGCAGCTTGATGCTGCCATCGGCCTCGCCGATCTTGGCCAGGGCGCGGCCGGAGGTTTCGTCCAGAATGTCGGCGCGCTGCTTCAGTTCGTCGCCGGCGCGCATGGCGCGGTCGGTGATCTGCTGCAGCGTGCTGGTCATGTTGGCGCCTTCGCGGCGCAGCGCATCGCCGGCCTGGGCCAGGCGCTGGTCTGCCAGTTCGGCAGCAGCGCCGAGCTGGTCGGCCTGATGACGCACCAGGTCGCCGGTCAGTTTCAGGCGCTGCTCGGCCTGGGTGGCGGCCTCGGCAAAGGCATCGGCCTGGCGGGTGGCGGAAGAACCGGCCTGCTCCAGCGCGCCAGTGCGGGTACGCATATCGTCGGCCGACAGGCGCAGACGCTCGGCGACGCGGGCGCCCTGCTCGTCCAGCGCCCCGACCTCGGAACGGATGGTTTCGCCAATATCGCGGATTCGGCCGATGGTGGTGCCGGTGGCCTGCTCGATCTCGCGCACGCGCTCGCGCAGCACGGTACCGGCGGCTTCGGCGCTGTCGATCACCTTCTGGCTGGCGCTGCTGAACAGCTGGGTCTCGCGACCGAAGCTTTCGCCAGCGGCGGTGGCGCGGGCCACCGTCACTTCGGCGGCGGTGGTGATGGTCTGGGCGGCTTCGGCGAAGTTCATGCCGATGCGGCCGGCCTCGCCGCCGGCGCGGGTAACGGCCTGCTCCAAGGCCACGATCTTCTGCTCCAGCGCGGCGGCGATCTGTTGCGCCACCTCGGCGGCGCGCTGCACGGCCTGGTCCATCAACTCGCCATGACGACGCGACAATTCCTCGACGCGTTCGTTCTGGAACTGGATCGCCGAGGTGATGCGGGAAATCTCGGAAGCCTTGTTCTGGAAAATACCGCGTGCCGTTTCCACCTCGCGCACGATCACGTCGGCAGCCTGCAGCAGCACCTGGGCCTGGGTCGACACGGTCTGGCCGATGCCATTGACCTTGGCATTCATCTCGGTGCCGACCTTGTCGGCGGCCTCGACCAGCGCCTTGCTCTGCTCCTCGAAACGACCGGCCAGGCCCTTCACGGTGGCATCAAGGTCGCGGTTGACCTGTTCGGCGGCGGCCAGCAGGCCCTGGGAGGACTGGCTCAGCGTGCCGGTAATCTGCCTGGCCTGCAGCGCAGCCTGCTCGCCGGCGCCGGCGGCAGCGGCGATCAGCGCCTGCTGCTGGCCGGCCATGGTCTCGCCCAGCGAAGCGATCTTGTCGGTAGCGGATTGCGCGGCCTCTTCCATCTCGCGCGCCTGACGGCGCAGCGCGCCAGCCAGGGCCGAAACGCGGCGTTCGGCTTCCGGCGTCGGATAGGTCAGGTCGAGCAGCACCTGATGCAGGGCGGCGGCCTGGCGCTTGATGGCGCTGCCGCGCCACATGTTGAGCAGCAGCAGCCATAGGAAGGCGAGCGGCGCCGCCATGCCGGCGATGAACGCGCCGACCTCGTGCGGCAGGGCATGCCACAGATTCTGCCAGCCGACCGAATTCTGGATATAGAGGGCGCAGGTGCCGAGCCAGAGAATGCTGATCGCCGAACCAGCAGCCACCATCTGGCGGCGCCGGCGCTCCAGCGCCGGCTGGCCGATCAGCTCGGCGGCTTCCGCCTCGGCGCGGTCGACCGCCACCTGGCTGGCGGCCTTGGCCGCATTGGCCGCCATATCGGCGCGCGGATGTTTGATCAGCGTCATCGCAACCTCCCCCGCCGGGCCGGATCGTTCATCCGGCCGGTCGGATCGCGTTAAGGCCCGCATTGAAACACCAAAAGCAGCAGGCACAAAGGCCGCCGGGGACGTAAATCCCGCGCCGGTAGCACAACAGATAGGGGAGCAATGGTTAACAGCGGCTTGCGGAAAAACTGGCGCGAACAGTTATCCCCGCAATCCACAGCATGTTTTTTGCAATGCAGCGACCGTCCGCGACACGGCATAAAATCAGGGGGCTCACGCTACGCTGAATCCGTCAAGGCAATTTTTTACAGCGTGATGTCACACATCGTATTGACGCTCCCTTAACCGTCAGTACCATATGTTGTGTTCGCTGACGCTGTTTTGGGTCGACGCTGCGCCGCCTTCGAGTCCTGTTTCCGGGCCATTTCCCGGGTTTTCGCCAGGATTTCGAGGGTGAAAAGGCGGGGTGCGCAGCCGCCAGACAGGCCGAAACGGACCGATACTGGGATTCATTGAGACGGCCGGACCGGACCAGCCACAAAATGTGGTGCCACGAATGTGGAGCCGGGCCGCAAGAACGAGGGGAAGCCATCCGTGCTGAACACTCTGCAAACCGAACGCGGCATCCGCATCGACGTCGACCGCAGCCGCGACCGCCTGCTGACCGATTTCGGCAAGGCCACCCTCGACGACCGTTACCTGCTGCCCGGCGAGTCCTATCAGGACCTGTTCGCCCGCGTCGCCAGCCATTACGCCGACGACACCGCACATGCGCAGCGGATGTACAGCTACATCTCCAAGCTCTGGTTCATGCCGGCCACTCCGGTGCTGTCGAATGGCGGCACCAGCCGCGGCCTGCCGATCTCGTGCTTCCTGAACGAGGCCAATGACAGCCTGGACGGCATCGTCGGCCTGTGGAACGAGAATGTCTGGCTGGCGGCCCGCGGCGGCGGCATCGGCAGCTACTGGGGCAACCTGCGCTCGATCGGCGAGAAGGTCGGTCAGAACGGCAAAACCTCGGGCATCATCCCCTTCATCCGCGTGATGGACAGCCTGACTCTCGCGATCTCGCAGGGTTCGCTGCGCCGCGGCTCGGCCGCCTGCTACCTGCCGATCGACCATCCGGAAATCGAGGAATTCATCGAGATCCGCCGTCCGACCGGCGGCGATCCGAACCGCAAGGCGCTCAACCTGCATAACGGCATCCTGATCTCGGACGCGTTCATGCGCGCCGTGGAGGCCGATGAGGACTGGGCCCTGCTCAGCCCGCATGACCAGACCGTGCAGCGCACCGTGTCGGCCCGCGCGCTGTGGATCCGCATCCTCACCGCCCGCATCGAGACCGGCGAGCCCTACATCGTCTATATCGACCATGTGAACCGCGCCCTACCCGAGCATCACAAGCTGGCCGGCCTGCGGGTCAAGACCTCGAACCTGTGCAGTGAGATCACGCTGCCCACCGGCATCGACCAGCATGGCCAGCAGCGCACCGCCGTGTGCTGCCTGTCGTCGCTGAACCTCGAATACTTCCATGAATGGAAGGAGCACCCGCTGTTCATCGAGGATTGCCTGCGCTTCCTCGACAACGTGTTGCAGGATTTCATCGACAAGGCCCCCGACAGCATGGCCAAGGCGCGTTATGCCGCGCAGCGCGAGCGTTCGGTCGGCCTGGGCGTGATGGGCTTCCATTCCTTCCTGCAGGCCAATGGCGTGCCGTGGGAAAGCGTGATGGCCAAGGTGTGGAACCGCACCATCTTCAAGCATGTGAAGGACCAGTCCGACGCCGCCTCGCGCAAGCTGGCGGAAGAGCGCGGCCCCTGCCCCGATGCCGCCGAATACGGCATCATGGAGCGCTTCTCGCACAAGATCGCCATCGCGCCGACCGCGTCGATCTCGATCATCGCCGGCGGCGCCTCGCCCGGCATCGAGCCGAACGTGGCCAACGCCTTCACCCACAAGACGCTGTCGGGCTCCTTCTCTGTGCGCAACCGCTATCTTGAGAATGTGCTCGAGCAGTATGAGAAGAATGACGACGAGACCTGGTCGTCGATCACCACCAGCGGCGGCTCGGTACAGCATCTCGACTTCCTGTCGGACGACGAGAAGGCAGTGTTCAAGACCGCTTTCGAGATCGACCAGCGCTGGCTGATCGACCTGGCGGCCGACCGCACGCCCTTTATCTGCCAGGCGCAGAGCCTGAACGTCTTCCTGCCGGCCAACGTGCACAAGCGCGACCTGCACCAGATTCACTTCCAGGCCTGGAAGAAGGGCGTGAAGAGCCTTTACTACTGCCGCTCGCTCTCCATCCAGCGCGCCGAGACGGTATCGGGCAAGTCGGCATCCGAAGGCGCCGGCAACGTGGTCTCGATCCCGCTGGTCGGCAAGATCAACGAGGGCGAACGGCCGCAGCGTGTGCCCGCGATGAACGAGCCGGAACTGCCGCTGGCCGCCGCCGCGGCGGTTGGTGGCGGCCCGCGCGAGGCGGTCGATTACGACGAGTGCCTCGCCTGCCAGTAAGCATGACGGCGATACGAAACCAAAAGCCCGGCTTACAAGCCGGGCTTTTTCATGCGCATTTCAGGTCCGTAACGATGATGATTATCAATTCTTTCCCCCGTCTTACGCATTGTTAATTTCACATCCGGCGGCAGGCATCCTTTCATCGGGGCGTTACAAAAAAGGACCCCGCCATGATCTCCGTCACTCCAGTCAATCGCGCACGCAGCGTCCCCGCCGACCAGTTCCTGGTCACCCATGCCGACCTCAGGGGCGGCATCACCTATGCCAATGCCTATTTCTGCGAAGCGCAGGACTGCCGCGAAAAGGACCTGCTCGGCCAGCCGCATAACATGCTGCGCCACCCCGACATGCCGGCAGCCGTGTTCCAGCTGATCTGGCAGCGCATCCGCGACGGCCGGGAAGTCTTCGCCTATGTGAAGAACATGGCCTGCAGCGGCGAGTACTACTGGACGCTGTCGCATCTCATGCCGCATTACGATGCCGGCCATCGCATCGATGGCTACCAGTGCTTCCGGCGCGCCGCCTCCGATCGCAGCATCAGCACCGCCGAAGAGGCCTATCGCGAGCTTCGGCTGATTGAACACAATACCCGCAGCAAGGAGCAGGGCCTGGCCGCCAGCCGCCAGCACCTGGACGGCATGATGAGCCGCAACGGCACCAGCTATGACGAGTGGGTGCTCTCGCTGGCGACGCTGGACGATGAGGAAGATTGCCTCGCGGCCTGAGCGTCACGCCATATTTCCCCCCAGCGGAAATTTCCCGCTGACTGGCCCGGCAGAACAGTTGGGCCTTTTTTGTCAGTCGGCCCGGCTGCCCTGCCAGATTTCCAGCAGCGCGATCAGCACGACGCAGGCGCCAATGCCCAGATGGACAAGGACAGCCATGTCATATCCGGTGAAGCCCAGCAGCCAGGGCGACAAGCCGGCCCACAGGCCCAGCACCGCATTGATATAAGCTTCCCAGCGATCCAGCAGCGTGAGCGCCAGCGCCGACAGCGCGAAAACCAGAAGGCCAATGATCACCGCGTTCATCGTCGCTTCTTCCAGGCCGCGATAGCCCAGCAGCCAGGGCGAGGCCGCCAGCAGGATGCCAAGCGCCATATTCGCCCAGTCCTGCCAGCGTCGCGCTTCCGGCTCGTGATGGGGATGATGACCGATTTGGACCATGACGCACCTCCTCCGGGCCACGGCATCGGCGCCAGAACCCGTCCAGGCCGTGCGGTGACAGCCCCCCTGTGCAGCTGCACGGCGTCACCCCTGAGATAGGGCCGGAGCCGGCCATTCTCCAGAGGGGGCAACCGAAACAGCCGGCACCGGCCAGGCAGGCCGATGCCGGCTGTTTCAAGAAGGGCCGGCGCGCCGGCCAGGCAGCCGTCCGGCTACCAGCGATACCGCAATCCGGCAGTAAGCGTGCGCTCATATCCATAAGCACACCACTCGCCGTAATAGCAGGACGCCACATAGTCCTTGTCGAAGAGATTCTTCACATTCACCGAGACATCGACACCGGCAAACGTGTTGGACAATGCGCCCAGATCGTAATTCAGCGCCGCATCGACCAGCGTGAAGGACGGCACCTCGATGGTATTGGCGGGGTTGACCGTGCTGCCCACATACCGGATGCCGCTGCCCAGGCTGAGCCCCCTGAACGACGTATCGCGCGGCATGTGATACATGATCCAGGCCGAGGCCTGGTGCTCGGGCACCGCACCGACGCGCTTGCCCTGCAGGCCGCTGTTATCCTTCGTGACTTCGGTGTCGAGGAAGGTATAGCTGCCCAGCAGGTCGATCTGCCTGGTCAGGCTGTGCCGCGCCTCGAACTCAAAACCACGCGATTGCACCTCGCCGACCGTGATGGAGAAACCCGAATGCGCGGGATCGCCGGTCTTCAGGTTGCTGCGCGTCACATCGAAGATGGCGGCAGTGAACAGGCTGTTGGTGCCCGGCGGCTGGTATTTCAGGCCCAGCTCATACTGGGCGCCCTCTTCCGGATCGAAGGGCTTGCCCGCGAAATCCGTGCCACTTTGTGGCGTGAAGGCTTCGGAGTAACTGGCATAAGGCGACAGGCCGTTCTCGAAGGCATACAAGATGCCCATCTTGCCGGTCCAGGCGCTATCATTCTGCCTGGTCACGGCGCCGGTGTTGACGGTCGTCGTTGTCCGCTCAGCCGCATCGTAGCGGCCGCCCAGCGTGACGATGAAGCCGCCCAGCCGCATCTGGTCCTGCAGATAGAGGCCATACTGCTCCGCGTCGACATTGGTGCGGCTGCGGGCCGGCACGGTAATCGTCTGGCCGTAAACCGGATTGAAGATATTGAGCGTCGGGGCCGTGCCGAAGCCGGTCGCGTAATGCCCATCGATGATCTGGTAATCCAAGCCGCCCAGCATTGTATGGTTGATGGGCCCGGTATCGACGCGCGCTTCCAGCTGGTTGTCGAAGACATACGACGTCATCGACTCGCGCGACGTCGCAACGCCACGATTCAGGGTCACGTTATCCGCCTGCAGGCCATTCGCATAAACGCTGTCATAGGCCAGCGTGCCGTGCAGGGTGCGGCCGTTCAGCCGCAGGGTCCAGATGTCGTTGAGCCGCTTGTCGAACTCGTAGCCAAGCGCGGTCTGGTGCCGGACGAATTTCTCGAAATTCGGATCGCCATCATAGAAATCCATTGGCAGCGTGCCGTACGGATTGGACAGCACCGTGGCCTGCGGCGGGATGCCGCCGTAGGAATTGCCCTTCGGATCGCTCTGATACAAACCGAACAGGATCAGGCTGGTATCTTCATCCGGCCGCCAGGCGATGGACGGCGCGATGGAGACGCGTTCATTCTCCGTCGTCTTCATCTGCCCGTCCTCGGTCAGGCCAACGACGGTGAAACGGTAGGCCAGCTTGCCTTCGGCATCGACCTTATCGGACATGTCGGCCGTGAGCCGGTAATGATTGTTGGTGCCAACCTCCATGCCAACCTCGTGCAGAGCCTCGTCGGTTGGACGTTTGCTGACCTGGTTGACCAGGCCACCGGCCGGCGCCTGGCCATAAAGCGTGGAGTTCGGGCCCTTCAGCACCTCAGCCCGTTCCAGCAGATAGGGATCGAGCTGCGGCGCGAAGTAATACAGATCCTGCTGCTTCAGGCCGTTCCAGTATCTGTGCGCGTCGAAGCCGCGGATGGTGAACATGTCATAGCGCGTCGCCACCGCGCCGCGCGTCTCCGGCGTGACGCCTGCCGTGTAGCGCAGCACCTGGTTCAGGGTCTGCGCATTCTGGTCGGCGATCTGGTCGCGCGGGATCACGGAGATCGACTGCGATGTTTCCAGCAGCGGCGTGTCGGTCTTGGTGCCGGTCCGCGCCCGGGAAACCACATAGCCCTCCACGGAATCCGTGGCTGTTTCGACCTGGCTGCTGCGCCCTTCCACCGTCACCGGCGGCAGCACCGTCGCGTCGCCGCTGCGCGGGATCTCAAACAACGTGACATTGGCCGGGCCGGTAAAGCGATAGCCCATGCCGGTGCCATCCAGCATGCGCGTGAGCGCCTCCTGCGGCGTCATGCTGCCACTGACGGCGGTGCTGCGCAGGTTCTGCAGCCGGGCGCTATCGAACAGGATCTGGATCGAGGCGCGATTGGCCAGCGCGAGGACGGCCCGGCTGAGCTCCTGGGTCGGAATATCGAACGCCATGCGCTGCTGCGATGATGCTGGCGTGGCTGTGCTCTGAGCCTGGGCGGCGGCAGTTGCCAGGTTCAAACCGGCGGCCAGGGCCACCACGCTGGCAGAAAGGCTGAACAGACGACGACCGCCCAGGCGCGGCATCACGGGCCGCACCACCAATTTCGCATTCATACTTGAAATCCCCCTGAAATGACGCAACCAACCATTGCGCAAATGAAAATCATTCGCGACATACCAATAGGACGCGCCACCTGGCGGATTTGATAAAAACATTCGCACCGCTCGGGCAAATACCCGGCAGAACAATCTATCTATCTGTTTTTACTTATAAACCACGGAGACAAAGGGCAACGCGGCAACGTGCAGGCCCAATTCCTGCGCGATCATCCTGAGGGCGCCATCCGGCTCGCCAATGCGAAAGACGCCGGAGACAACGCGGGCGGACAGGTCATCGTTCGTCAGCAGGATCCGGCTGCGGCGATAGCGGTTGAGTTCGGCAACCACCTCCTGCAGAGGCACCTGGTGGAAGACAAGATTGCCAGCCCGCCAGGGCGCGATCTCCAGCGGGTTCATGCTGGCCATATCCGGTTCTGACCGGCGGCCCGGGCGGTATCGCAGGGCTTGCCCCGGCGACAGGACGGCCATCCGCGGATCGCCGTCCGACCGCTGCATGGTCACCGCGACGGCATGCTCGACAACCGCCACGCCGTCGCCACGGGGCAGACGCTCGACCAGGAACTGGGTGCCCAGGGCCCGGGCCGAGAGCATGCCGGTATCGACGATGAAAGGCCGCCCCGTGGCGACGGCCTGGGGCACCGCGCTGAAATATGCGCTGCCGCCCAGCAGTTCGATCCGGCGCTCGGTGGCGCTGAAATGCAACTTCACCGCGCTCGCCGGGCCGAGTTCGAGGCGGCTGCCATCCGGCAGCGTGACGCCGCGGATTTCGCCGGGCGCCGTGCTGTAATCGGCGACCAGCGCAGTAACCGGATTGCCAATCCAGGCCGCCGCCAGCCCGATCACCAGAAGCAGGCAGGCCGCGACGGCGAAAGCCGGCGCCAGCCATCGCCGCGCGACGGATGGCAAGCGTGGCTTTGCATGCAGATCGGCGGTATGCCGCAGCAGGTCGCCCGGCGCCCACTGCAAGACAGCCAACGCATCCCAGGTCTGGCGCATGCGCTCATAAACCGCGCGATGCTGCGCGCTGCGCCGCAGCCAGCCTTCAAACAGCCGCGCATCGGCCGGGTCAAGCCGGCCGGCCGTCTGCAGGACGAGCCATTCGGTCGCCTCGCTTTCGATGTGGTCTCGTTGGTCGTCGCTGCTGGTCACGGGGTTTCTGGTCGGCTGTAACGGGGTATCTGGATGTAAGACGTCTGAGCGGCAAAAAAGAAGGATCAACACTGCAGGCTGGCTAGCTGCGCAGCCCCCGCGCCAGTGAACGGAGGGCCTGGTTCATGTGTTTCTGCACGGAACTGATCGACAGATCCATGAGCGAAGCGGCATCGGCATAGGAATATCCCTCGATGCGGATCAGGATGAAAATCCGTCGCGTACGGATCGGAAGCTGCTCGACCAGATCGTGCAGCCGGGCCAGCCGTTCCTTCGCGTCGGTCGCATCTTCCAGCGATGGCCGGTTTTCCGGAATGTCCGCCAGGGCATCATGCGGCACGGTCTGGGTCTGCTGTCGCCGTTTCGCCCGGACGTGATCAATCGCCAGGTTGCGGGCGGTGCGATAGAGATAGGCGCGCTCCTGCAGCACCGTGCTGGTCGCCGGCTGCTGGGCGAAGCGCAGGAAGGTTTCCTGCGTCAGGTCGGCCGCGGTCTCGATGTCCTGCAACTGGCGCATCAGATAAGCCTGGATCTCAAACCTGTAGGCCAGGAACAACCGCTTCAGATCCTTCGGTGACACGACGCCGTCCGCCCTTCCGCTTGACCGGCGGACTTTATTACGAGTGCGAATTATTCGCAATTAATAGGAAGCATTGCTGCGCCTGCCACAGCCGTGATCTTCATCACGCCATTTTTAATTGCCTAAAATATAATTGTGCACTATTTATCTTCTCGCGACGCGCCACCCGGCCGTCCCACCAGAGGAGCATCCCATGTCCATCACCCCGCTTTACACCACCACCGCCACGGCCACCGGCGGCCGTTCCGGCAAGGTCACCTCGGCCGACGGCATCATCGACATGACCCTGGCCATGCCCAAGGAACTGGGGGGCCCGGGCAATGCCGCCAATCCGGAAACCTTCTTCGCCTCGGGCTACGCCGCCTGCTTCCAGGGCGCGCTGGGCCTGGTGGCCCGCAACCAGAAGATCACCCTGCCCCAGGGCAACACGGTGAGCGTGACCATCGGCATCGGCAAGGACGAGACCAGCTTCGGCCTGAACGCCAAGATCTCGGTCGCCCTGCCGGGCATGGACCGGGCCCAGGCCGAGGCGCTGGTCGCCGCCGCGCACCAGGTCTGCCCGTATTCCAAGGCAACCCGGGGCAATATCGACGTGGCGCTGGAAACCCTGATCTAAATCAGGCCTGACAGCATCGCGGCGCCGGATTGCCGGTCAATCCGGCGCCGCCTATCCTTGGGCTTACCATGTCCGCCGACGAATCGATCAAGCTCGACCACCAGCTCTGTTTCGCGCTCTATGCCGCGTCGAACGCGATGACGCGGCTGTATCGCGACCGGCTGGAGCCGCTGGGCCTGACCTATCCGCAATACTTGGTCATGCTGCTGCTGTGGGAACAGGCGCGCGGCGATGCCGCGCCGCATACAGTAAAAAGCCTGGGCGAGCGGCTGCATCTCGATTCCGGCACCCTCACGCCGATGCTCAAGCGCATGGAGCAGGCCGGGCTGATCACCCGCACCCGGGATACCGCCGACGAGCGCCAGGTGACGATCGGCCTGACCGAACAGGGCAGCAAGCTGGAGGCCGCCGTGGCCGCCGCGCAGCGCGAGATGGCCTGCCTGCTGCCGCTCAGCCTGCAGGACCTGGCCCGCCTGCGCACCGAGCTGCGTGGCCTCGCGGCCGGACTGCAGGCCGAAACCGCCAAATAATCCACAGCGGGCGCCGATGCCGGCCAAAACCGGCGATATCCACAGGTTATCCCGGCCACCAACCGCAACATCTAGCGATAACCCTCTTGTCGCGCCCACAAGATGTTGCGATATTGTGCCCCGCTTTCCGTTCGTTCGTGGGGGATTCGATGTCGCTTCTGGATGCCAAGCCGGTCTACAAGCCCTTCAAGTATCCGTGGGCCTATGAGGCCTGGATGACCCAGCAGCGCGTCCACTGGCTGCCCGAGGAAGTGCCGCTGGCCGACGACGTGAAGGACTGGCAGAAGAAGCTCAGCCCCGGCGAGAAAAACCTGCTGACGCAGATTTTCCGCTTCTTCACCCAGGCCGACGTGGAAGTGAACAACTGCTACATGAAGCACTACGCGCGGGTGTTCAAACCCACCGAGGTGCAGATGATGCTGGCCGCTTTCTCCAACATGGAGACGGTGCATATCGCCGCCTATTCCCACCTGCTCGACACCATCGGCATGCCGGAAGAGGAATACTCGGCCTTCCTCCGCTACAAGGAGATGAAGGACAAGTACGACTACATGCAGCAGTTCGGCGTCGAGACCAAGGCCGACATCGCCAAGACGCTGGCGGTGTTCGGCGCCTTCACCGAGGGCCTGC
>NZ_JANLJJ010000061.1:33674-36909 GCF_029255545.1 Ferrovibrio sp. | reverse complement strand
CCGGTGCCGAAGGCGGTCCAGGCGGTGCCGGACGGCAGCATGCCGCGCGCATACAGCACCGTTTCCGGCGATGGCTGGAACCCGTATTTCACGCCCATGACCACCGAACACAGGATCGGGCCCTTCAGCGTGCCGTCGGCGACCAAGTCGCGGCAGAGTGCGATGTCGCCGGAATCGAACAATTCGATCTCGGGCTTCACGCCGGCCGCGTTGATCACGGCCGCCATGCGGCGGACATTGTCGGGCGTGTTGATCACCACCTGCTTGCCGGAATTCATGGTGTTCAGATCCAGTGTGGCGATATCGGGCTTGAGCAGCGCGATATGCGCGACCCGGTCTTCCGGCCGCATCAGCGTGGTGCCGGGGGCGGCGACCTTGGGATCGTCGGGGTCGGGCACGAAGCGGCCGCCCGGCCCGGTGGTGAGATTGATGATGAGGTCCCTGTTCCTGGCGCGGATGCGGTCCATCACGTCGCGGTAATAGTCGATCTCCATGGACGGCCGACCGGTCTTGGGGTCGCGCACATGGATATGCACGCTGGCGGCACCCGCCTCGGCCGCGCCCAGGCAGGCTTCGGCGATCTGTTCGGGTGTGACCGGAAGATGCGGCGTCATCTCCGGGGTCGTCTGATTGCCGGTCACGGCGCAGGTGATGATGACGCGTGATTGCATCGACTATCCTTCCCCCGGGGTTTCTCTGTTGCCCTCTTTCGATGGCATCCTTGTCCGGATTCTAAAATGGAAACGACGAGAGTAGCTCGCTAACGTTCCATTATTCCGCAATGCGGAACGCTAGTTGATGTGCCGCTTGTCGCGATCCTTGGCTTCCAGTCGAAACCGACATTGCTGGGTCGACAATCCCACGCCCCGCCCCGACCTTCAGTGCGTTTGGCGCAATTTGGCACACTGATTTGGAAAACCAGCGGATAGAGAGGAATCACCACAAACGGCTAAGACATTGAGGCCAAAAAAATACTCAGAAATCATCAATGATATCAAAGTGTTAAAATTGCACCAAGCTTACGACGGGGGGCGATTCCCCCTGACCCGCTCCAGCTTCCGCCCAGAGCCAGATGTCGTAGCATCGGACGCCGCCGCGCCCGCCGGAGAGTCGCCATGCCGTCTGCTATCCCGATCGTCACGTTGCCCGATGGCGACAAGGTTCCCGCCCTGGGCCAGGGCACCTGGGCCATGGCCGAGCGGCCGGCGCGGCGCGCGGCCGAGATCGCCGCGCTGCGGCTGGGCCTCGACCTGGGCCTGAGCCTGATCGACACCGCCGAGATGTATGCCGACGGCGCCGCCGAGAGCCTGGTGGCCGAGGCCATCGCCGGCCGGCGCGACGAGGTATTCCTGGTCAGCAAGGTGCTGCCGCAGAATGCCACGCGGCGCGGCACGCTGGCGGCCTGCGAACGCAGCCTGAAGCGTCTGCGCACCGACCGCATCGACCTCTATCTGCTGCATTGGCGCGGCAGCGCGCCGCTGGCGGAAACGCTGGCTGCCTTCGCCGAACTGCGACGTGCCGGCAAGATCCGCCACTGGGGCGTCAGCAACCTGGACATCAACGACATGGCCGAGCTGGCCGGCCATGCCGGCGGCGAGGCCTGCGCCACCAACCAGCTGCTGTACAATCTGATGCGGCGCGGCATCGAGCATGACCTGCTGCCCTGGTGCCGGCAGCGCCGCATGCCGGTGATGGCCTATTCGCCGATCGAGCAGGGCCGGCTGCTGAAGCACAAAAGCCTGGCCGCCATCGCCGCGCGGCATGGCGCCAGCCCGGCCCGGGTGGCGCTGGCCTGGCTGCTGCGGCAGGATGGCGTCATCGCCATTCCCAAGGCCGGCAGCGTGGAGCATGTGCGCGAGAACCGCGCCACGCTGGATGTGACATTGTCGCCGCAGGACCTGGCCGAGCTCGACCACGCCTTTCCGCCGCCGCGCGGGCCCCGCCCACTGGAGATGCTGTAGCCGCCATGACCATGCCGCACAGCCGCCTCGATGGCCTCGCCATCGGCCTGATGACCATCCTGTGCCTGAGCTGGGGCATCCAGCAGGTGGTGATCAAGGAGACCGCCGCGTTCGTCTCGCCCCTGCTGCAGGCCGGGCTGCGCTCGGCCGGCGCGGCTTTGCTGGTGCTGCTGTGGATGGCTTGGCGCCGCATCCCGCTATGGCGGCGCGACGGCAGCCTGTGGCCCGGCCTGGCCGCCGGGCTTTTGTTCGGCACCGAATTCGGCCTGCTGTTCTACGGCCTGACGCTCACCACCGCCTCGCGCGCCGCCATCCTGCTCTACACCGCGCCCTTCTGGGTGGCGCTGGGTTCGCATCTGCTGATCCCGGGCGAGCGCATCGGCCGGCTGCAATGGATCGGCCTGCTGCTGGCCTTCCTGGGCGTGGTACTCACCTTTGCCGGCCGTCTGCAGGCGCCGCAGCCGGACGAGATGCTGGGCGATGCGCTGATGGTGGCGGCCGCCATCCTGTGGGCGGCGACGACCCTGCTGATCAAGGGCTCGAAACTGCGGCTGGTCAGCCCCTACAAGACCCTGCTCTACCAGCTCGCCGTGTCCGGCCCGATGCTGCTGCTGGCTGCTTTGTTCAGCGGCGAAAGCCTGGCCATCCCGGCCACGGCTTTTGTGATCGGCTCGCTGGCCTTCCAGACCGTGGCGGTGGCGGCGGTAAGCTACCTCGCCTGGTTCTGGATGATGATGCGGTATCCGGTTTCGCGGCTGTCGGCCTTTTCCTTCCTCACACCGGTTTTCGGCGTGGCCGGCGGCGCGCTGTACTTAAGCGAACCGGTTTCGCCCGCGCTGCTGGGTGCGCTGGCTCTGGTGGCCTTCGGCATCTGGCTGGTGAACTCGCCCCAGGCACGGTCCTGACACCTAACGACACGGTCCTGACGCGGCGCGCCAGGACCGGCCAGCGTGTCAGGATCGCGCGTATCAGGCGGCGCTGCGCGGCGTCTTGCCGGCGGCGGTTTCCTTGGCCGCCAGGAAGGCCCCGGCCATCTTTTCGCGTTCCGACGCGTCGAAATGTTTGCCCAGCAACTCGAAGGCCTCGCCCTGCTCTTCCTCCACATGGTGTTCAAGCAGTTCCTTCAGCACCATGGCATGGGCGCTCCAGGACGGGCTGGTGGTGGCGCTGGACCGTGTCAGCTTCTCGAACAGGTAATCGACCAGGGCGTGCTCGACATAGCCTTCATGGCCCATCTTCACGGCTTCCTCGTCGTCCTTGCAGTCTTTCAGGGC
>NZ_JANLJJ010000061.1:4961-33574 GCF_029255545.1 Ferrovibrio sp. | reverse complement strand
AGCCTTCATGGCCCATCTTCACGGCTTCCTCGTCGTCCTTGCAGTCTTTCAGGGCATCGTAGACGACCGCTTCCTCCGCCCGGGAATGGAGCGTGAGGGCCTCCTTGAGCTGGTGGAATGTCTCGCGTCGCGCCTTGGCGTTGTCTTCCTCTTGGCAGAGCCGGTCGGCAAGCGTGAGGGCTTCGTCATGTTCATGGCGCAACAGGGCGGTGATCTCGGGCATGGGGCATCCTTTCCTGGCTGGTTCAAGCTGGGCTGGTCGAAGTCCTTGCTGCCATGGCAGCGACACATGCCAAACAGTCTGCTACGGCAGTTGTTCCCGCCCGCTCCCGTGACAAATGCCGCGCGGAAACATGCCCGCCCGGCAACAGCGCCGGCCCCGGATTACAAATCTGTAATCCAACCCGGAATTCGGCAGCAGACAGATAAAAATCCGGTAACGTAGCAGTACGTCTACATTACTTACGGCGCGACCTGACGTAATACCCTGTCAGGAAAGACGGGGAAGCGACGTTATGCCGACCGGCGAATACATCCTGATTGTCGAAGACGCGGCTTCGATGCGGCAGACCATGCGCGGCATCCTAGAGGCCGCCGGCCACCGCGTCGGCGAGGCCGCCGATGGCGATGCCGCGCTGGCCGCGCTGGACAGTTATCCGATCCACCTCATGCTACTCGACCTGAGCATGCCGAAGATGCGCGGCGAGGACGTGCTGGCCGCCGTGCGCAAGCGTTCGCGCGTGCCGATCATCGTGGTGTCCGGCGAGGAAGACCGCAATGCGAAGGTCGAGGCGCTTTCCAATGGCGCCGACGACTATATCACCAAGCCCTTCGACGTGGCCGAGCTGGTGGCGCGCGTACGCGCCGTGCTGCGCCGCGCCAATCCGGGCGGCAACCACGACGAGCTGGGCGATTTCCGCATCGACCGCAACCGCGCGCAAATCTGGCACAAGACCAACGCCATCCGCCTGACCGCGATGGAAAACCGCCTGGTCGGCCTGTTGTTCGACTATGCCGGGCAGATCGTGCTGTTCGACGACATCACGCGTGAACTCTGGCAGCGCGACGACGAGCAGTCGCGCGCCACCCTGCGGGTGCTGATTTGGCGCCTGCGCCAGAAGCTGGAAGACAACCCGGACCAGCCGAAACGGCTGGTGACCGAGGAGAACCTCGGCTACCGCCTGAAGCTGTGAGTCAGATCACGCCAGTCAGATAACCTTGGCTTTACGCAGGGCTTCCAGCCTCGCGGCGTCGAAGCCAAGCTGCTCGGCCAGCACCTCGCCGGTATGCTCGCCCAGCAAAGGCGGGCCGCGGTCATAGACGACGGCCGAGTCGGAGAGGCGCAGCGGGCTGGCCACGCTGGGCACATGGCCCTGCTGGGCATGCGGCACGCTCTTCTGCAGGCCGCGCGCCTGCACATGCGGGTCGGCGAAAACCCGGTCCACCGTATTGATCGGCCCGCAGGGCACGGCGCGTTTTTCCAGCGCCGCGATCAGGTCGTCCATGCTGCGCCGCCTCGTCTCGGCCTCGATGGCGCCGACCACCAGCGCGCGGTTATTCAGCCGCTCGATATTGGTGGCGAAACGCGGATCGGTTTTCCATTCCGGATGGCCGAGCTCGTCGGCCAGCTTGGCGAACTGGCCATCGTTGCCGACCGCGATGATCACATGGCCGTCGGAGGTCGGGAAACTCTGGTAGGGCACGATGGCGGCATGGCCGTTGCCCATGCGCACCGGCGCCTCGCCGCCCACCAGGTAATAGGTCGCCTGGTTGGCCAGGGTGGCGACCGACACATCCAGCAAGGCCATGTCGATATACTGGCCCCGGCCGGAGCGATGGCGCTGGTTCAGCGCGCCTAGGATGGCAATGGTGGCATACAGCCCGGTCATCACGTCGACCAGCGCCACGCCGGCCTTCTGCGGCCCGCCGCCGGGCAGGTCGTCCTTCTCGCCGGTCACACTCATCAGGCCGCCCATGCCCTGGATGATGAAGTCATAGCCGGGGCGCGGCGCATAGGGCCCGGTCTGGCCGAAGCCGGTGATCGAGCAATAGACCAGACGCGGATTGATCTTGGCCAGGCTGTCGTAATCCAGCCCGTATTTCTTCAAACCGCCGAGCTTGTAATTCTCCACCACCACGTCGGCCTTCGCAGCGAGGTCGCGCAGGATCTGCTGGCCCTCGGGCGTGGCCATGTCGACGGTGATCGAGCGTTTGCCGCGATTGGCCGCCAGGTAATAGGCGGCGTCGGCGCGGGCGCCGGTGGCGGGGTCCTTCAGGAAGACCGGACCCCATTTGCGCGTGTCGTCGCCCTCGCCTGGCTTTTCCACCTTGATCACGGTAGCGCCGAGATCGGCCAGGTTCTGGGTGCACCAGGGCCCGGCCAGCACGCGGCTCAGGTCGAGCACGAGGATATCGTCCAGCGCGCGCATGCCGGCGCCTCCGTTTCCAACCGTGACGACGGACTTAGTAGAAGGCCTGGATGCCGGTCTGGGCGCGGCCGAGGATCAGCGCATGGACGTCATGCGTGCCCTCGTAGGTGTTCACCGTCTCCAGATTCACCAGGTGGCGCATCACATGATAATCCTCGTGGATGCCGTTGCCGCCGTGCATGTCGCGCGCCATGCGGGCGATGTCGAGCGCCTTGCCGCAATTGTTGCGCTTGATCAGCGAGATCATCTCCGGCGTCGCCAGGCCCTGGTCGCGCAGGCGGCCGACCCGCAGGGCGGCATTGAGGCCCAGCGCGATCTCGGTCTGCATGTTGGCCAACTTGAGCTGGATGATCTGGTTGGCGGCCAGCGGGCGGTTGAACTGCTTGCGGTCCAGCACATACTGGCGCGCCTGGTGCCAGCAGGCCTCGGCCGCGCCCATGGCGCCCCAGGCGATGCCGTAACGCGCGCTGTTCAGGCAGCCGAACGGGCCCTTCAGGCCCTGCACGTTCGGCAGCAGGTTCTCGTCCGGCACGAACACGGCGTCCATGACGATCTCGCCGGTGATCGAGGCGCGCAGGCTGAGCTTGCCATTGATCTTCGGCGCCGAGAGGCCCTTCATGCCCTTCTCGAGCACGAAGCCGCGGATCACGCCATCCTCGGTCTTGGCCCAGACCACGAACACGGTGGCGAGCGGCGAGTTGGAAATCCACATCTTGGACCCGGTCAGCTCATAGCCGCCGGGCACCTTCTTCGCCCGCGTCTTCATGCCGCCCGGATCGGAACCGTGATCGGGCTCGGTCAGGCCGAAGCAGCCGATCCATTCGCCCGAGGCCAGCTTGGGCAGGTATTTCTCGCGCTGCGCCTCGGTGCCATAGGCATAGATCGGATACATCACCAGGCTGGACTGCACGCTCATCATCGAGCGATAGCCGGAATCGACCGCCTCGACCTCGCGGGCGACCAGGCCATAGGCGACGTAGGACGCGCCGGCGCAGCCGTAACCCTCGATCATCGAACCGAGCAGGCCCAGCTCACCCATCTCGCGGAAGATCGCCGGATCGGTCTTTTCCTCGCGGAAGGCCTCCTTCACGCGCGGCAGCAGCTTGTTCTGGCAGTATTCGCGGGCGGTATCGCGGATCAGGCGCTCGTCCTCGGTCAGCTCCGCTTCCAGGTTGAAGGGGTCTTCCCACTTGAAAACGGCTTTGGCGGCAGGGGCTTGCGCGTTCATGGCGATGTCCTCGGACGGATGGTCTTTATGTTTCTGCGGAGGGCCTTGGCCCCACCGTCTGGCCCGGCAAGCTGTCAGACCGGCGATTGGCAGGCAAACGAATTCTCGCTATTACTTGATAATCGGAGGTTATCACCTTGGCCCTGTCGCGCCGCTTCCTGCCGCCGCTTTCCGCCCTGATGGCCTTCGAGGCCGCAGCGAGACATGAAAGCTTCACCGCCGCTTCGAAGGAGCTGAATGTCAGCCAGGCGGCGATCAGCCGGCGCGTGCAGCTGCTGGAGGAAATTCTTGGCCTCACGCTGTTCGAACGCATCCGCCAGCGCGTGGTGCTCACGCCGGCGGGCGCCGCCTATGCGCGCGAATTGCAGGAAGCCCTGGGTCGCATCGGCACCGCCACGGTCAACACCATGGCCGCGCGCGGCGGCAATGCCACGCTGAACATCGCAACCCTGCCCACCTTCGGCACGCGCTGGCTGATTCCGCGCCTGCCCGATTTCGCCGCCAAGCACCCGCAAATCACCATCAACCTGCCGACACGCATCGAAAGCTTCGACTTCGCCGCCGAGCCGCTGGATGCCGCGATCTCGTTCGGCGACCCGGTCTGGCCCGGCGCCGTGGTCGACAAGCTGATCGAGGAAGACCTGATCCCGGTGCTGTCCAAGAAGCTGCTGGCGGGCCAGCGCATCAAAAAGCCGGAAGACCTGTTCCGGATTCCGCTGATCCAGCAATCGACGCGACCCTCGGCCTGGGCCGACTGGTTCGCGCTGGTCGGCGTGGCCTGCCCGCCGGTGCCTCTGGGGCCGCGTTACGGCCAGTTCGCCATGGTGGCGCAGGCCGCCGTGGTCGGCCTGGGCGCAGCCATCGTGCCGCGTTTTCTGGTCGAGCAGGAGCTGCGCGACGGCAGCCTGGTGGCGCCGTTTCCCGAATTGCTGCACAGCAAGCAGGCTTATTGCCTGTTCTATCCTGAAGCGCGCCGCAACGACCCGGCCCTGCGCGCCTTCCGCGACTGGCTGGTGGTGGCAGCCGGCAAGACCCGGCCGGCCACTTGATCGACATCAAGGCCCGTGAGCCGTTCAGTTGTCAGACTGCAGGCCATGAAGCGCCACAATCGCCGCCGCGCCGGAAAGGCTCGCACATGCTGGAATACCGGGTAACCGCAAACCGCATCGACGCGCTGGGCAGCCGCGCCGCCTGCAAGGACGCCGAGATCACGCTCGACACCGCCATGACAGGCCGCCGCGACGCCTTCAATCCGGCTGAATTGTTCCTTGCCGCCATCGCGGCCTGCATGATCAAGGGTATCGAGCGAGTCATGCCGATGCTGAAATTTGAATTGCGCGGCGTCGAGGTCCGGCTGCACGGCCTGCGCCAGGACAGTCCGCCGAAGATGATCTCCATCGATTACGAGCTAATTATCGATACCGACGAGCCCGACCGCCGGCTCGAGCTGCTGCACCAGAACGTCCGGAAATACGGCACGATTTCCAACACCGTGGCAGCAGCGACAAAACTGGAAGGCACCATACGCCGGCGCAGCGAACCCGCCGCCGCGTCCGAGACACCCGCGCAATGAAACCCTGGCAGCGCATCGCCGGCATGGCGGCATGGGCTGGCGCCCTGCTTCTGCATGCGCCGGCCATGTCTGCCGATCTGCGCCTGCAACCGGTTGGCGACGGCATCTATGCCATCATCGGCGAACTGGATCAGCGCAGCCCGGCCAACCTCGGCAACAACGCCACATTCGGCGCCATCGTCACCACGACGGGAATCGTGCTGATCGATTCGGGCGGCAGCCAGCCCGGCGCCGCAGCCCTGGAAACCCTGCTGCGCGGGCTGACCGACAAGCCGGTCGTGCTGGTGATCAATACCGGCGGACAGGACCATCGCTGGCTGGGCAATGCCCATTTCAAGGCCAAAGGCGCCGAGATCGTCGCCTCGGCCGCCGCCGTCGCGGATCAGAAACAGCGCGCCGCCATGCAATTGCAGGGCATCCGTGAGCTGGTCGGCGCCGCCGCCGCCGATGCCACGAAACCGGTGCATGCGGATCGCGTCTTCGACGCGGCGCTTGACCTGACGATCGGCGGCGTGACGCTGGCGCTGCGCCATGCCGGCCCGGCGCATACGCCGGGTGACAGCTTCGTCTGGCTGCCGCAGCACAAAATCGTTTTCGGCGGCGACATCGTCTATGTCGAGCGCATGCTCGGCGTTGGTCCGCAATCCCATGCCGGGCGCTGGATCAGCGCTTTCGAGGCGATGGCCGCCCTGCGGCCCGCCATCGTCGTGCCCGGCCACGGCCCGCCTGTTTCGCTGGCGCAGGCAACGGCGCAGACTTACGACTATCTGATCTTCCTGCGGCGCGCCATCGGCGCCCTGATCGAACGGGGCGGTGATTTGCAGCAGGCCGCCCTGATCGACCAGGCGCCGTTCATGGGACTGCGGGTCGCCGACCAGATCGCCCGCCGCAACGCCATGCAGGTCTTCCAGGAAATGGAATTCGAATGAACCGCTAAACGGCGGTGGCGCAGTATCGTTCAAGCGCCGCAAGATGGCGCTGCTTCGCGGCATCATCCAGGAAGGCGGCGCGGAAGCCGTTCCCCGCCAGCGTCACGACCTCGTCGCGACTCAAGCCCAGCGCCTGCTGCACCGCGATGTAATTCTCGTTCACATAGCCGCCGAAATAGGCCGGGTCGTCGGAATTCAGCGTCGCCATCAGCCCCGCCTGCAGCATGCGGCGCAGCGGATGATCTTTCATGTCATGCACGACGCAGAGCTTGAGGTTCGACAGCGGACAGACGGTGAGCGGCATCCGCTCGGCCGCCAGCCGCGCGGTGAGCCCGGCATCCTCCAACGCGCGGTTGCCATGATCGATGCGCTCGACCTTCAGCAGGTCAAGCGCTTCCCATACGTATTCCGGCGGTCCTTCCTCGCCGGCATGGGCCACGGCATGCAGGCCGAGCGAGCGAGCCTTCGCGAAGACACGCTGGAATTTCGCCGGCGGATGACCCTTCTCGGAAGAATCGAGGCCGACGCCGATGAAACGGTCGCGCCACGGCAGCGCCTCCTCAAGGGTCTTTAAGGCGCTCTCTTCATCCAGATGCCGCAGGAAACACAGGATCAGGCTGGCGCTCAGGCCCAGTTCGCGCCGGGCATCCTCCAGCGCATGCCACAGGCCGTCGATCACGGTTTTGAACGCCACGCCGCGATCGGTATGGCCCTGCGGATCGAAGAAGATTTCCGCATGCCGTACAGCCTGCCCTGCCGCGCGGCGCAGGTAGGCCATGGCGAGATCGTAAAAATCCTGCTCAGTCCGCAGCACGCCCATGCCCTGGTAATACAGATCAAGGAAATCCTGCAGGTTGCCAAAGCGGTAGGCGGCGCGCAGCTCGTCGACCGAGGCATAACGGAAGGCGATGCGGTTGCGCTGGGCCAGCGCATACATCAGCTCGGGCTCGAAGCTGCCTTCGATATGGACATGCAGTTCGGCCTTGGGCAAGCCGGCGATGAAAGTGGTCAGATCGGTCATGGCTCCAGCCTAGCGCGTCGGGCCGCAGGCGACAATCGGAGAGCATGGCGTTATACTGTCTGCCCGACCGAATGACAGAGCGAAGGAAAACCGATGGTTGAACGCATGCCGCCGGGCAGCCTCGCCCCGATGCCGCGCCGGCTGTGGTGGCTGATCGTGCTGCGCGGCATCGCCGCCCTGCTGTTCGGCCTGATCGCGATTTTCTGGCCCGGCGTCAGCCTGGCCCTGCTGGTCATCATCTTCGGCGCCTATGCGCTGGTGGACGGCACCATCACCCTGATGCTGGCCCTGCGGCGCGCCAGCACCGATCCGACCCGCGGCCTGCTGATGCTGACCGGAATCGGCAGCCTGCTGCTGGGCCTGGTCTGCGTGCTGTGGCCAGAGGCCGCCGTCACGCTGCTGATCTACCTGCTGGCGGCCTGGATTATCCTGTTCGGCATCATGGCCATCGCCGGCAGCCTGCGCATGCGCCGTCAGGTTGGTCCCGACTGGCCGATCAGCAAGGGCGGCATGCTGCTGGTCGCGGTCGGCATCCTGCTGCTGTTTTTTCCGAATGCGGTGGCGGTGGCGGCCACCTGGGTGATCGGCGCCGCTGCGTTGCTGGTCGGCCTTGGCCTGCTGGCATTCGCCTGGCGCCGCTATCAGCAGGACAGCCTAGTGCTGTAAGCCGCTCAGCCGAGCGGCAGGCCCAGCGTGACGATGAAGCCGCCGCCCGGGCGGTTCGCTGCCTCGATGGTGCCGCCGACCGCTTCCATGTTGCGTTTCGCCAGCCACAGCCCGAGGCCGAAATTGGGCAGCGCACCATCATGGCGGCTGCGGTCGCGGAACGAGACGTGGCGATCGAAGATATGCGGCAGCAGGACGGGATCGACGCCTGGCCCGTTATCGGCCACGACGATCAGCACGCGCCTTGTGCCACGATGCAGGGTCACCGTCACCACGCTGCCGGCCGGGGCGTAGCTGAGGGCATTCTCGATCACCTGGTCCAGCGCCGCGGCGATCAGCCGGCCGCCGAGCGGGGCGCTGGCCTCCATGTCGGCCGCGACGCGCAGCGTGACATTGCGGGCCGTGGCATCGGAAGCATGGACATCCGCCACATCCTCGATCAGGGCCGCCAGGTCAACGCGCTCACGCGGCGGATCGAGACGGTCGGCCACGGCATCGTCCAGATGGCGGGTGGCGCGCACCAGACTGTCGAGCCGCTCCAGCGCGCCATCAATGGCCATCAGGGCCTGCTGGCTGCGCTGGTCGTCGCCGGCGACGCGGCTGCGCAGCGGCACGATGGCCTGCCTGATCGTGCCCAGCGGCGTCTTGAAGGCATGCACGCTTTCCTCTGCTGCGAGGCGCAGCTCGCTGGCGGTCGAGCGCAGCGAATCCTCCATGCGGTCGAAGGCATTGGCCACCGGCTCCAGCTCGGGGATGCGGTTGCGCTGGGCGAACCGGCCTTCGATGCGGCGCTCGGCGACGGCGCGCGCCGTCGCGGCGAAACGCAGCAGGCCGCGGCTGAGATCAAAGGCGATCACCAGCACGATGGCGGCGAAGATCAGATAGATCGCGGCGGCGATCTGCACCTCCGGCGCCTGCCAGTATGGCTTGCCGAGGCGCTGTTCCGCCGAAGCGGCCAGGTCGCTGGAAATCACCAGGGCCCAGCAGCCGCGCGCCGTGCGCACCGGCGTGATCGAGGTGATCAGCTCGGCCTGTCCGCCGGCGCGATCAACCCGCAGGGCCAGCGGCAGGTCGCCGCTGCAGGAGCGCTCAAGCTGGGCCAGGACGCCGGCATCGGCGAGATGCTGCTTTTCGTATTCCAGATCGGACGGCATCACCGGAGGCGCCGAGGCCACGTAGAGGAAACCCGCATCGGCCGGCCCCTCATGCGGGCGGAACAGCAGGCGCAGGCTGACGCCGTCGGTCTGGAAACGGGCCAGCTCCTCGCCCAGCCGGAACAGCGGGATCTGGTCGGCACGCTGCAGCCGCTCCTCCAGCACGCGGCCGACCGTCAGCCCTTTGACGCGGATGCTTTCCAGCAGCAGGCTCTGACGGTCCAGATCGGCCTGGCGGAAGGTGATGTAGAGAATCGCCGGCAGGGCGATGAACAGCGCAAGGACGATGAGGGCGCGGAAGGTCAGCGAGCGCCAGATGCGGTGCAGCCTGCGGCCTGCTTCAGCCATGGCGCCAGCGATAACCGAAGCCGGGATAGGTTTCGATGGCATCGAAGTCCGGATCGAGGTCGCGGAATTTCTGCCGGATGCGCTTCACCATCGCCCGCACATTGGCGCGATAGCCATCGGGGCCCTGGCCGGCCTCGAAGCCGACGCCGCGCACGACATCGTAAATCTCGCGATAGCCGACATCGCGGCCGACCCGCTGGGCCAGCAGTTGCACCACCTTGAATTCGCCGTGGGTCAGTTCGACCTGGGCGCCATTCCAGGCCACGCGCGCGCTGGCAACGTCCAGCAGCAGCCCGCCGCCGCCCACCGGCACCGGGGCATCGCCGGCCGCCGGCGCCTTGGCCGCCAGGGCGATGCGCAGGCGCTGCAGGATGATGGCGAAGCTCTTGGCCTTGTCGACGAAATCCACCGCGCCGAGCTTGAGGCCCTTTTCCTCGAAAATCGGCTGGTTGAGACCGGTGAGGAAAATGACCGGCAGGGCATGGCCGGCGGCGCGCAGCTGTTCCAGCGTGGCCGGCCCATCCTGTTCCGGCATCTGCCAGTCGAGCAGCATCGCGGCGGCGCGGTTGCCCTGGGCAAACCAGTCCAGCGCGGCGGCGCCGCCATCGAAGGTGATGGCGCGATAACCGGCCTCGCGCAGGTTGGCCGATACGGTGTCGCGGAACAGCGCATCGTCGTCGACCACGGCGATCAGCAGGGTTTCAGCGGCGCTCGGCATCGCGGGCTATCCTGGACAGGCATTGCTCGGCGGCGGGACCGGCCGGCGCCGCGCCATTCACCTCGTATTGCAGGGTATAGAAATCGTTGCGGGCCGTGTCGAAATACAGATAGGCCGCCAGGCGGCAATCGCCATTGCCGAATTCCAGGACCCGCGCCGGCGCCGCTTCGCGCTCCGCCACCGGCATGCCGAAATGGCGCTGCAGTTCATCGCGATTGAGGCCGATGATCGTGATCGGCGACACCGGTACGACTTGCGGCGCGGGCTGCGCTGTCGGCTGTGCCTGTGGCGCCGGCTTGCGGGTTGGCAGCGGCGCCGGCCGCGCGACCGGCTTCGCCTCTGGTCCCGGCGCTGGTTCGGAAGGCACAGGCACAGGCGGCGGCGCCGTGATCCGCGGCCCCGGAGACAGCATGTCACAGGCTGCCAGCATGACCGGTAGGGTCACGATAAAAACCGCAGTGAATGGATGGCGGATGCGAATCGGCATGTCCGGGACGATACGCAAGCCGCGGTGACGGGGAAAGACACGAGATGCTCGTTTCCTGAATTCCGCGAAAACAACTACAAGGATTAAACCTGTAAACTCAATAGTAATTCCTGTGATAATCTTGTGATGCAGCTGGGATATACTTGTGACCTGTGCAATAAAACCGGGGCCTTCCCAAATACCCGTTGCTGAATACTTCGGGATCGCCAATCTTCACTGCGAATAACGGCCCTCCCGGCCTTCCCAGACTTCGCCGCCCGGCTTTCCCCGGGTGGCGGGCATGACCGGAACGGAGCCGTCCTGCCAGAAGGAGGCACCCATGACGATGACCCCGACCACTCATCCGGCCACCGCCCGGATCGCAACCCGGCTTTCAGCCCTCGCCCTGGTCGGCCTGGTCGCGGCAGGTTGCAACGGCATGAACGACCAGCAGCAGCGGGCCCTGTCAGGCGGCGCGTTGGGCGCGGCGGGCGGCGCGGTGATCGGCGCGGTGACCGGCAGCACGGTGACTGGCGCCCTGATTGGCGCGGCAGCCGGTACCGCCGGCGGCCTGCTCTATCACGAGTCCGAGAAGAGCAAGAAGAAGTAGGAGCTTAACGGTTTTACGGTTTAGCGGAGCGGCGCGTCATGCCTGCCTCAACCCCACAGTGGAGCACCCCCTCCACTGTCGCGCCGTGGCCTGGTCGCCGACCCACCCTCGGCCTGGCCGCTGCCATCGTTGCCTCGGTGTTATCCGGGGCAGCGATGGCTGATCCGCTACCCCATGACCCGCTTGTTGTCGCCGGCATGCAACTGCGGGCACCAGGCGTTTTCCGCGCCCCCTATGCCGTTTATTCGGCCACCTATGGAATCGAGCGCGGCACCTGCGACCGCCGTTTGGTCGCCCGCGACATCGCCAGCCAGCGCGCCATGACCCAGCGTGGCGCATCACCGGCGCAAAACCCGGTACAGCCCGTTGCCGCCGGCAGCCCGCTGACCTACCAGGGCGCGCTGCTGCGTGACAGTCCAGTTGGCCGCGGCATGGATGCCGTCGATCTGGGCTGCGTCGGCCGCATCCTGGAATATGCCCCGGATCGTCTGACGGTGCGCTGGTATGGCGCCGATCATGCCGGACTGGATGGTCCGGCCTATGCCCTGACGCCACTCGCCACCTTCGAGCGCGACGGCCTCTATTGCCGGGATTATCGCACCGTGGCGACCCGCGACGGGCGCGACGAGCAGAATTATGGCACCGCCTGCCGCCGCCCCGATGGCGTCTGGCAGAAAAGCGGCTGATCCGGCGCAGGATCGAATGACTTCACCCGTGTTTCTCTCGCCGCCATGGAGGCGATCATGCTGACCAACACATTGTTGCTGTATATGACCCAGGAAGCCCTGGCCAAGGCCCGCGCCAGGCTGGCCGCGGCCCGCCGGCACGATGGCGAATTGCCGCCTGTCGAGGCGCAGGCCAGGCCGCGGGCGGGTTCAGCGCGCCGCCGCGCCGTCTACTGGCGGTATGAAAACCCAGAACTTCGCCAGCAGGCGGCGCTGCATAACTGACGCGGCGCCGATGCGTGGCGTGCGCGGCTAGCCGCGCACGCCCTCAATGACTAAGCGGATGCCGAGCAGCGCCATCACGCCGCCGGCGGCGCGGTCGATCCAGTGCTTGGCGTTTAAGTAAAGCGCGCGCGGCCGGCCGGCCGAGAAGGCGATGGCCACCAGGGCATACCAGCCGCATTCGACCAGGAACACCGCCGGCGGCAGCAGGATGGCAAGCCAGGGCGGCGGCGCGGCCGGCAGCAGGGCCGCGAAGATGCCGGCATAGACCACGGCGGTTTTCGGATTCGACAACTGGGTCAGCAGGCCGACCGAGAAGGCGCGGAGGATGCCGCGCCCAGTAGCGCCATCGGTCGCGCCATCGGCGGCAACCGCCAGCGGCTGTTTCGCGCCGCGCCACAGCCGGGCGGCCAGCCAGCACAGATACAGCCCGCCGGCAACCTTGAGCCCGAGATAGAGCCAGCCGACCTGCGCCAGCAGCGCGATCAGGCCCAGCAAAGCCAGACCGGCGAAAACCGCGCCGCCAATGCCCATGCCGAAGGCGGCGGCCAGTCCGGCCGGTCGGCCGGCGGCAATCGCCGTGCGCGCCACCAGTACAAAACTCGGCCCCGGACTGGCAGCGCCGAGCGCGATGGCAACGATGATGCTGAGCAGGGGGAGCAGGATATGGATGTCCATGGGCGGCGACTCCATCGAGGGATGGCTTACAGTATGGCCGGTCAGGCCGGCTTTTGCAGCAGGGCGAGGAAATTCTGCACCGTGTCGGCGAGCGGACCGTCGTTGTTCAGGATCGCCACGTCGTCGCCGCTTAAACTGAAGGCGGCGGCGCGGCTGAGGCGCTCTTCGATCTCGGCCGGGCTTTCGCGGCCACGCTGCTCCAGCCGGCGGCGCAGCACCCCGGGCGAGGCGGTGATCCCGATCACCAGCAGGCCGGGATATTTGCGCCGCGCCTCATCGATGCTGCCGCGCGAGACATTCACCACCACCTGCCGCCCGGCGGCCAGATCGGCCTCGATGCTTTTGGGGATGCCGTATTGCAGGCCATGGGCCGGCCAGTGCAGGGCGAAGTCGCCCTTGGCCGCCATCGCCACAAAATCCGCCGCGCTGGCCGGGATGTAATCCTCGCCACCCAGCCCCGGCGCGCGCGTCACCACGCGGCGCGGGAACACCACGGCGGGGTCATCTTTCAGGGCGGCCCGGGCGCCATCCAGCACGCTGTCCTTGCCGACCCCGCTGGGGCCGACCACCAGGACCAGACGGCCGGGCCTGCGATGCTCGTGTTCCATGGTCTCATGGCATAGCCGGCGCAGGGCAACCGCGCAATGAAGGTGGTGCGGAAGGGCTAGCCGGCCGGCAGCCGCCCCAGCACCGCCAGTCCGTCCCGCGCCAGCACGACCATCTCGCCGCTCTGCGGATACAGCCCGGTCATCGCCGTGATGACCACCTGATGCGTCACCAGCACGGCCGGCCGCCCCGGCGGCAACGCGGCAATCAGTTCGCGCAAAGCCGCGGTTTGCGCCGGCGCCCGGCTGGCATCGCCGAAAAAGGAATTCAGCGATGCTGCGGTTTCCGCCGACCCGAGGCCGAGGCCGGTTGCAGTATCGCGGGCGCGGCACCAGGCACTGCTCTTCACCACCGCTGCGGTAATGCCGTTGCCACGGAACGCCGCGCCGACACGCCGCGCCTGGGCATGGCCCTCGGCCGAGAGGTTGCGCTGGGTGGCGCAGTCATCGAGGCGGAAGCCGGGCGGATCGCCGGTGCCGGGCGCCACGGCATGGCGCATCAGCGCCACGGCACGGCCCTCGCGCAGGGCCTGCCACAGATTTTCATTGGCCTGCGCCGGCAGAACGACACAGGCCAGCAACACAATGGCGATACCCTGCAGCAGAATCCGCATGCCCTCGTCCTCCGGCCCGTGCGGACTAAGTGATAGGTCGGATGGCGCTCCAGACCATGCCGGGAGGGGCAAAACATCGTGAGCCTGCCGGTTGCCGAAACGCTGAAACTGATCCTGCGCCCACCGGCGCGGACCGTTCTGCCGCGCCATGGCCGCCTGTCCGGCCTGTTCATCGCCCTGCAGGCCGATCCGCCGCCCCGGCCCGCGCATGAGATCGAGGACGAGATCTGGGCGATCTGGACCGGTCACGACGATCCCGCGCTGGAGGCCCGCATGCAGCGCGCCATCTCGGCCATCGCACGGCGCCGCCTGACCGAGGCCGAGCGCCTGCTCGGCGCCCTGACGCAGGATGCGCCGGACTGGGCCGAGGCCTGGAACAAACGCGCCACGCTGCATTACCTGGCGCAGCGCGACGCGGCCAGCCTGGCCGATATCCGCCGCACCCTGGAGCTGGAGCCGCGCCATTTCGGCGCCATCTGCGGCTTTGCCCAGATCTGCCTGCGTCAGGGCGAACTGGCCGCCGCCAACGAGGCCCTCGCCGCGGCACTGAGCCTCAATCCGCATCTCGACAGCGTACGCGCCATGCTGGCGCAACTGGCGCCCGAACCACCGCGCCGCCTGAACTGACGCCCCTTGCGGCGCCCCGCCAAGACCGCCAAGCTGGACCCGCAGCGAGGGAAACCAGCGTGATCGACCTCACCGTCATCGATGCCATGCGCGACGAACTGGTGGCGGGCGGCCAGTCGCGGCTGACCGCGCCCTTCCTGGCGCTGGGCCTGCGTTCCCCGGTGGTGCGCTGGAATCCGGCACCCGACGACCTGCCGACTGAGCAGCTGCCTTTCATGCTGCGGCACTGGCAGGCCCTGCGCGACCGCCATGGCAGCGTGCGGCCGGAGCATATCGATCCCTTCGAGTTGCGGCCGGTGCTGGGCTATGTGCTGCTGCTGGACGTGCTGGACGATGGCACGGACTACCGCTACCGCCTCTATGGCAGCGAGGTGGCCCGCATCGCCGGCTTCGACATGACCGGCAAGCGCACCTCGCAGATGGTGACCGGCTCGCTGGCCAGCAATTTCTACCTCGCCATCTATCGCGCCATGCTGCTGCGGCCCGAGCCGGTCTACAGCTGGCACGAGATGCCGATGGAGATCACCATCAACAACTGGGACCGCATCGTGCTGCCGCTGCGGGATGGCGAAGGCCGCATCACGCGCATCATCACCTGCAACGTGCCCGGCATGCCGGTTCCCGCGCCGCCATGCTGACCACGCCCCACAGGCAGCAGGTAACAAGCAGCGGCCGGTCGGCCGGCAAAATTGTACACAATCCGGGTTGACGATCCTGCCCCCGCTCGTTACGGCTTGACCCCGCTGCCACGCCGCATAAGGACCGTTTCCCGGCGTGGCCTGAGGGGAAAAGCATGATCGACCTGGCCCTGGAATGGCTCAATCTGGTGCTGCGCTGGATGCACCTGATCTTCGGCATCGCCTGGATCGGCTCGTCGTTCTTTTTCGTCTGGCTCGACAATTCATTGCGCAAGGGGCTGGACCAGCAGCCCGGCGTTCTGGGCCAGGCCTGGCTGATCCATGGCGGCGGCTTCTATTTCACCGAGAAATACTCGGTCGCGCCGCCGCAGCTGCCCGCTGAGCTGCACTGGTTCAAATACGAAGCCTATTTCACCTGGCTGTCGGGCTTTTTCCTGCTTGGCGTGCTGTATTACGTCGGCGCCGATCTCTACCTGATCGATGCGAAGGTGCTGCCGATGGAGCGCTGGCAGGCCATCGGCCTCAGCCTCGCCTCGCTGGTGCTGGGCTGGGTGGTCTACGATCTGCTGTGCAAGTCGCCGCTGGGCAAAAACGACGCGGCTTTGGCCGTTGTCGGCTTCGTGCTGCTGGTCGCCGCCGCCTGGGGCTATACCCAGGTGTTTTCGGCGCGCGCCGCCTACCTGCATGTTGGTGCCCTGATCGGCACGATCATGACCGCCAACGTGGCGCATAACATCATCCCCAACCAGCGCAAGGCGGTGGCGCAGATGCTGGCCGGCCAGGTGCCCGACCCGAGTTACGGCAAGCAGGCCAAGCAGCGCTCGCTGCATAACAACTACCTGACCCTGCCGGTGCTGTTCGCCATGATCAGCAACCATTACCCGGTCACCTACGGCCATCCCTATGGCTGGGTGATCCTGGCGGTGGTGATGATCATCGGCGGCCTGGTGCGGCATTTCTTCAACCTGAAGAACCAGGGCCGCGGCCAGCGCTATGAATTCCTTGGCCTGGCCTTCGCGCTCACGGTCGGGCTGGTGTTCTTCAGCCAGTGGGACCCGCGCCGCCAGCAGCTGGCCGGCGACGTGACGCTGGAGGACGTGCAGCGCGTGGTGGCCGCGCGCTGCGTCGCCTGCCATGCGGCGCGGCCGACCTTCGACGGCATCGCCGAGGCGCCCAAGGGCGTGATGCTGGAAACCCCGGAGCAGATGCGCCGCTTCGCCGCGCTGATCAACCAGCAGGCGGTGCGCAGCGAGGCGATGCCGCCGGGCAACGCCACCGAGATCACGGATGAAGAACGCGCCATGCTGGGCGCCTGGATCGCGGCCGGTGCAAAACTGGACTAAGGCAGCACCTTCAGCCATTCGGTGATGATGCCGACAACGGCGTCATCCAGACCGGCGAAGCCGTGATATCCATCGGCTTCGCATTCCTCGCCCTTCTTGTCGGCCTGGCCGCCTTTGAGCATCTTGATGTCGACACGCGGCGCCGCCGTCAGCAGCGCCTTGAACTGCGGCGTGGCGCTGGCTGGCGTGTAGATGCAGGCATCGCTCTCATGCGCCACCAGCAACACCGGCATGGTGATCGCCTCGGATTTGACCATGCGCTGTACCGAGGGCTGCCGGGCATCGGTCTGCATCAGCATCCCGGAGGTGATCACGATGGCATCGGGTTTCTGTGCACCCTGCAGGCGCGCGGCGGCATTGGCGGCGCTGAGCGCGCCCCGGCTCGTGCCAATGAGATAAACCTTTGGAGTTTGCTTACGCAGGATTTCCACCAGGACCCCTATGTCGGCCGCATGCTCGGCGCTCCACCGGTATCCATCCCTCACACCGCCATTGGGTCGCTTGAAATCCTCGGCTACATCCGGCGCTGCCACCACGTATCCGGCCATGGCATAACTCCCGCGGGTCCGTATCAGCTGGTTTCGCGTCAGGTCCCTGATCCGGCCGTTATCGTCGATATCAAGTCGCCCGCTGCCGCCAGCCAGCACGATAACGCTGCCAAGCACAGGCAATGCCGACTGGCTGATATGCACGCGCATTTCTGTATTACGTACGGGGATGCGGCCAAACCTGTCCTGGGTCGCATGCGCCGGCATGACGATCGCCACGACCAGAAGCAGGAAGCCGGGTAAATGGCGCATGGCCAGTTGCCTCAATACGGCACCTTGTCGGGCTTGGCGTCCCATTCGCGGAACACCGCCAGCGCTTCGTCGCGCAGGATCTGCTCGCATTGCAGGGTGCGGCGTTCGCGCGGCAGGGCGAGCTGGCGGTAGAGGAAGGCATCGTCGAAATTGATCGCCGCCGCATCGGCCTGTTCGTTGGCGTAATAGACCTTGTCGATGCGCGCCCAGTAGGTGGCGGCCAGACACATCGGGCAGGGCTCGCAACTGGCATAGAGCACCGCGCCCTTCAGGTCGAAACGCCCGAGTTTTGTGCAGGCTTCGCGGATCGCCGTCACCTCGGCATGGGCGGTGGGGTCGTTCGAGGACGTAACGCGGTTCCAGCCCTCGCCGACGACCTCGCCATCCAGCACGATCACCGCGCCGAACGGCCCGCCATCGCCGGCATTCATATGTTCGCGGCTTAAAGCAATCGCGCGGCGCATGAAGGCGGCATGGTCGGTCATGATCAGGACCCCCGGTAGGTCGAGAAGCTCCAGGGCGAAACCAGCAGCGGAACGTGATAATGCCCGTCGGCCTCGGCCATGCCGAAACGGATCGGCACGGCATCAAGGAAAGCCGGCTGCGGCAGCGCCGCGCCCGCCCGGCGGAAATACTCGGCAACATGGAACACCAGCTCATACTGGCCGGGTTTGAAATCCTCGCCGACCAGCAACGGCGCGTCGGTGCGGCCATCGGCATTGGTGACCACCGTTTTCACCAGCCGGCGCGCGGCGCCATCCAGCGCGTAGAGTTCCACGGTCACGCCGGCGGCCGGCTTGCCGTTCATGGTGTCCAGCACATGGGTGCTCAGGCGGCCCATTCATCTCTCTCCTTTACTGGCCCAGCAGCGCTTCGAGCCGGATGCGGGCGATCCTACCCACCTCCGATAGCGCCGTGGTGAATTCAGTGACGCGATCGTTGCCGATCCGCTGTTCGAAGGCGGCGAAAATCTGCGCCTTGCGGCGCAGCTTCACCGCGATGATGAAGGGAAAACCGTGTTTCTCCAGATAGGTCGCGTTCAGCATCTTGATGCGCGCCTTTTCCTCTGGCGTCAGGCGCGTCAGGCCGACGCTGTCCTGCTCCGAGGTCGAATGCGCCGTCAGCGTGCCGGCATCGGCCTCCTTGCCGGCCAGTTGCGGATGGGCGCGCAGCAGCCTGAGCTTTTCTTCGTCGCTAGCGGCCCACATCGCCGCCACCATGGCGCCATGCAGGCTGTCGAAGCTGGAAAACGGCCGCTGGCCGGCAACACGCTCAGGCACCCAGGGCGAATGCTCGAAAATGCCGTTTAAGCTCGCCACGAAATCGGCCGTGGACATGCGGTTGAGATCGGCCAGCGTATAAGTCACGGCTGCACAGGCTCCTTGTCGTTGCCCTTCTATAGCGTATCCCGCATGACCAGGGCCAGCGGCCGGCTCAGTGCGAAAGCTTCGGGAAAGCCGCCTTCACGCCACGCCACAGGGCGGTTGCCTCCGCGGCGCGCGGATCGCGCGCGCCGGGCCGCACGGCGGTATGCACCATCACCAGCCGGCGCGACGGATCGATGAAGACCGCCTGGCCGCGTACGCCCAGCAGGGCGAAGCTGCCGTCATTGTCGGGGAAGATCCAGGTCTGAAAGCCATAGCCGAACCAGCGCCCGGTCTGCGCGCTGGTGAAATGCGGCTTCGTCGCCTCGCGCAGCCAGGCCTCGGGGATCACCTGCCTGCCGCCCGCGCGCCCGCCATGTGCCAGCAGCATGCCAAAGCGGGCATAATCGCGCAGCACCGCGTTGAAATGGGCATAGGTGACTTCCTGGCCGGAGGTATCAACCACCCAGCTGGCATCGGCCTCGGCGCCGATCGGCTGCCAGATGCGCTCCGACAGATACTCGGCGATCGGCCGCCCGATGGCGGCGCGCAGCACCAGCCCGAGCACCTGGGTCTCGGCGGAGGCGTAGGACCAGCGCTCGCCGGGTGCGGCGATCCGGTCGTTGAACTGGCGCACGGCCGCGCTGCCGCCACGGGATTGCGGATGCAATACGGCATAGGTAAGCCGGCTGACATCGTCGCGGCCGTTGTATTCCTCGGTGAAACGCACACCCGACGACATGGTCAGCAGGTGCCGGATCGGCGTGCGGCCATATTCGCTGCCCGCCAAGGCCGGCACATAACGTTCAGCCGGATCGTCGATCGAGGCGATGGCGCCATCGGCGACAGCCAAGCCGACCAGCATGGCCGTTACCGTCTTGGCCATCGAGAAGGAGGTCAGCCGGTGGCCGTCATTGCGGGCATACTGATAACGCTCGAAATGGATGGTGTCGTCCTGGGCGATCAGCAGCCCGGTCGCGGGATTGCGCTGCAGATACTCTTCGATGGTGAAACGGCGGCCGCCGGATTGCGGCGTGGCATAGGTGATGGCCGGCACGGTCGCCGCCCGTTGCCAGACCGAGGTCATGTCGCCGCGGGGCACGCGATGGGCCGGCAGGATCTGGTCGAGGCGCGAGAAGCCATCGACGCTGTGGGTCGGTTGCCACCAGGTTCGCCGGCTCGCCCGCGGGAAGGCGCCATCGGCATCGGTGAAGCTGGCCAGGTCGGGGCCGCCGGGATTGAAGCCGACGCCCGGCAGATGCGATGGACCATCTGCCACGGAGGGCGGCGCGGCCGCCGCCGGGCCGGGCGACTGCATCTCGCGGCAGCCGGCGAACAGGATGACCGGCAGCAGCAGGGCCAGGCGGAACAGGGCCGGGATGAGCGAGACCGGGCTGGATGGGACCGGATGGAAGGGGGCGATGTTCATGCGGACGGACCGGCGAAAGGGTTCCGCCAGCATGACGCGCCGGCCGGCCGGGTCAAGCCCGGCCGCGCCCCTTCAGGCGGTCAGGCCAGGCGCAGGCGGCCGATCTCGGAATAACGCTGCACCAGCGCCCGGCTCCGCCAGCGGCCGATCACCGTCACCGCGATGAAGGACAGCATGGCCTCCAGCAGGAAAACCGGCAGATAGGCCAGCGTCCAGCGCGCCCAGTCAGCGCCCGAGGCCTGGCCGGTCGAGAGCAGCAGCCAGAAGCCGACCATGGCGGCCACGCCGGCGTAATAGGTCGCATCCAGCCGCAGCACGCGCAGCAGGGTGAAACGTTCGGCCGTATCCACGGCAAACAGCCGGCGGCCGAAGCTGGCATGCATGGCCACCAGCGGCAGGCCGAGCGACAGCGTGTTGACGCCCAGATGCAGCAAATCCTGCGGTTCGAACAGAACGGCCTGCAGCAGTAGCCCGAGGCCGAAGCCCAGCAGCGTGGGTGTGAAGCCGAACAGCAGATAGACCGTGGTGGCGCCGATCAGGTGCAGTTCCGACGGCCCGACCGGCAGATGCCAGACCTGCATCAGCACGGAAAACACCGAAGCCGCCAGAATCGTTTTCACGACCTGTTGCATGATCTGTTGCGGCGCGCGGATCAGGCCGCGCGCCTGAGTCGCCAGCAGGCCGGCCGCGGCGAGATTGGCGCCGGCGAGACGTGCCGCGTCGATGATGCCCGGTTCGATATGCATGACCAACTCCGTCTGGACTGATTCGGTTCGGAGCATGAGAAACGAGGCGCGCACCGACGGCAAGCATCGCGGCGCCGCCTTCGTCATACTGTCGAGTCTACAGGATCAGAATCGCGCGGAAATCGTTGACGTTGGTCAGAGTCGGGCCGGTGGTGACCAGCCCGCCGGCGGCCTGGAAAAAGCCGTAGCCGTCATTGTCGGCCAGGCAGGCTTTCGCGTCGATGCCCTTGAGCGCCGCGCGCAGCATGCTGTCGGGTCGCAACAGCGCGCCGGCATTGTCCTCGCTGCCATCGATGCCATCGGTATCGGCGGCCAGCGCGTAGATATTCTCGGCGCCATCCAAGGTCACGGCCAGGGCGGTGAGAAATTCGGCATTGCGCCCGCCACGGCCCTTGCCGCGCAAAGTCACCGTGGTCTCGCCGCCCGACAGCAGCACGCAGGGCGCGGCAGAAGGCTGGCCATGGCGACGCACCTGGCGTGCGATGCCGGCCATCACGGTGGCCACCTCGCGCGCCTCGCCCTCGATGGCATCGCCCAGGATCACCGGCATGACGCCAGCCGCGCGCGCCACGTTTGCCGCCGCTTCCAGCGCCATCTGCGGCGTGGCGACCAGGATGGTTGCGGTATTGGCGAAGGCCGCATCGCCGGGTTTGGGCGTTTCTCCTTTGGCCGCCTTGAGATGCCTCTGCACCGCCGGCGGCAGGTCGATGCCGTATTTCTCGATCACCGCACGGGCATCGGCGAAGCTGGTGGGATCGGGCACGGTCGGCCCCGAGGCGATCACCGCCGGATCGTCGCCCGGCACATCGGAGATCAGCAGCGAGACCAGCCGGGCCGGCGCAGCGGCGGCAGCCAGCCGCCCGCCCTTGATCGCGGAGAGATGCTTCCGCACGCAGTTCATGTCCGCAATGTTGGCGCCGGATTTCAGCAGGGCCTGGTTCACCGCCTGCTTGTCGGCCAGCGACAGGCCCGGCGCCGGCAAAGCCAGCAGGGCCGAACCGCCGCCCGAGACCAGGCAGATCACCAGATCGTCCGCGCCCAGGCCCCGCACCTTGTGCAGGATCAGTTCGGCTGCCTTCTCGCCGGCGGAATCGGGCACCGGATGTGCGGCCTCCACCACCACGATGCGTTCGCAGGGCAGATCGTGGCCGTAACGCGTCACCACGATGCCATCCAGCGGCGCATCCCCAGGCCAGTGCCGCTCCAGCGCCTGCGCCATACTGGCGGCGGCCTTGCCGGCACCCACCACCACGGTTTTCCCCTTTGGTGGTTTCGGCAGGTGTGGCGGCAGGCAGATTGCCGGATCAGCGGCGGCACGCGCCGCGTCGAACATCGCTTTCAGCAGTGTTTCGGGATCAAACATCGGTTTTCCACAATTCCCCCGTACACTCATGGCTAATCCATGCCGCCAGACTTGGCCAGAGGCGGGCGGCGGTGTTATCGTCAGGAAACTGTATACAATCCCCAGCCGACATTTCCGCAAGGATCGCATTCATGGCCGCGAATCGTTTTGCCGACCGCATGCTGGCCCAGCTCGACGAACTGGGCCGGATCAGCGAAAGCCCCGACTTCCTCGTCCGCACCTTCCTGGTGCCCGAGCAGAAAAAGGCCCATGAACGCGTCGCCGAATGGATGCGCGAAGCCGGCATGGAGGTGGAGCATGATTCGGCCGGCAACGTGGTGGGCCGTTATGCCGGCACCGACCCGAAGCTGCCTGCGCTGATGACCGGTTCGCATCTCGATACCGTGCGCAATGCCGGCAAATACGACGGCATGCTGGGGGTGATCGCGCCGATCGCCTGCGTGGCCGACCTGCATAGACGTGGCAAGCGGCTGCCCTTCACGATCGAGGTGGTGGGTTTCGTCAACGAGGAAGGCACCCGCTTCGGTTCGTCGATGACCGGCAGCCGCGCCATCGCCGGCACTTTCGATCCCGCCATCCTGGAGGTGAAGGACCGCCAGGGCATCAGCATGGGCGAAGCCTACAAGACCTTTGGCCTCGATCCGCACAAGGTGGGCTTCTGCGCCCGCAAGCCGGGCAGCATCGCCGCCTTCGTGGAGCTGCATATCGAACAGGGCCCGGTGCTGGAAAACGAGGGCCTGGCCTTGGGCGTGGTGACGGCGATCTCCGGCGCCCGCCGCCTGCGTGCCGAGATCACCGGACTGGCGGGCCATGCGGGCACCGTGCCGATGGGCCAGCGCCAGGATGCCCTGGTGGCGGCGGCAGAGATCGTGCAGTTCATCGAGGAACGCTGCACCGGCACACCGACGCTGGTGGGCACGGTCGGCATGCTGGAAGCCCTGCCCGGTGCGATGAACGTGATTCCGGGCAAGGCGGTGTTTTCCATCGACATCCGCGCCGGCGAGGACGATGTGCGCGATGCGGCGGTGGATGCCGTGCTGCGCGAGATCGAGATGGTCTGCGCCCGCCGCAAGCTGACCTTCACGGTCACCGAGCTGTACAAAAGCACAGCCACGCCCTGCCATCCGAAGCTGATGGATCTGACCGAGGCTGCCATCAAGGCCCAGCATGTGCCCACCATGCGGCTGCCGTCAGGGGCCGGCCACGATGCCGCCACGCTGGCGCCGCTCTGCCCGGTGGCGATGATGTTCATGCGCTGCACGCGCGGCATCAGCCACAATCCGCTGGAAGCCGTGCTGGCCGACGACGTGGAGCTGGCGACCCGCGCGCTGCTGCATTTCATCGAGCATTTCGATCCCTCCTTCGCTGCCAACTGAAAACGAGTTCTCCATGCCCCTCGACAAGGCCGCCATCACGGCCATCCACGATTTCATTGCCACCCAGCAGGGCAACATGCAGAGCCTGCTGGCCGAGCTGGTGAAGGTGCCCTCCGACAATCCGCCGGGCGATTGCGCGCCGCATGCCAGACGCGCCGCCGAGCTGCTGGAGAAACTGGGCTTCACCGTCGAGCGCCATCCGGTGCCCGACGACCTGGTGAAGCAGAACGGCATGATCTCGTGCACCAACCTGGTGATCCGCAAGAAATTCGGCAGCGGCGGCCCGGTCGTGGCGCTGAATGCCCATGGCGACGTGGTGGCGCCCGGCGAGGGCTGGAGCGTCGATCCTTACGCGGCCGTGGTGAAGGACGGCGTGATGTATGGCCGCGGCGTGGCGGTGTCGAAATCCGATTTCGTCACCTATGCCTATGCCCTGCTGGCGCTGGAGCAATCCGGCGCCAAGCTGAACGGCACCATCGAACTGCACCTGACCTATGACGAGGAAGCCGGCGGCGCCATCGGTCCGCAATGGCTGATCGAACAGGGCATCAGCAAGCCGGACTATGCCTTCTCGGCCGGTTTCAGCTATGCCGTCACCACCGCGCATAACGGCTGCCTGCATCTGGAAGTCACCGTCAACGGCAAGTCGGCCCATGCCGCCCGCCCCGATACCGGCCATGACGCGCTGGAGGCGGCGACAAAGGTGCTGACCGCGCTCTATGCTTATCGCGACACGCTGTCGGGCATCCACTCCAAAACCGAAGGCATCACCTCGCCATCGCTGGTGGTTGGCCTGATCAAAGGAGGCATCAACACCAACGTGGTGCCCGATAAAGTCTCGCTGCGGCTCGACCGCCGCATCATCCCGGAAGAGAACCCCGAGCAGGTGGAGACTAACCTGCGCAATCTGATCGCCCATGCGGTGCAGGACCTGCCGGGCATCACCGCCCATGTCAGCCGCATCATGCTGGCCCGCCCCTTCGGCATCGTGCCGGGCGTGGAAAAGCTGATCGATATCCTGACCCGCAACGCCACCGAGATCATGGGCAAGCCTGTGGGCACGGAGGGCATCCCCTTGTACACGGACGCGCGGCATTATTCGGCCGCCGGCATCAAGACCGTGCTGTATGGCGCCGGCCCGCGCAACCTGCTGGAAGCCAACGGTCACCGCGCCGATGAGAAGCTGGCGCTGAGCGACCTCTACAAGGCGACCGAAGTGGTGGCGCGCACCCTGGCCGAATTGCTGGGCTGAAGTGATGGCAAGGAAAATCGTGAAAAAGAAAAAGACCACCGACATCGTGGCCAAGGCGCTGGGGCGCAAACCCTATCCGCGCGACCTGAAGGGCTATGGTCCCAACCCGCCCGATCCAAAATGGCCGAATGGCGCGCGCGTGGCGGTCAGCTTCGTGGTGAATTACGAGGAAGGCGGCGAACGCAGCATCCTGCATGGCGACAAGACCTCGGAAGCCTTCCTGCATGAGGTGCCGGGCGGCGTGCCGCGCGAGCGGATGCGCGACGAGCAGGTGGAATCGGTCTACGAGTATGGCAGCCGCGCCGGACTGTGGCGCATCCTGCGGCTGTTCGCCGAGCGCAGCATCCCCTTCACCTCCTGGGCCGTGGGCATGGCCGTGGCGCGTTACCCGGAAGCGGCGGCCGCGATGCACGAACAGGGCCATGAAGTGGCCAGCCACGGCTGGCGCTGGTTCGACTACAGCAAGGTGCCGCTGGCCACCGAACGCGCCCATATGAAGCTGGCGATCGAGGCGATCAAACAGGCCACCGGCGAACGGCCGCTGGGCTGGTATACTGGGCGGTTGTCGTCGAACACGCTCAAACTCGTCGCCGAGGAGGGCGGTTTCGCCTATTGCTCGGATTCCTACGACGACGACCTGCCCTACTGGACCCGCATCGGCAAAAAGCCCCTGCTGATGCTGCCCTACACCTTCGATAACAACGACATGAAGTTCGGCCAGTTACATGGTTTCGCCACCGGCGAGGATTTCTACAGCCATGTGAAGGATGCCTTCGACATGCTCTATCGCGAGGGGCAGGACGGCGCGCCGAAGATGATGACGGTGGCGCTGCATTGCCGGCTGATCGGCCGGCCCGGCCGCGCCGCCGCTTTGGCGCGGCTGATGGATTACATGCAGCGGCACGAGAAAGTGTGGTTCGCCCGCCGCATCGACATCGCGCGCCACTGGATGCAGGCGCATCCGTTTAAGGGGGCATGACGACTTCTATCGGGCCTTCTTCCCCACCATACCGTCCCAGGCGGCCATGGCGGAGTCGACGGTGGCAAGCAACTGCTTTTTCGTGGCGCCGTCGCGCGCCTGGATCGACATGCCCTGCAGCAATGTGGCGTAGAAAGCCGCCATCGCCATCGCATCGGTGCCGGCAGGCACGTCGCCGGTGGCGATGCCGCGCCTGATCCGGGCGGCAAAGGCATCCAGCGCACGGCGCCGCGTCGTGCTCATCAGGCCGCGCACGCTCTTGTTCTCGGGCGCGCCGACGATGGCGGCCAGCACCGCCATGCAGCCCGGCGGGTGGGCCGGATCGACATAATTCACGGCATGAAACCGCAGCATGGCGGCGAAGCCTTCACGGGCGGTCGGCGCCTCTTCGAGCAGCCGGCGCGGCGCGGCGCCCTCGGCCTGCTGGTAGAGCTCAAGCGCCTCCCCGAACAAGGCCTCCTTGCAGCCGAAGGCGGCATAGAGGCTGGGCGCGTTGATACCCATGGCTTTGGTCAGGTCGCTCAGCGAGGTCGCCTCGTAGCCGCGCTGCCAAAACACGCCCATCGCCGCCTTCAGGGCGGCGGCACGGTCGAAGCTGCGCGGACGGCCGGCCATATCCGGTTCCTGCCTTTCCATTCCGATTCTGTAGCAGACGATAAATAATTCGGTTGACCCGCCCCTGCAAGCTCCCTATCTGTCGCCCTCCATTCTGTATCGATCACTAAATAAATGGAGACACCAGACATGACCGAGCTTTCGGGCAAGACCGCCTTCGTCACCGGTGCCAGCAGGGGCATCGGCGCCGCCATCGCGCTGAAACTGGCCGAATCCGGCGCCGATATCGCGCTCACCTATACCGCCTCGCCCGACAAGGCGCAGGCGGTGGCGCAGCAGATCGGCAAACTGGGCCGCCGCGCGCTGGCGCTGCAGGCCGATGCCGCCGATCCGGCCGCGTTGAAGGCCGCCATCGACAGGACGGCGGCGGAATTCGGCCGCATCGACATCCTGGTCAACAATGCCGGCATCGCCGAATACGGCGCGCCGCAGGACCACGACCTGGCCGCCATCGACCGCATGCTGGCGATCAACACCCGCGCGCCGTTCCTCGCCGTGCAGGCGGTGTTGCCGCACATGCCCGATGGCGGTCGTATCGTCAGTATCGGCTCCTGTCTGGGCGAAAACGTGCGCTTCCCCAGCATCACGCTTTATTCGATGAGCAAGGCGGCGCTGAACGGCATGACGCGTGGCCTGGCGCGCGACCTCGGCCCGCGCGGCATCACCGTGAACGTGGTGCAGCCCGGCCCGATCGACACCGACATGAACCCGGCCGACGGCGAGAGTGCCGCCGCCATGACCGCGCTGACCGCGCTGGGCCGTTACGGCAAGCCGGACGAGATCGCCGCCACGGTGGCCTTCCTCGCCAGCCCGGGCGGCGGCTACATCACCGGCGCGCAGATCGCCGTGGATGGCGGCACCAATGCGTGATCGCGTGATGTGAGCGCAACTGGCCGCCGCGCGGTCAGCGCCGCGTGGCGGCCAGTTGCGCGAACACGTCCTGCAGGTCGACCGGCCGGCGCTTGGCCGCGGCGAGGTCGAGGCCGTCTTCCAGCCGTTGCAGATGCTCTTCCATGTAGCGCACGGCGCCGGCCACGTCATGGGCGGCGAGTTTATCCAGCAGCGCGCCATGCTCGGCATGGCTGCACATGGCGTTGCCCGGCGCCTCGTAGACCGCGATGATCAGCGAGGTGCGCGAGATCAGCGCGCGCAGGAAGCCGCTTAAAGGCTCGTTGCCGATCAGCCTGGCCAGCTCCAGGTGGAATTCGCCCGAGAGCCGGATGGCGCTGCTGCGGTCGCGCTGCTTCTCAGCGTCATGCTCGCGGGCGACGAAGCGGCGCAGGGCGGCGAGCTGCGGCGCGGCGATGCGGCGCGCCAGCTCGGCGGCAATGCCGGTCTCCACCACGCGGCGGGCGGCGAACACCTCGCGCGCCTCCTGCACGCTGGGCTTGGTCACCGAGGCGCCGCGATTATGCTGCAGGGTCACCAGGTTTTCATGCGACAGCGCCAGCAGCACCTTGCGGATGCGCGTGCGGCTGACGCCGAAGGCCTTGGCCAGCACGTCCTCGGGCAGCTTGGTGCCCGGCATGATGATGTGGTCGACGATGGCGGTGTAGACGCTGTCGTAGATGGTGACATCGTCGATGGCGCCGGCACGGCGGCTGGGCGCCGAACCACTGGCCGCCGAACTGCTCCCTGCTGCGCCGCCGCGCCGCCGCGGCACCGCCTGGGCCTCGGCGGCGGTGATCTTGCGGCCAGCCTGCGGCGCAGCCCTGGGCGGTCGCGCCGGCTTCGCCGGCTTCACCGATGTCTGCGGCATGTATGCGTCCACCCCATCCCGCGGCCCCATTCGCGCCGGTCACCGAATCGACCATCGAATCGGCCGGACAATCCTGTGCCAGATTGTATACGGTTGACCGATTCACGGTCCAGCGCGGCGGGCTGACATCCCCAGGCATGGGCCAGGCATGGGATTGGCGCGGGATTGGCGCAGCCGGCAGAACGGGTTACACACGACCGGCCATGAGCCAGACCACCCCCGCCCCCCCATCGACCACCCCCCTCCGCCCCGCCCCGCTGACCTCGGCCGTGGCCGCCGGCCTGCTCTCGGCCTTCGTCGGCTTCGCCTCGTCGTTTGCCGTGATCCTGCAGGGCC
>NZ_JANLJJ010000061.1:0-4861 GCF_029255545.1 Ferrovibrio sp. | reverse complement strand
CTGCTCTCGGCCTTCGTCGGCTTCGCCTCGTCGTTTGCCGTGATCCTGCAGGGCCTGACCGCCGTGGGCGCCAGCCAGGCCCAAGCCGCCTCGGGCCTGATGGCGCTCAGCATTGCCATGGGCCTCTGCGCCATCCTGCTGAGCTGGAAAACCCGCCTGCCGGTCAGCATCGCCTGGTCGACGCCGGGCGGCGCGCTGCTGGCCTCTTCCGCGATTGCCGAGGGCGGCTTCAATGCCGCCGTGGGCGCCTTCATCGTCTGCGGCCTCCTGCTCACTATCGCGGGCCTGTGGAAACCGCTGGGCCGCGCCGTCGCCGCCATCCCGGCCGCTCTGGCCAATGCCATGCTGGCCGGCATCCTGCTCAGCCTGTGCCTGGCGCCGGTGAAGGCGGTGGCCGCCTTGCCCGTGGCGGGCCTCTCCATCGTGGTGGTCTGGGCGCTGGTGGCGAAATGGAAGCGGCTTTACGCCATGCCGGCCGCCGTGCTGGTGACGCTGGGCTTCATCCTCGCCGGCGGCGAGATCTCGGCCGATAAACTCGGCAGCCTGTGGCCGCAGGCGGAATTGGTCCTGCCGGTGTTTTCGCCCTCGGCTTTGCTGGGCATCGCGCTGCCGCTGTTCATCGTCACCATGGCGAGCCAGAACATTCCCGGCATCGCCGTGCTGCAGGCCAACGGCTACAAACCCGATCCGACGCCGCTGTTCCGCGCCACCGGGATATTCTCGCTGCTGGCCGCGCCCTTTGGCGGCCATGCGGTGAACCTGGCTGCCATCACGGCGGCGATCTGCGCCGGGCCCGAGGCGCATCCCGATCCGAACAAACGCTGGGTGGCGGCTTTGGTGGCCGGCATTTTCTATGTGCTGTTCGGCTTGGCCGCCACGGCGGCGACAGCTGTGTTCAGCGCCGCGCCGCCGATCCTGATCCAGGCGGTGGCCGGGCTGGCCCTGCTCGGCGCCTTCGCCGCGTCGCTGGTGAGCGCCTTGAGCGATGCGCAGAGCCGCGAGGCGGCGGCGATCACCTTCATCGTGGCGGCCAGCGGCCTGACCCTGTTCGGGATCGGCGGCGCCTTCTGGGGGTTGATCGCCGGCGGCGCCATGCTGGCGCTGGCGCGCTGGCGGCGAGGATAGCCTATTTAAGGTTGACGTTACGACAGGTCGCCGCCACAGTTTCGCCCAAAAGCAGACACGAATTATACTTGTTCGCGTCATGCCATTGGCGGGCCGGCTGGCAATGGGGTGCCGGCGTCACTGAAGGGGATTTTGCAATGCTTCGTTCTTCTGTCCTCAAACTGGCGCTGATCGCCGGTCTTGCCGCGTGGCCGCTGGCTCAGGGCCACGCCCAGAGCGTGGCGAATTATTCCAATGCGCTGTCGAACGCGTCCGGCCTGTCGGCCCACGGCTCCGGCCTCGTGGTGACCGGCAGCATGGAAAGCGTGGCCGCCTCGGGCAAACTGACGGTACAGGCCATCGAACATACCGCAGAAGGTATCGTGCTGGTGCTCAAGACGTCTGGCCAAGCAGCTGGCGTCAGCGTGCAGGTGGCCAAGCAATCGACGGCGGCGGCTTCGCTGGCCGCAGGCGCCGTGATCGAGGTTGTCTCGGAGGCGGCCGGCTATGCGCTGATCCATGCCGGCCAGCTCATTGCCTATATCCCGAATGAAATGGGCCGCGCCATGGTCCACCAGACCAAGCGCTGAGCGGAGACCTATAATCATGCAGATCGGAAAGATCGCTTTTGCCGCCGCCCTGCTGTGGGCCGGCGTGCAGGTTCCCGCACTGGCGGGGGGTGGCTGTTCCCAGCGCGCCATCCAGCCCGTGGAAATCCGCAACGCCTTCAACATGGCGGCAAAGACACGCGACTATCTGGAGCAGTCCGGCGCCAAGCTGGCCCTGGTGGCGCGCGCCGGCGCCGACCTGTCGGAACACGGTCTGCGCTACACCCATATGGGCGCTGTATTGCGGGATCACCCGGCTGGCCGCTGGATGTTCGTGCATCTGCTGAACGAATGCGGCGCCGATACCTCGGGCATTTATGACGAAGGTCTGGTCAACTTCTATCTCGACGACCTCTTCGCTTTCGATGGCGTCGTGCTGATTCCCACGCCAGAACTGCAGGATCGGCTGTCTGCCATTCTGGCCGGCCCGCGCGCCACGCAGTTACATCATCCGCTCTACAGCATGATCGCGCGACCGACGGCGACGAAATACCAGAACTCGAACCAGTGGCTGCTGGAAACCATTGCCATGGCCCAGGCGCCAGAGGGCAGCGTCCATACCCGTGAGCAGGCGCAGCAGTATTACGCTTCGCGCGGCTACAAGGCAGACACGGTGCGGATCGGCGATTTCCAGCGCTTCGGCGCCGGCTTCACCCGCGCCAATGTGCGCTTCGATGACCACAGCAGCGAAGAGTCGGGCACGCGGCGCTATGAAGTCGCCAGTGTGCGTTCGCTTGCCCGTTATCTGGAGACCACGCAAGCTATCATTGCCAAGGCGGTGATCACGCTGGACGGTCCGCCGCGCGAACCGCTGAAATACTGACGCGGACTTCCGACAGGGAAGCGATCGCCGGCGACTTTACTATCTTGGCTTCCCGGTTTTGCCATAGGCCGCCATCACCTGTTCGGCAGCGTGGCGGGCGCGCTGTTCCATCTCCGCCTTGGTCGGCGGTTTGACCAGCCCCATCAGCAGGCGCAGCAGCAGATCGCCCCACAGCAGCGAGAAGAAAAAGGCGCTGATCTCGGCCGGCGGCGCAGGCGCCAGCAGCCCGTCTTCCTGTGCCTTGCTGACCAGATCGATGAATATCCTGCGCATCGGCTCGCGGCCGCGTTCGTCCAGGGCCCGCGCGATCTCGGGGGTTCTCTGCGCCTCCGTTATGGCGAACCGGAACACGATCAGGACATCGGGGCCGCAGATGCCGGCCATCGCCGCCGTGCCGAATTTCGTCAGCGTCGCCAGCAGCGCCTGCGGGTCTGACGGCCGCGGCAGCGCCAGCGGCACCTGCATCTGCCGCGTGCGCCACTTGATGCATTCCACCACGATCGACTGCTTGTCGGCGAACAGCGCGTAAAGCTCGCGCTTGGAAACCCTGGCGCGGGTCGCGATCTCCAGGGTGCTGGCGCCGTCGAAGCCCAGCTCGCGGAAAGCGGCGAAGCCCGCGCGCAATACGCGGTCCCGCATCTCGGCGCGCATGTCGGCGGCGCGCTCCCCGGATTCTGCTGCTTTGGCTGATTTTCGCACGGGACCCTCTTGACTGGTACTATAGCGTACCATATAGGTTTGTCATGTTGGTACCAATGAGTACCAACATGACCCCGCCAAATCTGCCACTCAGGGAGCCCGTCATGCCAAACCTCCTCACCATCCTCCAGAACACGCCCGCCTGGGTGTTCGTGCTGTTTGCCATCCTGCTGGCGCTCGGCCTGATCGGCCTGCGCACCCGAACGGTGAAGGTCTGGCGCCTGCTGGTGGCGCCGGCCGTGTTCATTGCCTGGGGCGTGTATGGCCTGGCGCTCCGGATGGATGCCTCGGCCCTGCTGCCTGTCTACTGGACCGCCGCCCTGGCGATCGCGTCGCTGGGCGCATGGTATGGCACCAACCTCGACTCGATGCAGCCCGACCCGGCGCAGCGGCGCGTGCGCGTGGAGGGCTCGGTATTCCCGCTGGTGCGCAACATGGCGCTGTTCTTCGCGAAATACGCCATCGGTATCGCCATCGGATTTGGCCTCTCCGACCCGCAGACCCTGTATCCCTTCGATGTGGCCGTTTCCGGCGTGAGCGCGGGCTATTTCATCGGCTGGCTGCTGCGCTTCGCCCAGCGCTACCGGAAAGGTGCCATTCCCGCCTGAACAGGGCCCGCGTGAGTTTCATGTAGCGGGAACCTGGGCATCCGGCGGCAGTTTCCTCCTCTGCAGCAGAGGAGGAAACCATGCCCAAGCAAATCACCCCACCCAGGTCTCCCAAGCCGCCGCGCCAGTTCACCCTGGAGCCCGGCGATGCCGGCAGCCCGCACGGCCCGGCCCATACCACGCCGCTGGTGAAGGGTTCACCCGCGCAGCGGCGCTACGGCCCCGGCACCTATGGCAACGATCAATTCGCCGCCGAGCATCATGACGACATCAGCAACGATCCCACCCTGCCCGAAGGGTTGCAGGACAGGCAGGGCGAGGTTAAACGCCCGACTCTGCGCCCGAAGGAAAAGCGTTACGGCCGCATCGGCGATGACGGCAAAGGTTAGCGCCCTAGCGCCTGGCTTCCAGGGCCATGCGCACGGCCAGGCCGGCCAGCACGGTGCCCATCAGCCAGCGCTGGATCAGCAGCCAGAGCGGACGGGTGCCGAGAAAACCCGCGATGCTGCCGGCGGTGAGCGCGATCAGGGCATTGATGCTGACGCTGACCGAGATCTGCGTGAAGCCGAGCAGCAGCGACTGGCCCAGCACATGGCCCGCTTCGGGCGTGATGAATTGCGGCAGCAGCGAGAGATAGAGCATCGCGATCTTCGGATTGAGCAGGTTGGTGATGAAGCCCATCATAAAGAGCTTGCGGGGTGAGTCCTGCGGCAGCTGTTTCACCTGGAAGGGCGAGCGGCCATTGGGCCGGAGCGCCTGCCAGGCGAGCCAGAGCAGATAGGCCGCGCCGCCGTAGCACAAAGCCTCGTAGGCATAGGGCACCACCAGCAGCAACGCCGTGATGCCGAAGGCGGCGGCCAGCATGTAGAAAACGAAGCCCAGCGCCACGCCGCCCAGCGAGATCAGCCCCGCGATACGCCCCTGGCAGATCGAGCGCGAGATCAGGTAGATCATGTTCGGCCCGGGCGTGAGCACCATGCCGAGCGAAACAAGCGCGAAGGCGATCAGGTTGGCGGTGG
>NZ_JANLJJ010000060.1:31877-37656 GCF_029255545.1 Ferrovibrio sp. | reverse complement strand
CCGCCCGATCCGGCCTTCCTCGCCACCCTGCCTGGCGCCGATTTCGCCGATGCCTTCAGCATCGTTGTGCCGAGCCGCGACCTGGACGCGCGGGAGATCTCCGCCTTGGTCTTCAGCACCCCGCCGGCCTGGGTCAGCGCGTTGATGGACATGCGCAATGCGATCATGGGCCGGCTCGGCTACAAGGCGCCAAAAATCCGTAAGGGTTTTCCGGTGCTGCGCGAGTCGGAGACCGAAGTGGTGTCGGGCCTGGATGACCGCCACCTCGATTTCCGCGCCCTGACGCGGATCGAGGCGGTCGATGGCGGCAGCCGCATCACACTGACCACGGCGGTCGCCACCCATAACCGGGTCGGGCGCGTCTACCTGATGCTGATCATGCCGTTCCACAAGCTGATCGTGCGCAGCATGGTGAAACAACTGGCCATCAGATTGGCCAAGACGATCGAACAGGCTTAATCGAACAGGGCCGCCTTGACTTGCGGCGCATCGAACATGCGCTTGCTGCTGTGACCCACCTTGGGCACCTCGACCAGCCGCCAGTTCAGCGCCCAACCCCGCTCCCGCGCCAGCGCCTGGCCTGCCTGGAAAAAGTTCACCCCGCGGTCATAACGTGTGGCGCCCTGCCCCACGGCATCGTCGCTGTCGTCGCGATTCTTCCCGCCGGTATCGCCCATGCCGAGATAGACGGTGATCGGCGCGGCCAGATAGCGGCGCAGAAACTCGTCATTCGCCAGCGAAGCCGTGGCACCACCCAGGCCGAAAGGAAAATCCTGCCCGAGTGTCGGAAACACCCATGACGATGGATTGGCGACCACGATGCGGCGTGCCTGATGCGGCACGAAGGCGGCAAAGCGGCTGAGGAACTGGCCGCCGGCGGAATGGCCGATCATGTAATAGGACCAATCCGGCCGGTCTTCTTCGCGACGCAGAATCTCGATCAGCCTGAGCAGAGTTGTGCCGACCCATTTCTCCTGCGGTTGCAACGCCTTCTGGTTGGCGATGCCACCGCGCTGATAAAGCGCCGAGGGGAATCGGCTTTTGTCAAACAGCGGCGCAACCACTGCAAGGCCGTAACGGTCGGCAATGGTCTTTGCATTGTCGCGATAAACATCCGCGTCGCGTGCGATGCCATGGAATACCAGCAGCAGCGCGCCATCCGTGTAGCTGGCGGGCTTGTAGGTGAAGAGCTCGAGATTGAAATCGCCGGCCTTCACGACGCGATAGCCGTCGCCAACCGGAATGGGCTGCGCCTCTGCCGTCGCTGCAAAGACCAGCAGGCCGACCAGCATGACAACCCGCGTTATGATTCCCCGCCACATAGCCACCCCTGCTGTGGGACCGCACTATTGTGCAGCGGTTTGCCCGCCCTTCGCCGACACGTCCTGCACCAGCCAGTCGCGCATCGCCTTGATGCGCGGCGCGTCGGCCATATGCTCGAGGCAGACGAACCAGTAGGCATTGGTGAGCGGCAGGGTCTTGTCGAACAGCTTGACCAGCCGGCCGGCCGCCACTTCCTCGGCCACCAGTTCGGGGTCCATCACCGCGATGCCCATGCCCTGGACGGCAGCCTGGATCGCGTAGGAGCGGGTCTCGAACATCTGGCCGATATTGACGTCGATGCGAGTCTCGCCCACCGAATTCAGCCAGATGCGCCAGTCGTCGCGGCGGTTTTGGCTGTGCAGCAGCTTCTGGTCCTTCAGGTCGGATGGTTTTTTGATCAACCCGGCGAATTTCGGATGCGCCACCGGCACCAGGGATTCCGAGAACAGCCGGGTGCAGGACAGGCCGGGCCAGTCGCCGTCGCCATGGCGGATGGCACAGTCGATGCCCTCGCGCTCCAGGTCGGCGGGTTTCAGCGAGGTGGTGATGCGCACCTCGATATCGGGATACTGCTCCTGGAACCGCGGCAGGCGCGGGATGAACCAGCGCATGGCAAACGTGGACAGCATCGAGACGGTGAGCGTGCCCTCGCCGCGCCTGGCCTCCAGCTTGCTGAGCGCGCTGGCCAGGTGGTCGAAGCCCTCCTGCACGTCTGGTAAAATTAACTGTCCCTCGGTCGATAAAACGAGGCCCTTGCGGGTGCGATGGAACAGCGGCACGCCCAGCAGCTCCTCGAGCTGGCGGATCTGGTGGGAAATCGCCGACAGCGTGACCGAGAGTTCCTCGGCGGCGGCCGTGAAATTCAGGTGCCGCCCGGCGGCCTCGAAGGCTTTCAGGGCGTTAAGCGGCAAAAGGCGGCGGCTGGGCAGGTGGGCCATAGGAATTTCTTTTAAGCCGGAGGCGAATTTAAATCCACCGGGCCGGGCACGATCCCTACTGGACGGCAGCCCCCCGCTGAGCTTCAATCCGGCCACCGAAACGCCCTGAACTCGCAATAAAAATACGCAAGAGAACGGACCTGCCGCCATGACCGCGCCCCGCACCCTGTATGACAAGATCTGGGACAGCCACCTCGTCGACATCGATTCCGAGGGCAACGGCCTGCTCTATATCGACCTGCACCTGGTGCACGAGGTGACCTCGCCGCAGGCTTTCGCCGGCCTGAAGGCCGCCGGCCGGCGCGTCCGCCGCCCCGACCGTACCGTGGCGGTGCCCGACCACAACGTGCCGACCACGCCCGACCGCGCCCAGTTCGTGTTCGAGGACGAGGAGGCCCGCATCCAGGTCGAGACGCTGGACCGCAACGCCCGCGAATTCGGCGTCAACTACTACCCGATGAACGACATCAACCAGGGCATCGTGCATATCGTGGGCCCTGAGCAGGGCTACACCCAGCCGGGCATGACCATCGTGTGCGGCGACAGCCACACCTCCACCCATGGCGCTTTCGGCAGCCTGGCCTTCGGCATCGGCACCTCGGAAGTCGAGCATGTGCTGGCGACCCAGACCCTGCCGCAGCGCAAGGCCAAGAACATGAAGATCAACATCGACGGCCAGCTCGGCCCCGGTGTGACGGCCAAGGACATCATCCTCGCCATCATTGGCAGGATCGGTACCGCCGGCGGCACCGGCTATGTGATGGAATATACCGGCAGCGCCATCCGCGCCCTTTCCATGGAAGGCCGCATGACGGTGTGCAACATGTCGATCGAGGCGGGCGCCCGCGCCGGGCTGATCGCGCCCGACGAGAAGACCTTCGAGTATGTGAAGGGCAAGCCCCATGCGCCCAAGGGCGCAGCGTTTGAGCAGGCCCTGGCCTGGTGGAAGACCCTGCCCAGCGATGACGGCGCGCATTACGACACCGTGATCGAGCTGAAGGCCGAAGACATCGCGCCGCATATCACCTGGGGCACCAGCCCGCAGGACGTGGCGCCGATCACCGGCGTGGTGCCGAACCCCGCCGATGTGAAGGACGAGCAGAAGCGCGCCGCCCTTGAACGCGCGCTGAACTACATGGGGCTGAAGGCCGGCGAGAAGCTGGATACCGTGCCGATCCAGCGCGTGTTCATCGGTTCCTGCACCAATGGCCGCATCGAGGATCTGCGCGCCGCCGCCGCCGTGGCCAAGGGCCGCAAGGTGGCCGCCGGCGTGCAGGCCATGGTGGTGCCCGGCTCTGGGCTGGTGAAGCACCAGGCCGAGGAAGAGGGTCTGGACAAGATCTTCCTCGCCGCCGGTTTCGAATGGCGTGAGCCGGGTTGCTCGATGTGCCTGGCGATGAATGCCGACAAGCTGAAGCCCGAGGAACGCTGCGCCTCCACCTCGAACCGCAATTTCGAGGGCCGCCAGGGTGCGCGCGGCCGCACCCATCTGATGAGCCCGGCCATGGCAGCAGCAGCCGCGATTGCCGGCAAGCTGGCCGACGTGCGCAAGATCGCCTGAGCCGGACAGGGAGAGACAGACATGGACAAGTTCACCACGCTGACGGCCGTTGCCGCCCCGCTGCCGATGATCAATGTCGATACCGACATGATCATCCCCAAGCAGTTCCTGAAAACCGTGGAACGCACCGGCCTGGCCAAAGGCCTGTTCTTCGAGCTGCGCCAGACGCCGGACGGCAAGCCGGTGGCCGATTTCTTCATGAACCAGGCGCAATACAAGGGCGCGCAGATCCTGGTGGCCGGCGACAATTTCGGCTGCGGCTCCTCACGTGAGCATGCCCCCTGGGCGCTGCTGGATTACGGCATCCGCTGCGTGATCGCGCCGTCGTTTGCCGACATCTTCTACAACAACTGCTTCCAGAACGGCATCCTGCCGATCAAGCTGCCGCAGGCCGATGTGGACAAGCTGATGGACGACGCCAAGCGCGGCCAGAATGCCCGCGTCACCGTCGACCTGGCCAAGCAGGAAATCACCGGCCCCGATGGCGGCGTGATCAAGTTCGAGATCGACGCCCACAAGAAACACTGCCTGCTGAACGGCCTGGACAATATCGGGCTGACCCTGGAGAAGAAGTCGAAGATCGACGCCTTCGAGAGCAAGCAGCATGGCACCCAGCCCTGGCTCTATGCCCAGGCGGGCCGCTGAGACACGCAACCACCTAAAACCGTCATGGCCGGCCAAAGAGCATTCTTGGGCCCGGCCATCCACGAGTTTCTTTTAAAACAAGACGTGGATGCCCGGCACAAGGCCGGGCATGACGCAATATGAAAGGACTGAAAGAATGGCTTCCAACCGTACCATGCTGATGCTGCCCGGCGACGGGATCGGCCCCGAGGTGATGGGCGAAGTGCGCCGGGTCATCGAATGGATGGACAAGCGCCGCCATGTCTCGTTCGACGTGAAGGAAGACCTGGTCGGCGGTTCGGCCTACGACAAGCATGGCACGCCGCTGGCCGACAAGACCATGCAGGACGCGCTGGATTACGGCGTGGTTTTGCTGGGCGCCGTGGGCGGCCCGAAATGGGACGGCCTGCCCTTCGACAAGAAGCCCGAGCGCGGCCTCTTGCGCCTGCGCAAGGAGATGGACCTGTTCGCCAACCTGCGCCCGGCGAAATGCTTCGACGCGCTGGTGGAGGCCAGCAGCCTGAAGCCGGAACTGGTGCGCGGCCTGGACATCATGATCGTGCGCGAGCTGACTGCCGGCCTGTATTTCGGCGAGCCGCGCGGCATCGAGACCCTGCCCAATGGCGAGCGCCGCGGCATCAACACCCAGTCCTACACCACGAGCGAAATCCGCCGCGTGGCGGCCGTGGCCTTTGAGCTGGCGCAGAAGCGCGGCAACAAGGTCACCTCGCTGGAAAAAGCCAACGTGATGGAATCCGGCGTGCTGTGGCGCGAGGAAGTCACCAAGCTGCACCAGGAGAAATACAAGGACGTGCAGCTCGAGCACATGTATGCCGATAACGGCGCCATGCAGCTGGTGCGCAACCCCAAGCAGTTCGACGTGATGGTGACTGACAACCTGTTCGGCGACATCCTCTCCGACGAGGCCGCGATGCTGACCGGTTCGCTCGGCATGCTGCCCTCCGCCTCTCTGGGCGCGGCCGATCCGGTGACCGGTCGCCGCATGGCCCTGTTCGAGCCGGTGCATGGCTCGGCGCCCGACATCGCCGGCCGTGGCGTGGCCAATCCGCTCGCCACCATCCAGAGCTTCTCGATGGCGTTGCGGTATGCCTATGACCTGGGCAACGATGCCGACCTGATCGACAAGGCGGCGGAAAACGTGCTGCAGAGCGGCGTGCGCACCGCCGACCTGGGCGGCGGCAGCGCCAAGGTCGGCACCAGCGGCATGGGCGATGCCCTGCTGAAAGAGCTGGACAAGCTGGCGGCATAACACCGCCGCGCAGGACAAAAAGATCGAGGCCGGGACTTGTCCCGGCCTTTTTCGTTTACAGTC
>NZ_JANLJJ010000060.1:18624-31777 GCF_029255545.1 Ferrovibrio sp. | reverse complement strand
CGCAGGACAAAAAGATCGAGGCCGGGACTTGTCCCGGCCTTTTTCGTTTACAGTCTCTTGTGCAGCGGCGGGTTTGACGCAACTCTGTGCGCCGTTACCGGGAGGGATGCAATCATGATGACGCTGATCGGCCGCAACCTGTCGCCCTATACGCGCCGCGTCGCGATTGCCATGACCATGCTGGACGTGCCGCATGCGCGCGAATACCTCTCGGTGACCGCCGATCCCGAACGCGGACTGGAGATCAATCCGGTTGGTCGCGTGCCGGCCCTGCAGCTGGAAGACGGCGACACGCTGATCGAGTCCGGCGCGATCCTCGATTACCTGATGGACCTGGTGGGCCCGGCGAAAAGCCTGATCCCGCCCCATGGCAAGGCGCGGCGCGACTGCCTGCAACTGATGGCGGTGGGCAGCGGCGTGCTGGATAAATCGGTGAACGCAATCTACGAGATGCGCCGCCGGCCGGCCGAGAAGATCCATGAGCCATGGCGCCAGCACCTGCTGCGCCAGGCGGCCGGCGGGCTGGCCGCGCTGGAGCAGCGGCGACAGGCCCCCTGGCTGCAGGGCGAACGCCTGACCATGGCCGACATCACCACGGCCGTCACCGTCACCTTCCTGCAGGCCATGCTGCCCGAACTGATCGGCAGCGGCCTGTATCCGCAGCTGCACGACCTCACCGTCCGCGCCGAGGCCCTGCCCGCCTTCCAGGCGCATAAGCTGGAAACGCCGTAGACGGCGCGGCTATTTCAGCCGCTCGGCGAAGAAGGCCAGGGCCTGCACGGCGACATCGGCGGTGGCATCGCGGTTGGCCGGCACGGCCTGGCGGGCGGGCGCCGGATCGTCGAAACCGTGCACCGCGCCGGGATAGACATGCGCCGCGAGGTCGGCGCCGCGCGCGCGACTTCTTTCGGTCAGCGTGAGGCAGGTTTTCGACGAGACCTCATCGTCATTCTCCGCCGCGTAGATCCGCGTCGGCGCATAGGGCAGCAGCCCGGTTTTGAACTTGTCTTTCAGGCCGCAGCCCGGATACAGCGCCAGCCCGGCGCGGAAGCCGTATTCCGGCCCGCCCAGCTGCGCGAGGCCCGGCGCATTCCGCGCCATCGCGGCCAGCACCGTGCTGCCGCCATTCGACCAGCCCATGATGCCGATACGCGCGCCGGCAATCTCGGGCCGACCGCGCAGATACCGCAAGCCGGCATAGGCGTCCTGCGGCCGCGCCTCGGTTTCATCCAGCTCGGCCGGACGGTCCTTGTAGGTGAAGCGGCCGAAGCCGGCAGGATAGCCGCGTGGCCCGAAGCCATCGACGATCAGCGCGGCATAACCCTGGTCGGCCCACCATTGCGCCCATTGGCGATGGCGCTGCGACAAGGTTTTCGCCGTGTAGACGCCTTTCGCCGCCGAGGAATAGGCCCCGGCGCGACCATGCATCAGCACCAGAGCCGGCACCGGCCGCGCGACATCCCTGGGCAGGAACAGGTAACCGACGAGTTCGACGCCGTCATGCAGCGCGGGAAACCGCACCGTCTCTTCCGCCGCCCACGCGGCACCGCCGGCGCTGGCCAGGATCACGGCCAGCATCATGGCCAGCAGCGCCAACATCCGTTTTCGCATCTTGCCCCTCCGCCCGATCCGGCTAGGCTAGACGGGCAATCGTTGCGAGGAAAGCATTCGTCATGCCGCTGTCGCTCTACATCGCCGCCGCCATCGCCGGGGCCGCCTATACCCTCACCCCCGGCCCGGCCTTCCTCGCCCTGCTGGGCATCGGCGCGGGACAGGGCCGCGTGGCGGGCCTGAAATTCCTCGCCGGGCATTTCGCCGGCGACATCGTCTGGGCCGCGCTGGCGCTCACCGCCATCATCGGCTCGGCCAGCCTCGGTGCGCTGGTCTTCGACATCCTGGGCTTCATCTGCGGCGCCTACCTGCTGCTGCTCGGCTGGCGCGCCGTGACGGTGCAGCGCCGTGACGATGGCAATCTCAGCACCGAGGTGGCGCAGCCTTTGCGCCGCGGGCTCGCTTTCGGCATCACCAATCCCAAAAGCTATGCCGTGGCGATTGCCATGTTCACGGCCCTGCTGGCCGCCCATGCCGGCGCGCTGACCTGGGCCAGCCTGCCGCCCCTGCTGCTGGCCGCCTGCGCCGGCTTCGTGATCGGCGATGCGATCCTGGTCTGGGTGATCGGGGCAGCGCCGGTGCGCAAACTCTATCGCCGTCACGAGCTCTGGGTGACGCGCATTTCCGGCGTGATCTTTTTAGGCTTCGGCCTGCAGGCTGTGTGGCAGTCGACGCCGGGATTAATGAAGCGGGTATGATTCCCTAATCCGTCATGGCCGGGCCGAGCCCGGGCATGACGGTGGAGAGAACTATGCTCGCCGCAACGCCTCGCGGACCAGCGGCAGGCGGTCGTTGCCGAAGAACATCTCCCCGTTCACGAACAGCGTGGGCGAGCCGAAGCCGCCGCGGGCGATCAGCTCGTCGGTATTGGCTTTCAGCTGTTCCTTCACGCCGGGTTCGGTGATCGCCTGCGCCAGCCGCGCGGGATCGAGGCCGGCGCGCTTTGCTGCTTCCGCCACCACGTCGTCCTGGCTGATATCGCGATCCTCGCTCCAGTAGAGTTCGAAGAAGGCCTGAGCCAGCGGCACTTCCCGGCCCTGTTCCTTGGCCCAGAGCAGCGCGCGCAGCGCCTTCACCGGATTGACCGGAAATACTTTCGGCGGGAACACGATCTTCACGCCGGCCAGCCGCGCCCAGGCCTGCATGTCCTTCTTCGTCCATTCGTCGCGCGCCGGCACGGGATTCTCGCGCATGCGGTACATGGTGGGATTCACCGTGTTGAACACGCCGCCGACGAGAAACGGCCGCCAGATGATTTTCGCGCCCTCCTCCTTCGCCAAGGCCTGCACGTTGACGAAGCACAGATACGTCCAGGGCGAGGAGACGTCGTAGAAGATTTCAATTTGTTTGCCCATCGCCATCACCCCTTGTGCGGCACGAGGATGAAGCCGGCGCGCGGGAAATGCACCTGCACGTCGCCGGTTTCCTCCGAGGCCCTGCGGATGGTAATGCTCTGGGCATCCAGCGCCACCAGTTGCCCCACCACCGGGTCGCGGCCGGTATCGTCGGGGGTGACGCTGACGGTATCGTTCAGGCTGAGGCCCAGCGCGTTGGCCGCCACGCCGCCGGGCATGGCCATCGGCACGGCTTTGGATGCGATGGCGAGCGCCTCCTTGCCGTCCATTTCGGTGGGTGTGCCATGGCCGAAGGCCTTCATGCGGTCGGCCCAGGCATTGAGTTTTGTATAGTCGGCCACGGCGTCGGACTTGGCGCGGTCGCGCACGAACCACACGCCATGATAGACGGCGAGATCGGCCAGCGACGGCGCATCGCCGAACAGGAAGGCGCGGCCGTCGCTCAGCGCCTCTTCCACCCAGTCGAGATGGGCGCGCAAAGGCCCATGCATCACGGCCGACTGGCGCTTGAGCTTCGTGCGATCAATGGGCCGGCCGGAGAATTTGGCGCGATCTTCCAGGAAGGCATCGGGCATCTGCTCGCCCATGATGCCAAAGGCGATGGCGACGCAGGCCGAGAAAAGCTGGTGATCGGCCCAGTAGGCGACGCCCTCGGCCAGGCCTTTCGACAGGCCGGGGAACAACGTGGGCTGCGGATGCCGGCGTTCGATCTCGCGCAGGATGATTTGTGTGTCGCAGAAGATGTCGGCGCCGATCTGCAGCACCGGCGTCTTGCGGTAGCCGCCGGTAAGCGGGGTGAGATCGGGCTTGGGCAGCATCGGCGGGATTTTCACCGAACGCCAAGCCAGTTCCTTGATCCCGAAGGCGACACGCACTTTTTCCGAAAACGGCGAAGTGCCGTAATGATGCAGGATCGGGCCCGACATGGTGTTTTCTCCCCTCAAGGTCTGGGAGGAGATTAAGGGCGTTGCCGCAGCGTCAGGCAAGCGCGGCATTCAGCCGGGCGCGCATTTCCTGCATCTGCCGCATGAATACGGCCGGATCGTTGAGCGCGCGGCTGAGCGTCAGCGCACCCTGGATGCCGGCCACGGCGGATTCTGCCAGGACGTGGGCATGGGCGAGGGCATCCGCCGCGCCGCCCGCCGCCAGCGCCAGCGCCAGCGCATCGATCCAATGGGTGAAATAGCCCTGCACGGCAGCGGCGAAACGATCACGCGTGGCATCCAGCGCAAAGGCGCCGACCAGGCAGATGCGCCGGCCGGAACGGAAATAGGCGTCCACCGCATCGAACATCGCGGTGATGGCGACGCGCGGATCGTCCGATTGCCGCAGGGGCGCGTAGACCTGCGTCTCGAACCAGCCGTCGATATGGGCAAGCACTTCCGCGCCCATCTGGTCCTTGCCGCCGGGGAAGTGGTTATACAGGCTGCCCTTGCCGAGCCCCGTGGCCTCGGTGATCGCGCTTAAACTGCTGCCGGCGAAGCCGTGTTCGCGGAACACCTCGGCGATGCGGGTTATGGCGTCTTCGCGGCTAAGCAGGGCGGCGGGCATCGGTGCACATTACTCCCAATCGTCATGCCCGGACTTGATCCGGGCATCCACGTCTTACTAAAAAAAACTCGTGGATGGCCGGGTCGAGCCCGGCCATGACGGTTCTTTTTCACATCCCCAGTTCCGTCAGCCCCGGATGATCGTCCGGCCGGCGGCCCAGCGGCCAATGGAACTTGCGGTCGCTCTCCGCGATCCGCACGTCGTTGATGCTGGCCTCGCGGCGTTCCATCAGGCCGTTCGCATCGAACTGCCACTGTTCGTTGCCGTGGCTGCGATACCACTGGCCGCTGTCGTCATGCCATTCATAGGCAAAGCGCACGGCGATGCGGTTATCGGTGAAGGCCCAGACCTCCTTGATCAGGCGGTAATCCATCTCGCGCTGCCATTTGCGGGACAGCAGCGCCTCGATCTCGGCCCGGCCGCGGATGAATTCCGCCCGGTTCCGCCATTGGCTGTCGGGGGTGTAGGCCAGCGCCACACGGGCTGGATCACGGCTGTTCCAGGCATCCTCGGCCATGCGGGCTTTCTGGGCGGCGGTTTTGGCGGTGAAGGGCGGCAGGGGCGGGCGGGACTGAATGGGGGCGGTCATAGGGGGCTCCATTATTTGTACCTATCGGTACAATGCGGCTGCCCGGGTGTCAAGTGCGGCAATTTCCCGCTTGATAACCGGGAAAACCGGGCCTAGTTTCCGCCTCGCCTGCCGGGCACGGCCTGCCGGGCGCCAACATTGTCCTCGTGTTCCAACGTCCGCCGGGTGCCGACCTGCCGGACCAGAGAAAGAAGGTACGTCATGACCTATAAGGTCGCCGTCGTCGGCGCCACCGGTGTGGTGGGCCGCGAAATGCTCAACATCCTGCACGAACGCAACTTCCCGGTCTCGGAAGTGGTCGCGCTTGCCTCGCGCCGCAGCGTGGGCAAGGACGCCCATTTCGGCAACCAGAAGATCAAGGTGAAGGCGCTCGACGATTACGATTTCAAGGGCGTCGACATCGCGCTGTTCTCGGCCGGTGGCGCCACCTCGAAGGAATGGGCGCCGCGTGTCGCGGCTGCCGGCGCGGTGGTGATCGACAATTCCAGCCAGTGGCGCATGGATCCCGACGTGCCGCTGATCGTGCCTGAGGTGAATGCCGACGCCATTGCCGGCTATCGCAAGAAGGGCATCATCGCCAATCCGAACTGCTCGACCGCGCAGTTGGTCGTCGCGCTGAAGCCCCTGCATGACCGCGCCACCATCAAGCGCGTTGTGGTCTCGACCTACCAGTCCGTCTCGGGCGCCGGCAATGACGGCGTGACCGAGCTGGAGCGCCAGACCAAGGCGATCCTGGTCAATGACCCGGTCGAGAAGCAGAAGTTTCCCAAGCAGATCGCCTTCAACGTCATTCCCCATATCGACGTCTTCATGGACGACGGTTACACCAAGGAGGAATGGAAGATGACGGCCGAGACCAAGAAGATTCTCGACCCCAAGATCAGGCTGACCGCCACCTGCGTGCGCGTGCCGGTCTTCATCGGCCATTCGGAAGCGGTGAATATCGAGTTCGAGCAGCCAATCTCGGCCGAGGAAGCGCGCGAGATCCTCTCCAGCGCGCCGGGCGTGCAGGTGCTGGATCGCCGCGAGCCGGGCGGCTACATCACGCCGCTGGAATGCGCCGGCGACTACAACACCTTCGTGTCGCGCATCCGCGAGGATTTCACGGTCGAGAACGGCCTTGCGATCTGGGTGGTCTCGGACAACCTGCGCAAGGGCGCGGCGCTGAACGCCGTGCAGATCGCCGAGGCGCTGGCCGCCAATCATCTCAAGAAGCAGGCTGCGTAAAAAAGCCTGTAGCAGCGTCATCTCGCAAAGGGCCGCCTCGCGCGGCCCTTTTTTTATTCACCAGCGCAGCAGGCGGCTGCCCAAAGCAGCCCCCAGCGCGGTCAGGATCGCAATCGCCAGGCTGTACCACACGGCAACAAAAAGCGGGCTGTCATCCGGACAATGCGAGGCATAGAAGCTGGCGGCGATGCCGCCTGCAATAAGCCCCGCCACGGCACCGGCCAGGGCCGGATGCGCCGGCGCGCCGCGCCGCAGAGCCAGCAGCAGCAGGCCGAGCGGCGCCAGCCCGATCAGCGGAACGTAAGTGAGGCAGACCAGCGAGTTCGAGCCGATCATCGCCACGCGCCAGGAGCTGGACGGCAGGGCGGCGAGCTCAAGCGCGACGCCAAGCGCCAGCAGGCCGGGGCTGAGCAGGACGGCGACGCGCCACAGGCCCGGATTGACGCCGGGCCGGATCAGCCGCAGCACTAGGCCGATGGCCGGCACCGCCAGCGCCAGCGTGACGATGAACTTGAAGACAAAACGGATTTCGCCCAGCGACTGCAGCGCGTTGTCGCGCGGGCCCAGCAGGATCCAGAAGGCAATCGCCGCCGCCGTCACCGCCAGGGCGAGCAGCAGAGCGAAGTAGCGCTGCAGCGAGGCCGGCGCCGCGGTCGCATCGGCGGCGATGGCGCGGATCAGCTCGTCGGTCTTCATTCCGGCCTCTCTCTCAGCTTGGTGGCCAGGGCCGCCAGTCCGCGATGCAGGGCGACCCGCACCGCGCCTTCGCTCATCAGCAGCCGCGCCGCCGTATCGCGGATCGAGGCGCCATCGACGGCAATTGCCTGCACCACCTGGCGCTGGCCCTCGCTCAAATCACCCAGATGGCGCGCGACATCGCGCGTCAGGCTGTCATCGGCTTCGGGTGGCGCCGCGAGCATATCGCTCAAATCGTCGACATCAACCTCGATGCCGCGCCGGCCACGCTTGCGCAGGGCATCGACCAGCTTGTTGCGGGCGATGGCGCGGATCCACGGCCCGATCGGCTCGTCAGGCCGCCAGGTCTGCCGCTTGAGATGGATCGCCAGCAGGGTTTCCTGCACCACATCCTCCGCATCCTGCGCCGCCATGCCGGCGCGCAACAGCCCGCGCCGCGCAATCGCGCGCAGCACCGGCGCCAGTTGGGCAAGCAGGGCCATATAGGCAGCGCGGTCGCCCGCGAGGCCGGCCCGCATCAGGGCCGCCCATTCGGCGTCTCGCTCGCTCACATCAGTTCCATTCGCTGCACAGGGGAGGAGTGTTACGGCAGGGGGACGAAAAAGCCTACCCGGGCGGGCGGGCTACACAAAACCGTGATCAGCGTAACACAGGCCGGCAGAGTGTCGAATGACTGGGTAAGGGCGGCAGCAGGCCGCATCCGCCCGCCTCCCACCCCCTGCGGCTGATCGACTGAAGGAAACACCATGTCCGCGAAGACCCACCTGACCGCCGCCATCCTGGCCGGCTCGCTCGCCACCGCCATCGGCCTGATTGCCCTGGATGCGCCGGCCCAGCCGGCCGACAAGGAGAAATGCTACGGCGTCTCGCTGGCCGGCAAGAATGACTGCGCCGCCGGCCCCGGCACCACCTGCGCCGGCACCTCGAAGGTGGATTACCAGGGCAATGCCTGGACGCTGGTTCCCAAAGGCACCTGCGTGACGATGAAGACGCCGAAGGGTACGGGTTCGCTGCAGCCGATCAAGGGCTGATCTTCGCCCCGGAGTGATCCCTGGACGGGGCGCCGTCCGTTCCCCCCGGCGCCCCGTCTTCTTCCGGAGAGTCACGATGCTGCCCATAGCCACAGGCACCGGTTTCAAGCCCGAACATTTCGCCGCGCTGCGCGAGAGCCCGCGCAGCATCGGCTTCATCGAGGTGCATGCCGAGAATTATCTCGGCGATGGCGGCCTGCCGCATGCCATGCTGGCCGACCTGCGCCGCGACCATGCGCTGTCGCTGCATGGCGTCGGCCTGTCGATCGGCGGCGAAGGCGCGCTGGATGCCGGTCACCTGCGCCGCCTGCGCGCTTTGTGCGACCGGTATGAGCCGCAAAGCTTCTCCGAGCATCTGGCCTGGTCGAGCCATGGCGGCGTCTATCTGAACGACCTGCTGCCGCTGCCCTATACGGAAGCCACGCTCAAACGCGTGCGCGACCATGTGGGCCAGACGCAGGACGTGCTGGGCCGCCGCATCCTGCTGGAAAACCCGGCGACCTATGTCAGTTTCGGCGCCAGCACGATTCCGGAAACCGAATTCCTCGCCGAGATCGCCGCGCGTTGCGGCTGCGGCCTGTTGCTGGACGTGAACAACGTCTACGTCGCCTGCCGCAACCGCGGCGAAGATCCGGCGGATTATCTGCGGCGCTTTCCCCACCAGCATGTCGGCGAGATCCATCTGGCCGGCCACGACGCCACCACCGACGGCCATGGCGCGCCGCTGTGGATCGATCATCACGGTGCCCCGGTCGCCGATCCGGTCTGGGCTTTGTATGACGAAGCGTTACGGCTCTGCGGCGCGGTGGCAACGCTGATCGAATGGGACAACGACCTGCCGGCCTGGCCGGTGCTGGCGGCGGAAGCGGCAAAAGCGCAGGCCGTGCTCGACGGCCTCAGGCAGGCGGCATGACCATGCAATCCGCTTTCGCCACCGCGCTGCTGGAGCCCGAACTGCCGCCGCCCGCCGGCCTCGTCGCGCCAGCCGATCCGACGCAGCGTTTCAATGTCTATCGCAACAATGTGGTGTTCGGCCTGGTGCGCGCGCTGGCCAGCGGTTTTCCCGCCACCGAGCAGATTGTCGGCGCGGCATTCTTCGCCGCGATGGCGCGCGCGTATGTGCTGGCCGAGCCGCCGCGCTCGCCCGTACTGCTGCAGTATGGCGAAACCCTGCCGGATTTCATCGCCGGCTTCGCGCCGGCGGCAAGCCTGCCCTACCTGGCCGACGTGGCGCGGCTGGAGGCTTTGCGTAGCCGCGTGCATCACGCCGCTGACGCCGATGCCGTGTCGCCGAGCATCCTGGCGCGGCTGGACCCAACGGGATTGCAGCAGATGCGCTGCCGCCTGCATCCGGCCTGCGCGCTGCTGCGCTCAAGCCATCCGGTCGCCACCATCTGGGCGATGAACAGCGGCGCGATGCCGCTGCAGGAAATCGCTGACTGGACGCCGGAGGATGCGCTGGTGCTGCGCGCCGGCCAGGGCCTGACGCAGCGCGTGGAGATTCGCCGCCTGCCGCCCGGCGGCGGCGCGTTCCTCGGCGCCGCGCAGGAGGGGTTGCCGCTGGGCGAGGCTGCCGCGATCGCATTTACCGAGACCACCGATTTCGACCTCGCGGCCGCGCTGGCCGCCCTGTTCACCGATGGCCTGATCACCGCCATCCAGACCGCCTGAGAGAATCACCATGTCCGCCGTCCATCTCGTCCAGCAGGCCATCGCCGGCCTTGAGCGCATCCCCTACAGCCTGATCGCCCTCGCCGCGCGGCTGTTCCCGGCCGTGATCTTCTGGCAGTCCGGCCAGACCAAGCTGGATGGCTGGCGGATTTCGGAGAATGCGGTCTTCCTGTTCCGCGAGGAATATAGGCTGCCGCTGATCGATCCGGTGCTGGCCGCGCATCTGGCGGCTCTGGGCGAGCATCTGCTGCCCATCCTGCTGGCGCTCGGCCTGGCCAGCCGCTTCGCCGCCCTGGGCCTGCTGGGCATGACGGCGGTGATCCAGGTTTTCGTCTATCCCGATGCCTGGCCGACCCATGGCGTCTGGGCCGTGGCCCTGCTGCTGGTCATCGCGCGCGGACCCGGCCGCATCGCGCTGGATGCGCTGATCGCAGCGCGCGCGGAACAATAGATCCAGTCCGGAAAGCAACGATGAGTTGCAGAAAGGCGCGGCATCGGGCGTAATGCCGCCGCATGCCAGCTTATTCACTTCCCGATGATTCGCATCCGCTGATCCAGCGGGCGCATGAATACTGGCTGAACATCCACCCGCCCGGCGGCGGCCTGCCGGGCCGCACCCGGCTGGACCCGGCCGCCGTGCCCAGCCTGCTGCCGTATGTCTGGCTGGTGGATGTGCAGCGCGAGCCTTTGCGGTTCCGCTATCGCCTGCTCGGGACCGCGATCCGTCGCGTCACCGAGAGCGGTGAACAGGTGGTCGGCCGCTGGATCGATGAGGTCGACCCGGCTTTTGCCCCCGGCCACCCGCGCTTTGCCGCTTTTGCCGAGGTGGCCGAGCAGGGCCGGCCCGGCTATCGGAAGGGCGTGCCGGCGTTTCCCCTGGGGCTCGAGCATCTGACCATCGAACGCATTTTCCTGCCGCTGGCCGCCGATGGCCGGTCCGTCGATATGCTGTTCTGCCTGTCGCTGTTCATGACCAGAAACGGCCAGTTGCTGAAAGGCAGCGCATGACCACCGATTTCACCCTGCCGGCCAATGCCCATTGGGCGATGCATGACGGGCATGCCTACTGGCAGCGGGCCCGGCCGGACCCCGGCCTGCTGCCGGGACGACGACATATCGATCCGATGGAGATGCCGCGGCTGCTGCCTTATGCGTGGCTGCTGGAGGTGCATCCGCCGGCCGATGGCATCGCCATTCCGCGTTTCCGCTTCCGCCTGGTTGGCAGCCATGTCGATACCGGCTTCGGCGGCCCGAAGACCGGACGCTGGCTGCACGAGATGGAACCGGATTTCAACAGCAACGCGGCGATGCAGGCCGGCTTCGTTGCCGTGGCCACGGAAGGCCACGTCAGCCATCGCCGCGGCAAACCACGTTTCGCCATGAATGCCGAGGCCGCCGAACTGGAGCGGCTGATGCTGCCGCTGGCCGGCAACGGCCGCGACGTCGACATGCTGCTGGGCTTCACCGTGTTCTACGGCGGCGACGGCAACGAACTACGCACCACGCTCTGAGCGCGTTCAGCGCACCCGTTCGATATCGGGCAGATGCGATGGCGCGATCAGCGCGTCCTGCATCGCCTCCAGGCGCATCTCGGGCGCCTTGCGCTCCAGCGCGTCGCGCAGCACCGCATAGGTGCCGGACATGGCGAACAGCATCGCCTTTTTCTGCGTGCGGCCTTTCAGCAGGCGGGCGAGGAACAGCGCGGCGAACAGGTCGCCGGCGCCCTTGGGCAGGCCATGGCCCAGATCGGGCACGGCACAGAGCCAGGCGCCGTCGCGGTTGACCAACAGGGCTTCCAGCATCTCCACGCCCTGATTCTGGCCGCCATCGCGGCGCTTCAGCGTGGTGGCGATCACGGTCTGCGGGCCTTTGGCGCGCAGCGCATCGCAGGCGGCCAGCGCGGTGGGCAGGTCATCAACCTTCGAGCCGGTCAGGTATTCCAGCTCGAAGCCGTTCGGCGTGGCGATATCGGCATGACGCAGCAGGTGGTCGCGGATGAAGGGCGGCAGGCTGTCCTGCACATAGAGGCCGCTGTCGCTATCGCCCATCACCGGGTCGCAGAGGAAGATCGCCTTCGGATTGGCGGCCTTCACCGCCTGCGCCGCGCGCAGGGCGGCCTCGGCGGTGCGCGGATTGCCCAGCCAGCCCAGCAGCACGGCATCGATCTGCCCCCATTCCGGCCTTGTCTGCAGGGCGGCGATCCAGGCATCCAGTTCGGCCGGCTCGGTCGGCCGGTGCGCTGGCGGGCCATAGGAGGGATTGAAAGCCAGCAGCCCGGTCGGCACCGCCCAGACCTCCACCCCCTGGCGCTGCAGCGGGAAGATGCCGGCATTGTTGCCGACATGGCCAAAAATCACCTGGCTCTGGATACTCAGGACACGCATGGCCGGTTGTTCCTGTGCGAATTGCTTGATCGGGAGGCGGGACGCTGGGGAAAGCCGGCCCGGGAAAGCCGGCCTGGGAAACTTGCCATGCCCCCGGCCACGATTATAGTGGCGCCGACGATATTTTTCGCACTGCAACATAAGCAAAAACAGAGAGGAATCCGCATGTCCGCCGCATCCGTCCGCCCCCGCCGCAGCGTGCTGTACATGCCGGGCTCGAATGCCCGCGCGCTGGACAAGGCCAGGACCCTGCCGGCCGATGCCCTGATCCTCGACCTGGAAGACGCCGTGGCGCCCGAGCAGAAGGCGCTGGCCCGCGAGCAGGTCTGCGCTGCCGTGCAGGCCGGTGGCTATGGCGGGCGCGAGCTAATCATCCGCACGAACGGCCTCGACACTCCCTGGGGCAAGGACGACCTGATCGCGGCAGCCAAGGCCGGCCCCGATGCCGTGCTGCTGCCCAAGGTGGAAAGCGCCGCCCAGGTGCAGGCGGCCGAGGCTTTGCTCAAGACCAGTGGCGCGCCGGACAAGACCGCGATCTGGTGCATGATGGAAACGCCCAAGGGCATCCTGCATGCCGAGGAGATCGCGGGCGCCTCGAAGCGGCTGGCGGTGTTCGTGATGGGCACATCGGACCTGGTGAAGGACCTGAACGCGCAGCACACGCCGCTGCGCCTGCCAGTGATCACATCGCTGGGCCTGTGTATGCTGGCGGCGCGTGCCTACAACTTAAGCATCCTCGACGGCGTCTATCTCGACCTCGATGACGAGGCCGGCTTCGAGGCTGCCTGCAGACAGGGCCTGGAACTGGGCTTCGACGGCAAGACGCTGATCCATCCCAAGACCATCGACGCCGCCAACCGCGTGTTTGCGCCCAGCGAGGCGGAGGTGGCGCGTGCCCACAAGATCATCGCCGCTTTCGAGGCCGCCTCGAAGGAAGGCAAGGCCGTGGTGCTGGTGGACGGCAAGCTGGTGGAAAACCTGCATGTCGAGCAGGCGAAGAAACTGGCAGCCCTGGCCGACGCCATCGCGAAACTGCAG
>NZ_JANLJJ010000060.1:7175-18524 GCF_029255545.1 Ferrovibrio sp. | reverse complement strand
GCTCAAGCAGCAGCTGCGCCACGCCACGCCGCGCACGGTGACCACCGGCGACGTCGCGCTATATACCGCTTTGTACGGCTCGCGCTTTCCGCTGCAATCGGCCGACACGCTGTCGCGCAGCATCGGGCTGAAAGCCGCGCCGGTCGACGACCTGCTGGCCTTCCACATCATCTTCGGCAAGACCGTGCCGGAAATCTCGCTGAATGCCGTGGCCAACCTGGGCTATGCGCAATGCCGCTGGTTCGCGCCGGTCTATCCCGGCGACACGCTGCATACCGTGTCCGGCGTGATCGGCCTGAAGGAAAACTCGAACAAGAAAACCGGTGTCGTCTACGTGCGCAGCCAGGGCTACAAGAACGGCAACGACCTGGTGCTGGATTACGTGCGCTGGGTGATGGTGAAGAAGCGTGACGAGGCCGCCGTGATCACGGAAGAATTCGTGCCGCCGCTGGCCGAGGTGCTGTCGCCGGTGCAACTGCGCGTGCCCGAGGGCACCGACTTCCGCAAATACGACTGGGTGATGGCCGGCAGCAAGCATGGCTGGGAGGATTACGCGGTCGGCGAGAAGATCGACCATGTCGATGGCATGACTATCGAGGAGGCCGAGCACATGCTGGCCACCCGGCTGTACCAGAACACGGCGAAGGTGCATTTCGACCAGCACCGCCAGGGCCAGGAGAAACTCGGCCGCCGCCTGATCTATGGCGGCCACGTGATCAGCCTGGCGCGTGCGCTCAGCTTCAACGGCTTGAGCAACGCCGCCTTCGTGGTCGGCATCAATGGCGGCCGCCATGTGAATCCCACCCTGGCCGGCAACACGATCTATGCCTGGTCGGAAGTGCTGGGCAAAGGCGAGATCGAGGGCCGCAGCGATGTGGGCGTGCTGCGCGTCCGCACCGTGGCGGTGAAGGACCAGCCCGCGCAGGGCTTCCCCGACAAGGACGCCGCCGGCAAATACCCTGACAGCGTGGTGCTGGACCTGGATTACTGGGTCGCCATGCCGCGTCGCGGCTAATATAGCCTTATTAATAGGCAAAAGACTACTTATTCAGCGGCAATATGCTGAATTTGCCGGCAGCTTCGTGAGCCACCTCCTGAAGCGCCGGCCTGCCTGAGCGTTTATCAGCACTTCCCGTGCCATGTGCCGCCCTGCCGGCTGGCATGCCTCGTGCTTGGGCAGCCTGCCCGTTTTGCCGGCGTTTCGCCCGCCGGCAACGACGCGGCTGACATAAACGAGACAGGGTGGGACCCCATGATCGCTTTCTTCGCGCGCCGCCTGGCGGCGCCCGTTCTTCTGTTGCTTGCCTCATCGCTGCCGGCTTTCGCGGCCGATGAAAAACCGCTCGACACGGCCAGCACGGCCTGGCTGCTGACCGCCACGGCGCTGGTGCTGTTCATGACCCTGCCGGGCCTGGCGCTGTTTTATGCCGGGCTGGTGCGGGCGCGGAACGCGCTCAGCGTGCTGATGCATTGCGTGGTGATCGCCGCCCTGATGTCGGTGCTGTGGCTGGCCTTCGGCTACAGCCTGGCCTTTTCCGACGGCGGCGCGAACCAGGCCTGGATCGGCGGGCTGGAACGCGCCTTCCTGGCCGGAATCGGCGCCGACACACTGAAAGACGGCATCCCCGAGGCCGTCTTCTTCATGTTCCAGCTCACCTTCGCCATCATCACCCCGGCGCTGATCGTCGGCGCTTATCCTGAGCGCATCAAATTCTCGGCCGTGGTGTGGTTTTCGGCCCTTTGGCTGCTGCTGGTCTATGTGCCGGTCTGCCACTGGATCTGGGGCGGCGGCTGGCTGTTTGAGGTCGGCGTGATCGATTTCGCCGGCGGCCTGGTCGTGCATGTCACCGCCGGCATGGCGGCGGTGGCGGCCGCCCTGATGGTGGGCCGGCGCCGCGATTTCCCCCACGAGCCGATCCTGCCGCACAATCCGGGCATGACCGCCACCGGCGCCGGCATGCTGTGGGTCGGCTGGTACGGCTTCAATGCCGGCTCGGCCCTGGCCGCCAATGGCAGCGCCGGCATGGCCATGCTGGCCACCCACATGTCGGCCGCAGCCGGCGCGCTGACCTGGATGGCGATCGAATGGCTGCGCCATGGCCGCCCCTCGCTGGTCGGCACCGTGACCGGGCTGATCGCCGGACTGGCCACCATCACGCCGGCCGCCGGCGTGGCCGGACCGGTCGGCGGCCTGATCGCCGGCTTCTGCGGCGGCGTGGTCTGCTTCAGCATCACCTCGCTGCTGAAACAGCGCCTGAAACTGGACGATTCACTGGATGTCTGCGCCGTGCATGGCGTCGGCGGCGCGCTTGGCATCCTGCTGGTGGCCATCATCGGCCAGCCCGGCTTTGGCGGTAGCGGCTTTGCCGAGGGCGTCGACGCCTTGACCCAGCTGGGCAGCCAACTGCTTGGCCTGGCCGCGACGGCCATCTGGGCCGGTGGCGTAAGCTGGGGCATCCTGGCGCTGCTGCGTGCCACCAGCGGCCTGCGGGTGAGCGAGGAAGAGGAATTCGATGGCCTCGACATCACCACCCATGGCGAACGCGCCTACGACCTGCACTGATCACTGATGCCGGCATGTGACCGATCCCTGCGGTCAGTCACATGCCGGCATCGGCTACAATCGGGCTGCTGCCTCCGTACCCGACGCAATTTCGAGCGGGCCTATCTGGCCAGCCATTCGCGCAAGCGTTGCCAATGCGCAAACATGGAAGCCGCACGGGCAGGAATGCCTTTACTTCCGCGCGGCTTCCATGAAATGGTCGCCGCATCGGGGGAAAATCATAAATGGGGAAAAGCATGCGCCATCGTTTCATGGCTCGGCTTCGCATATCTGCGGGGATAGCCAGCGGCAGGCCGACGCGATCATGGCTTGTCGGCCATGACGACACTTTAACGCCGCGCCACTGTGGCTGATGCGGCAGCCTGTCCACCCCCGCATCGAAGACTTGCCATGAAGCTTTCCCTGACCGCCGTGATCGCCATTGTCCTGGCTGCTGTTCTCGCCGCCAGTGGCGGCGTTGGTTATTACATGTCCGAGCGCTACGAGGCGCTGGCGGACGAATCCACCCTGCGCGGCGATGCCCGTGTGTTGCGCGAGCTGGCTGCCGACCAAATCTGGACCGAGCATTTCAAGACCATCTCCGAGGTCGCGCAGGCGATCACGCAGGCCAATGCGCTGCGCGCCGCCACCATCGCCAAGGAGGCCGAAGGCATCCGCAGCTCGCTGCGCGCCGAGTTCCGCCACAGCATCATCACCAGCGGCGCTGTCGTCGTGCTGGGCGCGACTGTCTATGACCTGGAGATGAAGCCGCTCGGCGGCCTGTGGAACGGCGACGAGATGAATCCGCCGATGGCGCAGCTTGAACCGCTGGCCAAACGCGAGGGGCCCGACCGCCGCAACCTGGCCCAGTTCGGCTGGGCTTCGCCGGCAGGGCCGGTGCAGACGGTCGTGGCCGCGATCGGCGGCTTCCGCCCGGCTGGCTATGTGGCCCTACATGTCAATCCGTTGCCCAAACTGCAGGGCCTTGAGCAGCGGCTGGGCATGAACCTGACCCTGCGGCCGCGCGGCGGCACGCAAGCCCTGCTTGAACTGACTGGCATCCCTGCGGATCCCGGCGCCGAGATCGTGCAGGCCACCACCAGCCTGCTGGCGCCGGACAATACCGAGATCGCCGATCTGATGCTCGGCCGCAATGTCACGGCCCTGCATGCCGACCTGCTCCGCACCCGGCTGACCTCCTTCGGCGTCTTCCTCGCCATCGCAGGTGGCATTGCCGCCGTGGCCCTGGCGCTGGTGGCACGCTACATCGCGGCGGAAGGGCGGCGCGATGCCGAACGCGAGGCCGCCGAACACAAGCTGATGGCCGACCGCGAAGCCGCCGAGCAGGCCGCCGAGGCGCGCGAAGCCGCGCAGCGCCAGAGCTTCGAGGCGGAGCGCAAGGCGCAGGAGGCGCGGCTTGAGCAGTCGGTGGCCGCCATCCTCGATGCCGCCACCGTCGGCGACCTGAGCCGCCGCATCGACACGGCGGCGCTGGAGGGCGTCAACCGCCGCCTGGCCGAGGGCATCAACCGCCTGCTCGGCATCACCGAAGAAGCGATCCGCACCGTTGCCAGCGTTTTGGCCGGATTGGCCGAGGGCGATGTCAGTCGACGCATCGACGTGGCCTATGACGGCCTGTTCGGCGCATTGCGCGACGATACCAATTCCCTGACCGAGCAACTCGACCGCATCGCCGAACAGCTCACGCAGGCCGCAGGCCGCGTGCAGGAAGCCGCCGGCGAAATCTCATCCGGAAGCCTCGATCTGTCGCAGCGCACGGAAAGCCAGGCCGCGATGATCGAGCAGACGGCGGCCTCGATGCATGAGGTGACCGCGACGGTGAAGCAGAATGCCGACAATGCCCAGGCCGCCGACCAACTGGCCATGGCGGCCCGCGACGCCGCGATGCGCGGTGGCGAGGTGGCGCAGCAGGCGGTGACTGCCGTTAACCGCATTGAGGGCAGCGCGCAGAAGATTTCCGACATCGTCGGGCTGATCGACGAGATCGCCTTCCAGACCAACCTGCTGGCGCTGAACGCCTCGGTGGAAGCCGCCCGCGCCGGCGAGGCCGGTAAGGGTTTCGCGGTCGTGGCGCAGGAAGTGCGCGCGCTGGCGCAGCGCAGTGCCAATGCCAGCAAGGACATCAAGACCCTGATCCAGTCCTCGAACAGCGAGGTCAAGGCCGGTGCCGGCCTGGTGCAGCAGACCGGCCGGTCCTTCGAGGAAATCGTCGCCGCGATCAAGAAGGTCTCGAGTATCGTGGCCGAGATCGCCAGCGCCAGCCGCGAGCAGGCCAGCGGTCTCGAGGAGGTCGGCGGCGCCGTGGTCAGCATGGATGAAATGACCCAGCGCAATGCAGCCCTGGTGGAACAGACTGCGGCCGCTGCGCGCTCGCTGGCTGACCAGGCCGTGGCGCTTAACCAGTTGCTGGGCTTCTTCAAGCGCTGAGGCGATCCGGCCGGAAGAACCGGGCCATCCCGGCCCGGCCATGTGCCACCCCATGCGCCGCCAGCGGCCCGCGGGTGAGCGAGGGAGAGGAATTCGACAGCCTCGATGGCACACTCATGGCGAGCGCACCTACGATCTGAGATAGACTCGCACGAAGGAACATGCCCCGGAACATCCTCGGGAACATCCCCGCTGCCGGCAATTTGCCTTGCCGGCAGCGGGTTTAGGTCGTTAAAAACAAGACTGCCAATCATTGACTAGGCGGTGGCCGGGTCTAGTATCTGCCCCGCTTTCGGGGCGCCGATCAGGAGACGTATTCCACGATCCCGGCGCGCCGTCCCCACTCGAAGGCGCATAAAAATGGCGAATGTCGAACGACCGCTCTCTCCCCATCTGCAGGTCTACCGCTGGCCTGTCACCATGGCCTCGTCGATCCTGCACCGCGCCACCGGCGTCGGCCTCGGTATCGGCACCCTGCTGCTGACCTGGTGGCTGGTCGCCGCCGCCGCCGGCCCCGAATACTACGCTTACGTGCAGATGGTGCTGGGCTCCTGGCTCGGCCGCCTGGTCCTGTTCGGCTTCACCTGGGCGCTGTTCTACCACCTGCTCAACGGCATCCGGCATCTGGCCTGGGATGCCGGCTATGGCTACAGCCTGCCGGTGGCCAACCGTTCGGCCTGGCTGGCGATCGTCGGTTCGGTGGTCCTGGCCGTGCTGGCCTGGATCATCGCCTACGCCTGGAAGTGAGGAGCGCGCCATGAGCAACCCGACCAAGACCATGCGCACCCCGCTGAAGAAAGTGCGCGGCCTGGGCGCCGCCAAGGATGGCGTGCAGCATTGGTGGATCCAGCGCGTCACCGCGCTCGCCCTGATCCCGCTGGCGCTGATCATGCTGGTGGCCCTGCTGAAGCTCGCCACCGGCGATCATGCCGCTGTCGCCGCCGCCTTCCGCCATCCGGTTTTCGCCATCGTCGCCCTGCTCGCCGTGCTGGCGGTGTTCTGGCATTTCAAGCTGGGTGCCCAGGTGGTGATCGAGGATTATGTCCATAGCGAGGGCCTTAAGATGGCCAGCCTGCTGGGCGTGACCTTCGCGGTCTTCGTCGTCGGCGGCATCGCCGCGCTTTCCGTGCTCAAGCTTTTCCTTGGGGTGTAAGACCATGCCCGCCAGCTATCAGGTTCACGACCATTTCTACGATGTCGTTGTCGTCGGCGCCGGCGGCGCCGGCCTGCGCGCCACCATGGGCATGGCAGCCGCCGGCCTGAAGACCGCCTGCATCTCCAAGGTGTTCCCCACCCGCAGCCACACCGTGGCGGCCCAGGGCGGCATCTCCGCCTCGCTCGGCAACATGGGTGAGGATAACTGGCGCTGGCACATGTACGACACGGTCAAGGGCTCCGACTGGCTCGGCGACCAGGACGCCATCGAATATATGTGCCGCGAAGCGGTGCCGGCCGTGCTGGAGCTTGAGCATTTCGGCATGCCGTTCAGCCGCACGGCGGAAGGCAAGATCTATCAGCGCGCCTTCGGCGGCATGACCAAGAATTTCGGCGCCGAGCCGGCCCAGCGCACCTGCGCCGCCGCCGACCGCACCGGCCATGCGATGCTGCACACGCTGTATCAGCAGTCGCTGAAATTCGACACCGAGTTCTTCATCGAATACTTCGCCCTCGACCTGATCATGGACGACGAGGGCGCCTGCCGCGGCGTGATGGCCTGGAACCTGGCCGACGGCACCATCCACCGTTTCCGCGCCCATACCGTGGTGCTGGCGACCGGCGGCTATGGCCGCGCCTATTTCTCCTGCACCTCGGCCCATACCTGCACCGGCGACGGCGGCGGCATGGTGCTGCGCGCCGGCCTGCCGCTGCAGGACATGGAATTCGTGCAGTTCCATCCGACCGGCATCTACGGCGCCGGCTGCCTGATCACCGAGGGCGCGCGCGGCGAAGGCGGCTATGTCGTCAATTCCGAGGGCGAACGCTTCATGGAACGCTATGCGCCGTCGGCCAAGGACCTCGCCTCGCGCGACGTGGTCAGCCGCGCCATGACCATGGAAATCCGCGAAGGCCGCGGCGTGGGCAAGAACAAGGACCACATCTACCTGCACCTGGATCACCTCGACCCGAAGATCCTGGCCGAGCGCCTGCCCGGCATCTCGGAAAGCGCCAAGATCTTCTCCGGCGTGGACGTGACCAAGCAGCCGATTCCGGTGCTGCCGACCGTGCATTACAACATGGGCGGCATCCCGACGAACTATCACGGCGAAGTCGTCACCCTGAAGGACGGCAACCCCGACAAGGTGGTGCCCGGCCTGATGGCCGTTGGCGAGGCGGCCTGCGTGTCGGTGCATGGCGCCAACCGCCTGGGCTCGAATTCGCTGATCGATCTCGTGGTGTTCGGCCGCGCCGCCGCCATCCGCGCAGCCCAGGTTGTCGAGAAGGGCGCCAAGCACAAGGACATGCCGAAGGCCGGCGACGAAGCGCTGGCCCGGCTTGACCGCTTCCGCAACGCCAAGGGCGGCAGCGCGACGGCGAAGATCCGCGACCAGATGCAGCGCACCATGCAGAACAACTGCGCGGTGTACCGCACCGGCGAGGTGCTGAAGGAAGGCAAGGGCCTGATCGACGAGGTCTACAAGATGATGCCAGATATCGGCGTCAGCGACCGCTCGCTGGTCTGGAATTCCGACCTGGTCGAGACGCTGGAGCTCGACAACCTGATCCGCCAGGCCGTGGTGACCATGCATTCGGCGGAGAACCGCAAGGAAAGCCGCGGCGCGCATGCCCGCGAGGATTATGCCGATCGCGACGACAAGGAGTGGATGAAGCACACCCTTTCCTGGCTCGGCGACAAGGGCGATGTCACCCTCGACTACCGTCCGGTGCATACCTACACGCTGAGCAACGAAATCTCGTATATCGAGCCCAAGAAGCGCGTTTACTGAAGAAGCAAGGATACCGCCCCATGGCCGAGTTCGCGCTGCCGAAAAATTCCAAGATCACCGAAGGCAAGACCTGGTCCCTGCCGCCCGCCAAGCCGGGCGAGGAACGCAAGGTCCGCAAGTTCCGCGTCTATCGCTGGAACCAGGATGACGGCAAGACCCCGCAGGTCGACACCTATGAGGTCGACATGAACGATTGCGGCCCGATGGTTCTGGACGCGCTGATCAAGATCAAGAACGAGATCGATCCGTCGCTGACCTTCCGCCGTTCCTGCCGCGAGGGCGTCTGCGGCTCCTGCGCCATGAACATCGACGGCGGCAACACGCTGGCCTGCACCAAGGCCTGCGAGGATATCGACGGCGACGTGAAGATCTATCCGCTGCCGCATATGCCGGTGATCAAGGACCTGGTGCCGGATCTCACCAACTTCTACGCGCAATACGCCTCGATCAAACCCTGGATGCAGACCCAGAGCCCGGCGCCGGCGCGCGAACGCCTGCAATCGGCCGAGGAGCGCAAGAAGCTGGATGGCCTCTATGAGTGCATCCTGTGCGCCTGCTGCTCCACCTCCTGCCCCAGCTACTGGTGGAATTCCGACCGTTACCTGGGCCCGGCCATCCTGCTGCAGGCCTATCGCTGGATCGCCGACAGCCGCGACGAGATGACCGGTGAGCGACTCGACAACCTCGAAGACCCGTTCCGGCTGTATCGCTGCCACACCATCATGAATTGTGCGCAAACCTGCCCGAAGGGCCTCAACCCGGCCCAGGCCATCGGCGAAATCAAGAAGCTGATGGTGGAACGGCGCGGCTGACCTGCTAGACTAAGGCCCAATACAGGGGGCAAACGGCTGGAACGGCATGGCCGGTCCGGGATACACTCGCGGCCGAATCTCGATGTATCGGTGATCTCTGTGCATCGGTAATCTCTGTGTATCGGTTTAGTTAGCAGGGCCGCAGAACGTATGGGCGATTTTACCCGCGGAGCTCCCGCGCATCTGACCAAAGTCGGCGCAGAAAAGCTGCGCGATGTTCTGCGTGAGCATGAAGCCCATCTGGCCGGCAAACCCGATGCCAAGCCGGCCGACTTGGCCTTCACCGACCTGTCTGACGCCGACCTGACCGGCGCCAACCTCACGCTGGCCAACCTGACCGGCACACGGCTGCATCGCGCCCGCCTCGATGGCGCCAAGCTTTCCATGTCGAAATGCGGCGGCTCGGATTTCCGCAATGCCACCCTGGACGGCGCCGACCTGCGCTGGGCCGACCTGCGCGGCGCCTGCCTGCGGGCCGCCGGCCTGAACGATGCCAACATGGCCGAATCGAATGGCATAGAGGCCCTGGCGCCGGTCTATGACTCGGAAGGCCAGCTCAGCGGCAGCGGCCCGGCCAAACGGGCGATCGATCTCTCGGGCGCCTCGGCCCAGCGCGCCGATCTCTCGGGCGCCCAGCTGTCACGCGCCTTTGCCCTGCATGCCGATTTTGCCGATGCCAATCTGGATGACAGCAACCTGGCCCGGGCCGATCTGCGCAAGGCGCAGCTGATGTCGGCGCGACTGGAATCCGCCGACCTGCAGCATTCCGATTTCTCCGGCGCCAACCTGTCGGGCGCCACGCTCACCGGAGCCAATTTCGGCGGCGCCAATTTCGCCGGCGCCGACCTGCGTGGCGCCATCGTCGATGCCGCCAGCCGTACCCTGCCTGAGCTGGCCGCCGCGATCTTTGCCATCGCCTCGCGCCATACGGCGGCCGATTTGAGTGAAGTGCTGCGCCAGCATGAACTCTGGGTGCATTCTGAAGGCCGCCAGGGCCTGCGCGCCGACTTGAGCGATTTCGATTTCTCCGGTCGCGACCTGCAGGGCATCAATCTGATGGGCGCCCTGCTGGAACGCGCCTGCTTCACCAATGCCCAGCTCGGCCACGCCAATCTGGCCCTGGCGCGACTGAATTTCGCCGACCTGCGCGGCGCGGTGCTGGCCAAGGCCAATCTGCGCGGCGCCAGCCTGGCGCGGGCCACGCTGGATGGCGCCGATCTCTCCGGCGCCAATCTGGCGGCGATCCGCGAGGACACCCCCACCAGCCGCACCGCGCGCACGAATCTGAGCGCGGCCAAGCTGAAAAAGGCCCTGCTGGTGGCGGCGAACCTGAGCGGCGCCAGCCTGGTCGGCGTCGATCTGCGCGAAGCCAACCTGACGGGCGCCGACCTGAGCGGCGCCGACCTGACCGACGGCCGTTTCGAAGGCGCCACCCTGACCGGCGCGCAGTTCAACAACGCCCGGCTCGACCGCGCCCGCGACCTGCTGCTGCCGAATTAAACCGGCCTGCGTCAGTCAGTCCGCCGCGTGCGGCAAGGCGCGATAATCCTCGCTCTGCATCTCGTTCAGGCGCGAGACGCAGCGCTGGAACTCAAACGCCCCGTCGCCTTCGGGATACAGTGTCTCCGGCGGCGCCTCGGCCGTGGCCAGCAGCTTGACCTTCGCCTCGTAGAGCGTATCGACCAGCGTCACGAAGCGTTTCGCCTCGTTGCGTTTGGCCGGGCTGAGGGTCGGGATGCCATCGATCATCACAGTATGGAAAGCCCGGGCAATCGCCAGGAAATCGGCCGGACCCAGCGCCGCCTCGCACAGATCGGCGAAGGCAAACCGCGCCACGCCACGCGCCTGCAGTGGCACATGCAGCTTGCGGCCGAGCAGCTCCAGGTCAAGCGGCGCGCCATCGGCCTCGTCGGTCAGTAAAGCCCAGGCACGGTCCAGCGCCGCGGTGGCCGGCATGCCCAGCGGGCTGAACCACACCTTCTCGCGACTAAGGCGCTGCAGGCGATAATCGCGTATTGCCGCCAGGTGCAGCACATCAAGCTTGTCCTTGAACAGCGCGATGAAAGGCAGGAAAAGCTGGCGGTTCAGGCCGCCCTGGTAGAGATCGTCGGGGGCGCGGTTCGTGGTGGCGATCACCACCACGCCACGGTCGAACAGTTTCTCGAACAGGCGGCCAAGGATCATGGCATCGGCCACGTCGCTGACCTGGAATTCGTCGAAGCAGAGCAGCCAGCTGGCCTCGGCGATCTTTTTGGCCAGTGGCCGGATCGGGTCGTCGCCGCCCTTCTTCTTTTCCGCATCCTCGTCGGGCAGCTGGCGATAGCGGAAGATCTCGGCATGCACCTCCTGCATGAAGGCATGGAAATGCACGCGGCGCTTCTTCTCCACTGGGGCGGCGGCGAAGAACAGGTCCATCAGCATGGACTTGCCGCGCCCGACCTCGCCGTAGATATACAGGCCCTGCGGCGCCGGCTCGCGCTTGCGGCCGAAGCTGAGCTTTTGCAGCCAGCTATCCTCGCCCGGCCGGTAATGCACCAGCCGGCGGCTGAGCAGTTCCAGCTTCTCCACCGCCAGTTCCTGCGCCGGGTCTTCGGCGATTTCC